>NZ_CP082780.1:1385000-2077500 GCF_019915265.1 Bacillus aquiflavi
TAATCTATTAATAGGAGGAGAAATAATGGGCAAAAAAGTTGTTCAATTTAGTCTTCTATTTGTATTGTTTTTTTTGACATGGCTGCCGGACAGGACGAATGCACAGGAACAAACCCATGAACAGTTGCGCGCTTTTTGGGTTGATGCGTTCCATGATGGGATAAAAACGCCAGAACAAGTTGATCAGTTGCTCAAAGACGTACATGATGCAAATGCAAATACAGTGATTGTTCAAGTGCGTCGAAGAGGTGATGCTTATTTTAATAAATCACTTGAACCGAGAACACAGGACCCACGGTTAAAACAAGGTTTTGATGCGCTTCAAGATCTGATTGACAAGGCACATGCGATGGAGCCTAAAATCGAAGTTCATGCATGGCTTGCGACTTTGCCAATTTGGAATTCCCTTTATCCTCCGATCGATGCAAACCATGTTTTTAATCAGCATGGACCATCTTCGGAAGGAGCAGATTTTTGGTTAATGACAAGGTATGATGGTGTTATTCGAGCTGGTGCCGACTATGTTCTCGATCCAGGGCATCCAGATGCTCTTGATTATACAGTTGAACAATATGTGAATGTTGTAAAGGAATATGATGTAGATGGGATTCATTTAGATCTTGCAAGATATATGGGAACGGATTGGGGGTATAATCCGACTAGTGTTGAACGTTTTCAAAAAGAATATAAAATGGCGGATATTCCTAAGCCAGCTGATCAAAATTGGGGAAGTTGGAGAAGAGATCAGGTGAATAATCTTGTTCGCAAGACTTATTTAAATGCAATTGCTGTCAAACCAGAAGTAAAAGTAACTGTTGCTACAATTGCTTGGGGAGCTGGACCGGAGACACAAGATGATTATGAAAAAACACGGACAATGACAGAAGTATTTCAAGATTGGCAGGGGGTGCTGAAAGAAGAAATAATTGACATGGCGATTCCGATGAATTATAACCGCGAGCATGTAGAGTTACAAAAGAAATGGTATGATCAATGGATTGCATGGGAAAAGAAAAATCAATTTAATAGACAAATTGCAGCTGGGCCTGCTGCATATTTAAATTCAATTAACAATACTCTCAATCAAACAAAACGGGCTCTTGAGGCGAATGAAGACGGTGAACAGCTCGCTGGGGTAAGTTTCTATAGTTACGCTGTTACAAATGTAGATAACGAGCCGATAGAAAATTTTATTAACGCATTATCTACTGCTGTTTTTGAACAAAAAGTTCGAGTACCCGAGATGCCGTGGAAAACAAATCCGATAACAGGTTATTTAATGGGAGTTCTTGAAGATCAAAGCGGACAGCTTGTTGGTGATACGATGATAGAGTTAAAAGGTGAGGAAGGATTCGCTAAATTTATAAAAACAGATGGAAATGGATGGTTTGGCGTCAGTAAACTTACACCAGGAAACTATATTATAAAATATAAAACCGAGAGCACAAATGCCCCAACTGTTCATGTAAAAGTTGAAGCCGGTAAAGTGACGACAGCGGAGATTCAGGCTAATAAGTAGGATGTTAGAAGAAGCAAATGTTCAAATCTAGTAAAAAAATCAGCATTGACATGAATGAAGTAATTTAGAATATAAACAAGTATGATCTTCAGACTGTTTGTGAAAACGCTTGTGCAGTCAAGGTACGAGCAATGAGGCGGTAGCGTTTATGAGTCCAAATCACCGCTGACCTTTCAGCTGCGGTGATTTTAATTTTTTTAACTTCATATGGAGAGAACTTCATAAAAGCGCATTTTTTAAATGAGATTGAATTTTTTGTTATTTAATGTTATTGTTATTTTATCCATATGAATCTAGTTTTTCTGCGATCCGAGAAAATATTTTAAAAAATAATACATAAAAGAGTGATGAAGATGGACAAGGTAAAATTATTTTGTATTCCCTATGCTGGAGGGAATGCAGCTGTATATTATAAATGGAAAAAGTATTTAACAGATGATATTGAACTATGCCCGATTGAACTACCGGGAAGAGGAAATAGAATAGAAGAATCTTTATGCGATCATATCATTTCAATTGTTGAGGATGTATATGAATCAGTCATTCCTTTTTTAAATGATAAATCAGAATATTCTATTTTTGGTCATAGTATGGGGAGTCTAATTGCTTATGAATTGTATTATAAGTTAATTGAAAATGGGTATAAAGAACCTGTTCATTTGTTTTTCTCTGGTGGAATAGCACCGCAAAGAAGGTTGCGTGAGTCAACTTCCTATCATCTTCCTTTAGAACAGTTTAAAGAAGAAGTTTTAAAATATGGTATGAAGACATCAAGTCTTATGTTTGAGAATCAAGATTTGATCAATTTTTTCGTCCCGATTCTTAGAGCGGACTTTAAAATCGTAGAAACGTACGAATATATTTCCAAAAAGCAAAAAATCGGCTGCAACATGACGGCTTTGTTTGGAAAAAAAAAAAAAAAAAGATCAAACAATGACATTTGATGATATAAAAGGATGGGGGATCCACGCGAACAAAACATTTCAATTGCATGAACTTGATGGCGGACATTTTTTTATTAACGAATGTACGCATGAAGTTAGCGAGATTATTAATCGTACGATTAGGAATAAAATGAGTTATAATGTATAAATTTTAGCTGATAAAACGTAAGCCCGAATTCAAACAACGCATATAAAATAGAAGCACCTCCTGGTACGATAAGCGTATCTATTAAAAAAGGAGGTGCTTTTCAAATGCCACAACAAAAATTGACTATTGTCCCCGTTACATTACATACCGAAAACAATAATTCTACTAGTTCAGTTCCAGCTGAGCTGAGCTTTCCTCAAAACCTGCTTGCATGATTAAAACAGCAGCTGCGGAAATTGCCTTCTTCAACGGCGTAGAGGAGCACGTCATCCAAGCAATCATGAGGGAGTTGAAACATTGGTGAAACATGATTATACGGATGAAAAAAATATCTATATTATCTGTGGGAAAACGGATATGCGGAAGGGGATTGACGGATTGGCTACTCTAATTCAAGATTCTTTTGAATTAGACCCCTATGGCGACTCTATATTCTTATTTGCCGGATGGAAGAAAGATAGATATAAATGTCTGTATTTCGATGGGGATGGCTTCGCCATGCTCTATAAACGACTGGACAATGGTAAGCTACAATGGCCTAAAGATGAACAAGCAGTTCGTAATCTATCTCAGAAGGAGCTCAGGTGGTTGCTTGAGGGGTTATCCATTCAGCAGCCAAAGGCCATTCAACCATCGCCAAAAGGCGCGTTCTGAACTTTTTCTACCTATTTTTCCTTTATTTCAAGGTTTAAAATGATTATAATAGGAGTACGAAAATGGACGAAAAGTGGTGAACATTGTGGGAAAAGACTCTTCTTCAAAGGACAAATTAATTCAATTACTTGAAGAACAATTGGCTCATTCGAACCAGCAAAATAAAGAATTAATGAAGAAGATTGATTCTCTATCACAGCAAGTTCGCCAGCTAACAAAAGCTTTATATGGTTCTAAAACGGAGAAATCTAAATACAATGCGCCAGACGGGCAAGCCTCTTTATTTGATGATGACTCGTCTTTTAGCGATTCTGAGCACACAGAAGAACAAAGCCAACAGACGATTTCTTATACTGTTGTACGAAAAGTTCAAAAAAAAAAAAAAGAAACGATTCATTACATGATGACATTGAAGTAGATGACATTCATCATCATCCAGAAAATACAATCTGTGAGTGTTGCCAAGGGCAAATGATTGAGATCGGCAGCACAATCGTACGTGAAGAGGCAGAATTCATTCCAGCAAGGATGAAGAAAATTCAACACATTGAACATGCTTATGGGTGTACAAAATGTAAGGGGGATTCATCCCAACCAGCGCAAATAAAACGTGGGAAAGCACCACAACCAGTTATTCAACGCAGTATTACTAGTCCCAGTGTACTTGCCAAAGTTATCTATGATAAATTTGTGCAGTACTTACCCCTTCACCGTCAGGTGAAGGAATGGGTTCGTTATGGACTGGATACGAATGACAAAAACCTTTCCAATTGGGTCATTCGTGTAGCAGGTGATTGGCTACTTCCTATCTATGAACGAATGAAAACGATCATGATGGCAAAATCCGTTTTACATATTGATGAAACGTATGCAAAAATTATTAATCGTTCTGACGGTAAACCGGGTCAAGCCAATGCCTATAACTGGGTCTACCGAAGTATACCTTGCCAGGGGCCAACGATAGTTCTATTTCAAAGTTCATTATCACGTGCACGTTCAGTTCTTGAAAGTTTTATTGAAGATTATTCAGGAACGATTATCTGTGATGGTTATTCTGCATATGACAAAATTGAAGGAATCAGCTTTGCGAATTGTTGGGCTCATGTTCGGCGTTATTGGCTAAAAGCAGACAGCAAAAATGGCCGAATTGGTGTGAAGTATTGCGATGATTTGTATCGGCTCGAGAGGAAGTTTAAACATTTGTCCCCGAGTAAACGTAGAAAAAAACGCAAAAAGTTTTCAAAGCCAATAGTGGAGGAATTCCTTAACTGGGTTGAAACATCGCCATTCTTCGGAAAAAATGCCCTTGCGAAGGCGGCAGAATATACACTTAATAGAGCTGATGGATTAAAGGCATTCTTATATGATGGCCGGATTGAAATTGATAATAATCCCGCGGAAAATGCCATCCGACCCAATGTCATTGGAAGAAAAAATTGGCTATTTTCGGTCAGCGAAGCTGGGGCAAAAGCCAACGCCATTTGTTTGAGTATCGCAGAAACAGCCAAAAGTAACGGCATCGATTTCTACGAATATATAAAAAAGCTTTTGACCGATCTACCAAATTGTAGTATCCATCAAAACCCTGAAATTTTAGATCAATATATGCCATGGTCGAAAATGATCAAGGCAGAATGTAGTAAATAAATGTAGTAAATAAATGAAATTAGCCGTATTTTGACCAAAAAGATCATGAAATACGGTTAATTGTCATGCGCACCAGAAGGTGCGCATATTTTTATAGTTCGGGCTTACGATAAAACAAAATATGAGCGGTAAATTTAATAACATTTTTATATGAATGAGGAAGGTGTCTCATAGCTATTTCGCTTGAGGACACCTTCCTTTTATTTATAGTATGAATGACTAATAGCGTTGTTTCTTAACAGTCGATCATCTTCGACTGCAAATAATGGTAAATTAGCTTCGTTGTTTTTTCAATTGATGATCGATGAGTTCTTTCAAACGCATGAGAAGAATCGATTCCTGGGCCGATTAGTCCATGAACGATGTCATGCCCTAAACGAATGGCTGCTGAAGCATCTGACCCGTAGTAAGGATATATATCTAGTTTATATGGAATTTTATTTTTTTCTGCTAAATGGACCAGATGTTTTCTTAACTCATAATGATATGGACCGCTTGCGTCTTTTACACAAATTGAAACGGTATATTCATCTGTTGCTTGTCCATCACCAATCGCTCCCATGTCAACTGCTAAATATTCAACTGTTTCTGGAGTAATATTTGAATTACCTCCGTAGCCGATTTCTTCATTATTTGAAATGAGGAAATATGTTGTGTATGGGAGAAGAATGTCCTCGGCTTTTATTTGTTTAATAAGCTGGAGAAGAATGGCGACACTTGCTTTATCATCTAAATGACGAGATTTAATAAAGCCATTGTGTGTCAATTCCACTCTTGGATCAAAACAAACAAAATCTCCAACTTCAATGCCAAGTGCACGAACATCGTCTGCGTTATGTACTACTTCATCAATGCGCACTTCCATATTATCTTGATTGCGCTCTGCTTTCCCAGCGTTTTTATACACGTGAACTGACGTCTGGTGCATTAAAATCGTTCCAGAATATATTTTCCCCGAAGACGTTTCGTTTTGGCAATATTCACCCTCGATGGAGTTATATTTAAAGCCGCCAATTAAATCTAGTTTTAATCTACCGCTCGGTTTAATTTCTTTTACAATCGCTCCGAGTGTATCAACGTGTGCGGTTAACATTCGATGGTTATTTGTGTCCTTTCCAGGGATAACTGCAATTAGTCCGCCTTTTCTGTTTCGCTTCGTTTCTACATTTGCTTCTTGTAAAAACTTTTCAACAAACGAAATGATTTCATTCGTATTTCCTGAAGGGCTTGGAATTGAGACTAATTGTTTAATTAATTCCATTGTTTTATCTGTATGTGGATATGACAATTGACTATCTCCTTTCATTTAACAACGGTTAATTACTCTCTACTATTATACAGTTTTTTGCATAAAAAACGTAAATTTAAATTTAATCTATAAAAATGACTTAAGGATCATCAGATTTTGGTTAGAAAATTAGTTGTTGTACAAATCATAAATTGGATCATCGTGTAAAAATCTTATTAGAAAATTAAGCTTAGTGAATGTAAAGGTATCTTTACACCCGCTTATTTTATTATTATTATATATGTAAAGATATCTTAACTATCATTTGGAGGGTAGAAATGAGGGTGATTAATCATATTCGGGAAATCCGCCAAAAAAAGGGGATCACTCAAATAAAAATGGCCGAGGATCTACAAGTTACGCGTCAAACTATAAATGCAATTGAAAAACACAAGTATAACCCTAGTTTGGAATTAGCTTTAAAAATAATAGCTTACTTTGAAATGCCAATAGATGAAATCTTTATTTTAGAGGAGGAAGACGAATGAGTATACAAGAAAGAAAAAGTTACGGGACGATTTTAGCGAAGTGGAGCCAATTTTTTATTATTATTTGTACTTTTATAGGTGTTATTTTGGGTTCATTTCTTGTCTATTTCTTTCAAGGAGAATTTCCGTATGAAGTGCTTGCAGGTGGTTTAGTAGTAACTATAATTTTAACAATAATTGAAGTGATGAAGCAGATACGGAAAAAAGATAACCTTCCTGAAGCAGATGAACGAATCATTCACAATGTCTTCCGTTTTTTTGCATACGCTTCACATCTTTCCTTAGCTATTTTATTTATAGCATTGGCAGTTTTCACACTTTTAGGAAAGGAATCGATTTCAATTTTTTATCTATGGATCTTTTTCTTTTCGTATCTTTTGATTGTAGCAATAGGTGCTTTTTTTATTAAAAGAAGGTAATAGGATTTAGAAAAAACAAGTTTCAATAAAGAATAGATTTAGAAAAATTCAATCTTTTAATTGATTTCTTTGACCCGATTGATCACGCTAATCAGTCAAAGCGAAAGTGAATCGAACAGTCGTTCATAAGTTTGTTTGTTAACAGTTAAAGAGGATGTTCGGTTATTATTCCGAACATCCTCGCGATACATTTAGTTGCTTATACCTCATTTTATAATTATTTCTGTTTTCCTTTTAAAGTAATGCCGATTGCTGCACCGTTTCGACTTGAATCGGCGACCCCTTTAAACATTCCTTTTTGATGATCGATTAAAATACTTTGTACGTTTCCGATCGTTGTTGGACTTTGGCCAAAACGGTGTCCCATCTCATTTAATTGCTCTATTATATGAGGAGGGATCTCTTCTTCATATCGATAAGAGCTTAAATTGTTCGTATAAATTCTGGGCTCCTCAACGGCTGCTTTCAGCTCCATATCATACTCAAACGTATTCAGGATCGTTTGTAAAACAGAAGAAATGATTGTTGCACCGCCTGGAGAGCCGACTGTTAACACAGGCTTTTCATCTGCAAAAATAATGGTCGGTGTCATACTGCTTAACGGGCGTTTGTTTGGCTGCACCTCGTTAGCACCGCCAGGGACGGCATCAAAATCTGTCAACTCGTTATTTAAAATAATTCCGTATTCTGGAACTAAAATGCCGGTACCGAATAGCTGTTCAATTGTCGTTGTAAATGAAACGACATTTCCCCATCTGTCTGCAACGGTAAAATGGGTTGTTTCCCCATCTTGACGATCGTCGATCATGTTTGTTACTTCATTATGTGCAGTTGTTTGTTCGTATTTCCAAGGATCACCAGCTGTTACATCGTGATTGACACGATCTAAACTGATTAGTTGCTGACGTTCTTTAATATAGTCATCGTGGAGTAGTCCTTTTAACGGTACATTTACAAATTCAGGGTCACCCGCGTAAGCTGCACGATCAGCATAAGCAAGATGCATTATTTCAGCTAATAAGTGATATTTTTCTACAGATTGAATATCATATTGAGATAAGTTAAAGTCATCAAGAATTTTCAACATTTGCAGAAGGAAAACACCGCCAGAGCTTGGTGGAGGCATACTAGCAATCTTATATCCTTTATACTCCCCCCAAATAGGTTCATCGATTGTAGTGTTGTAGTTACGTAAATCTTCTTTTGTCATTGATCCGCCAAAGTTTTGAACTGTTTCAGCGATTGCAGTTGCAATCTCCCCATGATAAAAAGCATCTGTTCCTTTAGAACGAATTAGTTTAAATGTTTTTGCTAAATCCTTTTGAACGAGAATATCTCCTTCTTCTAAAGGTTTGCCATTAGGTAAAAAAACATCCTTTGCAGCAGTTTGCGATAATTTATCACGATGATCTTTAATTGCATTTGCTAGAACTGAATCAATCGGAAATCCTTTATCAGCTAACTTGATTGCAGGGGTAATAAGCTTTTCTAAAGGGCGAGTACCCCATATATGAAGAGCTTCTTCCAGTCCTTTTAATGTACCGGGAACCCCAACTGCTGATCCGCCAGTCGAACGAATTGAAAAGGGGATTGGTTTTCCGTTTTTGTCTAAAAACATATCTGGGGTTGCACCTGCTGGAGCACGCTCACGACTGTTAATAATTGTCGTCTTTTTTGTTTCATTATCATATACCATCATAAACCCGCCGCCGCCAATACCTGACATCATCGGTTCGACTACGTTCAAGGCAAACTGGATAGCTACTGCTGCATCAACAGCATTTCCCCCTTTCCTTAACACATCTGCTCCGATTTCAGAAGCGAGCGGATGGGCAGTTGCTACCATTCCATCTTTGCCAACGTCTACTTGGCTGTATTTATCATAGTAAACTGGTTGTTTTTTTGCCTCTCCTTTTAAAGGGATCGTTCCCATTAATAATAAGAAACAAACAAAAGTAATGAAGCCAGCTTTCCGCCAATTTCTCATTTTTACTCCTCCTCGTATATTATGTTTAATCTGCATTTAGCAATATTCGGCGTCCTGAATCACTCAGAAGGAATACTGCCTTAATATTTACAATCAGTGGATCCACTGATTGCAGTTATTCTTTATCTACTAGATTAAAAAAAGGTGAAAGCGCAATCAAGAAAAGTGATTAAATATTCGGAATTTTGAGTACAAACACCTAATTTTTTATCATCGTATAGTTCGAACTATACTCTTTTGTTTTCAATCGCTTTATTACAATAAAGCGTTTTAGCTTCAATTTGTATTCTTGAAAGATTTTACAAGTTGGTAATATCATAATAGTGTAAAGATTAGTAATATTAAAAACAGGAGGGTGCTTTATGCGTAAAGAAAAGATGATGAATGAACAAGCGGTAAATGTTGATTTTTTCCCTGTTAAAGATGTTGATTATTTAGAATTTTATGTTGGAAATGCATTGCAGGCTTGTCATTATTTTTGCACCGTATTTGGATTTAAGCCCATTGCTTATTCAGGTTTAGAAACTGGTAACAGGGAATCAGTCTCTTATGTTGTTCAGCAAAATCAAATTCGTCTCGTCTTAACTGGTTCATTAAATGAAAGCAGCCGTATTTCCCAATTTGTTAAAAAGCATGGTGATGGGGTAAAAGATATTGCTTTACTTGTTGATCATATTGACACTGCATATCATGAAGCGGCGAAACGCGGTGCAATCGAAATCATTCCTCCAATGGAAATACATGATGAACATGGAACAATTAAAAAAGCAGTCATCGGGACGTATGGAGATACGATTCATACGTTAATTGAGCGAAAAAACTATCATGGTGTTTTTTTACCTGGGTATGTACCCGCTCATGTTCATATTCCATGAAAAGAAACAGGTTTATTAGGTATTGATCATGTGGTTGGAAATGTCGAGGAAATGGAAAAGTGGGTAACATATTATGAAAATGTCATGGGTTTCAAGCAAATGATTCACTTTGATGACGACGATATTAGTACCGAATATTCAGCGCTCATGTCAAAGGTAATGACAAACGGAGATCGAATTAAATTTCCAATTAATGAACCTGCAGAGGGGAAACGGAAGTCACAAATTGAAGAATTTTTAGAATTTTATAACGGTGCTGGTGTGCAACATATCGCCCTCCTTACTGACGACATTGTAAAAACGGTATCTGCTTTACGCGAAAATGGCATTGATTTTTTAAATACACCTGATGCTTATTATGGTGAATTGACCGAGCGAGTTGGAAAGATTGATGAAGAAATTGACAAGCTGAAAGATTTGAAGATTCTTGTTGATCGAGATGATGAAGGGTATTTATTGCAAATTTTTACAAAGCCAATTGTCGATCGCCCAACATTGTTTATTGAAATCATTCAGCGTAAGGGTGCAAAAGGGTTTGGTGAAGGAAACTTTAAAGCATTGTTTGAGGCAATAGAACGAGAGCAGGCACGACGCGGCAACTTGTAATTTTGTTTTTAAAGTGTATTACATGTTATTGAAAGGAGTGATATTTTTTGAACATCGAACCAAATACATTACATTGGCAAGATGCTTATAAACTATTAATCGGTTCAGTTTTGCCACGACCGATTGCATTTGTTTCAACAGTCGATACTAAAGGGGTAGCAAATCTTGCCCCATTTAGTTTTTTTACTGGAATTTGTGCCGATCCGATGATGATTTGCTTTGCACCAATGGTGAGAGGAACAGATGGTAGAAAGAAGGATACCTTACTTAATATTGAAGCAACAAAGGAATTCGTCATTAATGTTGTTAGCGAGAAAATTGCTGAAAAAATGAATCAAAGTGCAATTGAATACCCCTCCTCAATAGATGAATTTGCTGCAATTGGTTTAACGAAAGAAAACAGTAAAATAGTAACTCCTCCACGTGTAAAAGAGTGTGACGTTCATTTAGAATGTATACTTCACGATATTGTCCACTTTGGTGATCAACCAGGGGCAGGAAGTCTTGTTATTGGTAAAGTTATGCTTGTCCATATAGCGGATGAATTATTTTATGATGGAAAAATTGATACAAATAAATTGAAGCCAATCGGAAGATTAGCAGGACAAATGTATACAAGAGCTAGTGCGGATACGTTCATACTTCAAAGGAAAAGAGATGATGATAAATGAAAATATAAGCTTCATATTCTTATAAGCAGGTAGAATGCCCGTTTCATTTACACGAACGTTGAAATAGGGGTGGCACGAATGAAGTTTGTCTCTTTTAAAAATGAAATAGGATTGGAACGCAGCGGACTGATCATGAATGATAAAGTAATTGATGTGAATATTTTGACTAATGGGATTGTTCCTCATCAAATGCTCGGGATTATTCAAGGGTACCATAATTATAAGCCCTTTTTAGAGCAGCTACATGTAGAGGATAGAGGCGTTTATCATTTGAATGAAGTTCGTTTATGTGCTCCATTGTCAAATCCAATTAGCGTCCGTGATTTTTATGCATTTGAAGAGCATGTGAAAACAGCTCGTCAACGGCGGGGGCTTAATGTAGTTCCTGAATGGTATGAGATGCCAGTGTTTTACTTTACTAATCATTTAGCAATCATTGGTCCAAATGAATCGCTCATAAAACCGAGAAAGACGCATGCGCTTGATTATGAATTAGAAATAGCTTGTATCATTGGGAAGGAAGGAAAAAATATTGATCGCAAAGTCGCAGAGGATTATATATTTGGTTATTGTATTATGAATGATTGGAGTGCCCGTGATATCCAAATGAAAGAAATGAAAGTTGGCCTTGGACCAGCAAAAGGAAAGGATTTCGCAACATCCCTTGGACCGTATATCGTGACAAGTGATGAATTGGAGCAATATCGAATAGGCAATCGTTTTAATTTGGAAATGATTGCAAAGGTAAAAAAAGCTGTTATCTTGTGGTAATTTTAAAAATATTTATTATTCCTTCGGAGAAATGATTGAACGGGCTTCAGAAGATGTTAGGCTCTACCCCGGTGATGTAATCGGTTCAGGGACTGTAGGAACAGGCTGTATTTTAGAACTCGGAACCGAGAAACATCGCTGGTTGGAACGAGGGGATATTGTTGAGTTAGAAATCACAGGTCTTGGTGTTTTGAAAAATATAGTTGAATAGTTTACAAATTAGTACGAACACGTCAAGAAGAAATGGGGGTGTTGTGATGTACTATCGGCAAATGGGGAAAATTCCATTAAAGCGCCATGTACAGTTTCGAAAGGAAGATGGCACATTGTTTCGGGAACAAGTGATGGGGACGAAAGGTTTCTCAGGAACTCAATCCATCTTATACCATCATTATATGCCAACAAAGTTTATCAAGGCGGAGACAACATCAACATATTATCCCGTATTTGAAACAGATACCGTCTTAAAGCATCGTCATTTTAGAACGGATGAAATTAATCGAACAGGAGATGCGTTATTTGCGCGTGAATATTTACTAGGTAATAGTGACCTTTTAATTGCAACAGCGAATGTAACTGAGCGAATGAATTACTTTTATCGCAATGGGGATGGCGATGAAATGCTATTTGTTCATTATGGAAAAGGGAAAATTGAAACGATGTTTGGAACAATTCATTATAAAAAAGGGGACTATCTCATTATTCCGATCGGAACGATTTTTCGATTGATCCCTTACAAGGAGACAAAGCTCTTTTGTAATAGAGTCAAATAGTCAACTGCGGACACCGAAGCGATATCGAAATGAGTTCGGCCAATTACTTGAACATAGTCCTTTTTGTGAACGCGATCTAAGAGGTCCGGAAACTCTTGAAACATACGATATAAAAGATGAGCATACAATATTAACAAAATCGAGACGACTTATTCATCACCACGTCCTTGGACATCATCCTTTTGATGTGATCGGCTGGGACGGATACTTATATCCATATGCATTTAATATTGAGGATTTTGAACCGATTACGGGACGAATACATCAGCCACCACCAGTCCATCAAACGTTTGAAGGAGATCAATTTGTTGTTTGTTCCTTCGTACCCAGACTATATGACTATCATCCTATGGCAATTCCAGCACCTTACTATCATAGTAATGTGAACAGTGATGAAGTTTTATATTATGTAGAAGGGAATTTTATGAGCAGAAAAGGGATTAACGAAGGTTCAATTACCCTTCATCCTTGTGGAATACCGCATGGACCTCATCCAGGAAAAACTGAAGCAAGTATAGGACAAAAAGAGACGCTCGAACTTGCAGTAATGGTGGATACGTTTAAACCGTTGCACGTTGTAAAATCTACTACAGCCATTGAAGATGAGCCTTATATGTACAGCTGGCACGAAGAATGAACAGACATAAAATGAACAGACAAGCCGGAAGGCTTGTCTGTTGCTAGTTAAGAAGCATCTTGCTTATTTTCTCTCTTACTATAATCTTCCCAAAAGTCGGCATTTTTAATTCCAAGTTTTTGAGAATCAAAGATAGGATCTTTTCCTTCCTTTTTCTGTTGTTCATAGTCCTTCAATGCAATCAATGAAGGTTTTAATAGGAGGATAATTGCAAATAAGTTTAACCAGACCATGACCCCTAATCCAATATCACCTAAAGTCCAAGCGATCGTTGCCGTTTTGATACTTCCATAGAATACAGACGCTAGTATGACAAGTCTGATACAAAATGTCGCCCACTTAGCATTCTTTTTTCCCCTAGTTAAATAAACGATATTCGTTTCCGCCATATAGTAGTATGCCATAATTGTTGTAAATGCAAAGAAAAAGAGTGCAATTGAGACGAAACCAGCTCCAAACCCTGGGAAAATAGTTTCAACAGCTGCTTGGGTATAACCTGGACCAGGTTCAACACCTGGTATATTTTCAACTATATACGTTTTTTCAGGTGCATCTGTTTCTAATTCTGTATTATACATCCCTGTAATGAGAATCATAAACGCCGTTGCAGAACAAACGAGCAATGTGTCAATGTATACAGAAAAGGCTTGTACTAAACCTTGCTTTGCAGGATGAGACACTTCAGCAGCAGCCGCCGCATGCGGTCCAGTTCCCTGTCCTGCTTCGTTTGAATAAATTCCCCGCTTGACGCCCCAAGCAATCGCGCTACCTACAATTCCACCAAATGCCGAATCTAATGCAAAAGCACTAGCAAAAATTTGCTTAAAAACATGCGGTAATTCAGAAATATTAAAAGCAATGACAATTAACGAAACTAAAATGTATCCGATTGCCATAAATGGGACAACAACTTGAGCAACATTGGCAATCCGTTTAATCCCACCGAAAATAATTAAGCTTAAAAGAGCAACGACGATAAGACCTGTTATCCAAGGTTTAACTCCGAACGCTGTTTCCAAACCTAATGCAATCGAGTTAGCTTGAACCCCTGGCATTAATAATGTTAAGGCGATTGCAGTTGCAATTGCGAACAAAATACCATACCATTTCCAACCGAGTCCTTTTTCAATATAATAGGCAGGGCCCCCACGATATTGGCCATCTTGTTTCACCTTATAAATTTGTGCAAGCGTTGATTCAACATATGCAGTGCTTGCACCGAAAAAGGCGATCAACCACATCCAAAAGACCGCACCTGGGCCACCATAAGCAATCGCGGTGGCAGTTCCCGCGATATTTCCTGTTCCAACCCGGCCGGAAAGGGCTACAGATAATGCTTGGAAGGAGGAAACGCCTGCTTCAGAGCTCTTCCCGCTGAAAAGTAGTTTGACCATATCTTTTATCAATCTTAATTGTACAAAACGAGTTAGAATTGTAAAAATAATCCCAACCCCTAAGCTAATAATGATAAGCGGTGAACTCCATAATATACCGCTTAACTTGTTAATGATATTCTCCAAAAAAATACCTCCTTCATCTTGTCTACGGTGAAAAAAGTCCCCCTATTTAGAATTATAAAATAATTCAGAATATCGCACAATCTAAAATTTTTATATTTTGATTAAAATAAATGAAAGACCTTTAACTGTATTCTAATAAAACAAAAAAATGATATCTGTATTATAACAGTTAATAGTTAAATAGGGAATGTTTTTTTAAAAAATTATTATATTAATAATATTTTAAAAAGATTGAAAATTGAAAAAAAAATGATATATAAAATAAGTAGCGAATTTTTAAAAGATTATGTTAAATAGACAAAAAATATGGTATCGTATAATGTAAGTGTTTATATTGGATTATATACCATATACTTACAAAAATAAGCGGTTGTCCTCATTTATGAGGATGTATAAATATTTTAAGGGGGAATGTAAATGAAGCTCAAGAAATTTTCAACTTTAGCATTAATGCTTACCTTTGTGCTGCTCATTGCTTCAGCGTGCGGTGGTGAAAAAACAAATAAAAGTAATGAGCGTAGTTCAAAAGGAGGAAAAGTTGATTTATTAATGGGGACTGGTAGCCAAGGAGGAACATATTTTCCGCTAGGTGCCGAAATGGCAAATGTTTGGAATAAACATATAGAAAATGTGAATGTAACTTCAACTGAATCAGGTGCTTCAGTTGAAAACTTAGCGAAAATTTCTCGCGGTGAGTTTGACCTCGGGATGACAGTGAACCTTCCTGCTTATGAGGCTTTTGCAGGTAAAGGGGATTTTAAAGGAAAGAAGATTGATAACTTCGCATACATTGGACATATTTATCCAGAATTTTTACAAATCGTGACACGTGAAAGCTCTAAAATTGATAGTATTGAAGATTTAAAAGGAAAGCGGATTGCGATTGGACCGCCTGGAAGTGGTACACAGGCTGCAGCAAAGCTGATATTAGAGGCCCATGGCATTAAAGATGGGGACTATGACGCATATCAAGAAGGCTTTGGTGATGCTAAATCAAAGATGCAAGATGGAACAATTGACGCAACATTTGGTTTACTCGGTTTACCTGATGCAGGAATTGATGAGCTACAGGCTGCGGTTAAGGATATGAAGTTTTTGGAAATAACAGAAGATAAGCTAAAAAGTATTGAGAAAAACAGCGACTACTCTTCTTTTACTATTGAATCTGGAACGTACGAATGGCTTGATAAAGAGGTTCAAGCAGTGTCAGCCTTTGCTGTTCTAGTAGCAAATACTGATACAGTAAACGATGAGCTTGCATATGAACTAGCGAAAATGATGATTGAAAAATCTGAAGAAAATACACATCCACAGGAAAAACATATGACAAAGGAAAATGCATTAAATGGCTTAGGAGATTTGCCACTTCACCCGGGGGCAGAGAAATACTATAAAGAAATTGGATTAAAATAAATTGATAAAGGGCCTAGATAAGGCCCTTTTTAAAACTGAAATGGAAAACGCAGGTGGTGTTATGTGTGAAAAATAATAAAAAATTTGAGGAAAATGTACAAATTGATGAAATATTGGAGAAATACGACAGAGAAAGCACGTACCGAAAAAAGCTCGGTAAAGGGGGCTGGATTGTTATGTTTCTCGCGGTTTCGCTCACTTTATTTCATTTATATACCGGGTATAGGGGTGCGTTTGAAGCACGAATACAAGGTCCGATTCATCTTGGGACAGCATTAGGATTAATATTTCTTCTTTATCCAATTAAGAAAGGAATGCAGCGAAAGCAGCACGGTGTTCCTTGGTATGATGTATTATTAGCATTTATTGCGTTGTCAGTCGGATATTATAATGTCATATTTTACAATGAACTTGTAAATGAAAGGATTATTTTTGGCTATAATACTCCAGATTATATTGTGGCAACTCTTGGTGTGCTTCTCGTTTTAGAGGCAACGAGGCGCTGTGTCGGTCTGCCGATCGTCATTGTCGCTGGGGCAGCACTATTATATGCATTATTTGGAAACTTCATTCCGACAAAACTGTTTGCTCATGGAGGCTTTTCATGGGGAGAATTAACTACAAGTTTATACTTAACAGCGAAAGGGATTTATAGTACACCGATTCAAGTTTCTTCCACATTTATATTTTTATTCTTATTGTTTGGCGTTATGTTAATTAAAACAGGAGTTGGGCAATTTTTTAATGATTTGGCCTTTGCTCTTACTGGACGCTTTACAGGCGGTCAAGCAAAAGCTGCTGTAGTCGCAAGTTCACTGCAAGGAATGGTTTCTGGCAGTTCAGTTGCAAATACTGTAGGATCGGGTTCATTTACGATTCCGATGATGAAAAAGGCTGGCTACAAACCAGAGTTTGCAGCAGCCACAGAGGCTTCGGCTTCAACGGGAGGACAAATTATGCCGCCAATTATGGGGGCAGCTGCATTTATTATGGCGACATATACAGAAACTCCATATAGTCAAATTATGCTGGCTGCAATGATTCCAGCAATCCTCTACTTTTTAGGCGTTTTTTTAGGCGTACATTTTGAATCGAAAAAATTAGGAATCGTTGGTGTTTCGAAAGATAAGCTACCGAATTTTAAAAAGCTCATGATTGAACGAGGGTATTTAATTTTACCGCTCGTCGTCATCTTTGTCACGCTTCTAAGTGGGAAAACAGCAGCAAGGGCAGCACTTATTGCAATATTAGTTTCATTTTTAGTTAGTCTTATTCGAAAAGAAAATCGAATGACCCCTCTTGACTTGATTAACGTCTTTGAAGAAGGGGCACGAGTTGCTTTACCTGTAATTGCAGCTTGTGGATCGGCTGGGATTATTGTCTTTGTTGTTGCTCAAACAGGACTGGGCGGCAGAATTGCAGACGGAATTATTGCACTGGGGGCCGGAAATTTAATTTTGACGTTATTTTTTACAATGATTGCTTGTCTCATTTTAGGAATGGGCTTGCCGACAACCGCTAACTACGTCATCACTGCAACGATGGCAGCACCGGCGTTAATACTGGGTTTAGATGTTCCTGTTTTAGCTGCACATATGTTTGTGTTTTATTTCGGAATTGTTGCCGATATAACTCCGCCTGTTTGCTTAGCAGCATATGCAGGAGCAGGTTTAGCTCGAGCAAATCCATTTATGACAGGGGTTACTGCCTTTAAATTGGCAACTGCTGCTTACATTATCCCTTATATATTTGTGATGAATCCGCAATTATTATTAATTGATTATAAACCGCTTCTGTTAGTGATTGGAGTCGCAACGGCAATTTTAGGAATGATCGGTATAAGCAGTGCGATGGTCGGTTATCTCATTAGAAAGACTTATCTTTGGGAGAGAGTAGCTCTTGCTGTTGGGGGGCTTTGTTTAATAACTCCAAACCAAATCGTTGACATTGCAGGAATCGTCATTATTGTAGCGATTTTATTTATTCAATCACGCCGTCCACAAGAGGCGCGAGGAATGGATCATGTTAGCTTAAGTCAATAAAATGAAGATTAATACAGTTTATTTTTATAAAAAACTGGAGGTTTATTTCTATTAGAAGTCAAGGTCCGGAGCAGCGGAGGTGAATTTAATAGATCTGTCATTCATGAGTTTTTACAAGTGTATGTCAAGATGTGAGCAGACTAATGTGGTTGGTCTGCTTTTTTTAGTGTGCCAGGCATGGCATTTATCTAGGTGGTGCAAGTCCACTGTGGGGGAACACATCATCCAACCACTAGGGAAGCGCAAGGTGCTTGTCGTGAGGCAAGAGCTGAAGGAAGCGTGTATCAAAATCTTGGTCTGACGAACAGAAATCTGATACCAAGGCTTTACAGAAGGATAAGACTACTAAACAAGTCAAAGTCCAAAAGATGTGCGTAACTCTGTGAAGTAAATCAGGCAGATAAAAAGAGGAAAGATAAATGTCTTACCCTGGGAGGTCTCACGAACAGTTGAGGAGTCCCCTATAAAGAAAACTGGTCGAATAAGGTTTATCGTGAGAAGTCAGCAGAAACCATAGTAATGACAAAAGTCATGAAGGGTGGAACAATTTATAGTGTTTCTAACACCATGGATGCATGAGAGATAAATTTCAGAATGTGTTAATGAGGAAAGTATGGGCGTATCCCAAAGGATACTCAAAAGCGAAATGTCTCTCATCACAGAAAAGGAAAGGAAGAAACGAGTATGGAACTTTTAGAAGAAATATTAAGTAATGAAAATATGAATACTGCCTACAAACAGGTATATCGAAATAAAGGTGCGAGTGGCGTAGATGGTATATCCATTGAAGATTTGGCGTACCATCTTCGGAAGAATAAAGATGGCATACGCAATCAAATCCGAAAGCGAAAATACAAGCCAATGCCTGCGTTACGAGTCGAAATACCGAAAGATAATGGAAAGACGAGAAAACTAGGCATTCCCACAGTTGTTGACCGTGTGATTCAACAGGCGATTAGTCAAAAGTTGAGTCCAATATTTGAACGACAATTTAGTGAGTATAGCTTTGGATTTCGCCCAGGAAGAAGTTGCGAACAAGCAATCGTTAAAGCATTAGAATTTATGAATGAAGGCTACACGTGGTTAATTGATATTGACCTAGAAGAACGCTTCTTTGATACTGTCCATCATGATAAGTTAATGAGAATAATTTCTTATACAATCAAGGATGGCGATGTCATATCACTCATACGAAAATATCTAACAAGTGGAGTAATGGTGAATGGGAAACGTGAAAACACTCCCATTGGAACACCGCAAGGATGATAGCATCATCTTCGTCAAAAGTGAAAAAGCAGCCAATCGTGTCATGAAATCTATCACAAATTTTATCGAAAAGAAACTTGGGTTAATCGTAAACGCAGAGAAAAGTAGAATATCAAGACCAGGAAATACGAAATTTCTAGGATTTGGATTCTATTATGATACGCATACGAAAAATATCAACCACGAGCGCATCAAGATTCGGTACGGAAATTCCAAAGAAAGCTAAAACAGCTAACGAAACGCAACCAAGGAATCTCCCTAAATAACAGGATAATGAAATTAAGACAAGTTATTTACGGATGGGTGAACTACTTTAAAATCGCGAAGTTGAAAAAGATACTCACAACTACTGATGCGAAATTGCGCTCTAGGTTACGAGTCATCATTTGGAAACAATGGAAAAGTAATAAGAAGCGAATCCAATCACTTATTCAATTGGGTATACCTGAAGAAGAAGCCAAAGGACTGACCTATTGCCGAAAAGGATATCGGTACATAGGGCTATCGAAAGTTGTTCAAACAGCATTATCAAATAAACGTCTAAAGCAAAGAGGAATCCCCTTTGCCTTAGATTATTACTTAGAAGTTCATACTGCAATATAAGTTGAACCGCCGTATACGGAACCGTACGTACGGTGGTGTGAGAGGGATGGGAAGTTTAAATAACTTTCCTCTCTACTCGATTACAAATGAAAACCATACGCTAGGCTATTGTTCAGGGCCTCTTGGTGTTTTTGGTTTGTCAATCAAATTTGTGTACCAAGGGGAGATCTATTATATTTTCCAAGTAAGGGATCATATACATATGTTAGTATTCCACCGAAAATAAATGTTTCTTCTTTTGCGAGATATTTTAAAAGAAAAAAACAGTTTGATGATATTTATCGGCATGCAAATTAGAAATATCGATATGGAAACAGAAAGTTTTGGTGTAAAGGTTTTTTAGATACAGCAGGAAGAAATTAAGAATAAAATTGGACCTCAATTCGGTTCTAATTTATTCATGCATACAAATAATCGTTTTTCAAAAGAGTAACTATAAAATTCGTTTAAAATCTTTATTCATACAGGATTTCTTCAATTTTTTACTTTTTAACAAATATTTAATGTCAGAGATATTATCATATGACAGTTGAATGTAAAAATAGTTAATAAACTCTAAAATTGCAAAGATATAAATGAATAATGCAATTGACAACCCACCTAATGGTAACGAGGGATACCATTTAATGAAGTCAAAAATAAATGCAATGATTGTAGTTATCATCATGACTATATTCAGCGTTTTTAAACAATGTAACTGTCGAACAATCTTAATCGGAGTTATAGACGTATTCTCGTTTCTTAGTCTTTTTAGTTTTACATACCAATAAATCGTTCCTTGTAGTAGAAGCCATTCTAAGAGGATAAAAGATAGCCAAAATGAATATAGCGAATATAATTGTAGGTTGGGATATGCATAATTAAATAAATAACTGACAAAAACAAAAACGATTATAGAAGATAATTCGCCTGAATATAAATACAATAATCTTTTTTCTAACATTTCCTTCAACTTTACTACTCACCTATTTTTATATGAAATGGGTTAAACACCCCTAATTGGATCGATAAGAAAACTACTGAATTTTGACAGGCGTAAACTGTCGAAAGTATCTGTCATTTCAAATATGTGTTGTAATCTATAAATAAGAACGAAGTGATGTAATTGTCGAGATATTTTGTAGCCACGCCTTTAACTTAATTTACCCATTGTTTCATATGAGAGGGGAGGTTGTAAACGTTTTGTATGTGGTAAAGGTCTTTAATACTATACTTACTATATTTTGTTATAATTAGATAGTTTCCCAATCCTTCTTTAAAATAAGTTTCTCGCATTTCGTTGATTAGATGACCACCAACAGGAGAAGAAGGATGAACATAACGTTTTACCATTGGTATTCTTGTTTTTTTGCGTATCTGATAATTTATCAATGTGCATTAGTAGATTGCTAAAGGCTTTACTCATTTTGGCTTCTTCCGTATATTTGTTTTTATCATTATAATACTAATAGCCCGGGAAAGTATCAAACAATGGAGTAGAATAGAAAAAGAAGTACAAGCTTAGAAGAGATGAGGTTTTACGGAACGTTGGCATTAAACTAACGACAAGTGTAAATGAAATATTTGTCACAACCTATAAAGGTGATACAAAACTTACAAATTTACTGCTATTACTAAAAATCCGATGAACTTAAAGCACTTGATAGTCTAATAGAGACAACAAGTGCTTTTTTGCGTGCTCTAAAATTGAATTGACAGAAAAATGAATATTTTAGATCGGTTTTTATTTACAATTCAAAAACTAATGCATATAATGAAATATATATTTCATAATAATAATTAAATGAAATATAAATTTCAAAGGGGTGTTTTCGATTGCAAGTCAATCAACTAAACAATCAATTTATTTCTGAAAACATGAAACGTTCAGCTAAGATATACGAAGAAGCACGAACTGTCATTCCAGGGGGGGTAGCGGCAAATATTAAATATTTTGCACCTCATCCAATCGTGATGGAGAAGGGGAATGGGAGCCGTTTATGGGATGTAGACGGTAATGAGTATGTTGATTATTTACTATGTTATGGAGCGCTTATTCTTGGCCATGGCCATCCAGAAGTCAATCACGCTGTATTTGAACAATTAACGTCTTTTGGAACGGCTGTTTTTGGTACACCTCATCACTTAGAAGTAGAAATGGCGAAGCAGCTTGTGAAAATATTTCCAGGAATTGAGATGGTTCGCTATACGAACTCAGGGTTAGAAGCAACTTTACTTTCTATTCGTCTTGCACAAGCGTATACAGAAAAAACAAAAATCGCAAAGTTTGAAGGTCATTACCACGGTGGCTATGACCAAGTACTGCTAAGTGTGAACCCAAATATAAATGATGCAGGACAGGCTAATAAACCAAAAACCGTTCCAGACTCAAAAGGAATACCGCAATACTATGTTGAAAATACGATTATTTTACCTTTCAATGATATGGAAGCGACAGAAAAATTATTACGGCGGCATGCTGATGAATTAGCTGCAGTGATATTAGAACCAGTTCAAGGAGGATTTATTCCTGCTGAAAAGGAATTTATAGAATTAGTTAGAAAGCTGACAAGCGAATTAGGAATTCTGCTCATCTTTGACGAGGTGAAAACAGGATTTCGTTTATCAGTTGGCGGAGCACAGTCACTTTATAAAATAACTCCTGACATTACAGCGTTAGGGAAAGTTTTAGGAGGAGGATTTCCTGTTGGTGCTGTTGGAGGAAAATGTGATATTATGGAAATGATGGCTCCAGACAGAGGAGGGGATATTTTAATTGCAGAGGTTAATGCTGAGCAAAAAGAAGACCCAGTGTTTCATAGCGGAACATATAATGGGCATCCAACCGTTATGGCGGCAGGGCTTGCGACGATTAAAGTACTGGCAAGTTCAGGCGTAATGGAGCAGTTGCTCAAATTTACAAACCTTTTGCGAACTAATCTTGAAGCTGTTTATCATAAAAATGGAATCACTATGAAGACAATTGGAATGGGCAGTATTTTTAATATTGTTTTAACAGATAAAAGCATTAAAAATTACCGTGATTTGAAAACAGCAAATATGTTATTGCGAAAAGAGATTGATTATGAATTGCTAAAATTAGGAGTATATACAAAGCCGTTAAATCGATATTCTATGTCAGTTGCCCATAGTAAAGCAGACATTGATTTTACAGTAGCGGCTCATGAACAAGCGATTAAACGTGTTAAAGAGAGAGGAATTCGATATGGTTGAAGTGTATAAGTTAATTGCAAATAAATTACCAGAAATGAGCAAGTCACAACGAAAAATTGCGAAATATGTATTGAGCAATACAGAATCTGTTCTTTTTTTTACTGTTGGAAAGTTAGCGAAAATGGCAGGGGTAAGCGAAGCGACGGTTGTCCGCTTCGCAACCTTTCTTGGTTTTTCAGGCTATTCAAAATGGCAAAAAGCGATGCAGGAATCTGTAAAACGACAACTTACAACAGTTGAACGGTTGCAACTGTCAGACGATGTTTATGAGAAGGAAGATAAAGCAATATATGAAATGTTTCATGAAGAAATTGAACGAATTCAAACGATGGCAGATCAATTTAATGCCGCCGCTTTCGATGAAGCGGTCCAAAGTATTATAAAAGCGGAGCGAATATTTATCATTGCAAATCGAAGCGCTGTTTCTCTTGGAGCATTTTTAGAATTTTATTTTGATTTAATGTTTCAAAATACAGAATTAATTCGAAATCCGCACGGAATTTCTGAGAAGCTTTTTCGCTTAAATAAAAATGACGTTGTAATAGGCTTAAGCTTTGCTCGCTATACACAAAATACGATCGAAGCTGTTTCATTTGCTAAGGATCGTGGGACAAAAGTCATTGCGATTACTGATCATTTACTTTCACCATTAATCCCATTTGCAGATGTCGCCCTTACCGCTCCTAGCGAAATGCCTTCGTTCATCGATTCTTTTGTAGCTCCACTTAGTTTGATTAATGCTTTAATAACAGCTGTCGGCAGAAAGAAACGCACCGAGATTGAACAGCATTTAGAAAATTTAGAGGAAGTATGGGAGCGTTTTCATATTTTTTTTACTCATAAATAAACATGAGATGATAATTCACAAAATTGTTGGAACATGATCTCGGCCTGTTGACAAATGATCTCCCATTCTTCGTTATACAAATTATATTCGCTTCCGCTAAATTGTCTTTAGGAGAATGGACACTTAAATTAAATTTGGCGACAAACCGAGATTAAAATAATTGTTGGAGCATCATACTGCACTACTTAAAGTGTCTAATTTTATGTGTACTTAAGATAACAAATAAACAAATAACGATTGCGATTGAAAAAATATAAATATTTTTAACAGAATAGTACTCCGCCCATATTCCCGAAACAAACAATCCTAATGGAGCTGCTAGTCTCATGAGCATTGAAGAACTGCTCGTTACTCTCCCTAGTAAATGGTTCGGAGTAAGTTCTTGCCGGATCGTTAAGTAAATAATCGACATTGTTGTTACCCCAAACAGCCTTATAAATAATCCAATTGCCATGACCCACCAAGATGTGGATATTAATAGAAAGAAAACTCCGAGAGCGTCAAATAATAAACTATAGACGAAAATTTTCCCTCTTGCTATAGTTTTCGTTATTTTTGGAACAATGAGTGAACTGATCAGACCTCCGACTGCACTAATGCTTAAAATATAACCAATCTGTCTTTCTGATGCCCCTAAATATTCTGTAGCATAAAAAATATTTATACCGATTATTAAACTAGCAGAAAAGTTAATAATTAAAATCACAATCGTTGGAATAAGCAACGTTTTGTTTCCAAACAGCTCGAAAAGTCCTTCTTTTATTTCTTTTATGACTGATGACTTTTCCTTTTTTGGTACGCTGTTTTTGTCAAGTCGAACAAGATTGACAGTAAAAAACATTAAAAACAAGCAAACGAAATAAATTGCAAAGCTAATTTTGTACGAGTATACTGCGAGTAAAATCCCAGCTATTCCAGGTCCAATTAAGTTAACAACTGTATATACTAGAGTGAGTTTTGCATTTGCTTCTGTTAATTGATTTTTTTCGACAATTAAAGGAACGATAGAATGCTGGGTATTTATGAACGTAAAATTTGCAGCCGAAAGAAAGAACCCGATTATAAACAAATGCCAAATCAGTAACTGATCGATCCATAACAGTAATAACAACGCCCCAACAAAAAACAGTTGGATTAATGTCATTACACTCATTATTTTCTTTCTGTAAAAACGGTCGATAAATACACCAGCAATTAATCCGAGCAAAATATTTGGAAAAAACTCAACTGCTCTCATCGTGCTCATCGCTAATGGAGATTTTGACATATGATAAATTAATAACGGAATTGTCACCATGTACATTTGTAAACCAAAATTGGAAATGATTGAACCGATCCACAAAAATAGAAAGTTTAAATTAATCCAAGGAACTATTTTTTGTTGCATATTTTTTTGTTTTTCAATTTGTTGCTCCAGTATTGTCACCCCTCAAAATATTCCACCTGTTGTAAAATTTTAACGTATATAAATAAAAAAGGTAAGTAGTTGAATGAAGATTCTTAAATTTTTGATTTTCCAAAAAAGAAAATTTTATTACTTTAATCCTATTTACATCTATATTCATGT
Source organism: Bacillus aquiflavi (assembly GCF_019915265.1). Classification (NCBI taxonomy): domain Bacteria; kingdom Bacillati; phylum Bacillota; class Bacilli; order Caryophanales; family Bacillaceae; genus Bacillus; species Bacillus aquiflavi. Next base: position 1,410,899 of record NZ_CP082780.1, read on the forward strand.
TCTGTAATAATTCAGCCTTAAGACTTAAGCTTTATGTAAAAATCGTAACATTCCGAAACAATCATTCATGTTTTTCAAACATGTCATGATAAACTTTATTTTAACTGTTACGTACACAAGATAAAATTGGTAAATAAATCTATTTCTAAATAGATTGTGTAATTCCCCATTTTAAATAGAGTCGAGCAGTGTAAAAAAAGCGGAGACTTTATGCGGTGTAGTTATAAAGGAGTATATTAATGGCGTTCACAAGCTTTGCTGAAAGAAATCGCAAATAAAATTGAGGGAAATGTTAAACTTTGTTTTGAAAGAAATAAAACGGATTCTGATAAGATAGAAATCAAAAGAAATCTATCGATCGAAACGATATCAGAATGGTGATGTAGGCTTGAATAGATATTCATTATAAACTCATTCGATGATCAGTAAGCCGCTATTCAACTGGATTAATATAGTCCAATGTCATTGTCTGTGTTTTAATGGATAGTAAATATTATAAATGAATGAAGGAAGATAAGTATGATGAGTCTTCTATCTGTTTTTAGACAGTTTAATGAAAAACAAGCTATAATAAAAGCTTAAAGGTGTGGTACTATTTTCATAATAAGAAATAACAAAAGAATACTTGATGGGGGAGAGGGATAAAATGTTTGAAAATCCGGCATGGATGCTCACTTTTGCATCATTAATTGCTGTATTAGGAATTGCGTTCGTTTTTAAGCAGCTGATGGAAAAGGTTGTTTCTGCTGATCAAGGGAAAGAAAGACAAACGGTTCAAAAAGCGTTGACTCAGTTTTTTATTAAAATTATGGTCATTGAGATTGTTCCGATTATTCTTCTCATTTTTGGGATTATGAAACTATCTACATTTTCTGGGACCATTGATGATATGCTCATACATATTATTGTTACTGTAGCTGTATATTTGTTTGGTTTATTATTAGTCGTTATTTCTGCAAAGCAGGCGCAACAGCAGCCGCAAATAACAAAAGAAGTTCACAGACATATTTCTACATTTATGATGATGGGGATTGCACTTATTTCTTCTTTTCCGCTCATTGTTTTTGTAATGATTTTTCTTTTTGCATGAGGTAAATAATGAGCCACCAATTTTTAGGAAAATAGGTGGCTTTATGTTTTATTTTTTTATGTAGATTAATTTGTCTTTTTTTTTTGTTACAGATCCAATAATTGCCGCATCTGTTAAGCCGCTTTTATGAAGATCTGCAACATATTGCTTTGCCTCATTTTCAGGCATTGAAACGAGAAGACCGCCTGATGTGATCGCATCACAAAGAACAATTTGTTCATGAGGAGCGATGTTTTTGTATTCTACATCGTCTATTAACCAGCGATGATTTGCTTTTGATCCGCCTGGGACGACGTTTTCTATTGCCAATTCATAGGCCCCTTCCAAAACTGGAACACGTTCAATATCAATGATAAAGCTGACGTTGCTTCCCCGAGCGATTTCACTAGCGTGGCCGAGGAGGCCAAAGCCTGTGACATCAGTGACGGCGTGAGGGGAGTATTGTTTTAGCAGTTGTGCTGCTGCCTTATTTAACATTGCCATCGTTTTTGTCACTTTTTCTTCTTGTTGTGGTGTGACAACGCTTCTTTTAATTCCTGTCGTCATAATCCCGATACCGATCGGTTTTGTTAGTACGAGTACGTCGCTTTGTTTTGCACCAACATTTTTCCAAACGTGATCGGGGTGGACAATGCCTGTTACAGAGAGACCGAATTTCGGTTCGGAATCGTCTACAGAGTGCCCGCCGACTGTTACTGCACCCGCTTCTTTTACTTAATCAGCGGCGCCTTTTAATATGTGTGCAAGCATTTCTGCTCCGAGTGTCTTTATAGGGTATCCGACAATATTTAGAACGGTTTTAGGTTCTCCGCCCATTGCATAAACGTCACTTAACGCATTTGCAGCCGCAATTTGGCCAAACATATATGGATCATCGACAATTGGAGTAAAATAATCGATCGTTTGAATTAAAGCAATTGAATCAGTTAAACGATACACACCAGCATCATCTGAAGTTTCATGACCGACAAGCAATTCAGGTACAGGATCTTGTTCTGGTAAAAGACGCAACACTTGCGCCAGGTCATCAGGACCGATTTTGCAGCCTCAGCCAGCTTTTGTTGATAACGATGTCAGCCGGTTTTTTTCATGTTCGTTCAACTCTTTCACCTCCATGTTTCCTATTTATATTGAGGAAACATCAAATTGTTTAACTGGAATATCATATCATATTATAGCTTTTCCTACTAAAACAAGCGAACATATTGCTTCATTATGTATGCTTGTACTTTTTATTTTGTTACTTATTTTGGAGCGTTTTTTCAACTGCGGTAAGTGCATGAATGCTAGTCGTATCGAATAGTGGTACATTCGAATCAGCTTGATCAATTAATAATGTTATTTCTGTACAGCCTAAGATGATCCCTTCAGCGCCTGCGTTAATTAAGTCATGGATAATTTTTTTATACGTTTCTTTAGATGGATAACGAATATCCCCTAAACAAAGCTCCTCAAAAATGACTTTGTTCACTATATTACGTTCGTGTTTATTTGGTATTAAAATATCAATTCCGTTAGTCAGTAATCTTTCTTTATAAAAAGCTTGTTCCATTGTATATGATGTCCCTAATAAGCCTATTTTTTTTACACCGTGTTCTTTTATTTTTTTTGCGGTTGCATCTGCAATATGAAGAAGTGGCAGTTTTGTTGCTTTTTCAATTTCTGGCGCTACTTTATGCATCGTATTCGTACATAAAACGAGAAAATCAGCTCCTGCTCTCTTTCTAAGCTTTTTTGCAGCAGAAGCAAGGATGTCTGCAGCTTTATCCCAATTATTCTTCATTTGACATTGTTCAATTTCAGCGAAATCTACACTATATAATAAGCATTTAGCTGAATGAAGCCCACCGAGTCGTTTTTTTACTTCCTCGTTTATAAGCCGATAATATTCCCCTGTCGATTCCCAACTCATCCCGCCGATTAAGCCGATTGTTTTCATGTTTCTACTGCTGCAACATATACAGCAGTTCACCGCCTTTCTATTTGAACTATAGTTTAAACATAACAAAATGATTTAGTTGAAACGATATAAATTGATATTTAGTCGTTATTTATTTCAGAAATTGTGATAATGCGGTTTTTTCCTGTCCCACCATTATGTTTGGAAATTGATACTTCTAATATGCCGTTATTGAGCGTTGCTGTTATTTCTTTATTTTGAAGTAAAAATGGGAAAGAAACAGTTCGTTTCTTCGGACTAGAATTGGAACCGGCTTTAATGATCAGCTCATTTTTTTCTACATGAACTGAAATTTCATGACTTTCGAAATGAGGCAGTAATGCTTCGATAATAATCGTTTCACCTGTTTCAAAAAGATCGATTCGAAACTCTGAATGGTCTAAGAGAGAGGTAAGAGGATCAAGAAAAAAGCATTCCATCCATTTTTCAAAGTCATGTAATAGTGAATGATCGTTACTTTCATTCGGCATTTCACAATCCCCCCCTTATTTACATTAGCCTATTCATTCCATTTCAATTTGTGATGATGTTATAATAGACACCATAATAACGACGGAGGATTTTTTTAAAAGTGAAGCAGTTTCTACGCTATATCCCACCCGTTCATGAGCTTCAAAAGGATGAACGATTTAAGCAGCAAATGAAAGAAGCTGAAATTGATGTAAATTTTATGACTGAAGCAGTAAAGAATGTAATTGATCATGTGCGTCAGCAAATAATTGCCGGGAGCTGGTCCGGTGCTAAGCCGGGAACAGCACAATTTATTTCACAGTTGTTTTCAATTGTACGTGAGACGTTGCAAAAACAGTACTCTTACACATTAAAAAGGGTGATAAATGGGACAGGGACGATCCTCCATACAAACCTAGGACGTGCTCGATTAAGTAGCAGGGCTGCAGAACATGTTCTTGAAGCTGCCCAACATTATTCAAATTTAGAATATGAGTTAGAGGCAGGCGAACGGGGCTCACGACATAGTCATGTTGAACAATTAATTACAAAAATAACTGGCGCTGAAAGTGCAATGGTCGTTAATAACAATGCAGCAGCTGTTTATTTAGTGTTGCGAGCGCTTGCCAGTGAAAAAGAAGTAATTGTTTCTCGAGGCCAGCTTGTAGAAATCGGCGGTTCTTTTCGCATTTCCTCGATAATGGAAGAGAGCGGTGCACAGCTTGTCGAAGTCGGGACGACAAATAAAACACATCTTTATGATTATGAACAAGCGATTAATGAAAATACAGCGATGATTTTGAAAGTACATACGAGTAATTTTAAAACGATTGGCTTTACTAAGTCAGTCGACCGAGAAGAGCTTGCAGCGCTAGCTAAAAAACATGCTGGGATTATTTTTTATGAAGATTTAGGCAGTGGTGTCCTTTACGATTTCGAGAAGCATGGCATTGGCGAGGAACGAGCCGTCGGAGATGTACTAAAGAAGGGGGTTGATCTCGTTTCTTTTAGCGGTGATAAACTGTTAGGGGGACCACAGGCAGGTATTATTGCAGGAAAAAAGAAATGGATTGATCAGTTAAAAAAACACCAACTAGCACGAGTTGTCCGTGTCGATAAAATGACGTTAGCAGCATTAGAAGGAACATTAATGGACTATTTAAAAGGGGATGTAACAACTATTCCAACGCTGCGTGATTTGCTCATTCCGATTGAACAATTAAAAGAGCGAACAATTCAGTTTATTGAAACATTACAACAACAGCCAACACATTACAAAGTTCGCTTAAAAGAGGGTGTCAGTCAAGTGGGCGGCGGAACGATGCCGGGTGTTGAATTACCGACTTACCTTGCTGCAATTAGGCATAAACAAATATCAGCTGAACATTTAGGTCGCAGTTTGCGAACGAATCATTCACCTCCCATTATTGCACGCATCCAAAATGAAGAAATTTTATTTGATTTACGGACGATTACGAAAGAAGAAGAGAGGATTATTTTGAATGCGCTGCTGGAGATTGAAAAGCTGATTATTTAAACTGAGGCTGATCTAATGTTAGATCAGCCCTTTTCATGATTACATGTCATGACCAGCATTGTTTTTTTGTCTCGTATGATTGCGGTTTTTCACTTTATGTGAACCGCTTAATGGTTCAGGTTGACCAGACTGTTCGCCTTTTGGAGCATTTTTACGCATATCTTTTCCATCATTTTTATTCATCATCATCCCTCCTAGGGAGTAGTATGATTCTTTCATCATCTTTTATCCACATATGATCAAACAGTAACATTTGGTGGGATTTACGTTTAAACGAGCTTTTATTCTCCTGTTTTTACTACTGAATATTTCTAATAAAACTGCGCAATTTAACGGTAAGCTTTTTTAAATGGAGGAGAAATTAAAATGCCTTACTACAAAGATAAACAACAAGCTTTTCAAGCTGCCCAACAAGGAGTAGAAGAAGCAAAAGGCTTCTTTCATGATATTGTTAAAGATAGTGCCGCATATGGCCATCAATTAAAGCATTTAAAAAATGAAGTAAATGAAGCATACGAACAGATAGAAAACGCTCTTGAAGTAGCGTCTGAAACACAGCGAATTCGACTGAAGCAATTCCAACAAGATCTTCAGGCGATAGTAAATGAAGTAAATAAAATGAAATAATTGGCTCATTTTAAAGCCCGACGTTTTGGAGGGCACTGAAAAACTTGCGTTTTTTTATATCATAACGGTTTCCAAGATAAAAAGGAGGCACTTTCTATTCTATTTTAAATAGAAAGTGCCTCCTTTCTTTACTTATTTCTTACTCTTTTCGTCCATGAGCTTCAATATTGGCTTTCTCTGAATAAGCTGTATCTCCAATAACCGTATCCACTTTCATACCTGCTTGTTTCCTTTTTTCAATCACTTCAATTATTTTTTTACAGTAAGTTACTTCATCTTTTCTCGTTAGAAGTATTTTTTGCAGGGAACTTGGATCGATTACGTCATCTTCTAGTGCCAAATCTAAGAAGGATTTAAGGACATATCATATTTTAGAACGCTCTACTAAATCAGCGTCTGAGATATCATGAATCCCCTTTAATAATAAATCCTTAAACATACGATAGGAAAAATTGCAATTCGACCATTATTCAAACAGTATTTCGTTTTTAGCTCCTCTCATATAAACGAAAAATCGCCAAGTTCATTCATTTGACGAAGCCTGTTATCTTTTTGGCATGACGAGATCACAAATTACCATATAGGGACTTAAATTGAGCGTTTCTTGGGTTGAAATTTATGGAGAGAGCACGCTAGTTGATTGGAGTGGAAGACGGCGACTCCTGTGGGAAAGCGAGACAGACGAGACCCCGCCCGAAGCGAAGGAGGAGGCTCGCCCGCCCGTGGAATGCGTTCGCCTGAAACGGAAATTAACGGGTTTCAAAAGGCGAGTAGATGAACGCAAGTCGTTCACCTACTCGCTATGAAATTTTAAGGACTTTTTCAGTGCCCTCACATTTTGTTGGGCTTATTTTAGCGATAAGTGAAAGGATCATAAATCAACTTACTAGCTACCTTTTAAGATCATGCGTTACAATAAAGCTATATGATATCTCCCACATAAGTTAAACTTATCAAAAACAATAACTTTCTTGTTATTTACTTATGTAACAGGTTGTATTAAGATAAATAATGTGTGAAAAGTTAGATGGGAGAAGTTCGAGCTTTTCAATAACTTCTATTATTTTATGTAAGATTAAGAAAGAGGGGATCGTACTTATGGAAAAGAACGATGTTTTTAACTCCCGTGCATCCTTTGATGTAAACGGCAAACGTTACCATTATTATCGCTTAGACGCCCTGGAAAAAGCAGGTGTTGGAAAAGTTTCTAAGCTTCCTTATTCGATTAAAGTATTACTGGAATCTGTTCTTCGTCAATTAGACGGTCGTGTGATTACAAAAGAACACGTAGAAAACTTAGCAAAATGGGGAACAAACGAAGTAAAGGAAATTGACGTTCCATTTAAGCCATCACGTGTTATCCTTCAAGATTTCACAGGTGTTCCAGCAGTTGTTGACCTTGCGTCATTACGGAAAGCCATGGCTGATCTGGGTGGAGATCCTGATAAAATAAACCCTGAAAAGCCTGTTGATCTCGTTATTGACCACTCTGTTCAAGTAGATAAATTCGGTACTTCAGATGCACTTGAAGCAAATATGAAATTAGAGTTTGAGCGTAACGCTGAGCGTTATCAATTTTTAAGCTGGGCCCAAAAAGCATTTAATAACTATCGGGCAGTGCCACCAGCAACAGGAATCGTTCACCAAGTGAACCTTGAGTATTTAGCAAATGTTGTTCATGCGGTTGAAACAGAAGCAGGTGAGTATGAAACATACCCTGATTCTTTAGTAGGAACAGACTCTCATACAACAATGATTAACGGTATCGGTGTTCTTGGTTGGGGAGTAGGTGGAATTGAAGCTGAAGCAGGTATGCTGGGCCAGCCTTCATATTTCCCTGTACCAGAAGTTGTCGGAGTTAAGCTAACTGGAACACTTCCAAATGGTGCAACTGCTACAGACCTTGCTTTAAAAGTAACACAAGTTCTTCGTAAACAAGGTGTTGTAGGCAAGTTTGTTGAGTTTTTCGGTCCTGGTGTATCAACACTTCCACTTGCTGATCGGGCAACAGTTGCAAACATGGCTCCTGAATACGGTGCCACTTGCGGTTTCTTCCCTGTTGATGCAGAATCACTTGATTACATGCGCTTAACAGGCCGTGATGACGAGCATATTGCGGTTGTTGAAAAATATTGTCAAGAAAACGGATTGTTCTTCGATCCATCTGTTGAACCGATGTACACAAATGTAGTGGAAATCGATCTTTCAGAAATTGAAGCAAATCTTTCTGGTCCAAAGCGTCCACAAGATTTAATTCCTTTATCAATGATGCAAAAATCATTCCGTGATGCTGTAAGTGCTCCAATGGGTAACCAAGGTTTTGGACTTGAGGAAGCTGAATTAAATAAAGAAGTAGCCGTTAAATTTGAAAACGGTGACGAAGCTACAATGAAAACCGGCGCAATTGCAATCGCAGCAATTACGAGCTGTACTAATACATCTAATCCTTACGTCATGTTAGGTGCAGGTCTTGTAGCGAAAAAAGCTGTCGAAAAAGGTTTACAAGTGCCGAAATTTGTTAAAACATCTTTAGCACCGGGTTCAAAAGTTGTTACTGGATATCTTCGTGATTCTGGCTTGCTTCCATATTTAGAGGAAATTGGTTTCAATGTTGTTGGATACGGTTGTACAACATGTATCGGAAACTCTGGTCCATTAAAAGAAGAAATCGAAAAAGCAATTGCTGAAAATGATTTGCTAGCTACATCAGTTCTTTCAGGGAACCGTAACTTTGAAGGACGTATCCATCCGTTAATTAAAGGAAACTACTTAGCTTCACCACCGCTTGTAGTTGCGTATGCATTAGCTGGTACAGTTGATGTTGATCTGCAAAATGATCCAATTGGAAAAGATAAAGATGGAAATGACGTCTTCTTTAATGATATTTGGCCGACTACAGAAGAAGTTAACGATGTTGTCAAACGTACTGTGACCCCTGAGTTATTCCGTAAAGAATACGAACGTGTATTCGATGATAATGCTCGTTGGAATGAAATTAAAACAAGCAATGAGCCGCTTTACACGTTTGATGAAAACTCAACTTATATTCAAAACCCGCCTTTCTTTGAAGGTTTAAAACCTAATCCAGACGAAGTAAAACCATTATCTGGATTACGTGTAGTTGGTAAATTCGGTGACTCTGTCACAACTGACCATATTTCACCTGCTGGTGCAATCGGCAAGGATACTCCTGCAGGAAAATATTTGCGTGAAAATGGCGTTGAAGTTCGTGACTTTAACTCTTATGGATCACGTCGCGGTAACCATGAGGTGATGATGCGCGGTACGTTCGCAAACATTCGTATTCGTAACCAAATTGCTCCTGGCACTGAAGGCGGCTTCACTACTTACTGGCCAACTGGTGAAGTAATGGCTATTTATGATGCATGCATGAAATACAAAGAAGATGGAACAGGTTTAACTGTCCTTGCAGGAAAAGATTACGGTATGGGATCTTCTCGTGACTGGGCTGCAAAAGGTACAAATTTACTAGGTATTAAAACAGTAATTGCGGAAAGCTTTGAGCGTATTCACCGTTCAAACCTTGTATTAATGGGTGTTCTTCCGCTTCAATTTAAGGACGGAGAAAACGCAGATGTTCTTGGACTTACAGGTAAAGAAGTAATTGATGTCCAAATCGATGAAAATGTAAAACCTCGTGATATCGTGAAAGTGACTGCTACTGATGAACAAGGCAACAAAAAAGAATTTGAAGTACTTGTACGCTTTGATTCTGAAGTTGAAATTGATTATTACCGCCACGGTGGTATTTTACAAATGGTACTTCGCGATAAGCTTAAAGCTTAATATAAACATAAATGAAAGAAAAACACCATATCACAGTATATGGTGTTTTTCTGATGTTATAGACAAAAATTTAAATTTAAATCGCTTCCTTTTGACTTGCATGTTTGGCAGTCAAGGCACGTAACAGGAGGCGTATAGTTTATAAGTCCGTATAAAAAAGTGAGTGTGCACTATATGTAAATAGAGTGCTTAAGCTTGTAGACAAGTCATTATTTGAAGCAAATGCTCTCTGACTATTGAAAGCACTTTGTCGGTCTAGGCGTGCAGTACGAGACGGAAAATTGGAAGTACAGAGTTACAACGAAGAATACGAGCATTGTTAACGGTAACGGTCTGACACGATATATAGATACGGTGTATTTCCTTTGCGTTCTCACTTCAATTTCGATATGTTAATCATAACTAAATAAGTGAGTGAGGAGATCGATATGGGAGCGTTTCAACTAGGAGCTTTTACAATAAAATATGAATGGATCATGATACTTTTTTCAGGAATGATTACATATATCGTGATTAAAAATTGGACAAAAGAAGATAGGAAATTTCAAACGAGTTTCCTCGATACTATTTTTAATGCACTAATAATTGGCTTTTTGATATATAAATTTAGCCTTGCTCTATTTAAACCTGCACTTATTTTTGATAATCCACTTGGATTACTTTATTTCACTGGTGGGATAAAAGGAGCTTTTTTAGGAGTTTCCGCAGCTTTTTTTTATGTAGTATGGAAAATGAAGAAGGAAAAATGGCTGCCTGTTATTGTTTTTAAAGGGTTAATTTACATAATTGCTACGTTTTTTCTTTCTTTTTGGGTTTTCAGAACCTTATTTTTCCTATTTTTTTAGGGTACAATATTAAATGGAAAAGAATACATAAGGAGGATTATATGATTAAAAAAGTGATTGCTGCTATCATTTTATTCGGGCTGCTAACAACAGTAATTGTACAGGCAATGGAAAGGGAACCGAAGACAGGAATACAAATTGGAGATAAAGCACCTGATTTTGAATTAAAAACATTGACAGGGGAGACAGTAAAGCTTTCTGATTACAAAGGAAAAAAAGTGATATTAAATTTTTGGGCAACTTGGTGTCCTCCTTGTCGTGCTGAGATGCCTGATATGCAGAAATTTTATGAAAAAATGGGGACAGATGAAGTTATTTTAGCTGTAAATCTTGATCCGGGTGCAGATGTTCAAGGGTTTATGACTGAAATGGGCGCTACTTTTCCAGTTTTATTAGATGAAGAAGAAAGCGTGATGAAAACTTATAAAATTTTATCTATCCCTACAACATTTTTTATCGATTCAGAAGGTGTGATTCGTCAAAAATATACAGGTGCTATGTCGTTACAAATGATGAAAAAGAGTATGAATGATTTGAAATAAATAACTTAAATTAAATTTTCGAAAAGTTGTAATAATTCTAACGAAATTTGGGGAGAATAGCTGTTACAATGGTTTTAAAGGAAGGTGAAAACAATGAGAAAGCCACGGAAACGTTCCTTTGCTGAACTTGTACTAGAAAATAAGCGTCAGCTGTTAAAAGACCGCGAAGCGTTAGAAAAAATTGAAGAACGAATTGAAGAAAAACGACTTAAAGCATAGATTTACCAATTATGATTCTAAGTTGTAAGGGGAACCCTTAAAATATGGAGGGGATCATAATGGGTAATCCGAAAGGAAGCAGAAAGCATTTCGTTCCAAACCATATTGGGACACAGCCGCGCGGTTTTGGAGGAAATAAAGGAAAAAAGATGCAGGACCAATCAGGTCAGCATGCACAAGTCATTCAAACTAAAGGTGAATAAATGAAATAGATTTTTATATCATGATAGCACTTGACGTCGTTCGAGTGCTTTTTATTAGTGTGCCAGGCATGGCATTTATCTAGGTGGTGCAAGTCCACTGTGGGGGAACACATCATCCAACCACTAGGGAAGCGCAAGGTGCTTGTCGTGAGGCAAGAGCTGAAGGAAGCGTGTACCAAAATCTTGGTCTGACGAACAGAAATCTGATACCAAGGCTTTACAGAAGGATAAGACTACTAAACAAGTCAAAGTCCAAAAGATGTGCGTAACTCTGTGAAGTAAATCAGGCAGATAAAAAGAGGAAAGATAAATGTCTTACCTTGGGAGGTCTCACGAACAGTTGAGGAGTCCCCTATAAAGAAAACTGGTCGAATAAGGTTTATCGTGAGAAGTCAGCAGAAACCAACACGTGGTTAATTGATATTGACCTAGAACGCTTCTTTGATACTGTCCATCATGATAAGTTAATGAGAATAATTTCTTATACAATCAAGGATGGCGATGTCATATCACATACGAAAATATCTAACAAGTGGAGTAATGGTGAATGGGAAACGTGAAAACACTCCCATTGGAACACCGCAAGGTGGTAACCTGAGTCCGCTATTAAGCAACATCATGCTTAATGAATTAGATAAGGAATTAGAAGCAAGAAATCTAAATTTCGTCAGAGATGCGGATGATAGCATCATCTTCGTCAAAAGTGAAAAAGCAGCCAATCGTGTCATGAAATCTATCACAAATTTTATCGAAAAGAAACTTGGGTTAATCGTAAACGCAGAGAAAAGTAGAATATCAAGACCAGGAAATACGAAATTTCTAGGATTTGGATTCTATTATGATACGCATACGAAAAAATATCAACCACGAGCGCATCAAGATTCGGTACGGAAATTCCAAAGAAAGCTAAAACAGCTAACGAAACGCAACCAAGGAGTCTCCCTAAATAATAGGATAATGAAATTAAGACAAGTTATTTACGGATGGGTGAACTACTTTAAAATCGCGAAGTTGAAAAAGATACTCACAACTACTGATGCGAAATTGCGCTCTAGGTTACGAGTCATCATTTGGAAACAATGGAAAAGTAATAAGAAGCGAATCCAATCACTTATTCAATTGGGTGTACCTGAAGAAGAAGCCAAAGGACTGACCTATTGCCGAAAAGGATATCGGTACATAGGGCTATCGAAAGTTGTTCAAACAGCATTATCAAATAAACGTCTAAAGCAAAGAGGAATCCCCTTTGCCTTAGATTATTACTTAGAAGTTCATACTGCAATATAAGTTGAACCGCCGTATACGGAACCGTACGTACGATGGTGTGAGAGGGATGGGAAGTTAAATAACTTTCCTCTCTACTCGATTAAATTTAATGTTTGATTACGAATAAAACTTAAAATCAGCTGTTATAATATTTTTTTTCCTTCACAAACTAACAGTGTAGATCTAAAAAAAAGGAGGAAATGACGTGTCAAATAATAAATCAAAACCAGATGATCGCAGTGACAATGTTGAAAAGCTTCAAGAAATGGTTCAAAATACGATTGAAAATATAGAGCTGGCAGAAGAGACAATGCAGTTATCAAATGGTGAGAATCGAGCAGAAATTGCTGAAAAAAATGAACGGAGACGAGAAAGTATTGAGGCAATGCGTCAAGAAATAAAAGACGAGGCACATGCACAGCAAGATCAAAATGAAGAATTTTGACCTATCCGTTTTTGGATAGGTTTTTTCTTTTTCCTTCATGTACAGAAAATTTGTGCTAGTATAGAATTGGAAATTAAAAATTTATATTTGTACTGAAAAGGGGAAAAAACAATGTTAGTATCAACAAAAGAAGTCGAAGTCCGCTATGCAGAAACAGACCAAATGGGAGTTGTTTATCACGCAAATTATTTAGTTTGGATGGAACTCGGACGAACAAAGCTAGTAAAAGATCTAGGTTTTAATTATGCTAAAATGGAAGAGGATGGCATTATTTCTCCAGTTATTGATATTGAAGCCTCGTATAAAAAGCCACTTCGCTACGGAGAAACTGCTAAAATAAAAACATGGATTGAAGAATACAACGGTTTTAAAGTGACATATGGTTATGAAATTTTTACTGAAACGGGAGAGTTAGCGGTTATGGGTTTTTCAAAGCACGTCTGTGTGAAAAAAGCCACGTTTAAACCGATTTCAATTAAAAGGTCTTATCCTGAATGGCATTTAGCATATGAAAAAGCGAAAAAGCATGCTTAGATAATGGTCATGTCTGCTGTTTTTATAGTTAGACGCCTTAATGTGGCATTCATTGCAGCCACATTAAGGTTAAGGCAAGTCAATGTGTTAGAAACATTAAAAGGTTAAAAACAATATGTAAATTAATCGCTACTATGATGCTCTTGGCACTTACAGTTAATTTACCGAACAATAACCCGATGATAAAAAAGACGGGGACAAAAGCAAGTGCGTGTTCAACTGAAAGGACGGAAAATCCAAAGGCGATACTTATAAAAAGAAGACCGAGATGTTCACCGACAATGGAAACAAACTTCGTTAATAAAACCCCACGCCACAAGATTTCTTCTAATATTCCGTTTACAATTGAAAAGACAATCATTCCGAACAGGATTTCTTTATTTAATAGTTCGACATTTCCTCTCATGATCAGTAAAAAGAAGACAATTAAAAAAATAATCCATAGGGCAATAAAAAGCTGTTTGACACGAATAACATGACTTCGATTCTCTGAGAAACGAAGTGAAAATGCTTTTTCCCATTTCGGACGACGATTGTAAATATTAAATTTTACTTTAAACTTTTTAGATATGTAAAAGATAAACAGCAGGGGAAATAGAATAAGTAAGCTCTTTACAACTTCTGACCAGCTATGTGAAATCGGTAGCTGATCTATTAGTTGATTTCCGTACAGCAATAACATTTCTCCAAGAAAAAAAGCGATGATTGTCCAAGCAAACACACGGTTTTTTTCTTTTAAAAACACGATTGATAAAAGAAGAACGAACATGATTAAAAAAGTTCCATTATAAAGTTGTAATTGAAAAAATAAATACATCAATAAAAAAACGGCACTCAGTAAAATTGATGAGACTGTTATAGGATATTGAGTTCCTTTCATTTATGTTTCTCCTTTTTCCCTGATCCTTGTCAATGGCGTAAGTCTATTTTACCATTCAAATGTTGAGATTTTATGATCATTCATTAATTTACTAAAGTATTCGTTTCATTGAAAAATGGCTCATCATAAATAGTTGAGCCATTTTAGTGTATAGACAAAGTCAATATTTGCAAGAAACCCGGAAAGATGAATAGAACTCCTCATTCATGAGCTGTTAATCAGCCGTCTTAGTTGAGCCATTGAAACATATGGTTCATGATCTCATTATATTTTTCTTTCGCATTTGTTAACCCGGCTTTATCAGCATTTTCAAGAGGAACTATGCGATAGTTTTGTAAGTTAGAACTAGATACGTATGTGGGAAAAAATTGCGGGTTGGCTAAGCTTATATTAGTCTTATCTTGATGAACCTTTTTTGTCACTTCAATTGAAGCGATCCCACCGATATCTTTATAATCCCACATTTGTCCTGATAAGAAGTTTCCTAATGAATAAACAACGAATACATTTCTATCGTCCTTCGCTTTTAAAAATTCCATTGGCTGAAGAACATGTGGGTGGTGACCGAATAAAATATCAATTCCTTCGTCGGCTAAAAATTGTGCGAGTTCTTTTTGTTCTTCAGTCGGAAGACGCTGGTATTCATTCCCCCAATGAAGGCTCATTACGACAATATCTGCCTGTTCTTTCGCACGATGGATTTCATCCTTCATTTTCTCTTTATCAATTAAGTTAACAAGGTGTTCTTTTCCTTCAGGCACTGGAATGCCATTTGTCCCGTATGTATAGGAAAGATAGGCAACTTTTATACCGTTAGTCGTTAATATCCGTAACGTTTGCCGGTCTTTGTCATCTTTAAAATGGCCTACATACGGTAATCCTGTGCTTTCATAATAATTGATCGCATTGATAATCGCTTTTTCTCCGCGATCAAGGGTATGGTTATTCGCTGTTGAGACAATATCGACTCCAGAATCAATTAAAGCATCTCCAACTTCATGCGGACTATTAAATGATGGATAACTTGATAAGCCAATTTCAATCCCCCCTAAAATAGTCTCCTGATTGGCTAATAATAAATGGGGTTTTTGTAAATATTCTTTTACCCCTTGAAGCATCGGTTTAAAATCATAGCCATTTTCTATACGAGCATCTTCATATACCCGATCGTGAATTAGAATATCTCCAATTGCACTAAGCGTAACTGTAGTTGACCATTTTTTTTCATTAATATGGATTGGCTTTCGTATTTGCATCGTGGTGTTTTTTGAAGACGGATGTTTATTTTTTGGATCCACGTTAATGAGTAAATAGGCAAAGGAAATAATGACTATACTAACAATTGAACTAATAAATATTCGTTTTTTATTCATACTTTTCTCCTTGAAAAATACCGTGAGCAGTATATTTTAAAAAATATTGTATTAATACTATAATATATTTATGCCAAAAAAGCTTCTTCTCATTTAAAAAATGTAACATAAATTAGCAATCTTTTTAATGATCGTTACATCTTTAATTGGGAAAACCAATAGTAATAAAATAACGGGGTAAAAAAATGTTTAAACTAACTGAGAACGCACGAAAAAAATTGCTAGAAGCGATTGAAAGTGAACGAAGAGAAGAGAATGAAACGCTCTATATTCGATTGTCAATGGGGATTGGCTGAGGTGGTCCTCAACTCCAGCTGTCTCTGGAAGAGCAGCCTTTAGAAGCAGACAAAGTATACAATTTTGAAGATGATGTGAACATCCTGATCCACAATCAAGATCAATATTATTTTGACAACACAAAGCTTGATTATGTAAATGATTTATTCGGCATCGGCCGTTTTAAAATAATAAATCTGTAAGTTCCTTCATGAAAAAGGCCCGATCCTTATATTAAAATGGAATGGGCCTTATTTCATGAATGCAGCAGCTCATTAATTGGAGAAATTTTCATCGTAATCATCAGTTATAAACGTCAGTAATTCGTCAAAATTTGTAATCACTTTGATTGGTTCATTGTTACACGCAAGATCTGGCGAGTAATCATACAGTTCAAGAAAGAATTCACAATTTGAATGATCATCAGTCGTTGTACGATATACATATTGTCCCATTTTAGCACGAGGCTTGTTCATATAATTCCCCTTCCTTTTGAACTGATTTGCTTTTCTTTTATTTTACCGTACATCTAAACGAAAAAGACTTATATATTTGACGAAAATTCGACGACTTTGTTAGAAATTGGTTAACATTCGTGACGATATATCGGAAATGAAATTGTAAAAGTCGTTCCCTTTCCAAGTACACTGTCTATTTCAATTGTGCCGTGATGGTCTTCAATAATTTTTTTGCATATAGACAGTCCAAGTCCAGTTCCCTTTTCTTTTGTCGTAAAGAAAGGAAGGAAAAGATTTGCCATCGTTTCGTTATTCATACCGCCGCCATTATCTATAATTGAGATGATTGCTTGGCTATTCCTTTGCTGAGCGACAATATTAATCCTTCTTGTGGTTACTGTAAGCTTATTTTCTACCATCGCTTCCATTGCATTTTTTATAATATTCATAAAAACTTGCTTCATTTGCTTGACATTTGCCTCAATGATAATGTCATCATTGAGGCTACTTAATGTGAAGTGAATATTTTTTAAAATCGCTTCACTTTCATGTAAAATATAGATGTCTTTCAATAATGTTGCTAAATTAACTTGTTGTCTTTTATTCGTTTGCGGTTTAGCCGTATTTAAAAATTCATCAATCATATCGTTTGCTCGGTTTATTTCTTCAAGTACGATATGAGCGTAGTATTCTTTCCCAATTTCCTGCAAATGTGGCTTTAGCAGCTGAATAAAGCCTTTCATCGTCGTGAGTGGGTTGCGAATTTCATGTGCTATTCCAGCAGCTAGTTTCCCAACGGATGCTAAGTGCGTCGCGCTTGCAGTAAATTCTTTCATTTCTTTTTCCGGATAAAAGCAAAATAGATGAACGTTTTTTTGTTCATCGTAAAGCTTATAAACGTAATAAAAAGCTTGTTTCTCGTGTAAATGAAAGAACGGAATACTTACTGCTGACTTGCTTTGTACATCAGCTAAAAAGCCCTTTACTTTTATGTGGAAGTCTGTAGCAATTAAACTTAGAAAATTCGTTTTATATGGGAATAAATGCTTTGTAATGTTAGATCTTGCGATAATTTGTTGATGTTGATCTACATAAAAGTAAGGAAACGGAAGAGATTGCAAATCATTTTGATTTAATTGCATGTTACCATCCTTCTTTATTACAGTCGAACAGGGCTAGTATGAGTCGTTTCGAGATCATGACTGATTATTTTACATATTTTCTTAAAGTGTATGATTGAAACTCTCTTATCATACCAATATATAAATAAAAAGAGCTGACTAAAGTAATTGTCTGCTACTTTAGTACAGCTCTTTCAAACTTCATTCCCATACATAGTAAAACACTAGTAAGATATGTGATTACAGCCAGGTAATTTTCGGCTCTGTTTTATTCTTAATCCGTTTTATATTTGTTCGGTGACGGAAAATGACAAATATTGAAAGGATCGAGACAACGATAATCAGTGCAGGGTCCTGACTTACGATCGAATAAATGAAGGCAGTAACTGCGCCTACAATTGAAGAAAGTGAAACATATTTTGTCAAGTAAAGGCTGATAAAGAAGCAGATGATCATCACGATAAACATGACAGGCGCATAAAAAAGTAATACACCAGCAGATGTCGCCACCGCTTTTCCACCTTTAAAACGAGCGAATATTGGATATATATGTCCGATAGCAGCAAAAACTCCGGCAGCTAAAACATTAAAGTTCGATTGAAATAAAATCGGGAGTGAGGCTGCAAGTGTTCCTTTTAATATATCAGCAATCGTAACGGTTAGACCTGCTTTTATTCCTAGAGTTCTAAATGTGTTCGTTCCGCCTAAATTTCCGCTCCCATGTTCTCGGATATCAATTCCGTAAAAAAGTTTTCCGACAATTAATCCTGATGGAATGGAACCTATCAAATAAGCTAATAAAATAATGAGTCCGTATATTGCCATTCGCATGTCTCCTTCATACTTTAACTATACATTCTTATCCTAATCCCGCCTCAAAAGAGACAAAAGGATTATTAGAGAACGGCAGGGAGCTATCTGCTCGTATGCCGACTGCTAAGTTCAATTTACCATTTGCGCAAAGTGAAATGACTAAAGTTTTCATTATATTTTACCATTTTTTTTTAGAAAAATAATAGGCTTGCTTCTTTTATTTTTTATGATGATGTTATATTTATTAATCTAATTTTCTGTTATTTTGATCATAACGAAATTATAAGTATTCGACAAGACCTATCGGTTTTTTATTCTCTAGCAAAAATTATTGACTAACGAAACCGCTCCATTGTCTTTAAAACAGAAAACTTCGTCTATCCATTATAGACGAAGTTTTCTGTTTGTAATATAACATACATACGAAAAGAGTAATGGACAGAATATTTCACTTTTATTCTGGTTTTGGTGTTGGAGTTGATGGAACTCCAGTATTTTCGTATTTTTTATCAATATTTTCTCGAATCTCTTTTAGTGGAATACCTTGATCATATTGTGATTTTGCCTCCCGGGCAATATCGACGCAAACACCTCAGCCAAAGCCCATCGTATCTAGTTTGGCAACATCATTTTGAATTTCATCTACGAAGCAGTCGGTATTATTTTCATGACCATCTTCTTCATAGCAACCACAATAGCACGGCATATAATCTAAAATTTCAGGATGTTCTACAGCAATTTGATAGGCTTCTAAAATTTTTTTGTTATCCGTATGGGAAGTGATGACATCCCAGTCGTTGCTTCCTAGTTTATATTCTAAAACTGGCGGCTGTTGTGAAGTGTTGGATGCATTATTTTCATGATCGGCCGAACAGCCAGCTAAAATAAGGGGAAAAGTTAATCCGGCAAATAGCATTATTTTTTTCATATTATCACCTTAAATATGTTAGTAATTTATTTTAATTAAAGTTTAAGATTTTAGCAACAAATTTCTTCACGATCTAGGATGGAGACTAGTTCGTAAACATGATATTAGCACCTAATTGTGCATTTTTTATGCATTTTAAAACGATTGACAAACGCTACATTCTTCGTTCTCCAAAGTTTTATTTTTGTTTTTGCCTAGCGCTCTCCGTCTCGGCTAACAAGTTTTTTAACTAAACTTTCGGAATATGCTTCAGTATGAGTTTGTTTACAAGCTGCTGTGCAGATATTTTTTAATGTGAAATGATGAAAATTCTTTCAATTTTGCCAATCTTTCAGTACGATAGTTTTTAAGGAGGAGAACTTGTAGTGGGGCGTTTACAATATTATCGCAAAAGAAGAAAATCAATTAGATTTATTATTGGCGGACTTAGTTTCGCATTTGTACTGACTATGACCAGTTTAATATTGCTTTTATACCCGTTTCATTCGAACGTAAAGGAACCTTATTTTACTGGTGAAAATCCGATTCTTTATAATGGTAAGCAGAAAGGGAATGCACTTATTGAAGGGGATACAGTGTATGTTCCGCTTTCTTTTATGGAAGAAAATTTTGATGAGACAATGACGTTTGATAAAAAGTCAAACTCAATTATTATTACAACTAAAGATAAAGTTGTTCAAATGCCGACAGAATCATTAACTTACTATGTAAATGAAAAGCCGGTGGAGCTTCATTTACCGCCATTAAAAACGAGGGACGGAAAATTATATTTAGCGTTAAACTCAGTTCTTGATTATTACCCAATCCAATTTGTGAGATTACAAGAAACGGGTGCGATCTGGGTCCAAAAAGATGGTGAAGAACGGAAATTAGGGCATATTACAGAAAAGGATCGTACGAAAAAGGAATTAAGAATGAGGATTAAACCAAGTTTAAAATCACCTTATACAGAAGAAACGGTTGGCAAGGAGGCAGTGTTTATTGAAAAAGAATTTGAAGGTTATTATTTTGTTAGAAAACAAAATGGAGTGGGAGGTTATCTTAAAAAAGAGGTTGTTATGGAGGGGCCATCCCAAAAAGTAATCGTTTCAAGAGAAAATAAACAACCGCAGTTGCCTAAGATTGAGGGTCCCATCAATTTAACTTGGGAGGCCGTCTACTCTAAAAATCCTGATTTGTTAACAATGCCGGAAATGCCGGGTGTAAATGTCGTTTCTCCTACATGGTTTGAGCTTACTTCTAGCGATGGCACTGTTAAAAATTTAGGATCAAACGAATATGTAAAATGGGCAAAGGAGCGGGGCTATCACATCTGGGCTCTTTTCTCCAATGGATTTGATCCACAACTTACTCATGAAGCGTTGAAAGACTTTGAGACGAGACAGACCATTATTCGCCAGCTTCTCCATTATAGTCAAATGTATGAACTGGATGGAATTAATATTGATATTGAAAATGTGAATGAAGAAGACGGTCCGCTTGTAACACAGTTTATGAGAGAAGCAACCCCATATTTTCATGAGGCTGGTCTGATCGTGTCTATGGATATTACGTTTATTGCAGGGGGAAATTGGTCTGCTTTTTATGAACGAGATAAGCTCGCTGATATTGCTGACTATTTGGCAGTGATGGCTTATGATGAGCATTGGGGTTCATCTCCTGTTGCTGGCAGTGTAGCAAGCTTACCGTGGGTAGAGAAAAATTTACAGACGTTATTGGAAGTTGTTCCACATGAACGGTTAGTTTTAGGAGTTCCGCTATATACACGCCTTTGGAAAGAGACAGAAAAGCCAGATGGGACGATAGAAGTTTCTTCAGAAGCTATGTCAATGGGAAAAATACAAGAATGGATGAGTGATAAAAATTTATCTAAGAAAGATGATGAAAAAAGCGGACAAAATTACGTTGAATACAATAACGAAGATGAAAAGACTACATATAAAATCTGGCTTGAAGATGAACTATCGTTAAAAAAGCGGGCGGATTTAGCTAAAAAGTATAAATTAGCAGGAGTGGCAAGCTGGGCGCGTTATTTTGCAGATGAGAGAGCGTGGACAGCACTGCGGTTAGATGATGAAAATACTGTTACACAAAAATCACAATAAATATAGGTTTTACTTTATAAGAAAACTGTATGTTTGCTAAATTTTCATTAATGGTAAATAATAAAGGTAACGAACAAAGAGGAGCGGATGTTAATGAAAATTGAAAATCCTAGCCGAGAAGAAATAGGGAAGATTTTAAAAAAGGCAAAGAAAATTGCGGTTGTAGGGTTAAGCGCAAATCCGGAAAGAACATCTCATATGATTGCAAAAGCAATGCAAGAAGCAGGTTATGAGATTATTCCTGTAAATCCAGCAGTTGACGAAGTATTAGGTGTAAAAGCAGTTGCTTCGTTGAAAGATATAAAGGATCATGTCGACATTGTGAATGTTTTCCGCCGTTCAGAATATTTACCTGAAATCGCTAAGGAATTTGCTGAAATTGATGCTGATTTTTTTTGGGCTCAGCTTGGTGTTGTGAATGAGGAAGCATATCATTATTTGAAGGAAAGAAACTATACAGTTATTATGGATCGCTGTATTAAAGTTGAACATGCAATGACGAAATAAATATTCTCATTCTCTTGGAGCAAATATTTTTTGAACAGACATATACATGGGTCTTATGAGATCCTTATCGTAGACAAAGTTAAGTATTAGCCAACCATTCTTCTTAGACTGATTGAAAACGCTTGTCAGTCGAGGTGCGCAGCACAAGGCGGGAGCGAATAGAACAAATCGGTCATGAGCTTACGACGAAGTGCAAGTAACGAAGAATGCGAGCGTTTGTCACCAGTCAAAAAACATGGGGTCTTATGAGATCGCATGTTTTTTTTTTAGAAAAAATCAGCATTCATTTGCGAAATTAAAATAAAACAGTAAAATAAAGCAGAGGCGATTTAGCTTCTTCTGGCTGTTAAATCAATTTTATGAAATAATAGTACTTAATAAGAATGTATGTTCTTAAGTACCGATGGAGGAAAATCAACTAGAAAAAACGAATGTGTAAAATGAGGTTCTAATGATTTTTAAAAAAATGGAACCGAATCGTTTTCTGATGTACGAAAGGGGAATGTTCGTGGCGAACAAAGAATTACCATTTAAATATGATGACGATGCCATACAAGTCCTTGAAGGTCTTGATGCTGTAAGAAAGCGTCCAGCTATGTACATAGGAAGTACTGATGTACGCGGGCTACATCATCTCGTTTATGAGATTGTAGATAACGCAGTTGACGAAGCGCTTGGGGGCTTTGGTGATCATGTCATTGTAAAAATACATAAAGATAACTCAATTAGTGTTCAAGATAAAGGACGCGGAATGCCAACTGGTATGCATAAGCTTGGCAAGCCAACTCCAGAAGTGATTTTCACTGTTCTTCATGCTGGAGGTAAATTTGGACAGGGAGGATATAAAACGAGCGGTGGATTACACGGGGTTGGAGCTTCAGTTGTGAATGCTCTTTCAGAGTGGCTCGTTGTCAATATTAAGCGTGACGGCTTCGTATATGAACAACGTTTTGAAAATGGCGGAACACCTGTAACGACTTTAGAAAAAATCGGAAAGACGAATCAAACCGGAACATCGATTCGATTTAAGCCGGACCGGGATATTTTTTCGACTACTTCATTTAACTATGAAACATTAGCGGAACGTTTACGAGAGTCGGCATTTTTGCTAAAAGACTTAAAGATTGACCTTTACGATGAGCGGAATGACTTGCACCAATTGTTCCACTATGAAACTGGAATCGAAGCATTTGTTACCTATTTAAATGAAGAAAAAGATGTGCTTCATCCAGTTGTCAGTTTTTCTGGGGAGCAAACTGGAATTGAAGTTGATTTTGCATTTCAATTTAATGACGGATATTCAGAAAATGTCCTTTCATTTGTCAACAATGTACGGACAAAGGACGGAGGGACTCATGAAGCTGGTTTTAAAACAGCAATGACACGAACATTTAATGAATATGCTCGTAAAGTGGGGCTTTTAAAAGAAAAGGATAAGAATTTGGATGGTGCTGATATTCGGGAAGGGTTATCTGCGATCGTTTCTGTTCGCATTCCAGAAAATCTTTTACAATTTGAAGGTCAAACAAAAGGAAAATTAGGAACAAGTGAGGCCCGTTCAGTTGTTGATGCAGTCGTCTCTGAGCATCTTTCATACTTTTTAGAAGAGAATCCTGATATTAGCTCGTTGCTCATAAAAAAAACAATTAAAGCGTTCCAAGCAAGGGAAGCGGCGAGAAAAGCGCGAGAAGAAGCAAGAAGCGGAAAAAAACGAAAGCGTTCAGATGCGTTGCTGTCAGGCAAACTAACTCCAGCCCAATCGCGAAACCCAAAAAAAAATGAATTGTATCTCGTTGAGGGTGACTCTGCGGGCGGATCCGCAAAGCAAGGGCGTGACCGCCGGTTTCAAGCTGTTTTGCCATTACGAGGAAAGGTTATTAATACTGAAAAGGCGAAGCTTCAAGATATTTTTAAAAATGAAGAAATTAATACGATCATCCATGCGATCGGAGCAGGCGTCGGAGCCGATTTTAATTTAGAAGATATTAACTATGATAAAATCATCATTATGACAGACGCAGATACGGATGGAGCTCATATTCAAGTGCTCCTACTAACGTTTTTTTATCGTTATATGAAGCCGTTAGTAGAAGCAGGAAAGGTATTTATTGCTTTGCCTCCGTTATATAAAGTTAGTAAAGGCAGTGGAAAGAAGGAAATAATTGAATATGCATGGAATGACGACGAATTGCAAACAGTGCTTAAAAAAGTCGGCAAAGGATATAACTTTCAACGTTACAAAGGTTTAGGTGAAATGAATGCTGAGCAGCTGTGGGAAACGACGATGAATCCTGAAACGAGAACATTAATCAGGGTTCAAATCGATGATGGTGCAAGAGCAGAACGACGAGTCACGACGTTAATGGGTGACAAAGTAGAGCCGCGTCGAAAATGGATTGAAGCGAATGTTGCCTTTGGCCTAAATGAAGATAGCAATATTCTTGACAACGAAAATATTTCGGTCCAAGAGGGGGTTAAATAATGTCTACAGTAGAAAAATTTCGAGATTTACCTCTTGAGGATGTCATTGGTGACCGGTTTGGACGATATAGTAAATATATTATCCAAGAGCGTGCTTTACCTGATGCCCGTGATGGATTAAAGCCTGTGCAACGGAGAATCTTATATTCAATGCATGTTGAAGGCAATACGGCAGATAAAGGTTTTCGTAAAGCGGCTAAGACTGTCGGTAATGTCATCGGTAATTATCATCCTCATGGAGACGTATCTGTCTACGAGGCAATGGTTCGAATGAGTCAGGAATGGAAGCTGAGATACTTGCTCATTCAAATGCACGGTAATAATGGGAGCATTGATGGCGATCCACCTGCAGCTATGCGTTATACTGAGACAAGATTATCAGCCATTGCTTCAGAAATGCTTCGTGATATTGAAAAAAAGACAGTTGATTTTATTCCTAATTTTGATGATACATCAGAAGAACCAACCGTTTTACCAGCAATGTTTCCGAATTTACTTGTCAATGGTTCAACAGGAATTTCTGCAGGGTATGCTACTGAGATTCCTCCGCATCATCTTGGTGAGGTAATCGATGCGGTAATGATCAAAATGGATAACCCAAATGCAACTGTCGATGATTTATTAAAAGTAATCAAAGGACCTGATTTTCCAACAGGGGGAATTATCCAAGGAATAGACGGGATTAAAAAGGCTTATGAAACTGGAAAAGGAAAAATGATTATTCGGGGAAAAGCGGATATTGAATCAGTTCGAGGCGGGAAACAGCAAATTGTTATTACTGAAATTCCGTATGATGTGAACAAAGCAACTCTCGTAAAAAAAATCGACGAATTTCGTCTAGATCGTAAGCTTGAAGGGATTTCAGAAGTTCGTGACGAATCAGATAGAACTGGTTTACGCATCGTCATAGAATTGAAAAAAGATACGGATGCCAATGGTGTATTAAATTATTTATATAAAAACAGTGACTTGCAAATAGCTTATCATTTTAATATGGTTGCCATTCATAATAAGCGCCCGAAATTAATGGGATTATGTGAACTTCTTGATGCCTATATCGCACACCAAAAAGAGGTTGTTACAAGACGATCCCAATTTGAACTATCTAAGGCAAAAGAACGTGAGCACATTGTCGAAGGATTAATGAAAGCTTTATCTATTCTTGATGAAGTGATTAAAACAATACGTGCTTCAAAAGATAAACGTGATGCAAAAAATAATTTAATGGCTCAGTTTCAGTTTACAGAGGTGCAAGCAGAGGCAATAGTTTCATTGCAACTGTACAGATTAACGAACACTGACATTACAGCCCTAGAAAAAGAAGCGGAACAGTTAGCAAAAAAAATCAAAGAATTAACAGCTATTTTAGAAAGCGAACGGAAGCTAACGAACGTTATCAAAAAAGAATTGAAGAATGTAAAAAAACAATTTGCTGATGAACGCCGAACAAAAGTTGAAGCAGAGATTGAAGAAATTAAAATTAATCTAGAAGTGATGATACCAAACGAAGATGTGATTGTAACCGTAACAAAAGAAGGCTATGTAAAACGGACAAGTTTGCGCTCTTATGCTGCTTCAAATGGACAAGACTTCGGAATGAAAGAATCTGACAGATTACTCGACAAACTAGAAATGAATACGACTGACGTGCTCCTTCTTTTTACGAATAAAGGAAATTATTTATATTGTCCAGTTCATGAGCTCCCTGATAAAAGATGGAAGGATATCGGGCAGCATATTGCCAATATGATACCGATCGATCGTGATGAGCTAATTATAAAAGCCATGCCTTGTCTGGATTTCAACAATAGCAGCTATGTATTGTTTATAACTAAAAAAGGAATGTTAAAGAAAACGGAATTACGACAATATAAAGCACAACGATATTCTAAGCCACTTGTGGCGTTAAACTTAAAAGACGGCGATGAAGTCATTGATGTTCATCTTACTGACGGGAAAAAATATATTTTTCTCTCTAGTTTTTTAAGCTACGGTCTTTGTTTTCATGAAAAGGAAGTGAACCTTGTCGGACTCCGGGCAGCTGGGGTAAAAGGAATGAACTTAAAGACAAATGATTTTGTAACTGCTGGACAGGTGATTGATCACCACGACGAGGCAGCGATTGTCATTGTAACCCAACGCGGTGCCATTAAAAAAATGAAGCTCACTGAAATTGAGCTTACTTCTCGAGCAAAAAGGGGAGCGATGATGCTGCGTGAGTTGAAATCAAATCCTCATCGGATCGTCGGAGTTGTCCTATCAAAAAATAATGAGATCGTTTTTATCTCCACTGAAAAAGGTGTAATTGAAAGGATACATGTATCTGAGCTTCGTTATAATGACAAGTATTCAAACGGATCATTTCTTATTAATGAGTTAGACAGCGGGGAAGTAAAAGAGGTTTGGACAACAGAAATAGAACAAGCAAATAAAAATAATCGAAAATAAACTAAAAAACAACATGTTCTCATTTGACTATATGTCGAGTGAGGGCATTTTTTTTATTAAATTTTCAGAAATGTTTTACCAAAAATGAGAATATAACAAATAAGTGAAAAATAGTTGGAGGTTATTTTCATCATTTTTAGGTTGAAAGTTCTAGTTAAGTATTTATTAGTTAAAAATATACAAAAAAAACTAGGAAAATAGATGTATGGAGAACCGCCTAAATTAAAAGAAAAGGCAGATCAAACGATTGATACATACACACAGGCTGCGATACAATTTATCCAAGACCCTATTCGTACAGCGGAATCTGTCGCACAGGTTGTGACCGATTCAGTTGAACAAGAAGGCATCATGTATGCAACTGGTTCTGCCTTGCCGTCTCTCATTCCAAGCACCTTATTACAAAGGAGTAAAAGGTCTTTCTAGCGTAAAAAGTCCTGGAAAATCACCGAAAGTGAATAACAGTAAACCATACAGCAAAGAATTTATCCAAGAAAAGATCAACGCAGCGAAAGCGGGAATGGGCAAGATGAAAGTCCCTGTACTTTATCGAGAGCAACTGTCGACAGGTTATTCTTCTCTGCTGATTGTTGGAATGGGAACAAAGTCGCTTGGTGAGATTCGTCCGCAAATGTTTTCGGTGAAGAGTGAAGGTAGGGGGATAACTAAGGATACTGTAAAAGTTACACCTGATTTTGGTCGGAAGATGGATTATGTTTTTGGTAATGCAACTGGTAATAAGCACAATATCGACCGTTCTATTGCTATGGAAAGGCAATTGAATAGTATTGGGATTTTTGATAATAAAACAGGCAGGAAGCATGTTCTTGATAACTTAACTGATACGTTCAATGATGCTTCAAGTATCTTAAAGACTCAAGATAATGGTCGAATTAAGGTCCGAATGGAGTATTAAAAGTAGAATCTATATGGGACGGAGAAAAATTGATAACCATTAAACTCTTTGGAGGAAAATAATGAGATTAGTTAATAAATATAATGATTATGAACTTTATGAATTTGAGTCACAGTCAGAACTTAAAGAATATGTTGAAGTTAACCAAAGTATTCTAATCAATACTAAATGTGTGGACAAAAAGAAATTTTATGGGATAAGTATCAAAATAAAAGAATCTACTTTTATTGGTATTTTTGGCGGAGTACATGGTATTAAACCATCAGCACTGATAGCCAGAATGGAAAAATGTATTCTTATAAGTATTGATGAAAAAATTTATTGTGTAGATTTGAAAGGTAATGGAATGAGGTGGGTGAAAGAGTTTGATTCTGTTGTCTATGAAGTGATGAAAGTATCAGACGTAACTTTTCTTGTCATATGTGAATTAGGTGTTGTTAGTCTTACTTATAAAGGAGAAAAACAGTGGGAGCATACTAGCGATGTAATCACAGATTTTGAGCTAGATAGTAATATATTAAGACTATCTACTTATGAGGGTGAATATTCTCTTTTATTAGATAGTGGAAATGTTATTTGACTATAGTCGGATATTAAGCTAAAGCATATGATAGAAATATAAGAGATTGAAAGCGATGGGTAGAATATCTATCCATTGCTTTTTTGATAAAATAAAGAATCTATGAAAAGGACAACATAAACGATATTTTCTCTGAAATTCATAAACTCATGAAGGTTGTACCATCATGGAGTATTGTTTTAATTCTTGGATAGTAAGAGAAGTACGATAGTTAGGCGAGATGACATTTTACATAGTTATGACATGGCATAATTAACAAACTAACGGGAATGACAACGCTCGTGGCGATAAGCAATGGGTAACGTAAAAAGATGTTCGTACTCTACGTTGGCTAAATAAATTATGGGTGTATTTTTCATAGAGACGGTCGTATAATACTTACTATTCGTTTAAAAAGCGTTACGTAAATTACAATTTATGTAACGGGAGGGTGAAAAATTGAACGTTGTCGGGTATATACGAGTCTCTACACAAGGGCAAGTGAAAGAAGGATATAGCTTGAAATATCAAAAAGATGAAATTAAAGCATATTGTGAAGAACAAGGCTTGAATATTAATTATGTGGTGATGCTCAATACTAGTCGATTATGGCAGTCAGATATTGATACAACGAGAGTTGAAGAAATATAGATGTGATATTAATAGTATTGAACAGCCTTCATAAAGCATTCATAAGAAAGACCCAAATGATTTTTTGTTCAATGGATTAATGGGGTTGTTAGACCAATACCAACGGCTTGAAATAGCCCTCGAACTAACAAAAGGGAGAAATAAAAAGGCGAGAGAAGGTGGTTATGCAGGAGGAAGGACAACATTTGGCTACATGAAACAAAAAGGTGAAAAGGAACTAATAATACATGATAGTCAGGCAGAAGCAGTTAAACGAGTGTTTGAGCTTAAGGAACTACATAAGAAATGGTCATTGTCTAGGTTGGCAGTAATTAAGAGCTCCTCCAAAAGCTTCAGGGCACATTTCGAACTCTTTATCGATGACATTTAATATTTCTATCTTCATTCAATAATCCCCCTTTTAATCATTTCATTGGCATATCTTGTCTTTACTCTCTTCCCGTCGGTTAAATAAACTGCATTTGGCGGATCATCATAGAGAGAAATTTCAACCGATGAACTTTTCTTTTGTCTCAACCAATTATATACACTGCCTTCGTTATTAGTAGGATGAGATAAAATTTTAATTACTCTAAATACAGCTGCATCATATTCTGTATAATTTATATTATCCTTATCTAATCCATTGTCTGTTTCAAAGAGTGTGTCCGGTTCACCAACTGATACGAAAGCCTATCACCATCGTTTGTAGAGAAATTCTCTACATTTTAGAAAAGCACTCCCTAAAGGGTAACAAACTCCGCTTCTCTCAATCCAAAGACAAAAGCTCCACCAACTGCTCCAGAACCATACCTCAAAAGAAATTCTTTAAAATCCTCTGGCAATTTTACCTTTAGTTCATCTTCTGCTTGGTTTACTTCCTCATTAGAATTTTATTGCCATTGGCATAGACGGTGCAGGAAATCCGGTGGGTTTTAATTCTCCCAATACAGAAATTATTACATTAGACTTTGATTTCGGTGGGAAAGAAATGATAGCAGAGAGTTTTGAGGAATATTTAGAAAAAGCAATTCGTGAAGAATAAAATATCCATTTTAGAATCTTCAGGATATTAGTTGTAACGTAAGCCCGAACTATAAAAATATGCGCACCTTCTGGTGCGCATGACAATTAACCGTATTTCATGATCTTTTTGGTCAAAATACGGCTAATTTCATTTATTTACTAACATTCTGCCTTGATCATTTTCGACCATGGCATATATAGATCTAAAATTTCAGGGTTTTGATGGATACTACAATTTGGTAGATCGGTCAAAAGCTTTTTTTATATATTCGTAGAAATCGATGCCGTTACTTTTGGCTGTTTCTGCGATACTCAAACAAATGGCGTTGGCTTTTGCCCCAGCTTCGCTGACCGAAAATAGCCAATTTTTTCTTCCAATGACATTGGGTCGGATGGCATTTTCCGCGGGATTATTATCAATTTCAATCCGGCCATCATATAAGAATGCCTTTAATCCATCAGCTCTATTAAGTGTATATTCTGCCGCCTTCGCAAGGGCATTTTTTCCGAAGAATGGCGATGTTTCAACCCAGTTAAGGAATTCCTCCACTATTGGCTTTGAAAACTTTTTGCGTTTTTTTCTACGTTTACTCGGGGACAAATGTTTAAACTTCCTCTCGAGCCGATACAAATCATCGCAATACTTCACACCAATTCGGCCATTTTGCTGTCTGCTTTCAGCCAATAACGCCGAACATGAGCCCAACAATTCGCAAAGCTGATTCCTTCAATTTTGTCATATGCAGAATAACCATCACAGATAATCGTTCCTGAATAATCTTCAATAAAACTTTCAAGAACTGAACGTGCACGTGATAATGAACTTTGAAATAGAACTATCGTTGGCCCCTGGCAAGGTATACTTCGGTAGACCCAGTTATAGGCATTGGCTTGACCCGGTTTACCGTCAGAACGATTAATAATTTTTGCATACGTTTCATCAATATGTAAAACGGATTTTGCCATCATGATCGTTTTCATTCGTTCATAGATAGGAAGTAGCCAATCACCTGCTACACGAATGACCCAATTGGAAAGGTTTTTGTCATTCGTATCCAGTCCATAACGAACCCATTCCTTCACCTGACGGTGAAGGGGTAAGTACTGCACAAATTTATCATAGATAACTTTGGCAAGTACACTGGGACTAGTAATACTGCGTTGAATAACTGGTTGTGGTGCTTTCCCACGTTTTATTTGCGCTGGTTGGGATGAATCCCCCTTACATTTTGTACACCCATAAGCATGTTCAATGTGTTGAATTTTCTTCATCCTTGCTGGAATGAATTCTGCCTCTTCACGTACGATTGTGCTGCCGATCTCAATCATTTGCCCTTGGCAACACTCACAGATTGTATTTTCTGGATGATGATGAATGTCATCTACTTCAATGTCATCATGTAATGAATCGTTTCTTTTTTTCTTTTGAACTTTTCGTACAACAGTATAAGAAATCGTCTGTTGGCTTTGTTCTTCTGTGTGCTCAGAATCGCTAAAAGACGAGTCATCATCAAATAAAGAGGCTTGCCCGTCTGGCGCATTGTATTTAGATTTCTCCGTTTTAGAACCATATAAAGCTTTTGTTAGCTGGCGAACTTGCTGTGATAGAGAATCAATCTTCTTCATTAATTCTTTATTTTGCTGGTTCGAATGAGCCAATTGTTTCTTCTTCGAGTAATTGAATTAATTTGTCCTTTGAAGAAGAGTCTTTTCCCACAATGTTCACCACTTTTCGTCCATTTTCGTACTCCTATTATAATCATTTTAAACCTTGAAATAAAGGAAAAATAGGTAGAAAAAGTTCAGAACGTGCCTTTTGGCGATGGTTGAATGGCCTTTGGCTGCTGAATGGATAACCCCTCAAGCAACCACCTGAGCTCCTTCTGAGATAGATTACGAACTGCTTGTTCATCTTTAGGCCATTGTAGCTTACCATTGTCCAGTCGTTTATAGAGCATGGCGAAGCCATCCCCATCGAAATACAGACATTTATATCTATCTTTCTTCCATCCGGCAAATAAGAATATAGAGTCGCCATAGGGGTCTAATTCAAAAGAATCTTGAATTAGAGTAGCCAATCCGTCAATCCCCTTCCGCATATCCGTTTTCCCACAGATAATATAGATATTTTTCACATCCGTATAATCATGTTTCACCAATGTTTCAAACTCCCTCATGATTGCTTGGATGACGTGCTCCTCTACGCCGTTGAAGAAGGCAATTTCCGCAGCTGCTGTTTTAATCATGCAAGCAGGTTTTGAGGAAAGCTCAGCTGGAACTGAACTAGAAGAATTATTGTTTTCGGTATGTAATGTAACGGGGACAATAGTCAATTTTTGTTGTGGCATTTGAAAAAAGCACCTCCTTTTTTAATAGATACGCTTATCGTACCAGGAGGTGCTTCTATTTTATATGCGTTGTTTGAATTCGGGCTTACGTTGTAACAGAACAAAACTAAGAAATTGATATTGTTAACTGTAAGCACTTGGTTGTATTGTAGGCAACAAATGCTTTTTTGGTGCGTCCGGCATGCGCATGAACTATAGGAACCTACAGGTTAGCTAGGAGCAAGGGTGTCAACATGGTGATGCGGAATCTAAAGGAAGCTGAAAATAAATATCGCAAAAATTGAATTGAAAACTCATGAGAGCTGGAATATGAAACATCAAAACGGAGTTGGACAAGGTGATCTGCATTATATCGAGAGCAACTGTCGACTGGATATTCTTTGATCCCGATTGTTGGAATGGAAACGAAGTCACTTGGTGAAATTTATTCACAATGTTTTCAGTGAAGAGTAGTTAACTAAGGATGCAAATAAACTAAAAAATAGACCATTAAAAGCCATAAAAAAAGGTAATAAGCAATCAAATACGGTGATGTGAGATATCGGAGAGTTAGTTGTTTTTTTCTACTTGAATTAAAGCTTTAGAATGGTTTTACCAAAAATGGGCAATGTAACAAATAAGTGAAAAATAGTTGGAGGTTATTTTCGTGAGAAAAGAGCTGTTATTTGCTTATACTGCATTTTTTTTAATGTCCATTATTGCAATTACAGGTGCGTACGCAGAAGAGGAAGCTAGTATGATCATCATTTCTAAAGATAAAATCGATGTGACAGGGGATGGGAAAAAAGAGATAATTTATGTAAAGGGTCGACAACTAGAAAGAAAAACAAATTTTTTAAATGAAGTTTATTTAGAAGTTCAAGATTCTCATCAAAATACATATTCAATAGATTTAGGCAGTGGATATAAGCCGAAGCTTATTTATCAAGATTTTAACGGCGATGGGACAAAAGATATATTTGTTAAAATTTCGACTGATAAAGGTGGTAAGGTGACGAATCATTTCTTGTATACATTAGCAAATTTTACAGTTGAAAATTTAACTGTTCCCCAGTCACAGACGATTAATGGAGAATATCAAGATAATTATCAAGCATTTATCTCAGTAGATGAAACGAAAAAAACATATGAGCTCGATTTAACATCGCAGAAGAATGAGTTTGATCAACTCGGTTTATATCAAAATGGAAAATTAATGATCCCAACCGAGCTCATCGTAAGTCCATATTTAAAATTAAAGCCTGTAAAAATGAACGGAGAGCAATACGGATTAAGAGGAATTCAACAAGTAAGAGGAATTGATGATCAGACGATTGCCTATTTGAAATCAACGTGGGTTTATAAGGACAAAAGTTGGCAATTCGTTAATAGCTGGGTCGAAAAGAAAAAACAAGAATAGGCAGCAGTCACGTACTCAAAATTTGAACATACCATAAAGTAAGCAATTTTGATTGGAAGGAGCGTTGATAAAAATGAGTTCTTTCGATCCTGAAAAATTAACTGTTTCGTGTATTCCACCTTCTACAAGATTTCGTCCTGTACATGGCCGCAGATATACATTAACCCGTTGTAATATAACAGATAGCCATTGTTTACACATTGGTTACGACTATCATATAAATAAAGACGAAAAAAAGCGAGATCAAGTATTAGCGGAATGGATCCCTCAAATGGGACAAATCGTCTTATGGGTAAAAGTTTTTGTTGACGATGGTCAAGATGATGAACAAAGTGCTAAAATTCGATTTATGATTTTTAAGAAAGAAACAAGCCAAGCATTAAAAGCATTCGTTAACGGAGATCAGCAGTTTTACGTACATTTCCCATGGCTGCTTGACTCACCAATATATCTTCAATTTGAATCCGCTTATCGTCAGTTTCAACAAGTCAACTATATGGGGACACCTCGTCAATATATTGCCAAGCCAATAAAACAGCCAGTTTCTTAATAGCTGGTTTGTACCTTAAAGTCCCTGTAATTTTTTTCGTTAATGCCGAAGAAAAAAAGAATATATTTTTATTTATATTATTTTGAATTTATGTTAAAGATTGATTAAAGACAAGAAACGCTTATCAGTCGAGGCGTGCAGCACGAATCGAAAGCGAATAGAACAAGGATCGTTTGTCAGCAGGTTGAAAAGAGTACGATTTTTTAAAGACAAACCAGACTCTGCGTTCAGTTGAATAAGAAAAAAATTTGGACCACACATTTAGATATGTCTACTATGTGTGGTTCCTTTTATTATCAACTATTTCATCAATCCAACCTAAAATATATTTTTCTATGTACTCTTTTTGCTTGTGGTCATTTATTTTAACATCGATGTCATAAGTAACATAAAAAAAGAGATAATTAAAATTGAAATAACCCAAAGCCAAGCAAGCTGAATATTGCCTGAATCAAGGGCAACATAAATTGCAGTTGGTGTTGTCTGAGTTTTTCCGGGAATATTACCTGCAAACATAAGAGTTGCCCCAAATTCACCGAGTGCCCTTGCAAAACTTAAAATAATACCGGAAACAATTGCGCGCATTGCTGCAGGAACAGTAATATATATGAAAACTTTGAATTCACTTGCCCCATCAATTCTAGCAGCTTCCTCAATATCGCGATCAACATTTAAAAAGCCAGCTTTTGCTGATTGATACATGAGGGGGAATGCAACGATCGTTGATGCAATAACTGCCGCCCACCATGTAAACATAAGCTGTTTGTTGAAAAGCGATTCAATAAAAATTCCAATGGGACTATTGTTCCCGAAAATAATAACGAGTAAAAAACCGACAACAGTTGGCGGTAAAACGAGAGGTAGCATAAACAGCGTTTCAACAATTATTTTCCCTTTAAATTGAACCCGTGTCATCAATCTTGCAAAGATTATTCCTGTAAAAAAAACGATGATAATTGATACCGATGCTACTTCAAGCGAGAGCTTAACCGGTTCCCAAAAATAATGAGCCATTTAATCTCAATCCAATACTTTAAAACCGTATTTTATAAAAATATCTTTTGCTTCTTTTGATTGTAAAAATGTAAAAAACTCGACTGCCTCTTCTTTATGTTTTGAATTTTCGATAATACCGGCAGGATAAATAATTGGATCATGACTTTCTTTATTTGCAGTCGAAACGATCATAACGTTATCAGATGTAGCGGCATCTGTTTTATAGACAATTCCTGCATCTACATTGCCAGTCTCAACATATGTTAGAACTTGGCGAACATCTTTAGCAAATACAAGTTTACTCTCAACCTGATTCCAAATGTTTAAAAAGCCAAATGTTTGCTTAGCGTACTTTCCAGCTGGAACGGATTCAGGTGTACCGATAGAAATTTTCTCTACTTCCTCATTTGTTAAATCTTCAAACGTTTTTATTTGTTTAGGTGAATCTTTATATGTAATGAGTACGAGTTCATTACCAACAAGGTTTTTACTATTTTCATCTGCTATGAGTCCTTCATTTTTTAAAAAATTAAATTTATCTTCTGATGCTGAAATGAAGAGATCAACGGGAGCACCTTGAGAAATTTGCTGTTGAAGAGCACCGGAACCGCCAAAATTAAATAAAAGTTTAATGTTTTTATTATCTTGCTCATATAGATTTTTCATTTCTTGCATTACTTCATTAAGACTTGCGGCCGCTGAAATTGTTATTTCCTTTTTTGGCGCATTAGATACTTCTTTCTCTTGTGAGGTTGAGGAACAAGAGGTAAGAGAAATGAGTACGATTAATAACAATAGAGAGATGACGATTTTCTTCATTTTAATTCCTCCTCGGATTTTCTTGAACATCTTCTTATTTATAGGCTTGAGTAAAAGAAGTCATTTTCTGCAAGATTGACAACGACATTTGCCGGAGACAAAAATAGTACGATCATTTATAAATGCAACTAGTTTCATTATAGTGAAATGTAATTAAATAAAACAGTCACTTTTTTTGAACATAAAAAAACAATCGGTGCAATAAGCCGATTGTTCAAACTATTGACAAACGCTCGCTTTCTTCGTTGTCAGCTCATGAATTATATGTCTATTCGCTTCCGCTTTGTGCAGCGCGCCTTAACTGACAAGCGTTTTCAATCAGTTTTTTTGGAATTTCCACCGATTGTTTTTTGTAATTTTTTATTTCATTGATACCCAAACGCTTTTAACTTCTGTGTAATTATTTAAAGCGTATGAGCCCATTTCACGGCCTATTCCAGACTGTTTGTATCCTCCGAACGGAGAAGCTGCATCTAGCATGTTGTAGCAATTGATCCAAACCGTTCCTGCTCTCAGTTTACTTGCAATATAATGAGCTTTGCTAATATCTTTAGTCCAAACACCGGCTGCCAGGCCATATGGGCTATTATTTGCTCGTTCAATTAATTCGTCAATGTCTTCGTATGGAAGGGCAGAAATAACCGGGCCGAAGATCTCCTCTTTCGCGATTGTCATCTCATCTCGAACGTCTGCAAATATCGTCGGGGAGACAAAGTAACCTTCTTCATAAGGTTTTGTTCCGCCTGACACTAGCTCAGCGCCTTCTTCTAATCCCTTTTCAATGTAGCTAAGTACTCTGTTTTGTTGTTCATTAGAAACGAGTGGACCGATTTCCGTTTCTGCGTTAATCCCTGCACCTTGTTTGATCTTTTCTGCCTGGGAAGCCATATCTGCTAAGACGTTATCAAATTGTTTCTTTTGAATAAATACGCGTGATCCGGCACAGCAAACTTGACCTTGGTTAAACATGACTCCGTTTAAGGCACCAGGAATTGCTTTCGTTAAATCTGCATCAGGTAAAATAATATTTGGTGATTTGCCACCTAATTCTAATGTTACTCTTTTTAAAGTACGGGACGCACGTTCCATAATAAGCTTCCCTACTTCTGTAGAACCGGTGAAGGCAATTTTATCGACAAGCGGATGATCTACGAGCGGCTGTCCCGCTGTTTCCCCAAAACCAGGAACGATGTTTATAACGCCTGGCGGGAATCCGGCTTCTTCAATTAACTCTGCTAAGTATAGAGCTGAGAGCGGTGTTTGCTCTGCAGGCTTTAAAATCACAGTACACCCTGCTGCAAGAGCAGCTCCGAGTTTCCACATTGCCATTAATAATGGGAAGTTCCAAGGGATAATTTGCCCAACAACCCCGACTGCTTCATGCCGTGTGTAGTTTAAATACGATCCATTAACGGGAATCGTTTGCCCGACGATTTTCGTTGTCCAGCCTGCGTAATATCGAAGATGTTCAACGGCTAGAGGAACATCGGCATTTAATGTTTCTCGGATAGGTTTTCCGTTATCTAACGTTTCTAATTGGGCTAACTCTTCTTTATTTTGCTCCATTAAATCAGCAAGCTTATACATAAGGTGGCTTCGCTTTGCAGGTGTCATTTTTGACCACGGGCCTTCATCAAAGGCTTTTCTTGCAGCTTTTACCGCTAAATCAATATCTTCCGGTCCTGCTTCGTAAACTTTTGCCAATGTTTCTCCGGTAGCTGGATTTGGGGTGTCAAATGTTTTTTGTGATTTACTTTCAACAAACTCTCCATTAATATAAAGTTTCTTTGTACCTCTCAAAAAACTTGCAACCTTCTTTTTCAGTTCAACTGTTAGTTGACTCATCGAATGCCTCCTTTAATAAATGCTTAATAACATCGTGACGTTTCTCTATTAATTAGGAATAACGCTAGATGCCTTAAGAGTTTAAAACGCCCATATCAATGTTAACATTATCAAAATAGATGTTCAATTATTACTATTACAAATTTTCTGATAAATAACGACACCATTTTTCAACATATTTTCATATCTATAGCCTGAAATCTTTCCAAATCGTAGACAAAAGGAGAACAGCACCTTTTGTCTACGATTTAAACTCTTATAAATCGTGATTCAACACAATCTTGAAACATGTTCCCTTATTTAATGTGCTCTCTACACTAATACTCCCATTATGTGCCTCGACAAGTTCTTTAACAATTGCAAGCCCAAGCCCTTTTCCACCAGAAGCACGCGCTCGTGACTTATCAACTCGATAAAAACGCTCAAAAATATAAGGGAGGTGTTCTTTCGGGATTC
Organism: Bacillus aquiflavi; assembly: GCF_019915265.1. Classification (NCBI taxonomy): domain Bacteria; kingdom Bacillati; phylum Bacillota; class Bacilli; order Caryophanales; family Bacillaceae; genus Bacillus; species Bacillus aquiflavi. The sequence continues at coordinate 1,449,358 of NZ_CP082780.1, forward strand.
CTTGTCCTTCGTCCTTTATATAAAAATAAGTTTTGTTATCCAATTCAGATACTTCAATTGTAGTAGTTGAATTTTGTTCAGAATATTTTAATGCGTTATCTAATAAATTTAAGATGATTTGCTCAAAACGGATTGGATCAACGGAAACGATGTGATTTTTAGAACATTTCACCTCAAGTTGAATCTCTCTGTTGTAAAAGGCTGGAGCCATTTTTGTGTGAATTTTTTTAAAAAAGGAACAGATTTCAATGTTTTCTTTATGAATCGTGAACGTATTTTCATCAATTTTTGCAAGCTCGAATAGCTCTTTAATTAAGTTGGACAGCCGAATACTTTCTTCATAAATAATATTTAAATACTTTTGTCTATCTTTTTCAGAAATATGATGTCGTCTCGTAATATCTGCATACCCTTTTACATATGTTAAAGGTGTTCTAAGCTCATGGGAAATACTTGCTAAAAATTCATTTCGCTCTAGCTTTAAATAATTTAAGTCATCTGCTAAAACTTGGATCGACTTTGCTAAATCTCCAAGTTCATCATCTCCAAGCTTTGGCAAGGATACTGTAAAATCTCCTTTACTCATTTCTTTTGTAGCTTTTTTCATTTTAATAAGCGGTTTAGTTAACATATTTGTTAAAAAGGTGATCGTAATGATCATAAAAAGGATCGCTAGTAAACCGGCTAATAAGAAATGACGGTTCAGCTTTGATATTAAATCTTGAACGGTTTCTGTATTTTAAAACATGTATACATAACCTTTAGTCGTCTCGTCAATTGTAAATGGACTGACAGTTGCTATATACGGTTTTGATTTCCAGTCATTTACTAAAATAGCACCTTTTCGCGGAATGTTGTCTCGTTTAATTGAAAAAATATCATACATTTCAGCGGTTATTTCTTCGGATGCTTTCATTAGCTTTCCATCTAAATCGGTAATAGCTACATGTGTTTCGCCTTGTGATTCCATTAAAGCGATATGGTTAATTGTTTCTTCTTCAAATGAAATTTCCAGCACGTCGCGATGATTATTTCCTCTAGCTTGTAAAGCTGCTAATTCTTCATCTACTCGAGAATGAACAATCCCTTTATGAAGATAGAAAAAGAGAATCGTTTCCATTCCGAAAATAATAAAAAAAAACAACAATCCGAGCTTAAAAGAAAGCTTATTCATTATTTATCACCCAGTAATGAAAGTATTAAAAAGCATTGCTAAAATGTTTAACAATTATCCGTTGATATTATTTTAGTGTATTTTTAATAATGTAACAAACTGATAGAGGAATGAATGTTTTTTACGGTTTGTTTTCAATATTTATGTTGAAAATAATCTGAATTTACTTTATTATTCAGTAATTAACTGCAAATATACGAACAATGATTGATTGGGGTTGTGTTAATATGCCTATAACAAAAAGAATATTTATCATTTTGGCCCAGCTGTTATTTCTTATCGTGATTCATCAGCTTGGCAATTTAACTGTTACCTTTCTACATTTGCCTCTTCCCGGGAATGTGATGGGAATCATTTTTCTTTTTATTTTATTATTAACGGGTGTGATAAAACTTAGCTGGATTGAAGAAACGTCTGTTTTTTTAATTAAGCATTTAGGTTTCTTTTTTATTCCCATTTCCGTTGGCTTAATGACGCTCGGATCGATTTTTCTTGAAAATGGAATTTTTTTAATTATTGTTTTAGTGACAAGTGCATTTATAGGTATTTCAGTGACCGGTTTGTTTACACAAAGCTTGGCTAAAAGGAAAGTGGGGACTTCTGATGAGCATCATCATCACACTGTATAGTATGACCATTACGATCGGGAGTTATCTTTTTTCAAGAATGATCTCAAAAAAATATGGGTCGCCGTTAACATCTCCCGTTTTTTTAAGTACAGTGTTCGTTATTATTATTTTATTGTTCAGTCATATCTCTTACGAAGAGTACAGCTTAGCGAAAGAAGTGTTAACATTTTTACTTGGTCCCGCTACAGTGGCATTAGCTGTACCACTATATAAGCAGCGAAAACAATTGCTTCGATATTTAATTCCAGCCTGTATTGGATTAATAACTGGAACAGTTTCAACCATTTTCTCCGCATTGTTTTTAGCTAAGCTTTTTCAACTTTCAGACTGGGTGATGAGAGCGCTCAGTTTAAAATCGATTACAATTCCAGTTGCTTCAGAAGTAGCAAAAATAATCAAAGGTGATGAAGTTCTTGTAGCAGCGTTTGTAATGACAACAGGTATGATTGGGGCAATGTTTGGTCCATGGCTTATGAATGTCATAAAAATTAATGATCCATTTTCTAGAGGATTATCAATGGGAACAATTGCTCATGGTATTGGAACAGCAGAGGTGGTGAAGGAAGGAGAGCTGCAAGGCGCAATTTCAGCAGTAGCAATGGGGTTAGCCGCAATTTTCACATCTCTAATCATTCCATCAATCATTACTTATTTGATTTAAATCGAAAAATAGAGCTCTTTAAAAAAGGAACTCTATTTTTTTATGCAGAAGGATTTGAAAATTCGGAAATTAATACTTTGTTTTGCAATATACTTTTATAAAAAAGGAGGATGATCACGAATGTATCCAACAATTAGTAAAATCTTTGATCAAACAGTGCAAAAATATCCGAAAAAAGAAGCGCTAGTCGATATTTCTTCAAATAAGCGCTGGACTTTTGAAGAATGGCAAAATGATGTCCACCGTCTAGCAAATGCATTACTTGCTGCAGGAATAACGAAAGGAGATCGTGTGTCAACTTTTTTGTTTAATACAAGTGAACTTGCAATGACTTATTTTGCTTGTGCTAAAATCGGTGCGATTATAAATCCAATTAATTTTCGGTTGAAACCACAGGAAATTATTCATATTTTTAAAGATGCGACACCTAAAATTGTCATATTTGAGCAAGGTCTCGAACAGCAAATCGCAGCAATACATGAGCAATTTCCTTATATATCTTTTTGGTATATTAATGAAGACACTCCCCAATATGCAGAAAATTATGATGTAAAAATAAGCAACTCCATCACTACAGCACCTGAAGTTGACGTGAATGAACAGGATTTATATGCAATTATGTACACAAGCGGAACAACTGGACAGCCAAAAGGGGTGTTGCATCGACACCGTGATATGGTTGAGCAAAGTTTAATTTGCTTATCAATGATGAAACTATCTCCAAATGACCGTGGACTTGTTGTTGCGCCGATGTTTCATTGTGCTGAACTACATTGCTGTTTTCTTCCTCGAGTACAGGCGGGGGCTTGTAACGTCATGATCAAACATTTTAATTCAACAACTGTTTTACAGACGATTGAAAATGAAAAAATTACCCAATTGTTTGCCGCTCCAACAATGTGGAACATGCTTCTTCAAGAAGACTTAACATCTTATCATGTACGTTCATTGCGAGTTGGTTTATATGGTGCAGCTCCGATGGCTCCAGTTCATGTAAGAGCAGTGAAAGAGAAACTAGGAATCGATTTAATTCAAGCTTATGGCCAAACAGAAATGGGTCCAGCAGTTGCTTTTTTACAAGAAGACGAGCAATTATGTAAGGCTGGATCTGCTGGAAAGGCTTGTTACAATCATGAAATCCGTATTGTGAAACCGAGGGGGGCTGAACCATCTGAACCAGGTGATATTCTCCCACCTAATGAAGTAGGGGAAATTATTGTCAGAGGCTCTTGTATGATGGCTGGTTACTTTCATCGGGAGGAAGCGACTAAGAAGGCTTTATATAAAGGTTGGTATCATACGGGTGATCTTGGATATTTAGATGAAGACGGCTATTTATATGTTGCTGATCGTGTAGATGACATGATCAATACCGGAGGAGAAAACGTCTATCCGAGAGAAGTAGAAGATTTGTTACATGAGCATCAAGGTGTTTTAGATGTTGCTGTTATAGGGATACCCGATGAAAAATGGGGAGAACTTGTAACAGCAGTCATTGTAAAAAAAGATAAATCATTAACTGAAAAAGAATTAGATATTTTTTGCAAAAGCAGTGATCGTCTTGCGGATTATAAACGTCCACGAAAATATATTTTTGTTGAAAAATTGCCGAGAAATGCAAGTGGGAAAATCCAGAAGTTTATGCTCCGAAAGGAATTAGCAGTATATAGCAACTAAAAAGATGGGCTGTTATAAAGTCATATCAATGACTTTTAACAACAGCCCATTATCATTTTCCGTACTTACGAAACAACTGTTCCTTTGACATGCATAAAAACACAGGTGTATTTTTATGCATGTTCTTAAGTGAAAAATGAGATTGTGACAGAAGGAAAATAGGGAGCTGACAAATAAATTTAAACCACTTATAAAGCGATTGATTTGGTTCAAAACATTCAAAACCTAATTTTTGAACCCCTTTATTTATCATTGTGATTCCAATAATTCCTTTAATATCATTTTCAAATGGATGCTTTTTTATATAGGAGCTTAAAAACGGCATAGAATTTAACACATGTCGATAAATCGAAATGCCCCTTGAAGTATTATTTTTCAAACAAGACAACTCTTTAAGTAAGCGAATATTGTGTAAATGGATTTTAATTAACATATCATTTTTACATATTTTTGAGCCATCTGAAAGGATAATTTTTTTTCCTTTATATTTAATTAAACGTACCCTAAATATTGTTTTTTCTCCATATGAATTTGTTTCAACATATGTTAATCGTGTAAATGCAAAATAAATTGGATCGAATAACCCCCAAAGAGAGAGGAGATACATTCGAATATTCACAATTGTTTCTCCTTTCAAGATCACTTACAGTCAAGATATTTTATCTTAGCTCAATAAAAAATTACTATGCAAAATTAAATTTTTTATCATATAGGTAAAATAAGACTCAATTGGATTGTTTTCTTTATTATAGAAAGTTGTTTTCTTCATAAAATAACGTCGGAGCTGATTTATAAATAAAATCAGCATTACTTTTTAAAGCGGAGGAAGAGAAATGACAGTTATAAATAATTTAAAACAAACAATTTCTGGTTTAAAAAGTGCGCAAGCGAGTCTTGAAACATTTGCGTTAGATACTGATAATAAGAAAGCAAAGCAATTGTATCAAGCCGCAGCACAACAAACTCAATCAATTATTGATACATTATCACCTCGTATTACCGAAGTAGAGCAAGAAGAACCACAATATAAACAGCAATAATAACGATGGTGCTCTTAGACTGTTGGCAACTATTTTAAGTTTATAATTGATAAACGTTTTCAACTAGCCTAAGAAAGTTGCTGTAACGAAGATTATTTTAAAAGAGGTCGGGACAAAACTTAAAACAATCAACTCTAAGAACGATATGCTCATTCAGCGGAGAAAATATACGTAGACTCCTGCGGGAAAAGCAACAGCTGAAAATCCTGCAGGAAGCGGTTTTTGCTTCCGAGGAAGTTGAGGCGTTGCCCGCGGAAAGCGAAGTATATTTCCGGAGCGGGATATAAGCACTAACTATCTCATTGTTCGGATTTATCTTTGATTAAAATGGTTTTGTCCCAGCCTCTTTTCTTCAAAAATCATGATGAAGGAGTTTTGTTTTCATGACGATCGCTTCAAGTTTGAAATCATGTATAGCCAGTTTGAAAGGTGCTGAAGCAAGCTTCAGTAAATTAGCAGCAATAACTTCATGTACTGATGCTACTCGTGCCTTTCACGAATGTATGTTGGAAACAAGAGAGATTGTTGACGACTTACAGAAACGACTAGCTTTTTTAGAGCGTGAAGAACCTCAATATAAAGGAAATTAGGGGGGAGATATTTTGGAGATTCCAGATTGGCTCGATATTATTACCCGGTCATTTATTATGTTAGGTCTTTTATTTTTATTAACAAAGTGGCTTGGAAAAAAGCAATTATCTCAACTTTCATTTTTCGAATATGTAGCTGGAATTACGATTGGAAGTATTGCAGCAGAAATATCAACTGGGTTAGAGAGAAACTTTTTACATGGAATTTTCAGTTTGCTTGTTTGGACAACAGTCCCGTTTTTAGTTGCGGTTATCGCAATGAAGAATAAAAGTATTCGTGATTTTGTTGAAGGTTCAGCAACTGTATTTATTAAAGAGGGTAAAATTTTAGAGGATAATTAAAAAAAAGAAAAGTATACAACAGATGAGTTAATGGAACTGTTAAGGAAAAAAAATGCGTTTAATGTGTCCGATGTAGAATTTGCTGTTTTAGAGGCAGATGGCAATTTAAACGTATTATTAAAAAAAGAAGCTCAACCGATTACACCAAAGGATATTCAACTGTACGTTCCACCTGAAAAGGAACCGCAAACTGTTATTATGGATGGGGAAATATTAGATGAGCCTTTATCTAATAGCGGCTATAATCGAGGGTGGCTTCATACGGAACTTGATAAATTAGATGTAACAGTTGAAAATGTATTTCTTGCCCAAATTGATTCGTATGGACAATTAACTGTTGATTTATTTGATGATAAAATTCAAGTTCCGGCACCACAGGAAAAACCTTTGTTATTAGCGTCTTTGAAAAAATGTCAAGCAGATCTCGAGTTATTTGCACTTGAAACAGAATCAAAATCCGCACAATTCATGTATACAAAAAATGCTGAAAAACTAGAGAAAATGATTCAAAAAATTAATCCGTACTTAGTCAATTAAAAAGGACGATAAAACAAGCTACTGTTTTATCGTCCTTAGACTGTTGACAAACGTTCGCATTTATCGAAACCTTGCACTTCGTTGTAAGCATTTATTTTATTTGCTTGTTCCCCGTTGCTCGGTGCCTTGTCTGACAAGCGTTTTCCAACGAGTCTAAGGACATTATCAACTTTGTTTATAAGCTAAGGTTAAAACACAAGCTCAGGCTGTTTCATCTTTTAATTTGCTTTGTCTTTAACTTAATGGTGACGGTTGAAGAAATAGACCACTTTGTGGTAACTGAGAAACAGCCTTTTGAAGTTTTTCTTCACTTTGGACTAAGGCAATTCGTACATAACCTTCACCAGATGGTCCGAATGCAACGCCAGGGGTAACAACAACATTTGCTTTGTCAATCAGGGTAAAAGCAAAATCAGTTGAATTCCATCCTTCAGGAATTTTCCCCCATACAAACATTCCTCCTTCTGGTGCATCAACGTTCCAACCGATAGAACGGAGTCCGTTAACAAGTAAGTCTCTTCGTTTTTGATAAACGATGCGATTACTAGTACATATCGTTTTTGCATGTCGTAAAGAAGTAGCGGCTGCCTTTTGAACAGGAAAAAAAACACCATAGTCTAAATTCGACTTTAGTTGGGCGAAAGCTTTGATCATATCTTTGTTACCCATTAAATATCCGATTCGTGTCCCAGCTAAATTTAACCCTTTTGAAAGCGAATTGATTTCCATTCCAACTTCCTTTGCACCTGGGACAGATAGAAAGCTCACTGGCTTTTTACCGTCATAATAAATTTCAGAGTAGGCAAAATCGTGAAGAACAATAATATTATATTTTTTCGCAAAAGCAACTAATTCGACAAAAAAGCTTTCAGTTGCAAGGGTAGGAATTGGATTCCCCGGATAATTTAAAATAATCATTTTTGCTTTTGCGGCAATTTCTGCTGGGATTGCTTTTAAATCTGGGAGATAGTTGTTTTCTTGCAATAACGGCATTAAATAACATTCAGCGCCAGCCATTGCTACCCCTGTCGCATAAGCAGTATATCCGGGATCAGGAACAAGAATGTAATCACCGGAATTTGCAAATACCATCGGTAAGTGAACGAGTCCGTCTTGTGAACCCATAAGTTGTAACACTTCATCTTTTGGATTTAAAGATACATTGTACGATTCTTTATAGTAGTCCGCAACTGCTTCAGCAAACTCATCTATACCAGATAGTGTATAACCATACTGGTCTTTTTTTACTTCCTCCGCTAATTCATCCATAATAAATTGAGGTGGAGATAAATCGGGGCTACCGACACTTAAATCGACAATGTCACAACCCTGTTCTAGCTTCTCCTTTTTATAAGCAGCTAATTTACTAAAAATTGATGGTTTAAATGCTTCCATTCTTTTTGCCAACTGAATCTCCAATTAAAATACCTCCATTATTTGAATAATTATGAATTATTTTTAATTTATATTAACATATTTCGTCCTTTTTAGCGATGAAAAAATGAATGCACGCATTTAAAAAGAAGGGGGAAGCTCCTTCTTCTTTAGACTGTTTATATCCGATTATATGAACGTTGTTTCTAGCTTCGTCTCGTATTCTGAGAGGAGAGAAGATGCTAATTATTTGACTTGTCTGCAAGGTGAGAAGAGGAACTCCTCTTTTTAAAGATGAAAAAGCTGCGGAATGGTGACAAATGTAAATCCATCTTCCTGCAGTTTAGGAATAATGAGCTCTAATGCTTCTACTGTTCCAGATAAATCTTGAGTCCAGTGGCCGCCATCATGGAAAAGCACAACAGCTCCAGGATGAATATGATTAAGGACATTATTTTTAATTTGTTCTGCAGGAAGTTGTTTCCAATCATTGGAATCAACAGACCACATAACAGTCGTTAAATTTAATTTTCCCAACTCAATCGTTTGCTCCCGCGTTAATGATCCAAATGGAGGTCTAAATAATTTAGGTTTAATTCCGACAATTTTGTTCAATGCCTTTTCTGTTTCTGCAATTTCCCATTTCATTTGTTCTACGGTAGCTTTACCTAAATTAGGATGCCAATACGTATGATTTCCGATTGCATGACCTTCCTGAGCAACTCGCTTTACAATATAAGGATATTTTGAAACTTTAGCCCCCATCATAAAAAAGGTTGCCTTTACGTTATATTTTTTTAATACATTCAAGATTTGTGGTGTGTACTTTGCACTAGGACCGTCATCAAATGTAAGCGCAATTTTGTTCCCGATACCACGGATCACGACGATATTAGGGAATTCTTGCTGTAACCTCCAAAAAGAGACAGGCTTTTGCACCTGGACGGTTAAATTTGAGTGATGTTCAGGTTGTTCATTCTCGCTAACATGAGTTTCACTTATAGGTTCGGGTTTTTTTCCTGTCCATCCAGATAAGATCATAATAAAAGATAAAAAAATAATAAAAATACAATTTTTTTTCTTCATCCATTGACACCCCTTTTACAAACTTTCTTCTTATTTACTTATTATTAGTTTAAATTTGCTGTTCAATGTATCTTTTTATCAAATCTGATTTTTTATGATATAATGTTATTTCGAGTTTTTTATTTATGATCACGTTCTTAAGGCTTACGTTTAAAGAAATGCATGTTAAGGAGGATAGCATGGAAAAGAGAACAACGTTTCAAGCTTTTTCTAATTTCAGGCTTGATCAATCAATTATTGTTTGTTTATTACTCCTTTTTATCATTAGCTTAATTACTGTATATAGCGGTTCTGGTCAATATGCGCCAAGTGACCCTTACTTTTTTTTGAAGCGCCAAATTGTATGGTACATTATTGGACTTATCGTTTTAGGTGCAGTTATGACTTTTGATTATGAGTTATTGCCGAATTTTTCGCTCATTTTATATATTATAGGAATTGTGTTATTAATTGCGGTATACTTTTTCGGTATTGAGAAGAACGGTTCCCAACGTTGGCTTCAACTAGGAGGATTTTTACTTCAGCCATCAGAATTTATGAAAATCTTCCTTATCATCCACTTGGGGGCTCAAATAGATAAATTTAAGAAAAATTATCAAAATTCGTTCAAAAATCATTTAAAGCTTACGGTAACTTTATTTGCTTGGAGTATCCCACCGCTTTTACTTATTTTGAAACAGCCAGATTTAGGGACCTCATTGGTGATTATATCAATTGTATTCTCGTTGTTATTTGTTGCGGGTGTTTCTTTTAAAATTTTACTTTCGTTAATTGGGATCGGTTCATCTGTAATTGGTTCATTAGTTTATTTGCATTTTTTTCATTTTGATTTCTTTTCTAAAATGATTAAACCTCATCAACTTGAAAGAATCTACGGCTGGCTTGCACCTGAACAATATGCTTCAAGCTACGGCTACCAACATTTACAAGCAAAAACAGGTATCGGGGCTGGTCAAATGACCGGGCTTGGTTTTATGAATGGGGTGCAATCGCAAAGCGGCAGGGTGCCAGAAGTACATACTGATTTTATTTTTACTGTAATTGGTGAAGAATTCGGATTTATCGGTGCATCCATCTTAATAAGTATTTACTTTATTTTATTTTTCCGCATGATTTCAATTGCTTTAGAAGCAAATAGTGAGTATGGTACTTACATTATAACTGGGGTCATTGGTTTGTTAGCTTTTCAAATTTTTCAAAATATTGGGATGACCGTCGGTTTAATGCCGATAACAGGATTAGCCTTACCGTTTATTAGCTACGGAGGCAGTGCACTTTTAACGAATATGATTGCACTTGGACTCGTTTTGAATGTAAGAGCACGAACGAGAAAGTTTATGTTTTCTTCGTCATAGTTTCTTTTCTTATTTTTATTAAAAAGATTCATTTTTATCGTCCTTGATGTATATGATAACAATGTGAGAAAAAATCACTTGGTACGGGCATACCAAGTGATTTTAAAAAAATGTCTTATTTTTAGTTTACAAGCGCAACGATTAAAGAGAGAAAAGTGACGATGAAAAACAAAAATGTAAAGAAAACAAAGTAAATTTTGTTCATCTTTTCACCCCCTTTTATTTATGTATATGCATGTTGTTTTATGACATTCTTTTATTAGCAATATTTGTATAGTGAATATGTACTATTTTTCGTCCTAAAAAGGGCGTTTTTTTCTTTTTGTCATTTTCTTCGCTGTTAAAATAGGCATGATCATATAAAAACAATAATTGACATCATTTTCTGTACATGCTAATCTAGTTTTTATATTTCAACAATTAAATATTAGTTGGAATCAGGTTCCTTGAAAGAATACTTTCGAGGATTAAAAGGGAAGTTCGGTGAAATGCCGACACGGTCCCGCCACTGTGAAAGGATAATGCGCGGCAAAAATACCACTGATCGTTAGATTGGGAAGGTTGCTGCTCACAAATGATCCTTAAGTCAGGAGACCTGCCTGTTTCAGCAACACTGATAACCTACGGGAAATAGGGAGGTGTTATATAATATGTCTGACATTTATTTAGCATTTCTAATTTTCTATGTGAACAAATTAGGAGTGCTATTTTATTTGCAATAAATAGGGGAGTTGAATTTTAGAATGAAAAGTATTAGCGATCAAGCAAAAACAGTTTCTCAATCTCGAACGTATTTAACAGACCTCGTATTACCATCAGATACGAACCATCATGACACAATTTTTGGTGGAAAGGTAATGGCTTATGTAGATAAAATAGCCTGTATCGCAGCGATGCGCCATTGCCGTAAGCCTGTTGTTACCGTTTCAACTGATTCTTTTGATTTTTTGGCACCTATTAAAGCAGGTGAAGCGATAAGTCTTGAAGCATATGTTGCCTGGACTCATCGCACTTCAATGGAAGTGTTTGTTAAAGTAGAATCAGAAAATTTATTAACAGCTGAGAAACGATTGACTTCCCGTGCTTATTTGACGATGGTTGCGTTAAATGATCAAGGAAGGGCTGCATCTGTTCCACATGTGATTCCAGAGACCGTTGAGGAAAAGAGACAGTACGACCAAGCTTGGGAACGTTACAAAATAAGAATGAAGCGAAAGGAAAACTCAATCGAGTAGAGAGGAAAGTTATTTAACTTCCCATCCCTCTCACACCACCGTACGTACGGTTCCGTATACGGCGGTTCAACTTATATTGCAGTATGAACTTCTAAGTAATAATCTAAGGCAAAGGGGATTCCTCTTTGCTTTAGGCGTTTATTTGATAATGCTGTTTGAACAACTTTCGATAGCCCTATGTACCGATATCCTTTTCGGCAATAGGTCAGTCCTTTGGCTTCTTCTTCAGGTATACCCAATTGAATAAGTGATTGGATTCGCTTCTTATTACTTTTCCATTGTTTCCAAATGATGACTCGTAACCTAGAGCGCAATTTCGCATCAGTAGTTGTGAGTATCTTTTTCAACTTCGCGATTTTAAAGTAGTTCACCCATCCGTAAATAACTTGTCTTAATTTCATTATCCTGTTATTTAGGGAGATTCCTTGGTTGCGTTTCGTTAGCTGTTTTAGCTTTCTTTGGAATTTCCGTACCGAATCTTGATGCGCTCGTGGTTGATATTTTTTCGTATGCGTATCATAATAGAATCCAAATCCTAGAAATTTCGTATTTCCTGGTCTTGATATTCTACTTTTCTCTGCGTTTACGATTAACCCAAGTTTCTTTTCGATAAAATTTGTGATAGATTTCATGACACGATTGGCTGCTTTTTCACTTTTGACGAAGATGATGCTATCATCCGCATCTCTGACGAAATTTAGATTTCTTGCTTCTAATTCATTAAGCATGATGTTGCTTAATAGCGGACTCAGGTTACCACCTTGCGGTGTTCCAATGGGAGTGTTTTCACGTTTCCCATTCACCATTACTCCACTTGTTAGATATTTTCGTATGAGTGATATGACATCGCCATCCTTGATTGTATAAGAAATTATTCTCATTAACTTATCATGATGGACAGTATCAAAGAAGCGTTCTAGGTCAATATCAATTAACCACGTGTTGGTTTCTGCTGACTTCTCACGATAAACCTTATTCGACCAGTTTTCTTTATAGGGGACTCCTCAACTGTTCGTGAGACCTCCCAAGGTAAGACATTTATCTTTCCTCTTTTTATCTGCCTGATTTACTTCACAGAGTTACGCACATCTTTTGGACTTTGACTTGTTTAGTAGTCTTATCCTTCTGTAAAGCCTTGGTATCAGATTTCTGTTCGTCAGACCAAGATTTTGGTACACGCTTCCTTCAGCTCTTGCCTCACGACAAGCACCTTGCGCTTCCCTAGTGGTTGGATGATGTGTTCCCCCACAGTGGACTTGCACCACCTAGATAAATGCCATGCCTGGCACACTAATAAAAAGCCAAAGGCTAATAAATGACCTTTGGCCGTATACTGTTAACAACCGTTTCATTTTTCGTCTATAGGCTTTAACAGCTTGAGAAAATGATGTCTTAAAATTTTCGATTTGTATACAAAAAACTAATATTTGAATGGATTCTCTAGTCAGTTGAGGCGCAAGCAACAAGGTCGAAGGGAATAGAACAGGCATTCATGAGTCCGTTTGTCAACAGTCTGAAATTTATGTTCATAAATTTTCATTTTGCTGATGAATTTCGTCACTGCCAAGAAGTTCATTTGCATATTCCAAATCTTTATGCTTATTTACCGAGTTTCCATGATGATAGTTCTCTTTATTAATTGTACCAACATCAGTTCTAATCGTTATTTTCGGTTCTTCCGGTATGTTTGATAGTGTGGAGTTTTCTTTTTCTTTCACTTCCAATTCACCTTCCTTAAAAGTGTTACCATTATTTTTTGTGAATTGAATGATCAATATACTAAAAAGCTGACAGCATATTTAGCCATCAGCTTTTTATTTATTAGGCACGGTCTTTTACTGCCTTTGTTTCAGAATCAGAGGAAACGTATAATGTTCTGCTAGGGAAAGCAATCGATGCTTCTTCTTCTTCAATAATATCCATAATTTTAAAATTTATTTCTTCTTTTATTGTTAAAAAATCTCCCCAATTTGTTGTTTTTGTAAAAAAGTATAAAAAGATATCTAAACTGCTTTCATTAAATTGATCGAACTTAACGAAAATTGTTTCTTGATGAATGTCAGGGTGAGAACGTAGCAATTCCTCAATCCTTCTTACTATTTTCTCTATTTTTTCTTTAGGTGTGTCGTAAGTAAGACCTAAATGAAAAGAAATTCTTCGTTTCCCCTTTTTACTCCAATTAGTGATTGTTTCAACAGCTAAAGTTGCATTCGGAACTGTTACTAACGCTTGGGCAAACGTTCTTACTCTTGTGCTGCGGAAACTAATTTCTTCCACTGTTCCTTCAACACTGGGAGTCATAATCCAATCACCAATCGAGAAAGGCTTCTCCGTAATAATAACAACGCCGCCAAAAAGATTACCGAGCGCATCTTTTGCAGCCAATGCGACAGCCAGACCACCTAAGCCGAGTCCGGCAATAAATTTGTTTACGTCATAACCGAATTCTTCTGCAATCATACTAATCCCAATTGCAATTATAATGAAGCGAATTGTTTTAGATAAAAACGGAATTAACATTTGATCAATTTCAATATTTAAGCGATTGTTCAGCTTCCTAAAAAGTAACGAAGATGAAGAAGAGAAATTGTACAGTCCCCAGATCACGAGCACAATTAAAGAAGAACGCATTAATTATAAAAATAGTGGGTTTTCATGATTGAAATATGGGAAATATCTAGCAGAAAGATAAATTCCTATAATAATAAAGAACCAGCGAATTGGGTTTTCGAATGATGTTAATAAGTGAGTAAAAAAATCAGTCGGTTTTTTTTTACTTAGTCGTAAAATAATTTTAAATATGTATTTTGCGAATATTTTCCTGAAAATAACGAATAAAAGAAAAATACCAATTGTAATAAGGATTTTTACTAAAGTATCGTAAGTTAAGTACTTCTCAACAAAACTCATAAAACTCATAAAACAAAACTCCTTACGTAAAGTGAAACTTTATTAAGCGGGATTCACTTGATTATTAGTTGTGATGAATAAAGGGAAGAGCAAAATTATTTTATCATACTTTTTTTAGTGTGACATATAGATTTTTATCAAATTTCGCACTTTATCATAACATATTCCCACTTAGTAAAAAAGTGATATGAAAAATTGCACATAAAAATTTATGTGCTTAGACTATTTGACAAGCAAACTCATGAATGATAAATTTTCTTCGCTTTCGCCTCGTTACTCGGGGGCAACGACTAGTAAACGTTTCTAAATATACTTTGTCTAAAATCTAAAGCACATAAACTTTATTATATCTTACTTTTCCACTTTTTTAGCCATGATAGAAAAATTGTTATCATTAACACAAACCCTAAATAACCAGTTATAGGATAAACAGTACTAACAAGCGTGATGAATCCGATAAAGCTAGCAGCAAAAGCTAGAACACCAGTGAAGGCAACTCCAGGTTTAAATGCTTTTTCTTTAGGCGAAATAAATCGTGCCGTAAAAGCATACAGCATCCCGACAGACGTATTAAAAATCATCCCAAGTAAAGCGAGTGACATTAAATCACCGACAATAGGGGAGATTTCTGAAGCTATTAATAGTGTCGGCATTTCAATTCCATGAAGGCGATCTAAATTAACAAACATTCCTACATTAATTAATAAAATAAATAAACCTAAACCGATGCCGCCAATGAATCCACCTTTGCCGGCAGTTTTTCTATCGTCAACAGCCCCTCCAATTACTGATAGCATCGCAAAGCCGGCTGCCAAATTATAAGACACATACAAGAAAGCGCCTAGAAGCCAATTGGGAGCTGACGCTTCATAATCTTTCGCAGCCATCTGAAGGTTTGAGAAGCTTGCATCACTCGTAAAAATAGAATAACCTGTAATAATAAAAATAAGTAATAATAAAAACGGAGTAATACTACTTATGACATAGATGACTTTTTTAATATTTAAGCATAAAGTAGCGATTGTTAATAACGTCATAATAATGCTTCCGACAATAGAAGGCATTCCAAATTGCTGCTGAAAAATAGATCCGCTTGCAGCAATCATAACGACTGACACGCCAAATAAGAAAAAAGTGACTAATATATCGACGATTAATCCTAGATGCCGGCCACAAATTTGATAAAGTACTTCTTTATGTGAAATTGTTTTTAAATCTGAACCAAGCTGAGTAATTTGCATTCCTAAAAATGCAAATAGGAAAGTAGCAACGAGTGTGCCTAACATTCCGAATATTCCGAAGCTCGTAAAAAACTGTAAAATTTCTTGCCCTGAAGCAAATCCCGCTCCAACAATTAATCCGATATAAGCACCTGCAATTTGTAAACTCTTTTTCATTTTAATCCCCCATTATTTTGAAGAAACTAGTTGGAATATTAAGAAAATTTACTAAAAAGTAAGGAGCATCTCCTTACTTTTTAAAGGTTTTCTTAGCAACAGTGAACATGTCAACCGCTTTCATGTTGATATCATAGCCAATCCCTGGTTTATCTGGAACGGTAATCATTCCATCATGGACAGTTACTTCTGGTTCGATAATGTCTTGCTCCCAGTAACGGTTAGAAGCAGCAGTGTCCCCGGGCATTGTAAAGTTAGATAAAGTTGTAAGAGCGATATTATGTGCTCTGCCAACACCAGCTTCAAGCATTCCACCGCACCAAACTGGAATCCCTTTTGTCAAACATAAATCATGAATTTTTTTAGCTTCTGTTAAGCCGCCTACTCGGCCGATTTTTATATTAATAATTTTACAGCTTCCTAGACTGATGGCTTTTCGCGCATCCTCTAAAGAATGAATGCTATCATCTAAACAGATTGGAGTCTTCAGTTGTTTTTGAACAACTGCATGATCAACAATATCATCTGAAGCAAGGGGCTGTTCAATCATCATTAAGTCAAATTCATCAAGCTGTTTTAACAATTCTATATCTTCAAGCTGATATGCAGAATTGGCATCTGCCATTAGAAGAATCGAGGGAAACTTTTTTCGAATAGCACGAATGACATCTACATCCCAGCCCGGTTTAATTTTTACTTTAATCCGTTTATAGCCGTCCATGACGTATTGATCGATTACTTGAAGAAGTTCATCAATCGTATTTTTAATCCCGATGCTAATCCCAACTTCAATTTTTTTTTTTTCTCCACCCAATGCCTTGGAAAGTGTCATTTGCTGTTTTTTAGCATATAGATCCCAAACAGCCCCTTCAATTGCTGCTTTTGCCATATTATTTTTTCGTATCGGTGAGAAAAGTTGATTTACTTCATCCGGATGATGAATGTTTTTATCAAGTATTAATGGGATTAAAAAATCCTCTAGCATGTGCCAGTTTGTTTTCATCGTTTCTTCATTATAAAGGGGGGCAGTAAAGGCAACAGATTCTCCCCAGCCGCGTTTCCCATCTTCATCAACGACTTCAACTAAGATAAAATCTTTATCTTGCATTGTTGTAAAGCTAGTTTCAAATGGAAACTTCATTTTCATTTTCATCTGACGTAATGTAATTTCTGTTAATTTCATTATTTATCCCAACCTTCTCTTTTTTAGTTTGCCTAGTCTAACGCTAACTCTTTGTTTGTTAATACGTAATAGTTCACGGGTTCATCTTGTGTTTTAACAATGCTTACAGCAACATAGTTATGTTGAAAAGCGCTTTGAAAAAGCTTTCTCGTTTTTAATCGCCAATCGAGCGCTAGTTGAAAATCCTCACGCTTTATTTTTTGAAAATTTTCAGGAACTGGAAGTAGGAAAGCTGTTTCATCCGTATTTACGTCTAGTGCATGATCATTTAGTTTAGGATGTCCGTGCTCGCATATTTTCCATGTTGAGATAGTCTGTAATTTTTCAGTATTCCATTCGTTTGTTTGTCCAATGTACGGATTTGCTATATGCCAGCGTACTTTTAAACGATCAGTAGGTAATCCATCATTTAAACCGTCAGCCATTTCTCCATAACAATTTTCAATATAAGTATTTGAGACAGCACTTAGCTTTGTTAAATTTAAAAACGCGTTCACACTTTCTAAAGGATCGTATGTCCAGGTCATTAATGAGTAGCCCATTTTTAATGCTTCTCGTTTTTGTGCATGCTTTAAGAGAGGCCCAATTCCTTGACCGCGAAAATCGGGATGGATTCCGAGCATATGGGAGCAAAGATATACTTTCCCTTCAGAGAAACCTGGAAATCCATAGCTAAATCCAATTAGTTTATTATGCTTATAAGCTCCAATCATGATTCCGCCGTTTTGTACAGCCGTTAATGTTTGATGCACAGGAATAGCTTCTGTTGTCCAAATGGTTTGATCAAGCTGCTGCACCTCCTCTAGCTCTTCTAATGTATCTATTTTTTTAATTTCTACATCATTATTCATGCTTGGTCGCTCCTTCTAGTTGGTCAAATGTGCGAATAATCGTTTTGGCTAAAATTTCAATTCCGGTATAAAGTGCTGTTTGATCAAATGTCATCTTTGGATGATGCAATCCCGGTTTTAAATCACAACCTAACCCAAGCATCGTAGCCTTGAGGCGAGGTTTTTTTAATGTGTAAAAGTGAAAATCCTCTCCTCCCGTCGTAATAATTGGTTCGACAAGATTGTCTCTGCCGATTGAATCGATAATTGCTTCTTTCATAAAATTCTGAGCATCTTTATTTACTTTCGCAGCTGCAACAGCAGCTTTTGTTTCTAAAGAAATTGAGACATCATATAGACTTGAAACCGCTTGTGCAACTTTTGATATTTTGCTAGTGAGATATTCCATTACGTCGTTCGTTTGCGCTCGCACATCGAGATGAAATGATGCCCGGCCTGGAATGATATTACTGCTTTCACCGCCTGCATGAAACTGAGTCATTTTTACAGAGTAAGGGACCATTGGATCTGCATGGATTTTACTAAGCTCATTTACGAGTGCAGCACCAATCTCAATTGCATTTTGACCTAAATGGGGACGAGCTCCATGGGCATCTTCACCATAAATCTTACCAGCGATAAATTTTGCTGCACCGTGCATAATTGCCGGGGTTGCTTTACCATTTTCTAATTCTTGAACTGGTCTAAGATGGACACCATAAAGAAAATCGATATCATCGACAACTCCCATTTCGACCATCTTTAAAGCTCCAGTTCCTTTTTCCTCTGCAGGTTGGAATATTACTTTTAGCTTTCCTAGCGGCTGATACCCCTTTTTTTTAAATAAAAGAAGGACACCTAATGCCATTGTCATATGGGCATCATGTCCGCATGAATGGTGAGCTTTATACTGACCGTCTACTTCTTGCCATAATGCATCAATATCTGTTCGTAAACCAACTGTAATCGGGCCAGTTCCTAATCCTACAGTTAATCCTGTACTGTCTGGGAACGTTTTAGGTGTGAAGCCGATATGTTCTAATAAGTCTTTAAGATAATTTGTCGTTTCGTATTCTTTCCAGCTAACTTCAGGATGTTCGTGTAAATGCGTAAAAATTTCTTTTATAATTGGCTTTAATTCATTTATAGTCGCCTTCATGATCTCTCCCACCTTGTTGTTATTTTGCAAAAAAATGATGAATATTAAATGATTCATATTGCTCTTTTCGCTTTTCAATTCGTTCTTTATTCATCACAGATACATTGGCAACAAGCGCGTTAAGTATTGAGAATAGAATAGGTGTTGCGTCAATTGTTGATGTTGATGTTTCACTAGTTGCTAAAAGTGTACTCGTATACTTGCTTATCGGTGACACAGGTGAATCAGTAATCCCGCAAACAAAGGCATTTTGTTCTTTAGCAATTCGTGCCAGTTCAACTGTTTCTTTTAAATAACGATGAAATGAAATTCCGATAAACACTGTATTTTCGTTTAATTGCGGAAGGGTAACTAATAAATCATCTGTTTCTGGCCGGAATAAAAAAACTTGATCTCTCATAATATTTAAAGTAAACGTTAACCACTGAGCCGCTGCAAAAGAGGAACGCAATCCACAGATGAATACTTTCTCTGCTTTAACGATTTGTTCAACAGTTAATTGAAAATCTTCTTCATGAATGCTGTGAATTGCATTCCTAATGTTCCGACTATCTTGTTCCATCACACTTGCAAAAAGGTGAGGCTTCTTTGCAAGCTTTAGTTTTTCTTCATGATATTCATCAAGACTACTTTTTTGTAATAATGCTTCGCGCGTGTTTTTTTGCAGCTCTGAAAAGCCATTAAAATTTAAAGAATAGCAAAAGCGAATAACAGTAGTTTCGCTAACCCCAATTTCCTTACCGATATCTTGTGCTGATTTAATTGCAAAATCTCCAGGTTGTTCCAACAAATATTTCGCCACCTTTTGCTGGCTTTTTGACAACTGGTGATAATGCTCCTTTACTAAAGTTTTGAAGTGTGTCATTTTAGTCATCCTTTAAAAAATAATGAAGTCTAAACTTCATTATCTATTATATAGAAGTCGAAACTGCAAAAAGTTATTGTTAAAAAGAGTAACATAATTCTGAAATCTTATCAATACTAAAAATAAGAATTTTTTGTTACATTAATGTAGTGCTGCCTTGAAGTGTTACAGGAAAGCAGGATTCAAGTAATTATCAATATAAAAATTTTTTTTTTTTTTTGCTTTATTTTTCATTTTAATATATTATGTTAGTTAATATTTTAAACATACTATCTGGTCGGTATGTTTAAAATATAAAAAAATAGAAGGGAGATAAATATGGGGGAGTGCGACATAATAGAAAGGTAGTTACAATTAAGAAACATCGTAATTTACCATACTTTAAACATACCCACCAGTCAGTATAATATAGTATAGGTGATGATGTTGTTGGATTTTTCATATTCTAAAAAGGTAGTAGAATTACAGGAAAAATTAGCCCGTTTTATGGAAGACTATGTTTATCCAAATAAAAAAATATATCAACAACAAGTTGAAGTACAGGAAAACCGTTGGACTGCTGTTCCGCCGATTATTGAAGAGTTAAAACAAAAGGCGAAAGCTGAAGGATTATGGAATTTATTTTTGCCAAATAAGGAATATGGTGCGGGGTTAACAAATTTAGAATATGCTCCTTTATGTGAAATAATGGGACGTTCAATGATTGCACCTGAAGTTTTTAATTGTAATGCCCCGGATACAGGAAATATAGAAGTGTTAGTACAGTATGGATCCGAAGCACAAAAAAAAGAGTGGCTAGAGCCGCTTCTTGCTGGAGAAATTCGTTCGTGCTTTGCGATGACTGAAAGAGATGTCGCTTCAAGTGATGCGACAAATATTCAAGCAAGTATTATGAAAGATGGAGATGAATATGTGTTAAATGGCAGGAAATGGTGGTCCTCTGGTGCAGGTGATCCAAGATGTAAAGTTGCTATTTTCATGGGTAAAAGCGATAAGAGTGCCCCGCGGTATGAACAACAATCTATGATTCTCGTACCAATGGATACTCCGGGTGTAAAGATAAAGAGGATGCTTCCGGTATTTGGCTACGACGGAGCGCCGCACGGTCATGCTGAAATTGAATTCGAAAATGTACGGGTTCCCGTATCCAACATCATATGGGGAGAAGGGAAAGGTTTTGCGATTGCACAAGGACGACTCGGTCCTGGAAGAATCCATCATTGTATGCGTCTAATTGGTTCTGCTGAACGTGCGCTAGAATTATTAACGAAACGAGTTCAAGAAAGAAGTACATTTGGTCAAAGTTTGGCACAGCACGGTGTAATTCAACAATGGATTGCTGAATCAAGAATGGACATTGAACAAGCACGGTTATTAACATTAAAAGCGGCTTATATGATGGATACTGTAGGAAATAAAGTAGCGAAAGCTGAAATTGCGATGATTAAAGTAGTTGCTCCAAATATGGCACAACGAGTAATTGATAGAGCAATTCAAGCATTCGGAGGAGCTGGAGTTAGTGAAGACTTTCCATTGGCGCATCTTTATGTAAACGCAAGAACGCTTCGAATTGCCGATGGTCCAGATGAGGTGCACCGCCGTCAAATTGCAAGATTAGAATTACGAAAGTATTCAAAATAAAGTGAATGTTTTTAGGAGGAGTTTTTACATGAGTATTTTTGATTTGTTTAAATTAGAAGGAAAGACAGCGATTGTGACAGGAGGGGCACGAGGGTTAGGGGCACAAATTGCTCAAGCTTTTGCTGAGGCAGGAGCAAATGTTGTGATCTGTTCCCGGGATATAGAAGCTTGTAAAGACCGGAGTGAGAGTCTTACAAAATTTGGAGTTGCTTCGTTGCCAATTAAATGCGATGTAACAAATGCAGAAGATGTTAAAGCTGTCGTTGCAGAAACAAAAAACAAATTTGGTTCGATTGATATTTTAGTTAATAATAGTGGAGCTTCATGGGGAGCGCCAGTTGAGGAAATGCCTTTAGAAGCATGGAAAAAAGTAATCGATGTGAATGTAACCGGAACATTCCTTATGAGTCAAGCTGTAGGAAAAGTAATGATTGAACAAAAGAGAGGAAAAGTGATTAATATAGCTTCTGTAGCTGGCTTTGGCGGAACACATCCATTCATGCAAACAATTGGATACAATACTAGTAAAGGGGCGGTCATCACCTTTACAAAAGATTTGGCAGTTAAATGGGGAAAATATAATATTCATGTAAATGCAATTGCTCCAGGATTTTTTCCAACAAAAATGTCGAAAGGTCTGATCGAATATGGAGAGGAAATTATTTTAAATAGTACACCGCTTAATCGTTTAGGAAATGACTCAGACTTAAAAGGTGCAGCTTTATTTTTAGCATCGAAAGCTTCTGATTATGTAACTGGTGATATTTTAACAGTTGATGGCGGAGCACACGCTTTTTAAAATATGGTAGAAGATAGACGTTTGTGGTAAATTAATTGGTAGATGATCAAAAAGAGTGGAGAGTCAGTCATGAAAAGAAAAATAACAGAAAAGAGCATTGAGCTTTTTGAGAAAAAAGGTTTTAGCCAAACGTCTATTCAAGATATTGTTGATTCACTACAAGTGACGAAAGGAACGTTTTATTATTATTTTTCAAGTAAAGAACAATTGCTAATGGATATTCACCTTGAATATATTACCGATTTGCTTGGTCGCCAACAGCAAATTTTACAAAATGATCTCATAACAAATAAAGAAAAATTGAAAAAGATCATGACTTTATTGATTGATGATATTAAGGATAAAGGGGCGAATGGACGCGTATTCTTTCGCGAAATACGGCATTTAATCAATGAAAATATCGATAAAATCAAACAAAAGCGAACACTTTTTCGTTTAAACATTGAAAAAATCATTCAAGACGGAGTAAATAATGGAGAATTTCGTTCAGATCTGCGCACAGATATGGTCACGTTCGGTATTTTAGGTTTAACGAATTATTGTTATAACTGGTTTAATCCGAATGGTGAAGTAACAACAGAACAACTCATCGATACGTATGTAGAAATGATTTTACATGGAATAATAAAAGCATAAATCTGTCTTGTAACCGTTAAAAATGAGCGTGAATCTGTTGAAACATAAACATACTGACTGGACGGTATCTTAGTGAGATGAGGGTAGATTCTTTAGTAAGCTGAAGTTGGGAGGAAAAATAAAATGACGCGAACGTATAAAGATACGATTCAGGTTAGAGAAGGGGAAGAATTAGATCAAGCAAAATTACACGCTTTTTTATTAAAGCATCTTTCAGAGGCTCCCGCGGGGGAGTTGGAAATCGAACAGTTTGGCGCAGGACATTCTAATCTGACTTATTTATTAAGAATAGGAGATTGGGAGGCTGTCTTACGGAGACCGCCACATGGTCCTGTTGCTCCTAAAGCTCATGACATGAAGAGGGAATATACGTTTCTCACAAGTTTAAGTCCTGTTTATCAGACTGCACCGAAACCATATCTATATTCAGATGACGAAACAATTGTTGGAAGCCCATTTTTCATGATGGAGCGAAGAAAAGGGATCGTGTTAGATTCGGAATTTCCTAAGTACGTTAACTATACACCAAAAATGGGGCGGCAAATATCAAGATTAATGGTCGATAAGTTAGTAGAGCTCCATCAAGTCGATTATACTAAAACCGGAATAATGCAATTGGTAAAACCAGATGGGTTTATGCATCGTCAAGTAGAGGGGTGGATTAACCGATATGAACGGTTTAAAACAGATGATATCCAAGGTGTTGTAAAATTAATCCGCTACTTGGCTGAAAATATACCAGTTTCTCAAAAGCCGACAATTATCCATTATGATTATAAATTAAATAATGCGATGTTTTCAGAAGACTTTCGTCAAGTAACAGGTTTATTTGATTGGGAAATGTCAACAGTAGGAGATCCGTTAGCTGACGTAGGTGTTGCGATGAGCTATTGGATTCAAAAAGATGATGATGACCTTTTGAAAAAAGGACGGGGAAAACCATCTGTTACAGTAATGGATGGATTTTTTACTCGTGATGAATTTATAGAAGATTACGCAAATAAAAGTGGCCGTGATCTATCAGCAATAAATTTTTATTTAACGTTTGCTTATTTTAAATTAGCGGTTATTGGCCAGCAAATTTATTATCGGTATAAAAATGGTCAAACGCATGACCCTCGTTTTGCTCATTTTAATTCCTTAGTTAAAAACATGGTGCATCAAGCTTTACGAAGCATTGAACGTAAATAACTAAGAAAGTGTGTGAGAAAGTTGAAGGTACATTTGTTATTAAAGAAGGAAGAAATAAATCCGTTGAAAATGGAGGATAAAATTGCGGTCGTTCTTGATGTGCTACTAGCAACATCAACGATTACAGCTTGCTTTTCATACGGAGCAAAAGAGGTGTACCCAGTTGTAGATGAAGCTGAGGCACGTTCTTTAGCAAACAAGATGGTAAATAAGGACGTTTGTCTAGTCGGAGAATTCGACGGTCAAACGATTGAACAATTTCTAGATCCGACGCCATTATCACTACGAGAACATATGAAAGGGAAGAGTATTATTTTATCAACAACAAACGGCACTGTAGCGATTCGAAAAGCTTCTAATGCAAAAAAGGTTTTCATCTGTTCATTATTAAATGGCAGAGCTGTCGCAAAAGAAATAGCGCAAGCTTATGAAAATGAAACAATTATTGTGATTTGCTCTGGATCAAAAAACAAATTTAGTCTTGAAGATTTTTATGGGGCAGGTTATTTTATCAGTCAATTAGCAGATGAACGTGAAATTAAATTAACTGATAGTGCATTAACTGCAAAGTTGTTTTATGAGCAATTCGCCTCTGAAAGTAAACAGATGTTAACTGAGTCAAAAGTGGGGAAAAAGCTAACTCAGATAGGTATCGGTGACGATGTTGAATTTGTAAGTATGCAAGGCATTATAACTGTAATTCCTCAGTTAGTGAACAATCGATTAATTAATTATTAGCAAAAAGAAATTTAAAAGGAAGTGAATCGCTTGAAACATCAAGTTCATTTTAAATTTTGGCCGCCACGAATGACTAAAACGCTTACTGTGCCTGCAACAACATTATACGAAAATTTGTTAATGACAACTAAAAAGTATCCTCAAAAAATAGCGATACACTACTATGGTACTTCATATACGTATAAGCAATTGCTAAATGAGGTTGAGGCACTTGCGTATTATCTTGAAAAAGAGTTGCGTGTTAAAAAAGGGGAACACGTTTTACTATTTATGCAAAATTCACCGCAATTTATTATTGGATTTTTCGCAATACTTAGAATTAGAGCGATCGTTGTTCCAATTAATCCAATGAGTACAACGAATGATTTGGAGTTTTATATCAAAGACGGAAATATTAAAACTGCACTTGTCGGGCAAGAACTTTATGAAAAATTGAAGATAATCCATCAAAATAATTTGCAAAAAAACATTATTATTGCTACTTACTCTGACTATATAAATGAAAATGAAGCATATGATCATTTACCTTCAGAAGTAGCTGGATGTAGAAAAGAGTTTCATCAGACAATTAGTTGGAACGATGCTTTAACATCCAATGAAAGCGCTTTACCTTATTGCGGTGAAAGTGAGGATGTTACTATAGTTCCTTATACATCAGGAACAACAGGGTTGCCGAAGGGATGTGTTCATACAAATAAAACAGTTCAAGCAAATACAGTCGGCGCATTTCATTGGCTGAATATGACATCAGATTCAGTTTCACTTACAACTTTACCTTTATTCCATGTAACTGGATTAGTTCACAGCGCCTTAGCTCCAATTTTCGCCGGAAGTACGATTGTACTTTTGACACGTTGGGATCGTGAGTATGCTAGTGCAGTAATTGAAAAGTTCGGTTGTTCGCATTGGATTAATATAAGCACAATGCTGATTGATTTTTTAGCGAATCCAAATATAGCAAATTATAATCTTTCATCATTAGTTTTAGTTGGGGGGGGTGGAGCTCCTTTGCCGGAAGCTGTCGGGAAACAACTTTATAAAGTAACAGGACTTGATTATGTGGAAGGGTACGGATTATCTGAAACGATGTCACATACTCATTTTAATCCGCCACATCGTCCGAAGCTGCAATGTCTCGGAATACCGGCATTTAATGTAGATGCAAGAGTTGTTCACCCTGAAACAGGTAAAGAAGTCAGTATAGGTGAAGAAGGGGAGCTTGTAGTAAATGGGCCTCAGCTTTTTGAAGGATACTATCGTAATGAAGAAGAAAATAAAGCAAATCATATGACGATTAATGGAAAAAGATTTTTTAGAACAGGTGATATCGTAAAAATGGATCACGAAGGATATTTTTTCCTTGTCGATCGTTTAAAACGGATGATTAATGCTTCAGGATTAAAAGTATGGCCAACAGAAGTCGAATCAATATTATACAAACATCCTGCGGTTCAACAAGCATGTGTTGTACGCGCGCAAGATCTTTTACGTGGTGAAACGGTGAAGGCTTTCATTATTTTAAAAGAAGAGTACAGAGGGAAAATAACAGATACTGATTTAATAAATTGGTCTAAAAAGCAAATGGCGGCTTATAAATATCCTAGAATTGTTGAGTTTAGGGAGAGCTTCCCAACTACAAGCAGCGGTAAAGTATTATGGCGCAAGTTACAGGAGTAATAGTTAATCATTTGTAAAAATTAAAAACTAAACGGTTAGTATAAGGCGCAGTAGTTAATGAGTAGTTTATCATACTGTGCCTTTATGTTTTTGTAGAGGGCTTAAAGCATAATAAAACTAGCGGGAAGTGCTAAATGATATAAAACTATTAAATTTAACAAAAACTTAATACTAAAAATGTAGATTTAAACCAGTATATAATATATAAGGTAAATGAGGGGGATTTTTGTACAAGTGTTATCCCCTTTTAAATAATAGAAAGTAGGAGGGATAAATAAAAATATATTATTTGTTGATCGGCTAATAGGTCTTGCAAAAAAATTTTAAAGGAGTAGAGAATTGAGACAAAAAGCTAGCTTTTTATTTAAATTGTTGCTCGTAGCTATTTTGAGTTTTGGTGTGTTGCCGTCTTTTATTTTCGACACAAATGTTGTTAATGCTGAAGGTCCATTAGATCCAGCACCACAAATTACCCCGGCGAATCCAAATGGCATGAGTGTATTATTTGATAATACTCATGGACAAACAGCTGGTGCAGCAGATTGGGTAATTGATGGTGCATTTTCTGATTTCGCAAATGAGATTGCAAAAGAAGGTTTTTTTGTGAAGGAGCTTCGTAAAGCAACACCAATTACGTACGAAGATTTAAAAGATTATGAAGTATTTGTTATTCCAGAAGCAAACATTCCTTATAAAAAATCTGAACAAGATGCTATGATTCAATATGTAGAAAATGGTGGAAGTATCTTTTTTATTTCCGACCATTACAATGCAGACCGAAATAAAAATCGTTGGGATTCTTCCGAAGTAATGAATGGATATCGCCGTGGTGCATTTACAGACCCTGCTAAAGGAATGAGTGCTGGGGAAAAGGCATCTGAAGCAATGCAAGGTATTGTAAGCTCTGATTGGCTTGCAGATAATTTTGGTATCCGTTTCCGCTACAATGCAGTTGGTGATGTAAATGCAAGAACAGTGGCACCTGCTAACGAAACATTTGGGATTACGAATGGGGTTAATTCTGTCGCGATGCATGCCGGTTCAACATTAATGATAATTGATCCGAAAAAAGCAAAAGGGCTTGTTTATTTACCTACTGGTTTGACAGAAAATGAAGCATGGGGACCTGCAGTTGACCAAGGTGTTTATTTTGGCGGCGGGATTGAGGAAGGTCCATATGCGGCGATTTCAAAGCTAGGAAATGGGAAAGCTGCATTTATCGGCGATTCTTCTCCAGTAGAGGACGCAACTCCTAAATATTTACGAGAAGAAAATGGACAGAAGAAACGAACTTACGACGGATTTAAGGAACAAGACGATGCGATCTTATTAATGAATATCATTCATTGGCTTGCAGATAAAGAAACTTATACAAACTTTGAGGAGGCGGGAATTCCATTAGATGCCCCGTCACCAGTATTAGACATGGAAATACCAGAGAACTCTACAGAACCAAAACCAGAGCCATGGGCAGCTCCGACACCAGGTTATAAATGGTACGATCCTTCTACATTTGCTCCGGGATCATACGGTTCAGTAAAACAGGCTGAAATAGAACCAGAATATTCTTTTGTTCATCAAGATGTGTTACCAAATGCAGAAGAATTTCAAATTCGCTTAGTTGTTGATAATATGAATCCAGGTCAAACAGTTTCTGACCTTCGAGTAGGTATTTATTTAGAAGGCGGTACACAAGTTGCAAAATTTCAAAATGAAGACGGAACTTGGCCAGCAAGTTATGGGTACAGCCAACCAATTTCCGTCACTGCTGATCAATCTGGTCGAGCAACAAAAGATTTAACAGTGCAAATTAAAAGTGAGACCACTGGTTCAGCAAGCCTTCGTTTGAAGCAAGGAAAACAAAATCTAATTACAAATACGGTTACAATTGATCATGTCCCAAGTGTTCCGCTTCCAGATGATAGTCAAAACGTACCAGGGGAAATTTCCATTGCTGATGCAAGACAAAAAACAGAAGGAACTGTTGTTACAGTTCAAGGTGTTATTACTTCTGAGCCTGGGGTTTTTGGAGGAAAAGGGTTTTACATACAAGATGAGACAGCGGGTATTTATGTGTACCAACATGATGAAGGCTATCAAGTCGGCGATGTTGTAAAAATTACTGCACCAACAAAATTATTTAATAATGAGTTTGAATTAGAAAATATAGTAGCAATAAATAAAGTTGGGACATCTGATAGACCTGAGGCAAAAATCGTTTCAGAAGTAAACGAGACAAATCAAGGCCAGCTTGTTCGGCTAGAAAATGTGACGATTGAAAATTTGAAAGAAGTAAACCGAGCTTTTGAGTTTGATATTGCTGGAGAAGGAACAGCAACTCGTGTCCGTGTAGATGGAAGAACAGGTATTACGCATGAACAGTTTTCAGCAAATTTTAAAAATGGAGACAACATTCATCTTTCGGGTGTTGCCTCTATTTTCAAAGACACATTTCAATTGAAGCTGCTCCGATTAAATGATGTTGAGCTTGCGGAAGTAAAGGATACTGAATCTCCCATTATTCATGATTTAGTCAAAGAATTTTTTTTTTTAACAGATTTATATGAACAAATGATCAATGTGACAGACGAAGGCAGTGGAGTTGAAGAAATAAATATCACTTTAAATGGTAAAGAGCTAACAAATCCAATAAAAATTGAACCTTTACAATTACGAGCAGGTACTCATACATTAACTGTTACTGCCAAAGATGCTGCTGGTAATAAAAGTGAAAGAACTTTCAATATTGAAGTAATGATGGATATTGATCATTTAGATGAACTATTAGAAATTGGTTTGGACAAAAAATATATTACAAACCGGGGAATTTATAACAGTTTTTTGCATCAAATTATTGGAATTCAAAATGAAAAAAATAATAAAAGTCAGAAATATCGATTATTTGCTTTACATTGCCAAGTAGGTGTACTATCAGGAAAATTAATCGATAAAGATTACGCACAACACTGGTATTTCAAGGCTGCATAAAAAAACACTAGCAGTAAGCTGTTTTTAACTTACTGCTAGTGTTAGATTATCAACGACTCGCTTCCGCCTCGTGCTAGGCACCCTGTCTGATAAGCGTTTTTGCTTCAAAATTTGGCTACTTTAAACCCCCCGTCATTTTTTCGTAATCTACTTCTTTAGGAGCTACTTTAGCCCGTTCAAGAGCAGGTGTATCAGGTCTAGCAATCTGGTAAGCTGCTGAACCTACTATTTTAGCTGTTTCAAGCAGCTTTTCTTTACTAATTTTATCGAGAGAATCTTCTGGTGTATGATACCAAGGTTCGGTAGGCGAATGAATAAATAACGCTGCTGGAATTCCTGCGTAATAGAAAGGAACGTGGTCACTGCGGCCTTCCTGACCATATGTTAACGGTGTTCCCGTTCTAACACCTGCAGCTGCCGATAAATCAGTAACAAGATTTTTTTCCCCATCAACAGTAAACATCACTAATTCACCAGCATCTTTGCTGCCAACCATATCTAGCTGGAACATGCCGACAATACGATCGATTTCTACATCCGTTAATGAATCAACGTATTTGTTTGATCCAATTAAACCAAGCTCTTCTGCACCAAATGTAATAAAATGTATTTCGGTATCGGTAGGCACTTTCGCTAGTACACGTGCTAATTCTAATGTAACTGCAGTACCTGATGCGTCATCGTTTGCACCGGGTGATGTAGGGACAAAATCATAATGCGCTCCGATAACAATGACTTGATTGGTGTCCTTTTGTTTATGAGTAACATCCTTTTTCGCAATTACATTATGAGATTTTTTTTCTTCTATCACACTTCCTGCTATTGTAATAGAAGCAGATAAAACATCACCAGAATTTAATTTTTCAACAAGAATATCGCCTTGCTCCTTTGTCATCGCGATTGTCGGGACGAAACGGTTGTCAACGTTTCCTAGTGTACCATTAAGTTCACCGCTTAAATGATTAAAAATAATCACCGCTTTAGCCCCAGCATTTGCTGCATTGATTACTTTTTCCCCAAAGGTAATCTCACCGCGCTTAATTAAAGCGATCTTATTTGTTAAATCTTTTCCTTTAATATCATCTGGAGTACCAAGTCCAATATAGTCTAGCTCTCCATTAACGTCTCCATTTGGAGTGTATGTGAATGGTGCAGCAGCTACAGTATCTCCATTCACATTTACTGATACTTTAGTTGGAGCTTTGTATTCGATAAATGTAAAAGGTTGGAGCTCGCTTTCATAGCCATATGAGTCGAATTGTCGTTTAATATATTGTACTGCTTTCCATTCTGCTTCTGTACCAGCAACACGCGGCTCCTTAGAAAGGGCTTCAATATGGTTAAAAATATTATTAACTTTTAATCTTTTAACTATTTTATTATCAAATGCCTGCTCAGATTGAATTTTAGCGGATACAGAAGAAAATAAGACACCAAATGCTAAATAAAAAGCAACTAACATAGAAACAATAGATTTTTTCTTCATTTACTAAAACCTCCTCATTTTAAATTTGATTCCAATTTAAATGTTATAAGTAACTGAATATTCTGTAAAGAGTCGTAGTACCTGTTCAAAGCATTTATTTATCTTCCTTTTTGTATATTAATAAGTCATTTTAGTTAAAAATGGATAATGAATGAAAATAAGGAGGAGTATTTAAATAATGAAAATACTTCAGTTAACTACGGAGCTCGCTGTTGGATTTATTCTATTATTTCTGATTGTGAAAATTGTCGGAAAAAAAATTATTAATCAAATTAGTCCTTTTACATTTATCGCATCTATCGTTTTAGGAGAATTACTTGGAAATGCATTGTATGATCCAAATGCTAACGTATTAACAATCATTTATACGATGCTTTTATGGGGCTTTTTTTTATTTATTGTCGAATATCTTGGACAAAAATTTTTATCTTTTCGCGGGATCATTGAGGGAAAACCTTCCGCGCTAATCAAAAATGGTGTCATTGATCGGGAAGAGTAAAAAAAAAAAATCATATGAATATAAACCAATTGCAAAGCTTGCTTCGGCAAAGCGAAACTTTTTCAGTAAGAGAGGTAGCGTATTGCTATCTTGAGGCAAATGGATCAATCAGTATATTGAAAAAGTCAAAATATCAAAAAACAGCCCAGGAAGATTTTAATTTGCCAATTAAATCTGTTGCAGTCCCAGTAACCTTAATTCGTGATGGCCAAGTGTTATGGGATGAGCTAAAGGAATTAAATTATGACGAGGCATGGCTAAAATCACAATTATTAGCCCATGTTCATGTTGTTGATTATTCTAAAATATTTTTAGCAGAATGGCTTGAGGGAGACGGAATGTTCGTGCAAACAATTACATAGAAAAGGACTTCCCAATTATAGAAGTCCTGTCCTATTTTAGCGAACTATACTTACGTTAACAAAGCTAATTGAATTTCTGAAAGCCGATGTCTTATCACTAATTGTACTTTCCTTGCTTTTTCATGTAAAAACTTAATATCTTCTGTTTGTTTTTCCCATGATAATTTCGTTTCTTTTTCTAATTTTTCTACCTCTTTCTCGAACCAAAAATGATACTTCTCATAGATTTGTATACAAGCTTTTTCGTTTTGAAATTCTTCTGGAACAGTGAAGTTTAATTGACTAAACCAAAGTTGAAATTCCTTTTCACCGTATTTTTCTATTCTTTTTCTAAATAAAGCGATTATTTCTTTAATAAATTCATGCTGAAATTTATCTTTGATCATCATTTGTTCAATATTTGTTAAAGTATAGTTGCTTAAATTGTCATCTTTTACCCATAAAACATCTTTTAAAAACCGATTAATTTCTCCACTCATTGTAACACCTCCATGTTAAAATCCCTTTACTTCTTCATACGTTTTTAATCATTGATAAGTTTCCTTTAATAAATAGTCGGAATTTTAGGGAAATTTCTTTAAAGTAATCGATCAACGATGAAAACGTGGTAAAATGAAGAAAAGTCATTAGCTTTGAGGTATTTTTTCAACTGAAACGCTTGCCAAAGAGAAAGTGAAGAAAAGGATCGCTTTTCAGTTAGCAACATTAGTTGTGATTATTTGTTTATTATTGTGTATTTTTAATTTTAATCAAGGCTATGTTAGCATTCTTCATTTCTAATCGTTCGATGAATGATTAACATAGTTTTAATAAAAAACTAGGAGGGACCGATGTGGAAGAAGTAACGAAAGTTAAAACGGTTTGTGGCTATTGCGGCACTGGCTGCGGTCTAGTTCTTGAAGTACAAAATAATGAAATTGTCAGAATTCGCGGCGACCGCCAAGCGCCTGTAAATAAAGGGCAAACATGTGTAAAGGGGGCGTTTGCTTACAAATATGTCCATGCTAAAGAAAGGCTTCGTACCCCGCTTATTCGTAAAGCTGGAAAACTAGTCGAAGCAACATGGGAGGAGGCATTAACATTTATTTCTAGTAAGCTCAGCTTCATTAAAACAAAATGGGGTTCTGATGCGATTTCAATGTTTGCATGTGCTAGATCAACGAATGAATCTAATTACATTACTCAGAAGTTTATGAGGGCAGCGATTGGGAGCAACAATATTGACGGCTGTAATCGTACTTGACACGCTCCAAGTGTTGCCGGTCTGGCAACTGTATTTGGCAGTGGTTTTCCTACTAACACACTTGATGATTTTGATGAGGCTGAAATATTACTCTTAATGGGATCTAATACAACTGAAGCCCATCCAATTATTGCAAACCGAATGAAAAAAGCAGTAAAATCTGGATTAAAGATAATTGTCGTTGATCCCCGAAAAATTGATATGGTGAAGGTGGCCCATCGTCATCTCCAAATTAATGTCGGCAGTGATATTGCATTAATTAATGCACTAATACATGTCATTATCAAGGAAAATTTGTATAATCCAAATTTTATACAGGAGCTTACCGATAATTTTGAAGAATTGAAAAAACAAGTAGAGCAATATACGCCTGAATATGCAGCCTCGATTACGGGATTGACTCCCGAAGAAATCGTCGAAACAGCAAGAGAATATGCAACTGCAAGCAGTGCATTGATTGCCTATACACTTGGAATTACAGAGCATCACTGTGGCGTAAATAATGTTTTTGATATTGCCAATCTTGCTTTATTAACAGGTAATATTGGTAAAAAAGGTAGCGGTATTATGCCACTGCGTGGTCAAAATAATGTGCAAGGTGCAGGAGATATGGGATGCTTGCCTAACCAGCTCCCTGGCGGTGTTTTTATTACAAATGATCAATACCGATCTCGTTTTGAAGATGCGTGGGGTGTTTCTATCCCAAAAGAGGTAGGAGATACGCAAACAAGAACATTTGAGCGAATTGAAACAGGTGATCTGAAAGCTCTTTATATTATCGGTGAAAATCCGTTAACAGCGGATGTTCATCTCACACATACTCGGAAACTGTTTGAGCAATTAGATTTGTTAGTTGTACAAGACATTTTCTTAACCGAAACAGCAAAATTTGCTGATGTTGTTCTTCCAGCAAAATCATGGGCTGAGGCGGATGGAACGTATACAAATACAGATAGAAGAGTGCAGCGCGCACGTAAGGCTGTTGAGTCTCATCCAAATGTGAAAGAAGATTGGGAAATTATTTGTGAATTATCAACGTTGTTAGGTTACCCGATGAATTATGCAAACAGTGAAGAAATATGGGATGAAGTTCGCACTTTAGCTCATGAAATGTATGGAGGCATTTCATATACTCGATTAGAAAAGGAATATGCTATTCATTACCCTTGTCCAAATGAAACACATCCTGGTACATTCATTTTGCATGAGCGTTTCCATCAAAAAAATGAAGGTAAGTCAAAATCTCCTTTTATACCAGTAACATACACACCGCCAGTTGAGCTGCCGAATGAAGAATATCCATTTACGTTGACGACAGGAAGACGCTATGAATCTTATAACACACATACGCAAACTCGATATTATGCAAAAGGAGTAAAAATAAAACAGACTGAGGAAACAGTCGATATTCATCCTAATGATGCTAACTTACTTGGCATTCAGGACGGAGATTTAGTTAAAGTCACATCTCGTCGGGGTGAAATCACTGTTAAGACTAAAGTAACAGATCAAGTTGTTCCAGGTCTCGTTTTTATGAGCTTTCATTGGTCTGAAGTCCCGACGAATATATTAACGATCGATGAATATGATCCTATTTCGGGAACTGCTGAATTTAAAGCATGTGCTGTTAATATTACAGCAGTTAAATCATAAATTTATTTCTTTCGACTGATCTAAAAATCCTTGTCAGTCAAGGTGCACGGGACAAAACGGAAGCGAATAGAACAGTCGTTCATGAGCTTAGCAACGAAGAATGCGAGCGTTTATTAGCAGTCCGAGAGACTTTCGTTATGGAAGTCTCTTTCTTTCGTTCCCCCTTTGCCATCTAGAACTGCGATGACTAACTGAAGTTTCACTTTATATTAGTAGATGTTTCGAACATTTTGTTCTCACATCGTTTAAATATATTAAATGTAAATATGAGCTTTTAATAATGCTTCATGTTAAGTTAACAGGATTGATCGTTTTAAACTGATTTCTTTCGAAGTAATTTTTTAAAAATATCTGTTTGAATCAGCTATATAATTAACTCTATAAAAGATACTCATATTTGCTGTTCTGTATTTTAATTTTATTCTCCTTTATTCCTTAAAAGTTCGCATTATCCTTTTTCTTTTAAGCTGTTGAAGAAAGCCGACACAACATATAATTTCAATCATTCATCCTTTTAGCCATTTGTTTTCGTCTTAAAATATATGTAGAGAGATATAAATTTCATATTGATTACTGATAATGACATCATTTACATGATGAAAAAGTTGACATTTAGTATACTAATTGTTAGTATACTAGCTATGAAGGATAATAGTGTAACAATTAATTGTTTAGCTTTTCAATTAAGCTTAGCTCGTAAAAAGATTCAAAAGTGGTATGAGCAATATTTAAAATCGCTAGGTTTAAATACTTCTTACGTTTATGTAATGGAGGTATTAAAAGACTTTGGCCCATCTACGTTAACGACTATTGCCGAAAATTTAGAGCTTGAGCGAGCTACTGTAAGTAATTTGCTTTCACGAATGGAGAGAGATGATTTTATTAAACGTTTACCAGGGAAGGAAAGGAGGTCAATGGAAGTTCATTTAACGGCAAAAGGGGAGGAAATTTTAGATGAAGCATTAAACGCTTTAAGGCAAGCTGACAAAAGTTTAAATATTGAACTCGATGGGAATTTAGAAATCATTAAACAAGCAGTTAAATTACTAAACAAAACGTTGTAGGAGTGAAAATTTGATGAAAAAATTTATCGTACAACTTTCAAATAAACAAAGGGAGCTGATGACTGAAGCACTTATTACTGATCATGTTACTTATTTAAAAAGATTAAAAAGGGAAGGTGTGTTATCTTTTTGCGGGCCTTGTGTAGATGGGACTGCTTTTATGATGATCCAAGCTGCTTCATTGAAGGAAGCGAAGGATTATGTAGAAAATGATCCTTTTTCAAAAGTTGATTATTACATAGACCGCAAAATAGTAGAAATTGAAGAGGCTAATGAAGAGAACAATTTTTTAATGGCTGATGTATTGAACAGCTTAAGGCAAAAGTCAAAATAAGTGTTAGCTGCACTTTAACAGTTTATAGTTAGAGAACTTAAATAATGTCTTTACTAACAATATAAAAATAAAAGCAGATGGCTGTTTTGCTATCTGCTTAAAGGTGTTCAAAAAGTTATTCAGGTTTTTGGGCGAGGCAGCGATCGCATTCCATCATGTACGATTCAGCTTGCTCGTTTATTTGTTCGCCACACTCCGGACATACTTTCTTAGGTAAATTTCTAAAAAATTCTACTGGACTTTGTAACAAAATAAACGCCTCCTTTAATATAGTACAGTTTTATAAAATTCGTATCTGTTATAAAACAGTATACACGATAATAAATAAAATGTGTAGTTTTTTTTAAAAAAATAATAAATTTATTTTTAATTAATGTATTTATAGAAATTACGTGGTTACAACAAGTCAATCTCTGCAATGTCCGAAAAAACAGAAGAATAATTTTAGTTCTAATAGATTAAACTGAAATAAAGTACAGATCATTTTCTTTTATATACCTATATAGGTATAATAGAAATTGTAAAACAATACTTTTTGAAAGGGGTTTTATTTTATGTCACAGCCATCGTTTTTAATTACGTTAACTGCTAAGGAAAACAACTCAAACAATGTAACAATTGCTTTTACAATGGGGGTAAAGGCTTTAGAGAAGGGGCATGAAACGGCTATTATGCTTTTATCTGATGCTGTTCATTTAGCAAAGAAAGGGTATGCAGATTCAATTGATATCGGAGCACCATTTTCTCCAGTGAAAGATTTATTAACGAAATTTCTTGAAAAAGGCGGTCAATTAAAAGTTTGTTCATCATGTATGGAGCATAACGGTATTTCAAAAGACGATAATTTATTAGAAAATATTGAAATTATTACAGCTGATGATGTAATAGATTACATAACAAATGCAAAATCAACACTTCAATTAAACAGTTAAATTACGCACCCTTAAAATAGTATAAATAAACGAAAAGGGTTGTAAGAGAAAAAAGCCCTTGAATAAAAATACCCACAAAGAAAATAAACCTTTGTGGGTTTCTGACTGTTGACAAACGAACTTATGAACGCTTTGTTCTACTCGTTTCCGACTCATTGCTCGATGCTTCGACTGACAAGCATTTCTAGTCTCTCGCTCGGAAAATAGATTCTAATATTGACCATATACATTCTTAAACCCTTAAGGAAAATAAATCTTTATGAGTTTGGAACTGAACTGATCAAATACGTCTTTTTTCCATAAAGTTGATGCCTATTCCGATCATGACGACACCCATTAAGAAAAGGATACTCATTGGGTACATCAGCTCACTCAGCGAGTAACCGTACACTGTTGCTCCTTTTAAAGCTTCCATTCCATATGTGATCGGAACAAATTTTGAAAGTGTAAGCATTACATCAGATGAGACAATTTCTAATGGCCAGTAAGCACCGCCAATCATTGCCATACTCACTGAAACTAGGGGAATGACCGCATTAAATTGTTGCGTGTTTTTAACAATACTTGTAATTAAAATTGACATCGCAACAATTGAAAAAACATAAGGTATTAACAATATTAACGTTTTTCCGAAGCCGCCATAAAAGTCAACTCCAGCTCCAAAACGAAACACTAAGAAAATAAGAACGACTTGTATATACCCGACGACAAAGCTGTATAATAAATTACTAGTATACATTTCCCACTTTCGAACAGGGGAGAGGATCATCCTATCCCATACACCTTCGTTTTTCTCCAATAATATATGCAGGACATTATAAGCTATCGTATAAATGACAAAGAATAGAGAAAAACCATAAATAGCTTGGAGTTTTCCATCAATGACAACTGTTTGATCGCCACGAAAGTTTGCCCTATTTAAAGAAAAAATCGGTGTTTCATTTACTTCTGCTAATGTATCCTTTAATTTTGTTATCTCAATATTTGCCTGACTAGATACCGCCTTAACGATTTGATCATGACGAAAAACATCTGCATAAACAGTTTCGATATATTGGCGAACTAAATTCACATTTTCTGTTTTTGAAGTAATAATAATCCGATAGGAATCTTGTTTAAGCTCGACACCAGCTTCAGCTTTTCCTTCACTTACAATCTTGTTTACCTCTTTTTTTGATGTTAAATAAAAATCAAAAGTATCTGACGCTTTTAATTGCTTCCATAAAGAGTTTGTTTCAATATTTTCGATATTGCTATAGACGGGAATTGATACTTTTATTTCATTTCCTTGGCCAATAAAATAAGCAAATATTCAGCAGATAAAGGTCATCCCGATAAATGGCCAAGGAAATCTTAAAAATAAGCGCAATTTTGCAAGTAAAATACCAATCATATTGTTTCCCCCCTTTTTGGGAAACTGATAACAGCAATGACAATCATTAAAAGTCCAAATAAAGTTAAGAAAATTAAAGAACCTGTAATATCACTTAAATCGTATCCTTGTTGTAGCTTCAAAAAGGCTGTCATCCCTGCTCCATTAGGAGTGAGTTCGCCTAAAAATTGGATAACATTTGATAATTCACCAGAAGGAAAAAAGCTTCCTCCTAAAAATGCGAAAAAGGTGACGATAACGGAAGAAAAAAAGTTTGTTATTAACTCTGAATTTAAATTATAAGTCAACGAAGTTAATAAAACAGTCATTCCCCCAACTGCAAAACTAAGCATAAAGCAGACTGTGAAAAATGCCGGGATATTCGGCCACCTTACATCATAGACGAGTGCGGTAACACCATATAAAATCATTAATTGAATAAAGGCTAACGTCATCCCCGAAATAAATATACTTGAAAAATAAGTCCATTTTGAGATGTTTGCTAGAAGAATACGGTTAAATACATGTAATTGTTTTTCTTGAAAAGCATATGTGCCGATACTGGAAGCGATATAAAGAACGAACATGACACTCATTCCGATCGTATAATAAACGGTTGCATTAATCGGCTCCCTTTTTGTTACTGATTCAATCGTTCCTTCAAAAGTTTTTTCTTGAGAAAAATGAATCTCATGTAAGAGACCGGCAGCTCCAAGAACAGTGAGCGTAGAAAATTGGTTTTGAAAGCTTTCTAATATTTCTTCAATTATTGATGATGCTAATTCATTTCCTTCATTCCTAAATAAAGTTATTGTCGAACGTGACTCCTTTTTGTTAAAGAAAACGGTTTGCAATGTGTTGTAAGTAAATTTTTCTGGAATTTCGATCACTGCGTCATAATGATCATCTTTTTTAATTTTGTCAAAGTGTGAAGGCTTCGCAATGACTAGTTCTATATGATCTTTTAATTCTTTATGACCGAAAACATCATTTTTCAATGAGTGGGAAGGCTGGATTTGTTTTGCTCCAGCAATCATTGCTTGCTTCTGTTTTTCAGGTAGATTCATGTTTTTTATTTCATTTATAAATTGCTCAATCTCTTTTTGTTCATTTCCATGTTCAATCAGGGCTACTTTAGCTTTTATGTCAGGTGTTTCACCATTCATAAAACTACCCAATGAAAATCCTAAAATTGAAATTAATATAAGAGGCATTCCAAGAAGGATAATTAACTCTTGTTTATTACGAAACAGCAGTAGCCATTGTTTTTTAACAATCTGTGTCATCATTTTAATCACCCCTTATCAATCTCGTAATGCCCGGCCGGTTAAAT
This sequence comes from Bacillus aquiflavi, assembly GCF_019915265.1. Classification (NCBI taxonomy): domain Bacteria; kingdom Bacillati; phylum Bacillota; class Bacilli; order Caryophanales; family Bacillaceae; genus Bacillus; species Bacillus aquiflavi. The sequence continues at coordinate 1,489,350 of NZ_CP082780.1, forward strand.
GTAAAAATACATCTTCTAAAGTTGGTGTTTTGACGTCAACAGACATTAGCACTGTGTTGGTATCTTCTGCATGTTTAATAATTGTTCGAAACACATTTACTTCCTTCGGGACAATAATAGTAATCGCTTCGTTTTGGACGGTTACTCTAGTAATCACCGCTTCTTTTTTTAATGCACTAATAAACTTGTCATTCATTCTTTCTGTTTTAATTAAGATTGTATTCTCTGATGATAATATATTTTTAATTTCATCTTTCGTCCCAGAAGCGATAATAGAGCCTTCATCCATAATATAAATTCGATCGCATAAAAACTCTACTTCCTCCATATAATGACTCGTATATAGAACAGTCATATCTCTATCTTTATTTAGCTGTTTCACAGTTTCAAGAATGTAATTACGGGATTGAGGATCAATACCAACGGTAGGTTCATCCATAATAATAAGTTCTGGATCGTGTAAAAGAGCAACGCCGATATTTAATCGCCGTTTCATCCCCCCGGAAAAGGTTTTCACGAGATCTTTTCGTCTATCGGTTAAGCCGATTTGATTTAGTACTTCGTTTATCTTATTTTTAAGTTCTGCTCCAGAAAGTCGATAAATTCTTCCAAAGAATTCTAGATTTTCTTGAGCAGTTAAATCTAAATAAAGTGCTATTTCTTGAGGGACAACTCCTAACACTTTGCGAATTTGTTCAGGGTTTTTTATGATGCTTTTATTATTCAAGCGAACATCGCCAGTTGTAGGCTGAACTAAAGATGAGATCATTGAAATTGTTGTCGATTTCCCTGCACCGTTTGGACCTAATAAACCAACAATTTCTCCTTTCTCCAAAAACATATTTACTCCCTTTACAGCATGAAATTGTTTGAACCGTTTTGTTAACTCTACGACTTCTAACATAAGACCCTCCTCCTTTTCATTACTTTTCATTTTACGTATAAGAAGGAATCATACATACTGTCTTTTGTCACTATTTTTAATAACAACCATGACTACAGTCATTTTTTGTTGTTAAAAAAGGGGTTGCCTAAAAGTCAGTTATTTCGACTTTGGGGCAACCCTTTCATACTGTCTTAAGATAAATGATGTTTTACTGCATAGATTGCTAATTGTGTGCGATCTCTTAATTCCAGTTTGTGTAATATATGTGTAATATTATTTTTAACCGTTCCGATTGATAAATAAAGTTCCGCAGCAATTTCTTTATTTGTTTTTCCTTCGCCAACTAATTTTGTAACTGATAGCTCTCGAGGGGAGAGCGGGACAGTGACATCTAGTCGGGTCTCCTTCTTTAATAGGCGAGGTAGTACTTTAGCAGCAACTTCTTCATGAATTGCGATACCGCCTCTCATACAACTATATACAGCTTGAATTAATTTTTGCGGTTCAGCTGATTTTAGCAAAAAAGCACTCGCTCCTTCTTTAAGAGCTTGAAGCGCATATTCGTCATCATTAAATGTAGTTAATATTAATATTTTGACATTAGGCCATCTTTGTTTCATCTTTCTTGTTGCTTCAATGCCATTCATGACGGGCATCCGTATGCCCATTACAACAAGATCAACAATAAATTTTTCCATCTGTTCAATAGCTGTTTGTCCGTTTTCTGCTTCAGAAATAACTTGAATATTGTCATCTTGTTCAAGCATCATCTTTATGCCTTCACGGACAATTGCTTGATCTTCAACTAATAAGACTTTTAGCATGATCTATCTTTCTCCTTTAAAGGTAATGTTCCGCTTATAATAAATTCATTCTCGGTTTGATAAATACTTACGGTTCCGCCTAACTCGTTAATTCTTTCCTTCATGCTTGATAATCCAAAACCGAGCTGCAATGGTTTTTGTTGATGAATACGATTGGAAATTTTGAATGTTAAATCACCAGTTGCAGAACGTCCTAAAATAACATGGATTTCTTTTGAATGAGCATGCCGCATTGCATTTGTTAGGGCTTCTTGAATGACCCGATAAAGAGCAACGCTTTGTTTGTTGGATAGTTTTGCTGATAGGACACGTTGCTTAGTTGTAAATTGGACAAAAACATGACTTTCAGACTCTAATTTTCGAATAAGATTTAACACAGTAGCAATTCCTTCGCTTTCTTCAACTTTTAATGCTTTTACTGCATGCCTAGTTTCCTCTAAGCTTTCCCGTGCCAGTTTTTTAAGTTCAGAAACATCTAGTTCCGTTTTTTGCATAGATAATATTTCAATCTGCATTTGTAATGCTGTTAATTTATGACCTACAGAATCATGCATATCTCGGGCAATTCTCGTTCTTTCTTCAAGTCTAGCAGTTCGATCTGTTTCATAACTTGCTCTTTTTAGTTTTCTAAATTCCCCGAGAAGCTCTTCGTACATGTTTCGCTGTTCTTTTCTGTTATGAACCATGTTATTTAAAGAGAGCGCAATAAAATAAACTAAACTAAAGAACATAAGCCATTCGAGTTGAGCGTTATTACTGATCACGATAAAGAGAAATAAAATAAAATGAAAGGCTGTAAAAATTCGAAAATGAATTGTTTTTAATTGATAAATACTTTCTATATGAATGTATAACAATAGTAAAGCAGTATATAAATTTTCATCATTGCTATTTAAAATATAAGAAAAAAAAATAAGAAGAGATATGCCAATATATAAAAGAAGTGGTTTTTTAATAACGGCTAAAAAGAAATAACTCCCGATCGTTAACGCACAAATAAAGAGTATAGCAGGCAGTAAGGAGCGGCTGCCGCTTTCAATAATAAACCCAAACCAAAAGATAGAAAAGATAGAAATACGTAACAAAAACTCTTTCAACATATAAACCTACTTTCTATGCAAATTTTTATGATTTGGAATTAAGTAAAACTCAAGTGGATATCACTATCTGATTTTTTTTGAAAGGGACAGGATTTATAAAAAAGCCATAATGATTTTATCTTTAGAGGTGTAAGAATGTGCACGTGATTCTGTATATCCACCGAAAAAAATAATAAAGATGAATGTGAAAAAATTTACTTCTCCCAAAAAAAGAAAAGAGGAACGGACTGTTGCCCGCACAAATGTCTATCCGCTCCACTTTTACAATATATGCGCCTAAAGCCATGACCAATCTTATGAAAAATCATTGCTATAAGGTCTAAAATAAAGAACAAACTCCTCCTTATTTAAATAAATGAAGCATATCAAAAACACCAATCACATCTAAGAAAACAATAATGATTGCAATTGGGGCAATGTAACGAATGAGAAAAAACCAAATTGTAAATATTCGTTTTCCGTTATTCGTTCCAGTGCTTATTTCGTCAATTAACGTTTGTCTCGGTATTTTTAGAAATGCAAAAATAGAAATAGATAGAGCTCCGATAGGTAATAAAATGTTAGAAACTAAATAATCTGCTAAATCAAATATTGTTTTTCCGAATACCGTCACATCACTTAACAATCCAAATGAAAGAGTAGAAGGGATGCCAAGAAGAAAAATAAGGGAACCTGCTTGCCAAGTTTTTTTTTTTCGTTTTTCGGCTTCGTCTTTAACAAAAACTGCGACGATCATTTCTAGTATTGAAAAAGCAGATGTTAAAGTCGCAAATAAAAATAGCAATAAGAAAATAATTAAGAAAAATATTCCGAAAGGCATTTGGTCAAAGACCGCAGGAAGTACAACGAACAATAGACCAGGACCTTCCTCAGGCTCAACATTAAAAGAAAATACAGCTGGGAAAATTGCTAATCCTGCTAATAATGAAATTAATATATTCATTAATACAATCGTTAAAGAGGACTTCGGCAAGTTTTCGGTTTTTGATACATAGGAACTGTATGTAACCATAACGGAAACACCAACACTTAATGCAAAAAATGATTGACCTAAAGCATATAAAATTGTTTTTGAATTAAGTGCAAAAAAATCGGGATATAAAAAGAAGCGGAGTCCTTCACCCACGCCCTCGAGCGTCAATGAACGAATAATTAAAATAAAAAATGAGACAAATAAAGCGGGCATCATAATCCGGCTCGCTTGTTCAATCCCTTTTTGAACTCCTTTTGCCACAATGATGATTGTTATTAGCAGAAAAATAAGTTGTCCCGAAATTGCAATAAAAGGATTTGCGATGAGATCGTTAAATAATTGCCCATACTCATCAGCAGTATAATTATTTAATCCCCCAGTAAGAGACTTGATAAGGTATATTAAGATCCAGCCTCCGACTACACTGTAAAATGATAAGAGAATAAAGCTTGTGACCACTCCTAAGCGCCCGATTAAACTCCATTTCGTTCCCGGTGCAAACGTTGTATAAGCAGAAATGGCATTTTGTTGAGAGCCTCTGCCAATAATGAACTCCGCAAGCAATATAGGTAAGCCAACAAGCAGTGTAAAAAGTAAAAAAACGAAGAAAAACGCTCCGCCCCCAGCACTTCCAGCTACATAAGGAAATTTCCAAATAGCTCCTAGGCCAATTGCTGATCCAGCTGTTGCTAAAATAAATCCTAGTTTTGATGTCCATTGTTCTCTAGTTTGATTCATAAAGTTCCTCCATTAAATTTGCAAATAAAATCGAAAAGAATTTCTGAAATAATAAATTCCTTTCCTTATATATTAAATCGAAAACTTTTTTTATGTAAAGAAACGAAAGATTATTAAAATAAATTCTCTACAGTGATGTTAGAAATTGGGGATTAAGCGAAGTATTGTTTGATATTTTTGTAAAAACAAATAATAAAAAACAAATAAATTGTGGGGAAAATATGATTAAAAATAGTTATGAAAGGAGAGGTGGAAATTTTGTCTCGTTATTTGTCATTATTGTAATCATGAAATGGAACAAAAGGAAACTCATTATGTTACTTTTTACGATGAAGTAAGTGAACGTAATGAAACTCTTTGTGATGGATGTTACCGAGAATGGTTAGAATCGATTAAAGGATAAAAAAGCCAGATTTCAAAAATCTGGCTGTCAATTTTTAAATATTTTCCCGATAGCCTGTATTTGCTCTAACTGTTACTTCAGCATATTTTTTAGCATCAGAATGGCTTGAGAGTAATGTTCCAACTATTGATCCAATAAAACCTAGAGGTACAGATATAAGGGCTGGATTTGTTAATGGAAATAGTGGCTCCCCAATAAATAAAGCTGAACCGTCTAAAGCAAATACGTTTGGACTTATTGAAACTAATATAAGGGAAGATAATAACCCTGACATCATTCCCGTAATGGCTCCTGTTGTATTAAAGCGCTTCCAATAAATTGTAAACACTATAATTGGTAAGTTAGCACTTGCAGCCACACAAAAGGCTAAAGACACGAGGAAAGCAACATTCATTTTTTGGGCAAACAAAGCTAATAAAATAGAGAAAACTGAAACACCAATTGAAGCATAACGAGCAGCGAGCATTTGCTGCTTTTCTGTTATTTTTCCTTTTTTAATAATTTGTCCGTATATATCATGAGCAAATGCCGAAGCACCTGATAATACAAGACCAGCTACGACAGCGAGAATGGTTGCAAATGCCACAGCAGCAACAAATGACATTAAGAAGTCTCCGCCAAGAACGTTAGCTAGTAGTGGTGCCGCCATATTACCAGCAGGATTGGCCTCTTTTATTGTTTCAAAGCCAACGAAAGCAGCGGCGCCAAAACCTAAGAAAATGGTCATCAAGTAAAAGATTCCGACAATCCATGTCGCCCACATGACAGAAGAACGAGCTGTTTTTGCATCTTTAACTGTAAAAAACCTCATTAAAATATGCGGTAATCCAGCAGTTCCAAAAACGAGCGCAATCATTAGTGAGATCGTATCGAGCGGCATCGTATATTTAACCCCCGGATTTAAATACGCTTCTCCTAGTGGGGTTGACGTTCTCATTTCATCAAACATACTCAAAATATTAAAGTTAAATTTAGCTAGCACTAAAAAGGAAATAACAGCTGTTCCGATCATTAATAAAACAGCTTTTATAATTTGAACCCAGCTTGTAGCTGTCATCCCCCCAAATAACACATAAATTGTCATCATGACACCAACGATTAAAACAGCTAACCAATAGTCGATTCCAAACAATAATTGTATAAGTGCACCGGCCCCAACTAGCTGGGCAATCATGTAGAAGATGACAATTGTGATCGTGCTTAAGGCAGCAGCGGCACGAATTTTCTTCGCATTAAATCGAGCATTAATCATATCAGCAAGCGTATATTTACCAAGATTTCGTAAAGGCTCAGCAACAATAAAGAGAACGACTAAATAGGCAACAAGATATCCGATACTAAATAAAAATCCGTCAAAACCATTTAGTGATATTGCACCAGCAATTCCAAGAAAGGATGCTGCTGATAAGTAGTCTCCTGAAATAGCCAACCCATTTTGCCAACCGGTTAACCCCCCGCCAGCAGTATAAAAATCGCTTGCAGTTTGAGTGCGTTTAGCAGCAAAATACGTAATGACAAGTGTACTTGCGACAATTATTAAAAATAGGACAATAACAGTAAAATTCACACTGCTTTACCCCCTTTTACTTCTTGCTCTGTTAATATTTCTTTTGCTGAAATATCAAGAGAGGCTGCTTTTCTCACATAGAGCATAACGAATGTCCATGTCATAATAAATAAAAATAAAGAGTAAACCCAGACCCATGATATTGATCCTACGGCAGGTCTTTCCAAAATATCAGTATAGGATGTAAGTATCGGTAACATAATGTAAAAAATCAGAAAGATAAATGTAAATGGGACAACAAATTTCTTCTTTTCATTTTTTAATTCATTAAATTTTTCACTTGCAGCAATCGCTTCAAAATCGATCGTTCCTTTTTGATTGCTCTCTAATTGATCCATTATCACAACCCCTTTTATTTTCTAAATATTCCATCATATCTAAAAGATTAAAAAATTCCGAATATAATGTCAATACCTATATTTATATATTTATGATATTTTTCTTGAATAAAATTCAAACATTTCCTTTAAAACAAACGATTGTGCTTTATAAATGTTAGACTGAAGATGTAGAAAAAATTTTTCAGAGAGGGCGAGAAAAAATGGGACAACCAAAGTATATTACGAATTTAGAAAAAATAACTGAGCTTTCTGAAAAGGAACGTTCAAAGCTAAAGGAAATAACTGAAAATTACGTTTTTCGTGTAAATGATTACTATCTTCAGCTAATAGATTGGAACGACCTGGATGATCCTATTCGCAAAATAGTAATTCCGCATGAGAATGAACTAAATGAATATGGAAGCTGGGACGCTTCTGATGAAGAATCAAATTATGTTGTGCCAGGATGTCAGCATAAATATACAACGACAGCCTTACTTCTTGTCTCAGAAGTATGTGGATCATATTGCCGCTATTGTTTTCGAAAGAGACTATTTCGTGATGACGTAACAGAGGCAATGTCTGATGTAGCACCTGGACTGGCATATATTCGCCAAACTCCGGAAATTAATAACGTTCTTCTAACCGGAGGAGATCCTCTTATTTTATCTACGAAAAAACTTCGCACGATCATTGAACAACTTAGAAAAATTGATCATGTAAAAATTATTCGAATCGGGTCTAAACTACCTGCTTTTAACCCGATGCGTATTTATGAAGACGAAGATCTACTGCAATTAATTCGTGAATATTCAACGCCAGATAAAAGAATTTATATCATGGCACACATTACTCACCCCCGAGAAATTACTGAAAGAACAAACAAAGCATTTCAAGCACTATATGATGCTGGTGCAATTATTGTAAATCAAACTCCAATTATTAAAGGTATTAACGATGATCCGAACGTTTTAGCTGAGCTGCTTGATAAGCTTTCTTGGGCAGGAGTAACTCCTTATTATTTCTTTATAAACCGTCCTGTTGCTGGAAATGGAGGATTTGTTTTAACTTTAAAAGAAGCTTATGACATTGTAGAAGGTGCAAAAGCAAAAACATCCGGGCTCGGAAAGAGAGTTAGATTGGTTATGAGTCACGTTTCAGGAAAGATAGAAATTTTAGCAATAAAAAATGGAAAAGCATATTTAAAATATCATCAAGCTAAAAATGGAGAATACGGAAAATTTATTGTACTAGATTGCCCTGATCATGCTTCTTGGTTTGATGATTTGCAATAATTCATAAGAGGGATACGTTCATTACCCGTCTATTAAACAAAGCCTATTTTAAAACGTGTTTTCAAAAAATATTTGCATATAATAACAAAAAGGAGGATTGCCAAAAATGAAGGAGTTAATAAATAAAGCGTTTTCAATCGGATTAGGTCTCGCCGTAGCAAGTAAAGAACAAGTTGAGAAGTTAGTTGATGAACTTGTAAAAAAAGGTGAAATAAAAAAGTCTGAATCAAATCAATATGTAGAGGAACTTGTACAAAAGGGAAATATGGCAAGAGAAGAAATTTCTCAAATCGTCGAAGAACGTACTAGACAATTGATTCAGTCATTAAATATTGCAACAAAGGACGAGATTAAAGAATTGAAAGAACGAATTATCGAGCTTGAGAAGTCAAAAGAAAATCTTTAAACTGTAAAGATTATTGTGAGGTGGGGGGACGTGATCGGGAAACGGCTAAGGCATCTCCAACGTTATCAAGAAATTATTAACGCTTTTATTAAAAATGGCTTTTCATACGTAGTAAAAGAGCTTGGTTTATTAGAAATGTTTTCGATTAGAAAGAAATGGTCCTCTGTCAAACAAAGAAATCACCGTACACGAGGCGAACGGATACGCTGTTTTTTAGAGGATCTTGGTCCTTCATTTGTAAAATTAGGTCAAATGGCCAGTATCCGGCCTGATCTAGTGCCAGAAGACATTATTAAGGAGCTTGAAAAACTACAAGATAGTGTTCCTCCATTTTCATTTGCAGAGGTAAAACAAATTTTAGAAGAAGAATTGGGAAGAAATATAGAAGAGCTTTTTGTGGAATTTGACAAAAACCCACTTGCAGCTGCTTCCATTGGACAAGTTCATTATGCTATCTTGCCTTCAAATCAACCAGTTGCGGTAAAAATTCAACGTCCTAATATGAAAGGAATAGTTGAAACTGATTTGGAGATTATAGCTGATTTAGCTCGGTTGGCGGAAAATAAATTTGAGTGGGCTGCTAGACATAAATTGTCTGAGCTTGTTGAAGAGCTATCTATTTCAATGCGTAAGGAATTGGATTATGAAAATGAAGGAAGGAATGCAGAAAAGCTGGCGCATCATTTCTCTCATGATGAGCAAATTGTTGTTCCAAACATTTATTGGGAGTACACGACGAAGAAGGTTTTAACCTCTGATTTTATTTCAGGGATTAAAATAAGCCATGTTGACAAGCTGAATGAGCAGGAACAGGATTGTAAAGAGATCGCAATCAGACTTGCTCATGCTTTTCTAAAGCAGATATTAATCGACGGGTTTTTTCATGGAGACCCGCATCCAGGAAATATAATTGTCCTTCCGAATGGGGCTCTTGGCCTGCTTGATTTTGGTGTGATGGGGAAAATTGATTCAGACATGAAATATCATTTCACATCATTAGTCATAGCAATGCAGCGACAAAGTACAGATGGGGTTATGAAGGCTATTTCTCAAATGGGCCTCATACCTCATGATATAAATATGGTTGCTTTTCGTGCAGATGTAGATGATTTACGAGAAAAATATTACCGCATTCCTTTTAGTAAAATTCGTTTCGGTGAAGTGATGAAAGAGTTATTTTCGATTAGTTTTAAATATAAAATTCATTTTCCGGCTGATCTTAGCTTATTGGGCAAGTCACTGTTAACGGTAGAAGGGATTGTTGAACGTTTGAATCCAAATTTAAATATGGTTAAAATAGCAGAACCTTTCGGAAAGCAATTATTAAAGGACCGCTATTCGCCAAAAAGCATTTCGCAGCGAATTTGGAGCAGCACATCCGAATTTGTGCAATGGTTCGTTCGTTTTCCAGAATATTTTCAAGATATGATGCAAAAAGGAAAATTTCGCTTTGAAGTTACTATTCCACAGCTAGAGTCAATTTTGGCAAAGATGGATAGGATCGGGAGACGTGTTTCAAACAGTATTGTCTTGTTATCGTTTAGTATTATTATTGCTAGTCTCGTTATTAGTATCGCACTTCTAGATAAAACAGCATTTATATCGACATTTCCAATTATTGAAATTGGACTTATCGCAACAATATTTATCGTCATTTTGCTTCTTTATTTAATTTTTAGATCATAGCTTTCATTTAAAGTCGTCCTTGAATGATTTCGTTCGGGGACTGACTTTTTTAATTTAGTTCAATATTTCTAATGTAATGTAAAATAGTGTAATATAGTAATATATATGATTACAAGTAAAGGTAAGGAGAGACATGGAAAGATTACAAAAATATAAAGAAGCAATTAGACTTTTTTGGAGGAAAAGACATTTAACACAAATTTTATTACTTATTTTTTCTTCAGCTGTCTTGTTTCTATTACTTTATTTTGGTTACCATGCGGTTACAGCGAATGTTCAATCTTTAAAAGACGGATTAGCTCAATCGACAATTATTTATGATAAAGATGGCGATGTTGCTAGTAAAGTTTCTGTAAATATGAAAGAAACGATCAAAAATTACAGATATACCTAAACATGTACAAAATGCAGTTATTGCGATAGAGGATCATCGCTTTTATGAACATAACGGCTTTGATATTAAAGGAATGGCTCGGGCTTTTTTAAAAAATATATTCGCTGGTAGAATTACTGGCGGCGGAAGTACGCTCACACAGCAGCTGACGAAAAATGCGTTATTATCTCCTGAAAAAACATATAAACGAAAAGTAGAAGAACTTTTTTTAGCAGTCGAAATTGAAAAAAACTATTCAAAAGATGAAATTTTACAAATGTATTTAAATCAAGTTTATTTTGGCAGCGGTGCGTGGGGAATTGATAGTGCAGCACAAAAATATTTCGCTAAAGAGGTTTCAGAACTGACAATTAGTGAGGCAGCCCTTCTTGCTGGACTGTTGAAGTCTCCATCTGCCTTAGATCCATTCAAACATTATGAACGGGCAATCGAGCGGCGAGATGTTGTTTTAGGGCAAATGAAAGAGTATGATCTTATTACAAAAGATCAATATGAAAAAGCTAAAAAAGAAAAAATTGTGTTAAAAGATGGAGGCAGTAATTTTGCAAAAGGGAAATATCCATATTACGTCGACGCTGTTTTAGACGAAGCGATTAATAAATATGGATTAACACAAGATGAAATTGTTACTAGAGGATATCAAATTTATACAGAGATGGATCAAAACTTACAGGTTTCTATTGAAAAAGTGTACGAACGAGATTCTCTTTTTCCTAAAGGAAGGAGAGATGCGATTGTTCAAAGTGGAGCAGTATTACTTGATCCAGAAACAGGTGGAGTGAGGGGATTAGTTGGGGGAAGAGGGACCCATGTTTTTCGTGGCTTTAATCGAGCCACACATCTTAAAGCGCAGCCAGGTTCAACATTAAAACCTCTCGCTGTATATGCACCGGCGCTTGAGGAAGGATACACGATCAATTCAATGCTAGTTGATGAACCAATGTCATTTGGTTCATATCAGCCTGAAAATTTCTCTAAAAGTTACCAAGGAGAGGTTCCAATGTATAAAGCATTGGAAGACTCCCTTAATATACCTGCTGTTTGGCTTTTAAATGAGATTGGAATTGATAAAGGTATGGACGCCCTTAAGCGATTTGGGATTCCCCTCGAAGAAGAAGATGCAAATTTAAGTATAGGGCTGGGGGGAATGCATAAAGGGGTTTCACCACTTGAATTGGCAGAAGCATACTCTGTATTTCCTAATAACGGTAAGCGACAGGAAAGTCATCTCATTACAAAAATTATTGGACCGACAGGAAATATAATTGCTGAACATAAACAAAGGACGGTAAAAGTAACATCTAAAGCTGTAACGAAAAAGATGACGTCAATGCTTTTAAATGTAGTTGAAACCGGTACTGGGCAAGGAACGAGAATTCCTGGAGTAGAAATAGCAGGAAAAACAGGATCAACTCAACTGCCTTACAATGATATAAATGGAACGAAAGATCAATGGTTTGTAGGATATACTCCGAACCTTGTCGGAGCTGTTTGGATTGGCTATGATAAGACAGATCGGGACCATTATTTGCCAAGCAGAGGTTCAGATAACGTTGTTCCCATTTTTAAAGCGATGATGGAGCAAGCTGTTCAATATATTGAACCACGTGAGTTTGAAGTTGCCTCTGTCAATAACGGACTAGAGAAGGATAGCACTGAGTCTATTCAAAAAGCAAAGCAACAGTTAAAAGAGAAAACAGAAGAGCTTAAAGAAGAATCAGGAAAATGGAAGGAGAAAATTAACAAAGGAATCAACAAGCTAGAAGATATTGGAGGAAAGGTGAAAGAAAAAATCAACGTTTTTATTAATGAATAATAATGAATGGAGAACAACTTTCAGATTATGTTCTCCCATTTTTTTATATGGAGAAATGATTTTAAGCTTGAAAGAAACGAAGGTTACGTTCATGTTGGAGGCTTTTCACTTGATAAATAATTAACGGTTTCTTGTGTTTCAAAAAGTTCAACGCGAAAGCTATCTCATTTTTTATCAGTCTGATTTAACCGTTCATCGATTTTTGTTTCTAGTTTGTCCATTTTTGTCTCAACTTTATCTATCTTTATTTCTATTTTATTCATTTTTTTATCAAGTAAGTCTCGATGATCTTCAAGTCCGTCCATTCGATTTTCAATTTTTATTAATTTGCGCATCTATTTTTACTGTCATTCATTAAATTTATGATCAATATGTGCTGAATGTAGTTTCAATGCGTGAATCCCTGATTGTTCCAATTTTATCATCTCCTTCTAAGAAAGAATGATAGTCGATAAATTTACGAATGAAAAGATAAACAACATCATTTTTTTTGTTTTATACTAGAAACAGAATCATGATTTTATTTTTAACGATTGAAAGGGGTAACATTAGAAATGACCATTTATAGAGCCTTAACGATTGCGGGTTCTGCTGCTCGAGGCGGAGCAGGGATTCAAGCAGACATTAAAACATTTCAAGAACGAGATGTTTTTGGAATGAGTGCGATTACAGCGATTGTTGCACCTCATCCAATAACTAGGAGTGGGATTTTTCCACAATCGATAGAAGCAATAGAAGCTCAGTATTACACTGCAGTAAACGATATTGGTATTGATGCATTAAAAACTGGGATGTTATTTTCTGAAGAAGTGATTTTAAGAGTAGCCGAGCTTTTAGAAGAAAAGAAATTTGAAAATCTTGTCGTGGACCCAGTGATTATCGGAAAAATGGGATCGCAATTACTTAAAGATGATGCGGTTAATGCCATGAAGGAGAAACTATTCCCTTTAGCGAAAATGATTACGCCGAATATGCCTGAAGCGGCAAAACTATTAAATATATTGGAACTAAAATCGATTAATGACATGAAAGAAGCGGCAATTGAACTCCATAAGCTAGGCCCTCATTATGTGCTTATAAAAGGAGGGCGATTAAAAGGACCTGCAATTGATATTTTATATGATGGCAACACATTTGAAATGTTCGAAGCAGAACGGATTGATACAATCAATACAAATGGCGCAGGCTGTACATACTCAGCGGCAATTACGGCTGAATTAGCTAAGGGAAAATCTGTTCATGAAGCAGTGAAAATTGCCAAGGACTTCATTACAGTTGCTATTCGACATTCGTTATCTTTTAAAGATCAAGTTGGACCAACAAATCATTCTGCCTATCGAAAATATAATCATTAAACGTTCCCTCTCACTTTTTAAAGTGAGAGGTCTTATATGGATGCTATAACATCGGAAGTGAGACCGTAAATGTAGTCCCTTCGCCCTTTGTACTATTCACTTTAATGTGTCCGTCATGAAGTTTCATAATAGACGATACAATGGATAAGCCTAAACCTGTCCCATCAACTTTTCGAGTTCTTGCAGAATCCACTCGATAAAATCGGTCAAAAATTCGGTCGATTTCATCGTCAGATAGACCTATACCAGTATCTTGAAAAGAAATTTCGATTGTATGGACTTTCTCTTTAACTGATATATGAATGCTGCCATTCTTTTTATTATATTTAATCGCATTTGTTATTAAATTATCCCATACTGTATAAAGGAGGGAGGAATCACCAATGACATAAGTATCCGGCAATGAATAACTAATCATCATCCCTTTTTCGCTTAAGGTCCATTGATAATTTAAAATAATTTCTTTCAACTGTTTTGAAACATTAAATTCTTTTTTCTTTATTACACCTTCATTACGATGAAGGGAGGCGAGCAGCAAGAGCTGCTTCGTTAAATTAGATAATCTTGTAATTTCGTTTTGAATGACGGAAATATAATTTTTTTTTTCTTCTGCTGTTATTGAATTTTTTTCAAGTAAAGCTGTATACCCTTTAATATTGGATAGTGGTGATTGAATATCGTGAGAAATATTTGAAATAAATTCATTTTTCATATCATCTAAACGCTCGAGTTTCTTTGCCATATAATTAAAGCTATTCGCTAATTCACCTAGCTCATCATCACGGTCAATATCGAGTTTGATCGAAAAATGACCTTGAGATAGATCTTTTGTAGCCGATGTTAATTTTGAAATTGGCTTCACTAAAAATTTTGTGCTGATCGCTACTAAAACAATACTTAAAATAATTGTTAATCCTAAAAGCCAACCGAATAAAACGTGCATTTCATTAAAAAGAAGTTTTATATCAGGACGAATAAAAAGGGCGTAGTGGCGACCTTCATTTTGTAAAGGGACTCCAATTGTTTTTTTTAATTCATTTGCAAAAAAACCTGTAACAAACGTTTCTTGGGGAAATAGAGCGATTCCGTGATAGATATCACCATTTAATTCCTTTTTTTTTGTAGAAGAAGGGAGATGGGTGTCTCTAAACGCTTCTCCGTAAAATACGCCTTTTCCTGTTTCATCTGCTAAATACAACTGATAACCAATAGATGAAATGCTTTGTAAATATTGATCTAAGTTTATATTTTCGTGACTATTTATATAGTCAACGATTTGTAAAGCGATTTTTGTGTTTTTTTCATCATTGTATGGCTTTAACTTTTGTTGATAATAAGTATTTGAAATGATAAATGAAATGAGTCCGCTAGCGAGCATAATTGTAATTGTTGTAAGCGCAAATTTAGTATAAAGCGATTTCATTTTTGTTTTTCCTCCAAAAAATACCCTACTCCTCGTTTCGTTTTAATTCGGAAATCATCGGTTAATGCTGAAAAGCGATCGCGCAACCGTTTTATATGTACATCAACTGTTCGCTCATCTCCTTTATAATCAACACCCCAAATTGCCTCAATTAGCTGATCTCGTGACAAAACTTGATTCGGGTGTGAGGCAAGGAAGTATAGCAGTTCAAATTCTTTTAGTGGCAGTAAAAATGCCTGATGACCAATGTGCACTTCATAACTTTTTTTGTTTATTTTAGTTGAACCGAGCTGAATGATTACTTCATTCGGTTTGTCATAACGACGAAGTAATGCCTTGATCCGAAAAAGAAGTTCTTTCGGTTCAAAAGGTTTGACAAGATAGTCATCTGTTCCTGATAAAAATCCTTTTTCCTTATCTTCTATTTGGGTTTTAGCTGTTAATAAAATAATGGGGATATTATAGTTCGTACGGATTTCTTTCGTAAGTTCAAATCCATCTACAATTGGCATCATAATATCAACAATCGCCAAATCACAGGTTTCATTCTCTAATATTTCTAAAGCCTTGAATCCATTTTCCGCCTCCAGTACGCGATAGCCTTCTTCATTTAAATAAACTTTTACTATGTTTCGAATATTTATATCATCATCTGCTACTAGGATCTTTCTCATTACGATTCCTCCACTTCGTTATATGTTAACCTTTTCATACTTCTGTGATCCCTTTTAATCAACAAAAGCTTTCATTTTTATTTTAACAAAAAAGAGTATGTTACATCCTTTGTTACATAATAAACAAAAGAGGATTTCTAATAAAAAATTTAAAAAC
This sequence comes from Bacillus aquiflavi, assembly GCF_019915265.1. NCBI lineage: Bacteria > Bacillati > Bacillota > Bacilli > Caryophanales > Bacillaceae > Bacillus > Bacillus aquiflavi. The sequence goes on from NZ_CP082780.1 coordinate 1,505,367, forward strand.
ATTAGAGTGAGGTGTTTTAATTGGGAGCAATAGAACGAAATGGCTTTATCTTTGAACCGGAATACAGTGTAATCAGTCAAAAGGGTGCTATTCATGTATATCACAATGGAGAATTTATTGAGGAAATTAAGTTTGAATTTACAGGTCGATCTCCTAAACCAGATCAAATTGAAACATTCATTCATGAGTACTTTAGGAAAAATAACATTTGAACGAATAACAACTATTTAACGAGCATTAAAAGGAGTAGATATATTTTGTGAATATTGTAATAATTATAAATTTATTTGCAGTATCTGTTATATAATGAGATAGAGTTTAAAAATGATAGGTTATGGGCCTACTAGAATGAAAGGGTGAGGATGGATGGCAGATAAAACAGGACTTGTTTTTGATTCTTTCAATTTTAAAATCGAACAGGGGAAAATAAAGGAATTTGTTCAAGCAATCGGAGATTCAAACCCGATTTACTACCATGAAGAGGAGGCAAAAATGAGCGAGTTAGAGGGAATCCCTATGCCGCTTACATTTCCAACAGTGATCGATATGTGGGGTGGGATGAATTTCAATAAACTAATCGAAATGCTTGAGCTTAATCCATTAAATTTTTTACATGGAGAACAAGAATATGAATATTTCTCAATGGTTTATGCGGGTGATATATTAACTGTCTTTCCCAAAGTTGTGCGTCATGTGACAAAAGCGGGGATGGACTTTATTACGATTGAAACATCATATAGAAAAGATGACGAAACAGTTTTTATTTCCCGCTCAACAATTATTGAGCGCCATGGAGGTGGGAAATAATGACTGAATTAACACCAATCGTTAAAGAAAAGATTACCCATACGCAGCTAGTCAAATATGCCGGAGCATCTGGGGATTTTAATCCGATTCATACTGTCGTTCCTGTTGCTAATAAGGCAGGACTCAACGATGTAATTGCCCACGGTATGCTTGTTATGGGTATGGCGGGGGAGGCGTTAACAAGATGGTTTAAAAGAGAGCAAATAAAAAAATTTCAAGTGCGATTTGCAAAAATGACCTTCCCTGGGGAAATTTTAACGATTAGCGGAAAATTAGAAGATCAATATGAAGAAAATAACGAAATATTTCAAAAAGGAAAGCTTCAAGTAGTGAATCAAGAAGGCGAGGTGAAATTGAAAGGGAAATTTACTATTATTCATTAACACTGAGTGAAGTTCATCGGAAACAATTTAGTAGATTAAAAGAGAATGGGGGCTTTTTATACGTATGTTAAATGGTATACGAGTACTAGATTTTTCCCAATACTTGCCTGGCCCATTTGCGTCGTTAAGACTAGCTGAAATGGGGGCAGAGGTCATTAAAATCGAACCTCCACATGGTGATCCAGCTCGCCAATTAAGTGAAGGAGTTGTCTTTAGAGCAAACAATCGAAACAAACAGAGCAAAACATTTAATTTAAAAGATTCGCTAGAGAAAAATGAGTTGAAGAAATTGATTCAAACGGCTGATGTATTATTAGAGAGCTTTCGCCCTGGTGTCATGAAAAAACATGGGCTTAGCTATGAAGAGGTAAAAGCATTTCACCCTACTGTTATTTATTGTTCTTTGTCTGGATATGGACATGATAGTCCGCTTGCTCATCTTGGAAGTCATGATTTAAATTATATGGCATTAAGTGGAGTCCTTACGCATTTTTCCGATCATTCCGGAAGACCAGTTCATCCGACAACGACATTAGCGGATTTGGTCGGTGGTACAGTTGCATCAGAAGCGATATTAGCAGCGATCATAAAAAAACTGCGAACAGGTGATGGAGCTTATATTGATCTTGCAATTACAGATATGATGGTTGGCTTGCAAACGAACCATGTTTTATACGAAAAAGAAAAGATATCAAAAAAGGGGATTCCGGAAATTGATGGTTCTAATATCTCTTACCATTTGTACGAAACGAAAGATGGCCGTTACATATCCATTGCCGCATTAGAAATGAAATTTTGGAAAGAGTTTTGTATTTGGGCAGGAAAAGAAAGATGGATAGAAGCCCATTTAAGTGCTGCAAATGAAACAAATGCTGTTTATCATGAAGTAAAGGCGTTTTTTAAAACATACACATTTGAACAATGGCTGAAATTTTCAATGGAGGTGGATGCATGTCTAGCACCAGTTTTATCAATTGAAGAACTTCCGCATCACCCACACGTAAAAAAACGCGAATTAATTTTTGAGCCACAATGGGGAGATCGGCAAGTGAGGGTTACTCCGTTTAAAAACAGTCACACAAATAGACCGCCAATGCTTTCATCAAAATAAGCTTTAAATGTCTAAGAATAGAAACAACTTATGTAAAACATATAAAGAGCATCATCTTTTCATCTTTTCATTTTTCATAGTAAAATAAGCACATTCAGGCTTTACAAATGATAGGAGGAATATTAATGACTAAAATTCAAAAGGGACATAATAAATTTTTTATTAAAGAACAAGGTGAAATGATTGCTGAAATTACATACGAACCGCTTAATGACGAGCAGATCGATGTCAATCATACGTACGTGTCAGAGAGGCTCCGCGGCCAAGGGATAGCTGAACAGTTAGTAGATCATGTCGTCGAGCTTGCTCGCGAAGAAGGTAAAAAAATTGTGCCAACTTGTTGGTATGTAGAGGTGCGTCTGAACAGAAATGAAAAGTATCAAGATGTACTAGCTAAATAATTTCATGGAAAGGGTGTCCAAAAAAAATATGGATGCCCTTTTTAGTCATATCATGAAAAGCCTTTACCATAAACTGTTGTAATAATACTAAAATGTGTGAGATGAAATGACTATCCATGTAGTTAAAACGGGTGAATCGTTATATGACATATCGAAAATGTACGACGTTTCTATTTCGTTGATTGTTAACGTAAATGGATTAAAGTCTCCAAATGTATTAATACCAGGATTATCGTTGTATATCCCTGACAATTACCTTTACAACCGCATTTATCAAATTAAACCGGGTGATACTTTATGGAAATTAGCTAGACGCTTTGATACAAGTATAGAGCATATTTTCACAGTAAATCCAAGGATAAATCCAAATCAATTATTTATCGGTCAAAAGGTAATCGTTCCATCCCCGAATCAAATGTCAATCGAAACGGTTGGCTTTATCTTTCCGCAAGCAAACGGAAAAAGTTTTGCTGCTCTTAACGAAATTGCTAATCAATTATCCTATGTTGCCATTATTGCTTATTCATTTTCGGAAAATGGCGATGTATATCTAGAGGCTGATGACTCTGTGACTTTAACTCAAAGTAAGCAAATAAACATAAAACCATTATTAATGATTCGTAACTTTAAGGAAAAAAATTTCAGTGCAGAGCTTGTTGGGAAAGTTTTTGAAAACTCACAGTCTCGACAACGTTTAGTCACGAGTCTTGTTAATATAATCGAACAGAAAGGTTATGAAGGAGTCAGTATAGATTTTGAATTTATTCCTCCACCAAGGCGTAAAGATTTCATTAGCTTTTTAACCGAATAAAAAAGCTTTTTAGGCACGCGGATTCTTCATGTAAATGTTCATTCTAAAACTGAAGATATTCCGACGAATCCAATTATCGGCGCTTATGACTATAAAGCTATTGGAGAAATTGCCGATATTGTAGCTGTCATGACAATTGATTATGGTTATCCAACCGGTCCACCAAATCCGATCGCACCAATTTGGTGGGTGGATGCAGTAGTCCGTTATGCAACTAGCTTAATTCCCCCACAAAAATTACAAATATCGCTACCGCTTTACGGATATGATTGGAGAATTTCCGATAATAAGACAACTGCTTTTTCTGCTTTAGGTGCCCAAAATCTCGCAATTTCTAAGCAAACGGTTATATTTTATGATCGGGAAGCAAAAGCACCATCATTTAAATACTGGAAAAATAGTGAAGAACACATTGTTTGGTTTGAGGATATACGAAGCTATGTAGAGAAATACAATCTCATTGATTATTATCAGTTACAAGGAACAACATTTTGGCAAATTAGACTACCATCTCCCCAAAATTGGGAGTATATAAAAAGAAATATAACATTTTTAAAATGAACATTGATAGAAAAATAACATTCCTCAAAAGATTATTTTAAGAAATGACCTTTACCGCCTATTTTAGCTGTAAATGTAAAAGTATTGACAATTTAAAATATTAATTTATAATAAATGAAATGCTAAATTCTAGTAAATTAGGAGAGGAAATCTATGAATCAAAATATGAATGAACGAGTACAGAAAACCACTTATGATGAAGTGATAAAGCAAACAAAGTGTTATTTAAACTATTTTCCTAGTGAACAAAAGCGTATTTTGCCTTTAGTTCATCAATTAAAAAAGAATATCAAAATATTTGATCGTAAATCACTTCCTGGCCATATTACAGCTAGCGGCATAGTAATAAAAGAGGAGAAAATGTTAATGATATATCATCCGAATATTAAAAAATGGTTACAGCCTGGAGGGCATGTAGATGAAGGAGAGACCCCGTTAGAGGCAGCAAAGCGGGAAATCCTCGAGGAAACGGGTTTGAAAACGAAACTGCATCCTTGGCATAATCAACATGCTGCTCCTTTTGATATAGATGTTCACTCAATTCCTGCTAACCCAAATAAGCAAGAGCCTAGTCACTTCCATTACGATTTTCGTTATTTATTACAGCTTGATGGGGGAGACAAAGGACATTCAGAAGAAGACCTGCAGATTAGTTGGATGAACATAGAAAGCATAGAAGAGCCCCATTTAAAAACAGCAATTAGAAAATGGGAGGAACAAAGATATAAAATGAATGTATGATCAAAAGCTCTATGAAAACTGAATAGTTGTATGGGTGCTTTTCCATTTTTTAGTGAAAAGGCCACGCGATCGCTTTTGACAAAGGTTATTATTTGAGGGGACAACACTTCCTTTTCTAAGGTTATTGGGTGTGTAGTTACCTCAATTTCAAGTGGTGGCAACTTTTTTACACAAAAAGCCCAAGGTATTTTATAACCGACTCGATAAAAAGGTTTGACAATACATTAAAGCGGGGTGTATTAATGCATAGAACTGTTGCAGAGAAAAATTTTTTTCGTTCAATTTTAAACTTAAGTGCGATTGAAAAAATAGATAAGTTAGTAATAGTTACCCATCTTGTTCCAGGCAGTGATGAGTTTTTGTTAACGGTTAATGAAGAAATACCCATTGCAATGCTTATTCCAAAACCAAACTCGATAGATAAACAAGTAAAAGATAAAGTGATAGATTTTATTCCAATTTTGCATTTTACTCGTGACGAAATTAAGAGGAATAAAAAAAAGTTCCTCGAACTCCTTCAAAAACATATTGGCAATGATACTTTTGCTGTCGTTGATATTGGTGGTTATTTTTCGCATGTCTTAGATGAAATGCAGTATATTTTTGGTTCAAAATTCATTGGTGTCGTCGAAGATACAGAAAATGGTCACCAAAAATATGAGACATTACTGTTAAATGAAAATCATACTTCGTTACCTTGTCCAGTGATTTCTGTTGCTCGAAGCTCGTTAAAAGATTCAGAAGACTTTTTAGTCGGGCATGCAATTGTGTTTTCTGCGGAAGCTTTACTGCGTGAAGAAGGAGAGATCTTAACTGGAAAACAGGCAGTTGTGTTAGGGTATGGTAAAATTGGCCGCAGCATTGCTAATAGTTTACGTTCTAAAGGTGTCCGGGTTGATGTTATTGATACTAACTCAAGTAGACAAGTATTAGCGCTTGCTCATGATTTTCATACAAACAAAAAAGACGTTCTCCTTGAAAATGCTGACTTGCTATTTTGTGCCACAGGCAATCATTCATTGAAGCAGAGTGACCTCCCAAAAATGAAAAATAATTCTTATATATTTACTGCAACATCTGCTGACGATGAAATTGAAGAACATCTTTTAATAATGGAAAATGCTGTTCCTCATCCTAATAAAAAAATTTCTCAACTCGAAGTTGCTGGTAAACAGCTATTTCTTTGTAACAATGGTAATTCAGCTAATTTTATGCATGGTGGTGTTGTTGGTCCATTTATTAAGCTAGTACAAGCAGAAATTATTTTTGCACTATCACAATTATCACGTTTTCCAAACGACAAAGTTTACCAAATAAGCGATGAGTCTAAGTCTTTTATTTCCGATTTATGGCTAGATTTTTACGCTAAACGATAAAGGAGAATATATGTTTTCATTGTCTGTACAATTCATCATGATATTTGCTTTCCTCTCGGCTTTAAGCAGGGCAGGATTAAATATTGTCGATCGTTATCAAATCGGAATGAAGAAGCTTTCGATTTTTTATGTAAATCTATGGAATAATGTCATTCCTGCAATTCTTATGATTGCTCTATGTATATTATTAGGCTGGCATGGTCAACTCGTGGCAAGTATATTTGATTGGAAAACATTAGTATTCAGCGGTATCGTTCAGCTTGTTGCCTACGCTTTTTCCTATGCTTTTCGTCATTTAAATGTAAGTCAAGTATTAGTGATCGGAAAAAAAAAAATGTCTGATTTATTTATCCCAATCGGAATTTTTGTCACAACGATGCAATGGGATTGGAGTACATATTTTTTTGCAGTAGCTACTACAATAGTTTGTCTGCCGATTTTATGGGAAAAAGGGGAACGGGAAAATGGCAATGCTTTTAAAAAAGTTGGATTAATAATAGGTAGTGCACTTGTATTACAAGCGAGCCTTTCCCCTTTGTTGACTGAAATGAACACAGTTGTAGCCATTCGTGATACATTCGCATTTACAACAGCAGTCATTATTTGGCGTACAGTTTGGAGTCTCATTCCGTTACTGAGGAAAAAACGTGCACAAGACGAGGCTTCCTTTTTTGGATTGCTATCGAATCCGGTGTTTTTCGTTAGAGCTTTGTTAACGATTATTACACAAACAACCTTTATTTTAGCAGTTGGGAGCACAGCTTCAGCCGTAGCTTGGCCGATATTAAATTCAACATCTATATTTTCTGTAGCGCTATCTAGTTTATTGCTGCGTGAAAAACCATCAAAGCTTCAGATTGGGATAGTTATCACAATTACAATTTTATCTGTCATTCGTTTTTTCTTGCTGTAATTATAACGATATTCGTGAAAAGCAAAGAAAAAGAAGTTAAAGACCGATTATATGAGGTTTTTAGCTTCTTTTTTTCTTTATTGACTTTAAAAATAGAAAAAAAATTTAGGCGACAACAATGAATTGGAGACAAGAAAGCTAATATTTATTAAAGTTCCACTTCATGGCATTATACATATTTGTATAAAGATAATGATTATTTTTAATTTTATAGTTGACAAAACTCATAGGATTAGTGATTATTATCATTAAAACATATTGGTTTAATGAGAATAAAAAAGAGGTGGATTTATGTATCTTACAATTAACGGCATAGAAAAGAGTTTTTATCATAAAGTCAACGGTCAAGTCAAAGTGCTTGATAAGATTGATATAGCGGTTGAAAAGGGACAGTTTGTTTCGATTGTCGGTCCTTCAGGTTGGGGGAAATCAACATTATTATATCTAATTGCAGGTCTTGAAAAGCCGGATAAGGGGGAAATTTCGATTTCTGGTAATAAAGTGACGAAACCTGGCCCTGACCGTGTCGTTGTTTTTCAAGAAGCAGGACTGTTTCCGTGGTTAACTGTTCTGGAAAATGTAATGTATGGATTACTTTTAAAGAAAATTTCGAAAGAACGAGCAAGAGAAAAAGCGATAAATATTTTAAAAATGGTTCATTTAAGCCGTTATATCGATGCATACCCTCATCAACTATCTGGTGGGATGAAACAGCGAGTTTCCATTGCTCGTGCGCTCGTTATGGAACCAGATATTTTATTAATGGATGAACCATTTGCAGCGCTTGATGAGCAGACGAGAATGGTTTTACACAAAGAACTACTTGAAATATGGCGGAAAACAAAAGTAACGATTTTTTTTGTTACCCATAACATTCGTGAAGCTGTTCTGCTTTCCGAGCAAATTATCGTTTTCGCAACACGGCCTGGAAAAATTAAAACGACTTTATCTGTTCCATCTATGAGAGACGGCGTTATGCCTGATAGTGTAACGCTTCATATTGAACAGAGAATATTATCTATCTTACAGGGAGAAATTGAGAAAGTGTTAAAGGAGGAAATTGGTGATGAATACAGCTTTAAGACGGATCATTTTCATCGTGACTATAGCGGTGATATGGGAAATCACATCTAGGTTTTCTAGTTTGCCAGATTTCATGTTTCCGAGTCTCACGCAAGTATTTGAAACTTTATTTACAGGTATGATAGACGGCCAAATTATCACAGCTGTTTATAAAAGTCTCGGTCGGTTACTAATCGGGTTCTCGATTGCAATTGTAGTAGGACTTTTTTTAGGTTATTTAATTTGGCGTTATAAATTTGTTGAAGATACACTTGGATTTGCTGTTACTGCTTTACAATCAATCCCGAGTATTGTTTGGTTTCCATTTGCAATTATTTGGTTCGGTTTAAATAATATGTCGATTTTATTTATTGTAACGATCGGGGCAACATGGACAATGACAATTAGTGCGACTAGCGGTTTCAAAAATGTCCCGCAATTGTATAAGCGAGTTGCTAAAACATTAGGATCAAGCGGATTTCATTTTATTCGAACAGTTATTTTGCCCGCATCTGTTCCTCAAATTATATCTGGTTTGCGGATCGCTTGGGCTTTTTCATGGCGTGCCTTAATGGCAGGTGAATTATTAGGTGCAGGTGAAGGGCTTGGCCAGCTCCTTGAAACAGGGAGATCGCTCGGACAAATGGACCTAGTCATTTCGGTGATGATTGTTATCGCAGTTATTGGTACGATTATGGATAATATAGTATTTTTACGCTTAGAACGAAACGTCCAAATGAAGTGGGGAGTTAGTTAAAAGTATGGAAAAAGAGGCGATTAAAATGAAAACGAAACGAATGATGATAATCTTTATCTCTTTTTTTTTTATTGGTATGTTAGCAGCTTGCAACCAAAAAGGAGAAAAAACAGGCTCAACAAACAAGGAAGTAAATATCGGATATTTTCCGAACTTAACACATATTACAACGATTGTTGCCCTTGAAAATAACTATTTTAATGAGGAATTTGGTGAAGACGTTAAGATCAACACGAAAACAGTTAGTAATGGTGGATTGTTTATGGAAGCAATGGCAACAAAATCAATTGATGTCGGTACAGTTGGTCCCGGACCATTGTTAAACTTTTATTTAAAAGATCCAAAGTATCATATTATTTCTGGAGCAGTAAATGGGGGAGCAGTTCTCGTTTCAACTAAAGAAAGCGATGTAAAACAATTATCTGATTTAGATGGTAAAAGAGTGGCTATCCCTGTCATTGGAAGTACACAAGATATTATGTTAAGAAAAGCGCTGCAAGATGTAAAGCTAAAACCAACAACGAGCGGAGGCACAGTTGAACTGTATGCAGCAGCACCAGCCGATACGGTAACACTTTTTATCCAAAAATCAGTTAATGCGGCAGCAACCCAGGAACCGTGGGGCTATGTACTTGAAACAGAAGCAAACGGAAAATTATTACTTGATTGGGATGAATTCGCTTGGGGAAAAGAGTCGACAAATACTGTTGTAGCTGCAACTGATGAATTTTTACAAAACAAAGACCTTGTTAAAGCTTATTTAAAGGCACATGAAAGGGCAATTACTTTTATTGAAGAAAATCCTGAAAAAAGCCAAGATATTGTGATCAAACATATTAAAGGGTTGACAGGGAAAGAATTAAATAAAGCTGAATTAAAAGCAGCGTTTACAAGATTACAAGTGACGACATCCGTTAATGAACAAGTGATTCAAGAAATGGCTGATATTAGTGAAGAAGCTGGTTATGTTTCTAGCAATAATATTGATGGGCTGATAAATTTATCATTTCTTGAAAAAAAGACTAAATAATACGTACCGAGATTATAAACAAAGTCAATACTAGTCATAAATTTCCTCAGATTCTAGGCGGAAGCGAATAGAACAATCGTTCATAAGTGTTTTAGTTGTCAACATGCTAATATGTACCTTTTTCATTCATCTCGTAATGATTCATGAGATGAATTTCTTTTCTATTTAGTTAGCGGCTGATTTCTTTAATACGTTATTAATATTAAATTGTATGAAAAAACTATTACATTTTATACAATAAAATGGCACATAAAATATTTTATGTAATATATGTCCTGTATTTACATAAATAGAAAATATGATATAATTTATAAAAATATTAAACTATTAAAGAAGAGGAGATGGACGCATGAAACCAACAGGAATTGTACGAAAAATAGATGAATTAGGGAGAATTGTTATACCAGTTGAGTTGAGAAGAAGTTTGTCATTAGAAATTAAAGACCCGATTGAAATTTTTGTTGATGATGACAAAATTATTTTAAGAAAATATGTAGTTAATAATGCATGTGATATTACAGGTATCATTTCAAATGATAATGTTAGTTTAGTGAATGGAAAAATCTCTTTAAGTCGCGAAGGTGCTGAAATATTGTTAAAAGAGCTACAAAATATAAAAAATTAAGTTTATCTACAATGTTCTTTGTCTTCAATGGACTAACAGATACTTTTTCAGATCCCCTTGTAAAAGGGGATTCATAACTCATTTCTTTCTATGGTTCTTAGTTATAGTATACCTTTTTTTAAAACAATAGGCGAATGAGATCCATCGTTTATATATAAATTAAGTTAAAACGCTTCTTAGTTGAAGCTGCATATCGTTTGTTTGCTTATAACGAAGAATTCAAGCGCTCCGCTATTAAATAGGCGGAGCTAATTTATTTATTAACACAATTTTAAATCATTACGATAAAATGATCGTTTTCTGAACTAATGAGCTAATAAAGTACGGCAATGGTACGAATGGAATAGAATGATATTCGATCATTTTAATTTTATCATAATACTATAATAGGATAAAAATAAATATATTATCGCTTTATTTCCTGAAAATAAAAATTGTAAAATGACTGAATAGTCTGTATACTATGGACGAAAGGAGGTTAATTTCAAAATAATCGGAATATTCAGTATATGGAATTCTCTTCCTAAAGAAAAATTATTTTAAAAGGGGATGGCAAATTGAATGAAGGATTATGTTATGACAGACGAAAAAAAAGAAAAGATTGATGTAGAAAATTTATTACCGCTCGAAGAGGATACGAGCCGTATTATGAAATCTGAATTTCGAACAGGACTACTTTTAACTATTATTTATTTTGCGTTTATCTTTTTAATCCCTATTTTAAATTGGTATAAACAAGATTGGGCTTTTTCAAAGATGTGGGGAGGAATGTCTAATAGTTGGTTTTTGACGGCGATTGTTTCGATGGCCATGGCTTTTTGTATTGCATATATCCATACAAAGCTATATGAAAAGCGCTTAGAAAAATATGATCTTATGAAGATAAATAAAGTAGCTAATCAGGGTGATAGGGGGCATTTTAAAGGATGATGCAAACGATTCTTGATCCAAAGTATTTATTTACATTTTTATTATTAGGCACGATTGTATTTATTACGTACTTAACAAAAAGAAATAAAGATGCCAGTGACTTTTTTGTTGGCGGTCGATCGTTCGGTTGGTTTACGAATGGATCAGCGATCGCTGGAGATTATTTAAGTGCAGCCACCTTCCTCGGACTAGCTGGTTTAACATTTGCCATTGGTTATGATGGTGCGTTTTATGTATTTAGTTTTTCAATAGGATTAACGCTGCTTGCCATTTTCGTCGCAGGTCCTTTAAGACGTTTCGGTGCTTTTACGGTCGCTGATTTTGTTGCATATCGATTCCATAGTAAAAATGCCCGGCTAGCAGCAGTGATTGTCGTTTTAGCAATTTCAGGTTTTTATGCTGCCCCGCAATTACTCGGTGCTGCGCAAATTTTAAATATGTTTTTTGGAACCTCATATGAGTTTGGAATTATTTTTACTTGTATTGTTATGGTTTTTTATGTCGGGGTTGGCGGTATGAAGGGAACAACGTTGAATCAAGCGTTAGAACTTTGGATTCGTTTTGGTGCTTTTATCATTATGGTAGCGGCGGCAATATACGGTGGGTTTCATTATGAAAAAATTTTGGCTGCTATTACTGATTTTAGCGGCATCGTTAGCAATACAGCACAATTTACAGCTGATGGAAAAGATATTGCGTTTGACGGGGAAGCATGGGGAAAAGCCGGATCTTTTAACCCGACGTTTTGGCATTCAGCTTCGATGTTAATCGGGCTTTCTTTAGGAACAATTGGCTTACCCCATATTTTATTACGCTTTTATACAAATCCTGATGCAAAATCCGCTCGTAGATCTGCGATTATGGCCATTGGAATTGCAAGTTTATTTTTCTGTTTTGCTATTTATCTCGGTGTTGTTGGACGAGCAATCTTTTTAGAAGGGACAGCGAGTCCGGAAATCATGAAAGAATTAATAACGGGCGGAGATAATATGGTTGTTCCATCAACTGCGGCAGCATTGGGAGGAAAATGGCTGCTAGGGCTTGTTATAGCTGGAGCTTTTGCAGCAATTTTTTCAAACTTATCAGGTTTATTTATCGCAAGTTCTGGGGCATTAGCTCATGATTTATACGCTTCGTTTTTTAAGAAAAATATTACACAAAAACAACGAGTCATTTCAGGAAAAATTGCAATTGTTATCCTCGGGATTGTTTATGGAATTTTAGGATTGCTTGTTAAAGGTGCGTCAATAGGACATCTCGTAGCTCTTGCATTTACAGTAGGTGCAAGTACATTTGCTCCCATTTTCATTTTTGGCATTTGGTGGCGCGGAATGACTGAAAAAGGTGCAATTGCTGGTCTTTTTACAGGATTGTTTGTTTCAATGTACTTGATTTTCTTTTCATCAACTCTTCCGGAATTTTTACAATTTAGAGTTCCGGGAATTGTGTCTGTTCCTGTCGGATTTTTAACAGTATATATCGTTTCGAAATTAGATGGCAAGGTGCCGGCGGATGTCAACGACTTCATGCGTAAAGTTCATTCAAAAGATGGGGAAGCTGCGTAAGCTTTTTTTAAAGTAGCCCGACATAGTTAGTTATGGACTGCACTTAATTGTTAGGGACAACTAATAATTAAGTGCAGTTCATTGTAAAGGGATTTTTATTTAACATTTAGTAGAAGCATGTTGTTTTTCCCAATTATTATATCCGCCACGATAATGAATGACATTACTTACCCCATGTGCCTGGAGAATACTTGTTGCAATTGCAGCTCTTCCACCTGCTTGACATGTTGTCACGACTGGTTTATCAGTTGGGATCTCATGAACGCGATCTCGTAAAGTTCCTAGCATGATATGGCGGGATCCAGGTATTGCTCCTTGCTTGTATTCACTTTCATTCCGAACATCGATAACATACACTTCGTCTTTTTTCATTTTATTTTTTAATTCTTCTGAGGAAATTTGTTCGTATTTTTGCAGTTCTAACCCATCTTGCTCAAGACGTTCTAGTATGTCACTATGCATATATCCTTTTAGTGTATCAATCCCAATCGAATGAAGATCATGGATGACACCGTTAATTTCAGTTTCATCTGCAATCACATAAAATGGCTGATTGTAATCGAGGAACCATCCAGCCCAATTAGTAAAGGACAACGTGTATGGAATATTAATCGTACCTGGAATATGTCCTCTAGAAAATTCATGAAAAGAGCGGACATCAATAATTGGTACGTTGTCATTTATCCAATTTTCAATTGTCTTTTTTGAAGGTGAATAGCGTTTAATTGCAGAAAGTTCACTTAAAAGTGCGGGACCCTCTTTATTCACTCGTTTCATTTCAGCAAAATATTCTGGTGGTTCAGGTTGATCTGAAAGGAGCTCTTTAACAAATTCTGCTTCGTTATTATAATTAAAAGCCCAATTAGCCCGTTTTTCATACCCGACTGTAGTTGATGGAACAGCGCAAAGTGCCTTTCCGCATGCACTTCCTGCACCATGAGCAGGCCAAACTTGAACAAAATCAGGTAGTTTTAAAAAACGTTGTAATGAATGAAACATTTGTTTTGCACCTTTATCGGCTGTATTTTGTATACCTGCTGCTTTTTCCAATAAATCTGGACGTCCAATATCCCCTACGAAGACGAAATCACCTGTAAAAATACCAATTGGTTGTGTTGCCCCTCCATCAGTGACGATAAATGAAATATGCTCTGGTGTATGTCCAGGTGTGTGTATGACTTCAAATGTAATTCCACCAATTTTGAATGTATCTCCATCTTTTACTAACACATGATTTAGCTTATGAAGAAATTGGTATTTCCAATCTTGATCTCCTTCATCGGAAAGATAGGCCGTAGCCCCCGTTCTTACTGCTAATTCACATGTTCCAGAAACAAAATCAGCGTGAATATGTGTTTCAGCAGCTGCAATAATATTCATTCCTTGCTGCTCAGCAGCAGTTAAGTATTGCTCAATATTTCTAGCAGGATCAATGATGATTGCTTCCCCTGTTGCTTCACAGCCTACGAGATAAGAGGCTTGCGCAAGTCTTTCATCATAAAAATAACGTAATAACAATTCAAACACCTTCCCTTATATTTTTCCTCTACTTCAAAATGATAACAGATTTAACTAGCATAAGCATAAATAGAGCTTTAATTTATCCGCGACCTTTTAGCATGCTTTGCCAGTAAAACCTTGGAAGGATCTCTTTTTTTAAAAAATACATGCTGTATCTTTCTTTAGCTTGATTAAAAGGAAATGTTTCTACTGGGTGCTTTTCATAATCAAATTCCGCCAAAACTAACTTTCCTTTTCCAGTAACAATTGGACAAGAGCTATAACCATTGTACCGTTCTTTAAGTGATTCCCCATGCATAACTGCAAGTAAATTCTTAACGACTACAGGAGCTTGTTTTCTTACTGCTGCGCCAGTTTTAGACGTTGGCAGATTTGCGGCATCACCTAATCCAAAAATAAATGGGTATTGTTTATGTTGGAGTGTATAAGGATCAACATCAACCCAGCCATCCTGATCTGACAGTTTGCTTTCTTTTATAAATTGCGGTGGCCCCATTGGAGGAGTAACGTGAATCATTTCATAATTAATTGTTTTTGTCTCTCCTGTATCTAAGTTTTCGAAAATCGCTTCTTTCGTTTCGGGGCGAATTTCAATTAAGTGCGTTCTAAAGCTCGTCTTTATATTTCTTTCAGTAACAACTTTTTCTAAAGCTATTCTATATTTTTCGACATCAAAAATGGCCGGATTTGCAGAAAAAAACATCACTTCGGACTTTTCTCGAATCCCTTTTTTACGGAAAAACT
Organism: Bacillus aquiflavi; assembly: GCF_019915265.1. Taxonomy (NCBI): domain Bacteria; kingdom Bacillati; phylum Bacillota; class Bacilli; order Caryophanales; family Bacillaceae; genus Bacillus; species Bacillus aquiflavi. The sequence continues at coordinate 1,520,705 of NZ_CP082780.1, forward strand.
CTTCTGCCAAATACATAATTTTTTGTGGTGCTCCTCCGCATTTAATTGGTGTATTTGGATGAGTGAAAACTGCATTTCCTCCTTTAAAATCTCGTATTGACTCCCAAGTATCATCAACATAATCATAAGAATAATTGCTTACTACACCATTTTTACCAATCGCTTCTTTCAGCCCTTTAACTTGATCCCATAAGAGTTGAATGCCGGGGGCAACAACTAAATAGTTGAAATATATTTCAGTCTTGTTTTTAGTCACTAATTTTTTTTCTTCAAGGTTAAATGAAGTGACTTCCTCTTGAAGAAAATGAACACCTTTTGGAATGACATCTCTTTCCTTACGAACAGAATCCTCTTTTTGAACAATACCTGCCCCGACTAAAGTCCAAAATGGTTGATAATAATGCGATTCAGCGGGATCGATAATCACGATGTCAGCTCGAGACATTTTTTTTGCTAATTGAGCAGCTACGGTAATTCCAGCTGTACCTCCGCCGACAATTGCAACTTCGTATTGTTGGTTTGTCATTTATTTCACCTTCTTTTTCTTATTCTGCAGTATGATGGACAGCACACCGATTTGGACCAATTTCTAGCGCAGTTGCTGTTTCATCATCGACATTTTGTTCCCCTTTATTAATCGCTACAATATCTTCGAAGTTTGGAGGCTTCGTAGTATTAGCTGAACTTGCAACCATTTCAGTAAATTCTTCCTTATTAGTCGTTTGCATTTGTCGATTGCTTTTTCGAATTTCACCTAAAGTAGCAGCGACAATGCCCTGTTCATTTATTTCTTGAATATCAGCAAAATGAGCAGGCAATACTAAAACGTCATCAGCAAGGTCGGCAATTTTATTGAAAATTGTGTCGTAAAGGTCCATTGCCCATTCACGGGCTTTTCCACCTAAATCAGGACGGCCTAATCCACCAACGAAAATAGTATCACCAGATAGAAGGAATTGGTTATTAACGAGAAAGGAAACGCTTCCTGGTGTATGACCAGGTGTCTTTATTGCTAATACTTCTACATGCACGTCGCCAAATTTGATTACATCATGTTTTTCAAGAGGTTCAAATGAAATTTTTGCCCCTTCACTTGAATTTAAATAATAAGTAGCTCCAGTTATTTTTGCGATCTCTGCCCCGCCAGAAATATGGTCAGCATGAAGATGCGAGTCAAGAATATGTTCAATTGTTGCATTTTCCTTCTTCGCTAACTCTAAATAAATATCAATATGACGATTTGGATCAATGAGGGCAGCTTTTCCATTAGAAATAATTAAATAAGAAAGGCAACCTTTTGAAAGACGATTAATTTGAACTAATTTCATCTGTTCACTAATATTAACCGTGGTTGGATAATAAAATTGACTCCACGCAAGCATTCCATTTATTAAATGCGAAACTTTAAATCCTTTTTTTGAAAGGACATCAGCAACATACTCAGAACTTCCTCCTTTTGCACAAACAACGACAATTTCAGTATCTTTTGAAAGATCCTTAAAATTTTCAACATTGTCCTCGTCCTCAATAATATTAAAATATGGGACATTCACCATTTTTATTTCTTTATACTCGATTTTCCAATCGTTAAAATCATCTTTATTTCGTACATCAAAAATAATGATGTTTTCACCTGTTTTCATTTTTTTATAAAGTTGTTCGGCTGTTAATCCAGGGATATTTGTCACGAATATCACTCCATTTCATAATAAAATAATCATTCTTTTGTATTATCTTTCATTTAGTCCTTTTTATGATTGGAAATAAACCAACTAACTTAAAAACATTGTTAAAATGAGATATTCTTGTTAAAAAGAAAGAGGAGGAAAATGGAATGCTGGCAAACGAAATTTAAATAGCTTCTTTCTGACGATATGTAAAGCAGAAGCTTAAAATTAATATAGCTATAAATAAAAAAGACATCGAATTTGATGTCTTTGCCGATTGTTGATTAAAGGAACCGCTGAACTATATGTTTTATTATGCGCCTAGACTGAAGTGCCTAATACCTAATATTCATTTTGATTATTAGTTTAAAAATATATCGAATTTGAAGTCGTTGTTTCTTGTTAGCATTTTATTACTTTACCTTCTAGTATGATCCCTTCATTTATCCATGCTTCAATCATTTGATTAAAAATATTAGGTTTTGCCATAGGAACTCCATGCCCAACATTAGGTATAATCACTGCCTGACAATTCGGATTATTTTTCACTAAGTCAATTGCTGATTTTTTCATAATGTTTTTTTCTTTTTCTCCCACATTAATTAATATATTTCCCTTTGCCTGTTTAAAATCATTTGGTATTTTAAATGACATATTCTCCTCTAAAATTTTAACAAGGGTTTCTAATTGCATACGACAACTTTCTTGATAATAGGTTGCAAAATAATCTTGATTAATATAAAGTGTTTTCGCTTGCACTTTTGAAAATGTTTTATTTTTAATTAATGGGAATGCTAGTTTTACAAATGGTCTAATCAATTTTTTTGCAAATTGGATTGGTCTGACTAACGGACTATTTATCATTGCATAATCAATTAAATCTGATTTTATACTTAACATTTGAATCGTTATTTGAGCACCTAATGAAAACCCAATAACAATTACTTTTTTTCCCTTAGCCTTTTCCTCAATTAATTTAATTAATTTTTCTGCACTATTTTTAATAGAAAAGTTTGTATTTATACTCCGTCCTTGTTCTGGTAAATCTGGAACAACGCAATGATAATGGGTGAAATATTCAATTTTTTTATCCCACATCCAGCTGCTCACTCCTCCACCATGCAAAAATAACATGAATGAGGCATTTTCCTTCCCATATTCTTGATAATGCATTTCCTCATTCCCCTTTGTATTTTGATTATAAATTTATCGAAAAAATTTTAGTCTATTTTAATGATACGTTCATAAAGAGAGATTTGTTTCATTTAATGCTTTTCTCTTTCTATAAGAATGTCAGAGGTCGAAATAAACACAAATGTGCTCCTTATTGTTTTTAAACGACCGCTAATAAAGATCACTTTTTTTATTCTCCATTTCTTTTATTGTGAATAAAAAAGTGTTCGAATTGACATTCTAAGTGTGTTAAAATTAAACATTTTTTGGAGGGAAGATCATGACCGAAAACAATCTTCAAGGAGACACAGTTATCCAAGATACTGAAGTGATAAGTCATCACTCTTTGCCACTTATAGGAGATAAAGCACCGTTATTTGAAGCGACTACAACTCATGGAAAAATCAGACTTGATGACTACAAAGGAAATTGGCTTATTATATTTTCCCATCCCGCAGATTTCACCCCTGTTTGTACAACTGAATTTATCGGTTTCCAAGAAATTTATCCGCAATTGCGTGAGTTAAATACTGAACTATTAGGTTTAAGTATTGATAGTGTTCATTCACATATTGCGTGGGTTCGTAATATTGAAGAAAAATTTCAAACGAAAATTGAATTCCCAGTTATTGCGGTTTTAAATAAAGATGTAGCAAGAAAATACGGCATGATTATGCCTGAAGGAAATAATACAGAAACTTCAAGGGCCGTCTTTGTGATTGACAGTGAGCAAGTTGTTAGAGCGATTATTTATTATCCGTTATCAACCGGAAGAAATATGAGTGAAATTATTAGGCTTGTTAAAGCCCTCCAAACAACTGATCAACATCAAGTTGCAACACCAGCAAATTGGGCTCCTGGAGATAAAGTTATTGTCCCGCCGCCAGCAACACAGGAGGAGGCAGAAGCAAGAATAACGGATGAAACCATTGAATGTAAAGACTGGTATATTTGCAAAAAACAATTATAGGTGAAAGCAAATGGCTTGTATTAATAATCCAGATCATTTGACAATAAGCGCTAAAAAAATTTTGCACGCTATTCAAGACAATTACCTTTCTGAAGAAGAAATCGGAAAACATACTCAATTACCTTTGTATAAAGTGAGAAGTCATTTACGTGAGTTAAATGAGAAAGGCTTAATAAGTAAGCAAAACGACAAATATAAAGTACAGCAACATCTTCATCCATAAAAGAGATTGACTCAAAATGTTGTTAAAAGTGACTTTTTGAGTCATCTCAGACTATTGATAAATCGCACGCATTCTTGTATGATTTGTGTTTCGTTATCAGTCCATAGACATCGGTTTATTCACTCTCGCCCTATGATTTGACTTTATCCAAAAGTTAAGATGTATTTCTTCCACTCTATGTATCCATTACCATTTAAATAATAGATGTTTTTTGTTAAAGAAAAATAATTAAAATTTTAATTGAAAAGTCTTTAGATGATGTTATTCGTAATTTAATGGAGGAAATGTTTAACATTCAAAAAAAATCAAGAGAATTTATAGAATTACTTACTCGTCACGAAAACATTTCGGAAAATTTAGTGCTCTTATTATTAAGACTTAAATTATACAAACAGATGAAAATTACTGAGATTTCTGAAGAATTCATGTTAACACCTGGTGCATTAACGAATATGTGCGATAAACTTGAAGACTTAAATTATGTAGAAAGAATAAGGATTAAAGATGATAGAAGAGTTGTAAGAGTCTCACTTACAAGAAAAGGAGAAGAAAAGGTGGACGCGATATTTTCAAGATATTCAAAGGAAAAGTTAGAGAGAATATTAAGCGTTTTAGGAGAAATGAGTAAATTATTCGAGAAAATGGAATACTAGTAATGTCTATAAAGAATAGAAAACTAATTATGATTGGGGTTATAACTTTGATGATGATTGTAATTTTTGCTATTTTTAAGGAGAATAAAAAAACTTTGAGTATAGGAACGATCTAAAAGAAGTAGAAAAGATGATTGTAGATTGTGACGTTGCTAATATTCTTTTTGTTAATAATGATTCAAGTATGTACGTTGAATATGTAGGTGAGAAATCAATTTTAGGAACTCCTAAAATTGATATAGTTTATAACAAAGATCAAGCAATAATTAAGGTAAATGCGATTCAGAAAAAGTGGATAAATATTTTCCCCGGTGCAAGAAAAAGATATTGCTAGTGAATATTCCACCAAAATTATTAAAACAAGTCCAAATCAATACTAAAAATGGAAATATTGACGTGAAAAATTTAAATGAAATAAATCGATTATTTCTAAGTTCAAATGTCGGTAATATTAATGTAGATTCTTTTATGGGGGAATTTGTAAATATAGATGCAAAAAATGGTGCTATAAACTTAGGAACTGTTGATGGAGAAGTCAAAATAAAGAATCGAACTGGTAACTTAAATAGCTTAACTTTTGTTGACATTAAGGGTAAGAATAGTATTAAATTATCAAACGGCAATGTAAAGATAACACTGCCAAATGAATTAAAATTTAATGATATAGGATATCATATTTCAACGAATAATGGTAAGATCATTTTAAAAAATGAATTATTAAACAAACAAATAACAAAACGAGGTGTAGGACAGAGGATCATCAATCGTTCTAAAGGAAATAAGGAATTAAATCTATCTGTTTCAGTAGGAAGTATAGATATTAATTAGAATGTTCGGAACATTCCTTATATTGCTTTTATTTTCTTCATACAGTGAGCAATAGGTTACTAGAATTTTTCTTAGCTCAAGGATTAAAAAGGATGACCTTTGTTTTCTACTGAGTATAAAAAAATTGATAAGGCTTCTATCAATGGTGCTAAACAGTGCTATAGATAGAAGCTTTTTCTATAAAAAAATGGTATATTTACATCGTATCTATACAACTGACAATAAATAAAAAATTCACCAATTTATTTAATTGCACTGAATAAGTCAAAGAGATGTTTATGTAAATTAATGAAATGGAGAATAATTTCTTATGAAGATTTATGCAGTAAAAATCGTTGAAAATATTAATAAATATTTTTTTTTTTTTTAATAAAATGATTAATTTTATAGATGGTAATAAAAAGAATAGAATTATTAAAATGGTTCATGAAGATGATAAAAATCGGTTATTGTTAGCTGAAGCACTGCTCAGGTTAATTGTTTGTCGGAAGTTGGATTTAAGAAATGATCAAATTCGTCTAAAACAAACTAAATTTGGTAAGCCTTATTTAGATTTGGACTCCGAACTTCATTTTAATATTTCTCATTCTGGTGACTGGGTTGTGTGCGCCATTGATCGTCAAAGTGTAGGGGTAGATGTTCAAGAAATAATCGACATCGAGTACAAAGAGATCGCCCAAAACTACTTTACAGAGGAAGAGTATCTTTTTATTATGAATGAAAGTTTAACGAATCAGTTAAAGAAGTTTTACTGGATTTGGACGTTAAAGGAAAGTTATATTAAAGCTGATGGAAAGGGGTTATCAATTCCGCTAAAATCATTTTCCTTTCATATATCTAACCCTAATGATATAAAGATGCTCACTTCAAATAGATTAAAAGAGTGCTATTTTAAATTATTTAATATTGCTCCAAATTACGTCATGTCAGCATGTAATCTAAATAACCATTTTCCAAATCAGATTACTTATTTAAATCAACATGATTTAATCAATGATTTTATGAAATTATGTAGTCAAAAATAACAATTTGATCATGAATATGCATGTAAAAGAGGGAGGATCATGAGCTAGAAACAAACAAATGAGATTTACATATTTAAATAACAAAGAAGCAATTTCAACATCATGAAGATGTTATTCAGATTAAAAGATTGAAAATTCACGCGCTGTTATGTTATATGATACTCCGATAAAACTGACAAAAACAGCATACGAACTCCTTTTATTAATGGCTAAAAATTAATCTTTTATTTATGTTATGAGGGGGACATAGATGTACATGAAAACAAAATTTTATCAAATAATTAGCTTGACTATTATCTTTATATTTATCATGTCTTTTATGGGCACATCTGTTTATGCTAAAGACACTGATAACGAAGTAGAAAAGCTTGAAAAAATAATCGATCAGTTTATGAAAAATGGATTGAAAAAAAATCATGTTGCTGGTGCAACTTTGGTCGTTGTAAAAGATGGCCATGTGTTATTAAAAAAGGGGTACGGCTATTCTGATGTAGAGAAAAAGGTTCCAGTAGACCCGGATGAAACGCTTTTTAGAATAGGGTCTATTACAAAACTTTTTACAGCTACCGCAGCTATGCAATTTGCAGAAAAAGGGGAAATCGATTTACATACGGATATTAATCAGTATTTAAAAGAGATTAAAATTGAAAATGATGATGAGACGCCTTTAACAATGGCATCATTATTAACAAATACAGGTGGGTTTGCAGATAGTAATGATGGTGTCTATAGTGAGAAATTATTAGATGAGCTTGTACCTTTAAGTAACACAATTAAAAATAAAATGCCTTCTCTTATTAGAGCACCCGATGAATTAATCCAGTACAGTAACCACGGATTCTCCCTTATAGGATACATTGTTGAGCAAGTGAGCGGAATACCGTTTAATCAATACATTGAAGAAAATATTTTTAAACCTCTTCAAATGAATAACAGTTATTATTTTTTGTCACCACAAAATTTATACAAAGCATCTAAAGGTTATGCATATGAGAATAAAAGCTTTACTGAAAAACCAATTGGAAGTATTATTGTGCATCCGGCAGGTTCAATCGTTGCGACAGCAGAAGATATGTCAAAGTTTTTAATTGCACATTTACAGAACGGAAAATACGAAGAAAACACAATTTTGAAGGAAGACACAGCCATCGAGATGCATACACGTCAGTTTTCACAACATGATTTAATGCCTGGATACGGATATGGGTTTTATGAAAACTATAAAAATCATAAAATCATGCTCCACGACGGAGATACTGATTCTTTTACTAGTCAGCTGTCAATATTACCAGAAGAAAACTTAGGATTTTTTATCTCTTATAACACATTAGATGATGGAAAGTTAAGAGATGAGTTTGAAGAAGAATTATATAAGTTTTTTGGAATTGAGTTAGAAGAAAAAACAATTGTGACGGAAGCATTCGATGGTAACACGAGACAATTGGAAATATTTGAAGGGGACTATGTTTTTGTTAATAGATTATTAGAAGGTCCTTTAAAAGCAAGAGGCTTATTTTTAAAAGTGAAAGTAAGGGTTGGAGAAAATGGAAAACTGAATCTTAAAGTGTTTGATCCAAGTCTGGGCGGATCGTATAAACAAATTGATGAAAATCTGTTTGTAAATGAAAAAAATCATAGACGTCTTTTACTAAAAGAAGGTGAGGATGGGTCTAAATATTTATTCATTAACACGAAGGTCCCGATGCAGTCGTTTGAAAAATTAACTGATCAAGAAGTCTTTATGGAAAGTTATCTAAGACCTTTCGTTTTTATTGTTGCGTTATTAGGCTGTCTCGTTAGCTTTTTTAGATTGTTTAGAAGGAGAAGGAAAAAGAAAAAGAAGAAGAAAAAGAAACAAAGCGAAAATAGTGTAGTGAAACGTGCGAGAAAAATCTCTAGCCGCATATGCTTTTTAATTTTATTTTTAGGAATTGGAATGATATTAGTCATCTTTACTCAAAGTGACGGCCTTCGACAAGGTGTTCTCATTGGAGTTAATTTAATGAGCATTATAACTGCTATACAGATACTTTTATCTATCTTTTTATTTGTATCAGTTTGGAAACAAAAATTCCTTTCTATATGGAGTAAAGGCTTTTATACACTCGTTACTATGGCAGGAATAGGCGCATTAGTATACGTATATTTTCTAGATTTGTTTTTCTTCATTTAAAGTTGTATTTACTACTTTCGAACTAATTTTAAATAAACGAAGTTTAAAATTTAAAAAGTCCGATTTATTTATATTAAGGAAATCGGACTTCTCTTAATTTTAATATATATAATATTCTGAATATTATGTATATTCAGAGGGAATAATAAACTTAGTTCCTTTTTGCAATAAAGCGATATCAATAAGAAAAAATAATGGTATAAAGGTTACTACCCTAAAAGAACGGATACAACTAGAGCTTCTGAACTATAAAGAAAAAACTTAGATATAAAGACATTAACAAGAAAGACAAATAGTATTTATTGCTGAATCAGGTCAATTAATATAGAAATGACTAATTTTTGACTTTTAAGTGAAATTTATGTTAACTGATGGGTAACATCCTTTATTTATATTGTAAGGGTGTTGCTTGTTAATAAAAATAAAAATACATCGTTTAAAATATTGACAGTATAGAAATAGGTAAAATACATATTTTCCCTAAGGCAACATAATATTAATGTTGTTATTTATAAAAAAGAGTAACGATTATGATCGTTACTAGTTTTTATATTAGCAAACATACATAATTGTTTAATCCGAACACAGACAAAATTGAAAATGTTCAAGTCGGATGTTTAGGGGATTATTTCCCCTTGTCATTATACAAATTACTTTAAGTATAAGAAACAAGAATGAATTTGCTAAATAAAAGGGGGAGAAGTACAAGATGAATAAAAGTATAAAAACTGATGAAAAGAGTTTTTGGAAGAAACAATTGACTGGAGTATTAACAAAAGTGAAATTTCCTTATGATCGTTTAGAAGTACACCAGGAAGATAAGGTAAAAAAATTGACGAAAAATTTATCAAAGCAAGCTTGTGATGGACTTCGTCAATTAAGTGGTCATTCCGATTATAAATTGCATGTACTCCTCATCACTAGTTTAAATATATTGTTATATAAATACTCAGGACATGAAGAGATTATCATTGGTTCTCCTATTTATAAGCAAAAAAATAAGAAAGTATTAATAAACACCATTTTGCCCTTGCGTAACACCGTTAAAGGGGAGATGACATTTCAACAACTTTTATTGCAAATTCATGATACTATTTTAAGTGCAAATAAACACCAAAATTACTCAATTGAGAATATGATAAATGAATTAAATACAGAGATAGATCAACAAGGCTTTCCACTTTTCGATGTGATGGTAATTTTAGACGCGATTCATGATAAAGACTATGTACAACATGTAAAAAACAATGTAACATTTATTTTTTCAAAAAATGAAAATGGCCTTTCAGTTACAATTGAATATCGCCCCGACTTATATAAAAAGTCTACAATTGAAAGAATTGCTCAAAACTTAGATCATTTATTACAAGCTATGATGTTTCATAAAAATAATAAAATAAAAGATATTCACGTGTTAGCAAATGAACAGTATGAGGAGATTTTTTCTACTTTTAATAACTATACTAAACTAAACAGTGAGATAAAGACATTACACGAACTTTTTCAAGATCAAGTGGTTAAAACACCAAATCATATTGTCGCCATAGCAGGAAACGAAACGATTACGTATAAGGACTTAAATGAGAAAGCAAACCAGCTTGCTAGAGTACTCAGGGAAAAAGGAATAGCTCGTCAAGATATTGTCGGGATAATGGTTGAACCCTCAATTAAATTGGCAATTGGCTTGTTAGCAATTTTAAAGGCAGGAGGTACATACTTACCACTTGATCCAAATTATCCCAAAGATCGTTTAACGTTTATGATGCAAGATAGTCATGTTCAATTAGTATTGACAGATCATAAAAATTTACACCGCTTGCAAGAAAATGTGAAAAAACTGAATATAGAAAATCAAGCAATTTTTATAGGTGAAAAAAATGATTTAAATATTCGCCAATCTTTACATGACTTAGCATATATTATTTATACTTCTGGATCTACTGGAAAGCCTAAAGGTGTTATGGTTGAACATGAAACCGCTTCCAAAACAATATTATGGAGAAAGGAAGAATATGAATTTACAGAAGACGATGGAATTATACAGTTAGTCCCATATTCTTTTGATGCTTTCGTTGGAGGTTTTTTTGCTCCAATTATTTCCGGCAGTAAAATCGTTTTACTCACTAATGATGAAATAAAAAATCCAATTCAAATAAGGAAGTATATGAAGGAGAGAAAGATTTCTCATTTACACGGAGTTCCACCCATCATTAGTTTAATAATAAAAAAAATAAATGAGGATGAAGCAAGCAGTTTAAAAACTATTACAGTAGGTGGAGATCGAACTCCGGCAAATTTAATAAAATTATGCGCTGAAAAACAGATTGAACTTGTGAACGAGTATGGTCCGACGGAGAATACAATTATCTCAACAATATATAGAAATATGAATGACTATAAAATTATTAAAATCGGCAAACCTATATATGATACCTACATTTATATTTTAGATAAGGATGATAATTTATGTCCGATAGGAGTATGTGGAGAGATTTGTATATCTGGAGGCAGGTTAGCAAGAGGATATTTAAATAGACCTGAACTTACTGCAGAAAAATTTGTTCACAATCCGTTTAAAAAAGGACAAATAATGTATAGAACAGGAGATTTAGGAAAGTGGTGCGATGATGGAAATATTGATTTTATCGGAAGAAAAGACTTTCAAGTAAAAATACGGGGTTTCCGAATTGAACTTGGAGAGATTGAAAAAAAGCTACTAGCTTATACGTTCGTTAAACAAGCTGCTGTTATCGATTGCGAGGATGAAAATGGGGTAAAATATTTAAGTGCATACTTTGTTTCTGATCAAAGATTATCTGTTAATGAAATAAAAGAATTTTTATCTCAAGACCTACCTGAATATATGGTTCCATCCTACTTTATTCAGTTACAGGAAATGCCGATGACAAACAACGGAAAAATTGATCGAAAAGCCTTGCCAACGCCAAGTAATGCTATTAGCCTTGCCTCGCAATATGTCGCTCCAAGAAATGAAATTGAAGAAAAAATTGCCGACATTTGGACTAAAGTTCTTAATGTTAACAAAATAGGAATAAATGATAACTTCTTTTCGATTGGCGGTGATTCCTTAAAAGCAATTCGGGCTGTAAGCATATTATCTGAACAATTGAATATCGAAATAAATGATATATATAAATATCAAACAATTCAAGAGCTAGCCTCACAAATTGATTATTCTCACAAAGGCTTAGCCGCACGGATTGAAGAGCTCAAACAACAATTTGCCACAGCAAGTGAAGTAAAAATAAATGAGGAAAAAGCTCATGATTTAGAGGACCAATATCGATTATATAAGAAGAAAATAGAATTATACAAACAATTAAATCTTACAAAAACAAAAAAATATGACAATATATTGTTAACTGGAGCAACAGGTTATGTTGGAATATACCTTTTAAGAGAACTGATCCATGCAACAGACAGTATGATCCATGTAGTAGTGAGAGGCAAAGACTTAAAAGAAGCGGAGCAGCGTGTTAAACATAAAATTACTTTCTACTTTGGCAATGAATATTTTGATCAAATATCAAAGCGAATAAATATTATAAAAGGCGATATTGAAGATCGTTATTTAGGGCTGGAAAAAAAAGAATATGAAACATTATCTCACGAAATTGATTGTATTATAAATTCAGCAGCATACGTAAAACATTATGGCGATTTTCAAAAATTTTACCGGATAAATGTGCAAGGTACAAATCATTTAATTAACTTTGCAAAAAATCATAAAGTAAAGGATTTTAATCATATTTCTACAACGACTGTCAGTAAAGGGAATATAAAAGGCAAGGATAAAGTGTATTTTTCAGAATTTGAAATGGATATAGGACAAAAATCAAATAGCTTCTATGCGCAAACAAAATTAGAATCGGAAAAATTAGTGATGGCTGCAAGTGAAAGTGGGATCGAGTTTAAAATTTTTAGATTAGGTAATGTTTCATTTCATTACGAAAATGGTACTTTTCAAGAAAACATCGAAGATAATGCAATGTCGAAAACATTGCAATCATTCATTAAATTAAACACTTTCCCTGAATTAAATATTAAAGATTTAAATTTTTCTTATGTCGATCAACTTGCAAAATCGTTTGTACTTCTATTTAATAAAAAAGAGCTTAAAAATGAAGTGTTTCACTTATATAATCCATATAAAGTAAGCATTGTTGATATCGCAAATTTAATCAAGAAAAAGTACAACACGGTTAACATGATAAGTTTTGCTGAGTTTTTGGATTTTATATTAAAAAATATCCATCATGAAGAAATCAGACCATATTTAGATCAAATATTCATGTACTTTCATTTAACAAATAAAAAATCAGATGTTACAGAAACCATATGTTTAAATGAAAAAACAACTTACTTATTAGAAAAAATGAACTTCAAATGGAGTAAACTAAATGAAACAGCAACAAAGAAAATGCTCGACTATTGGGAAAAGGTGAATTTTATTTAAGTGTAATCATTAAAAGTATGCACTAAATAAATGATTTTAAATTAAGCCAACCTTTTCCTCGCATACAACGGTTAAATGAAGGGAGAATAAATGATTGGAAAGTTAATTAATTGTGGCTTTCCAACTTTTATCAAAGGAGTGCTTTAGATTGAATAATTTTCAATGGTTAACAGCGCTTTTTAATACAAGAAAAAAACAACCGCTGATGAATAGGTTTGGCAGAAAAAATAATAATCGGGGAATGCTTTGGGCTTCTTTAATAGGATTAGGAGTAAGTGCAGCAGCTTTTGGATTAAGAAGGAAGCAAAATAATCAATTGCTCCAGCCTATACAAAATATGATTAAAAACTTCCAGCCAAATCAATTACAAAATCAACAATCTTTTGCCGAGTTCTCTAAAGAGTTAATGCCTAATAATAACAACAATCAACAATAAAACAAGATCTATGCCCACCTAATAAGGTGGGCATAAGACTGTTCAAACGCTCGTTTCAAGCCCATCAGTATGTTAAACATAAAAAATAAATTTCGCTTTTTCACCCGACCTCCATTATCGCATAAACTAATACAGAGCTTTATGTTGAATAATTTTACCGAAGAGAGAGGACAATACTTTTAAAGTGAGGTCGTTAATGTGGGAATGTTGCAGCTCTATAAAAGATTCAAGAAGGGGGAACGATTTAAAGGGATTAACGAAATTGATTTAAGAAAATTACCAATAAAACAACCGGCTGATTTAGTTGGTCCTTCTTTAATTATGCAAGAAATGGCTAAAAAACATGCGAAGACGTTAAAAAATAAAAAATAAAAAAACCCACTAACTAATAAATAAAGTGGGCTAGATTTGATCACCAATTTTATTGTAAGCCTAACATTTTTTTAACTAATGGGTCATTTTTACCTATGTGGACAGGTTTGACAATATTTCCTGTGCTAGAAGTATGTACATTTTTTCCTGAAAGAGTAAGTTTTTTTTCAGCTCGTTTGATGACATCCTCTGGTTTGATTGGAGTTTTTACTTTTGACATGATTCATCACTCCTTAATTTTATAATATATGATGAGAACGACACAGTCAAGTAACTGCAAAACATGTTCATTCATCTATCGGGCTTGTAATTGTTACGATATACTCAATGTTCTCTATGTTTTTGTTAATCGTATTATGAAGCAATTCAATTAAATATTTATCAAAAATATCGAACTGATAACGATAGCTACTTAAAACCGTGAACACTTCTTTTTCTTCATGGATATAGTAATATAAAAGGTAGTTTTTCTTTAACAAATGCTCATTATCCACTTTATTTTTAATAACAGCCTCACCAGTTTCTTTTGACTCTTCCATGAGATCAATCAAATTTTCTGGAAGGCTTTCAGAAAAAACCGCATAAGAAAATGGTGCTTCAAAATAATTGCGGTATCCAGTTTGAATTTCCTCAAGAAAATATTGTAAAACCTCAAAAAAATCAATCGATGCATCATTTAAAAATTCAAGTGTTTTGCCAGCTGCTTGTTCGCTTGTTAAATAAGCCATCAACTTCGCTTTTCCTCCGCTCACTTCAACAGTGTGTATCGCAGCTTGTTCGATATTTTCTACTTCAAATTCTAAATTAAAAAATTTAAATCTTTTTAAACGTTTAAACGCTACTGGAATAACAAGAAAGAAAAGCATCCAAATAATAAGTAAAAAAATACCTCGAAAAATAATTTTATTTAATGGAGATTCGACAATTGGTTTTACAACAACATTCATCCAAGTATCTTGTTGATTTATAATTTCCACTTCGGTGTTTTCTGTTTGGGGGTGTAAAAAAATAGCTTTTGGATCATCCTGAACTGTTTCTATTAAAAAAATAGAAGAAGCTATAACCATCCAACTAAAAATTACAACAATTCCTCCTGCGTATATATAGGGAATAAAGAAATTTATCCATTGGAATAATGTTCTTTTTTCGCTAAACATTTGTCACCTCCGTGCATACTATATTTATCCATTTTACCCAATAATAATAAATCAAACAACAAAAAGCAATAAATTTTGAAAATTCAAACGGAATCATTTGGTTGCAATTAGATGGACAAGGATAGATGAATGTAAATCTAATTTCGTTGTAGAGCCCTTTGTTAAATAAATCACAAGTGAAAATGTTATTAAATCCTTTGCTAAAATGGTTAACGTCCGATAATATATAGATATCGGACGTTAGAAATGAATAGTATTGGAGATAGAAAGATGTCAATATTACCGAGTGATCAAATACAATTAACAGGAAGATTAGCAGAAATCAAACATCTTATTGAGGCGGCGAAAAGTAACAATACGAAAAAAGCGTATGAATCAGATTGGAGGCATTTTGAAAACTGGTGTGCGGAAAATACCGTGCAGTCAATGCCTGCTTCAGTTGAAACAGTTTTACTCTATTTAAATGATTTATCGAAAACTTATAAATATAGTACGATTAGACGAAGAATTTCAAGTATTAGTAAAGCGCATAAATTACGTAATCAAATGAATCCGGTACGTCATGATTATATTCAAATGGCCCTTGATGGGATTGGAAAATTAAATGGAAGACGGCAACATTCAAAGCGCGCGATCTTACTTGAAGATTTAAAAAAAATGGTTGATTGTATCGATACTTCTACTGTTATTGGGAAACGCGATAAAGCTTTACTGTTAGTCGGCTTCGCTTTAGCGAGCAGGCGATCGGAGCTTGTCGCGATTAATAGGGAAGATATTTATTTCACAAGAGAAGGAGCCGATATTCGGATTCGGCAAACAAAAACGAACGATGACGATGTCGTAAAGAGTATATTAAAAGTCTCTTCTGCATATTGTCCTGTAGTTGCTTTGGCCGATTGGCTTCAAACAGCAAACATTCAAACGGGCGCTGTTTTCAAAACCGTTGATAAATACGGCAACATATATAATCGAACAACTGATAAAACAGTTGCACGAGTCGTTAAAAAATATGCGGCACTTGCAGGTTTGGACCCATCTGAGTATGCAGGTCATTCATTGCGGAGCGGGTTAGCGACGTCAGCCTCAATGGAAGGGATGAATGACAACAGCATTATGAAACAAACCGGCCATAAAACACGACATATGGTTGATCGGTATATTCAAAGCGGTCAGCGTTATAAAAACAACGCAAGTCATATTTTAAGAAATTTGTAAAGACGATTCCATTTAACTAGCATAAGTTGCTTTTAAAAAAATGATATTTTTGTAATCGTGTAATTGTTTCAATGGTTGTGATAATATTGTATAATTATTAATAAATATGACTGAAAATTAAGGAGATTTTACGATGGAACCACAACAGAGAATTCAAATGACATTGACGAAAACAAAAAAACAAAAACCTAATTTCGCTCAGCTTGAGTTTGGGAGAACATTTACAGATCATATGTTTGTTATGGATTATTCGGAAGATAAAGGATGGCATGATCCGCGTATCGTTCCTTACGAGCCAATTACGTTAGATCCTGCAGCAATTATTTTTCATTATGGACAAACTGTCTTTGAAGGGTTAAAAGCATATATCACAAAAGATCATGAAGTTCACTTATTTAGACCAGACAAAAATATGCAAAGATTAAATCGCTCAAACGAGCGCCTATGTATGCCGCAAATAGATGAAGATTTGGCATTAGAAGCGTTAAAACAATTAATTGCACTTGAAAGAGATTGGATTCCAACTGAAAAGGGAACATCATTATATATTCGTCCTTTCGTTATTTCAACAGAACCATACTTGGGTGTGGCACCTTCAACACAATACCGCTTTTTCATTATCCTATCGCCTGTAGGTGCTTACTATAAAGAAGGGATAAATCCTGTAAAAATCCTCGTTGAAAATGAATACGTCCGTGCGGTTGCAGGTGGAACAGGCACAGCTAAAACAGCTGGTAACTATGCTGCAAGCTTAAAAGCACAAGAAGTTGCCGAAGAAAAAGGATACTCGCAAGTTTTATGGTTAGACGGTTTAGAGAAAAAATATATCGAAGAAGTCGGAAGCATGAACATCTTTTTTAAAATGAATGGCGAAGTAGTAACACCGGCTTTAAATGGCAGTATTTTAGAAGGGGTAACGAGAGATTCAATCATTCAACTTTTAAAATATTGGGAAATTCCAGTAGTGGAACGAAAGCTTGGAATTGAGGAAGTGTATGAAGCATATAAAAGTGGCCAACTGGAAGAGGTTTTTGGAACAGGCACCGCAGCTGTTATCTCTCCGGTTGGTGAATTGCGATGGCAAGATAAAAAAAAATGATTATTAACGATGGACAAACAGGAAAGTTATCGCAAAAAAATTATATGATACACTTACTGGAATTCAGTATGGAACAGAACCCGATCCATTCGGCTGGATTGTAAAAGTAAAATAGATTGCGATTTTCCAAATATTACCTAAAATAAGATATTAGAAATACAATTTACAAAGTCAATAATTGAATGATTCCCCGAAAGATTGCCACGCTTGTCAGCTGAGGCGGAAGGGAATCAGTCGTTTCATAAGTTTGTTTATCAACAGTCTGACACACCGTAAATGACAAAATTTACGGTTTTTTTCTGGGGCAAATACTATAAAAAATGAAAATATGAATGTAAATATATCAGCTTTTTTGAACATAAAAGGGCATCCAATAGCCGAAAATTGACTTATTGGATGCCCTTAACTTTCGCTAGGGGTGAAGGAAATGGAGAAAAAATACGTTCTCATTACTGGGGCATCAAGCGGTTTTGGTCTATTAACAACGATCGAATTAGCAAAGCGCGGATTTTCAGTCATTGCAACGATGAGAAATGAAGAAAAAAAGGAGAAGGTCATTGAATTATGCAAACAATTTCAAGTTGAAAAGCAAATTACCTGTTTACAATTAGATGTAACATGTAAAAAATCATTACAACATTTAAGCGAACATTTAAACCAATTTCCGAAAATTGATATTTTGATTAATAATGCCGGCTTTGCTTTTGGCGGTTTTTGCGAGGAAGTCAGTTTGCAAGAATATAAAGAGCAGTTTGAGACAAATTTTTTTGGCGTCATCGCCGTAACACAAGCTGTATTGCCATTTATGAGGAAGCAAAAACAGGGGAAAATTATTAATTTAAGTAGCATTTCTGGGAAAATCGGTTTTCCAGGGCTTTCACCATATGTCGCTTCCAAACACGCATTAGAAGGTTGGTCGGAATGTTTGCGCCTGGAAGTAAAACCATTTGGAATCGATGTCGCTCTTATTGAACCCGGATCATTTGCCACAAATATTTGGTCAAGCGGCAAAAGAATAGCGAAAAAAGCAAACAACACGAATTCTCCATATGATTTATATATGAAAGCGATAGAAGATCAACTGGAAAAAGGAAAAGAAGAGATGGGTGATCCTAAAGAAGTGGCCTCACTTATCGCTAATATTTGTGAACAAGATAGATTAAAAGCGCTCCGTTATCCAATTGGAAAAGGGGTAAAGCTAGCTTTTTATTTAAAAAAATGGTTCCCATGGACAAAATGGGAGCAGCTTTTTTATAAAAAATTGTTGCATAAAAAAGTTTGATCGACTGGTTCATACTAAAACCAATGTTGTTTTGCCTGTTTTTTAATCGCAAATATTAAGGAAAGTAACAACCAGACTAAATGTAAAGCATAGAAAGGAATTGCATAAACTGAACTTAAGAAAAATGCTAGTGCTGCTGCGGAGCTTGAAAGCACAGTGAATACGACGATTTTATTTGCTCCATTCTTAAAAGCTTTAAATAAGATAAATGCAATCGACATTAATAAAATGTTAATTAAGATTACATCCATAGTTTTGCATTCTCCTTTTTATTGTAATTTCAAGTTAGCACCGGGCTGGATACTAACAATCTGAAAAGTTATTGGCATTTAGCCAATTCCTATAAATGAATGAAAAAGCAAATAATGACGAAAGCTTATCATCCTTACAATTAAATAAAAACATATTAGGGAGGTATCGTTAATTTCTAGTCTGAAGAGGGATTTCAATTGTTAAATGACTGTTTGTCTATTAATTAAGATTAAACCGATGACAATTAAGATCATGCCGATAATTGTGAATAGCTTTATCATATTTCCAAAGATCAAAAAATCTAACATCGCTGTTACTGGCGGGACAGCGTAAAATAAACTAGTTACTTTCATTAAATGGTCTTTTTCGATTAGATAATATAGTAGAAAGGTTGCGCCGACTGAAATAACAATCGTCATCCAAGCGAGTGAAACGGAAAACATCATTGTCCATTCAAGTGATTGTTCAAAAAATAATAATAGTAGGAAAAGGACTAAGGCACCACTGCTGTACTGGATCGCCATGTTTGCAGGCTGGATGATTTTTATTTTTTTTTGTAAAATTGTACCGACTGTTATACATAAAAGAGATAATATCGCATTTAAAATCCCTATTAAAGTAACAGAAGCAATGATAATATTATCAGCGACGACTAATATTAAACCAACCATTCCAAATAATAATCCGAACCACTGAACAGTATTGCTTTTTTCCTTTAAGGCGATTGTCGTAATGATCGGTTGTGCCCCTAATATAATCGTTAAAACGCCCGGGGATACTTCATGATAAATCGCTAAATAGTAGAAAATTTGGTAACCGGTTTGCACACATAATCCCGTAAGTAAAATATATCTCCATTCTTTTATGTTTGTAGGCAGGGCAGTCTTTAAGAAAAAAACCGCAGTCCATAAAATAATCGCTGCAAATAATAACCTTAAAAACAGAAAAGTAAAAGGATCGGCATCACGCAATCCTAACTCAACAAAAATTGCTCCGCTGCTCCACATGATAATAAAGGCAAGACGTACAAACTCTATCACAAACACCTCTCTTCACCAAGTCGATCGATTTGTTTTTATTATATAATGTTGCTTATGATTAGTAAAATTGATATTTTAAAACAAAATAATCGAATTTTTCGATGGAAGGAATGTTTTCATAAATGGAAATTCGCCACTTAAAAACTTTTTTTACGATTGTTCGTCTCGGAAGTTTTACAAAAGCAGCAAACTCACTCCGTTATGCTCAATCGACAATTACATTTCATATTCAATCAATTGAGGAAGAACTGGGGAGCCAAGTATTTGATCGGGTCGGAAAAAAAGTGCAGTTAACTGAAACAGGCAAGCGGCTCTTGCCTTATGCTAAAAAAATATTACATACATATAAGGAATTAAAAGATGCAACGTCACTTAACGGTGAAATTCAAGGAGAGTTAGTCATTTCTGCTTCAGAAGCTTTATTAATTTACCGCCTTCCACTTGTAATTAAAGAATTTAAAGAAAAATACCCGAAGGCTGTGATTCATTTAAAGCATTTAGACCCGACCCAATTAAAAACCGAGTTAATTGATGGCGAAGTCGACTTAGCGTTTCTGTTGGATAAAGAAAGAAAGGAAGAAGGGATCCGCTTTGAACGATTAGTCTCCGAACCGATGATGCTTATTTCAAAAGATGTGATATCTTTAGATCGACCAGATTCAATGAAAGATCGTGTCTTCCTTTTTACTGAAAGCGGATGTAGTTATCGGGTCGTATTTGAAGAACTAATTGAACAATATTTACATCTGAAAGAAACTAACAATCTACAATTTTGGAGTATTGAAGCTTTAAAACAATGTGTTATTACGGGACTTGGCATTTCAATACTTCCTTACATTACAGTCAAAAATGAAATCCAGCAAAAGAAGCTGCAGGCACAACAAATTGATCAATTAATAACGTATATCGCTTTTCATAAAGATAAATCGCTATCCCCAACGTTAAATGTCTTTCTTGAAATACTAAGAAATCATACAGAACAATGGTAAAAATAAATATCAAATGTTTAAGTTGACATTACATGTTAAATAAGGTAGTTTTGGTATGTGTTTTTAAATTTTTCAAGGAGAAAAGTGAACGAATGAAAACTTTTGCAAGAGTGAGCTTAACATTATTATTTTGTCTCTATTTGGCGATTTTGACAAAACTCATTTTATTTAAACATCTTCCTCTAACCGAAATTATGAGCCGTTTTAATTTTACATATGAACAAAATCAGTAGTATTACCACAACTTTATCCCTTTTAAAACGATTACTTATTATTTATTTTTGGCTGATATTAATTTAAACATTCGGATTGAGAATATAGTTGGAAACGTAATAGGTTTTGCACCTTTTGGCTTAATGCTTCCGCTTCTGTCAAAAAAATTCCGCCGGCTTAAAGTTGTTTTACTAGCAACATTTTGTTTAAGTCTAACATTTGAAATTGTTCAGCTTGTATTTCATTTTGGAAGTTTTGATGTTGATGATTTAATTTTAAATACGCTTGGAGGAGTTTTAGGGTACATACCAACCAAACTATTCATGAATAGCAGAAAGAAACTCTCGCAATATATGTAAGTTTATAAGATTAAAAATTTTTAAAGGAAGGTAAACGGTGTTTTTTATGAATAATAAATATATAAAACTAGGAGTTACGATCGACGATCTTGACGCTGTTACAAATGATTTAGAAAACTTGCTGCACATTCAGTTTGCAAAACATGATAGTAGCTATTGGGGCATTTATAATAAAGTCATGCTATCTGATTCAGAAGAAATGAGACTTGGATTTAATTTTGTTGATGAAGATTGGCGGGAGGAAGAGCATAAGGATTGTCCTCTCATACTAGAATTGAATCGCTTAAAACAGCCAGAGAAAATGGTGAAATTTCTTTGCGAGCATCTTCCTTACCTCATTCCTTTAAAGATGAAAGACTTCAAACAAGCGGACAAATAGAAAAAACTAATGATTAATAGCTTACTTTACAAAAGCTTATTTCGATTTTAGCGGAATATGCTTTTTTTGATTACTGATTAAAAGAAGTTTGGAATGAGATACTAGAAAGATTTAAATATTAGCCCAAAGATTTAAGTGACATTGAAGTCTGATATGTTTTAGTTTATCGTTAAAATACTAAATAAGAAAAATGAGCTGACAAAAAGGAGAAAAAGAAATGATCACTTCAGTTATAAAAAAATTACAAGAACAATTAAAGATACATTTTCAGCCGTTTTTAAATCCACCTGCGTCTGAGGACAAAATTAAGGCAGTTGAGAAGGAAATGAACGTAACCTTTCCAGAAGACTTGCGTGCTCTTTATCTGACACATAATGGCGAGAAACAATCGGGGCCGGGATTATTTTTTGGACTTCCTTTTCTTTCGTTGGATGAAATGCTGACAGAATGGAAATGTTGGGTGGGCTTAGAGGAGGATGAAGAACTAAATACGATTGATGCCTACTCAGTACCGCAATTGTGGATTAAAGAAAAATACGCGAACCGTTATTGGATCCCGATCAGTACAGACTTTGGGGGAAATCATCTCGGAATTGATCTTGATCCTGATGAATGCGGAAAAAGAGGGCAAGTCATTAATTTTGGTGCCGATGAAGAAGTAAAATACGTCATTGCGTATCATCTAAGCGATTTCCTCACATTTATCACAAATACACTTAAAGATGGCACTTACACGATCGACGAACAAGAAGGCGATGTAAGTTGGAGCTATGGATCGATTGAACAGCTCCACTTTTTAGATGCCATTCGTACGATGGAACTGCCTGTTCTACATCCGATAGAAAAAAATAGTGCAGATGCCGATGGGTGGTTCGAGCAATTAGATAATGACTGGGTTTCGATTGTAAACGAAATGGCGGTAAATCCACAATCATTTACACAAAAGAAAAATTTACTTTTAATGGGTAAAGAGCTGACGCATATTACACCGCTCACAATATGTACAGATGTAAGGGAGTTGGTTTTAAGCGGCAACTACATTAATAATTTATCACCGTTAAAAGCAATAACTTCTCTGAAAAATTTATATCTTTGCAACAACCCTGTAACGGACTTAAAACCAATTGCATACTTGAAACATTTGCAATTTTTAAATCTTGAAAAAACAAATGTGACTAATATCCAGCCGCTTACTGTTTTATCAGCGTTAAAAATATTAAATATTGCTCATACTAAAATTGCTGATTATTCGCCTTTATCCGAGTGTAAAAAGCTAGAAACATTGACGTGTGCGATTTCTCATATAAAGCAACTTGAAGCTATTGTAAACATTGCTGCTTTAAAGGAGCTGCACATACAAAGATTAGAAAACGTGACGGAAGAAGTTTTAGCGTTATTAGGAAATTTAAAAACATTAAAGTCATTGAAAATCGAAAACGCCACTTTACAACATGTAGATTTTTTACGTAAAAACAATGCGCTGCAACAATTAACATTTACAAATTCAGTAATTAAAGATGCTTCAACGATAGTAAAACTAAGCCGTTTAACGAAATTAACGTTAGAAGGTTCGACAATTGGCAATCTTGAAAGCATTGCCTCTTCAAAATCTTTAACTACATTTACAGGCTCTTTTGCACAATTTTATTTGTTAAAAGATTTATTTATTCAAAAAATAGATTTTTCACAGCTTGTTGGAGAAACATCAGAAGAGGAAAAAGAAATATGGCTTCATTATTTAAGAAAATATTGAATATAATGTTAATTCGGTTGTTTTAATAGGTCTTATTATCTATTTTTTAAAAAACCACCCCTAATATTAATAGATGAACATGATAAAGTGATCGTCTATTTTCTTAAACTTATAGGATATAGACTAACATTTTTCGCTTAAAAAGGTACGTCCTTATTACAGTAGCCCATTTTATTATACTTTCAATTTTTTACCTTTAGTATTAGGCTTAACAACAGCATTAAAACTTTTAATCTTGCTGAATACAGCATCGTCTTCAGTTGATATGTTTAGCTTATTTCTATATGATCACA
The DNA here is from genome assembly GCF_019915265.1 of Bacillus aquiflavi. Taxonomy (NCBI): domain Bacteria; kingdom Bacillati; phylum Bacillota; class Bacilli; order Caryophanales; family Bacillaceae; genus Bacillus; species Bacillus aquiflavi. The sequence continues at coordinate 1,544,733 of NZ_CP082780.1, forward strand.
AGTACCAAAAGACTCAGTTCTAAAAAATAATGGCATGAAGAAATAGTGGCGACCATCGCGTATTTCCTAAAAAACCGCAGTTCATCATCAGTTGCGGTTTTTTGATGTAAATTTTATCTTTCACAAATATGTTAAGCAGCTACTAGAAATTAAACTGACATCTTTAAGCTAAATTCACATGTTAAATTACATGTAAATGTAAATTAAAGCAGATACTATTTCGTGAAATCTATATAAAAGGAGATTGTTTGCGATGACTAAACCAGTAAAATCAGTAACATCACCGAAAAAATTTATCATTGGTCAAAATTTATTAGGAGATCTATCAACGTATACAAAAACATTTGGTGATGATGCTTATGTTATTTGTGATGAATTTATCCTTGAACGTGCAAAAAAAGAAGCGGAAAAATCATTTGAAGATGCTGGTCATAAAAGTGAATTTGTTCAATTTAATTATCAAATTACACAAGAAGAAATTGATCGACACCGTGAAGCAATTAGAAAAACAGGTGCAAATGTAATCGTTGGTATTGGTGGAGGAAAAACGTTAGATACAGCTAAAGCAACTGCCTATTATGAACATTTACCAGTGGTCATTTTCCCAACTATCGCTTCAACAGATGCACCCTGTACAGCACTTGCAGTTATATACAATTCAGATGGTTCATTTGATCGTTACTTATTTTTGCCGGCGAATCCAGATGTAGTATTAGCGGATACAAATATATTAGCAGCTGCCCCGACTCGCTTTTTTGTTGCTGGAATTGGCGATGCCCTTGCTACATATTTCGAAGCACGCGCATGTTATCACAAAAACGGTGATAACTTAGCGAATATGAAACCTTCACTTGCTGGGTTAGGTTTATCGAAAATGTGCTATGACACAATTTTAAAATATGGTCATCAAGCTAAAATTGCAGTAGATCATGGAATTTCTACTCCAGCTGTTGAAAATACAATCGAAGCAACAATTTATTTAAGTGGTGTCGGTGCTGAAGCGGGTGGCTTAGCTGCCGCACATGCGATCCATAACGGAATGACTGCCGTTCCATCTCTCCACAAGGCGCAACACGGTGAAAAAGTCGTATTCGGTTTATTAACACAGCTTGTTTTAGAAAATGCACCAAAAGAGGAGCTTGAAACAGTTATTGAATTTATTAAAAAAGTTGGTCTGCCTCTAACATTAAACGATTTAGGTCTCGATAAATTTAGAGAGGAAGAATGGAGAAAAGTAGCGGAAGATGCGTGTGCTGAAGGAGATACAATGGGGAACATGCCACACCCCGTAACTCCTGACGATGTGTACCAAGCAATCATTGCGGCAAATGCATTAGCTGAATATTATCATGATTAAAATATTCATTTAGATAGGCGGCAAAGTTTCGCCGACGAAAGAATTAACAATCGTTACATTGATTGAAGGGGCAAGTATATATTTAACATGAGAAGGACTGAAAGTGTTTTCCGCTTTGATAAAATTGTAAAACCGTGAATAATGGGGAGCATTTTCAACCGAAAAAAATTGATTTCAGAAAAGATGTTACTAAAAGCAAGAAAATAGTAAAAGGAAAGGATAGATGAACAGGGGATGACACCTGCTTACATCTATCTTTTCTGTCTAACTTAGTTACTGCACCTGTCCGAATCAATTTATAATTTGCAAATTTAAAAGTTTCATTTCACAAAATGAAGGAAACATAGTATACTAATTCCAAGTAAACGAATATGAAATATGAGTTATATGAAGTAAACTACATCCGCTATTACTGAATAGAAGGAGAATAGAGAGGGGGGAAATATATAAGAAAAGAGAATTACAAAAATCTAGTGAGACAAAATTAGCCACTTTTGATTGCCTTCATTATCCTGATTTATACTTTTATAAGTGGTGTAATGAACATTTCAGAATTAATCGTGGTGTATTGAATACGATAGATTGTTGGTTATATACAAATGAAGTAATTGATTTGTATAAGCGGCGTATACTTATTTTACAGTTCCTCAAACATGTAGCAGGAGCTGAGTATAATCCAGAATCTAAATCATTAAAATTTGGGAAGGGTAAACTTGTCACAAAGCTTTCCGCTTTTGTAGCACAATATAAACATCCAGTATCATAATTGTTGTTACAATGATCTGGATAGGAAAGGTCATAACCGGTGAGTCGTGACATTAAACATGAGGTTGTTCAAATAGTTTAAATGAATATTCAATTATTTTAATTTTACAAACAATATAAAACGTCTTATAATAAATCCAAGTAATTATATATGAAAAGTAATATATAATTGTTTTAAAATAATTATTTTATAGGCGATAAAAAAAGCTATTCATTCGAGTTGAAAGGTTAACAAATGAATAAAGCTGACTAGGCAACTAGAGGCTCTCATCTTTATGTGTTTAATAAAGTGAGGGCTCTTTTGTTTATATCTAATTGGATTTCAATTAGAGGAAAAATACTTTTTGGAAAAGGAGATGGAATGATGATGGTGAAAAAAAGAATCTATTTAAATGCATTTGAGATGAATTGTTCTGGTCATCAGTCACCAGGATTATGGACACATCCAGAAGACAAATCTTCCACATACAAAGATGCAGAATACTGGATTCACTTAGCAAAAGTATTAGAAAAAGGATGTTTTGATGCGATCTTTCTAGCGGATGTACTTGGAACGTATGATGTATATGACGGCTCAAGAGATGCAGCTGTTCGCCAAGGAATTCAAATTCCTGTTAATGATCCAGCATTTGTTGTACCGATAATGGCACAAGTAACAAAACACTTAGGTTTTGGATTAACGGCATCTACAAGCTTTGAACATCCTTATGTTTTTGCAAGACGAATTTCAACGCTCGATCATTTAACAAATGGACGTATCGGGTGGAATGTCGTTACATCTTATTTAAATAGCGGAGCTGTAAATGTTGGATTGGAACAACAAATAAGCCACGATAAACGTTATGATATTGCAGATGAATATATGGAGGTTGTTTATAAATTGTGGGAAGGGAGTTGGGAAGACGATGCGGTTGTCGTAAATAAGGAAAGGAGGCTCTATGCAGATCCAAGGAAAGTCCATGATATTCGACATGAAGGTAACTATTATCGTGTTCCTGGTGCACATCTATGTGAGCCATCACCACAACGAACGCCAGTTATTTTTCAAGCTGGAGCTTCAAAAAGAGGTAGGGAGTTTGCAGCAAAACACGCAGAACTTGTTTTTATTAGCTCCCCAACAGTAACAATTGCAAAAAACTATGTTCAATCTTTACGAGAAGAAGCAAACTTAGTCGGCTGCAACCCGAATGAAATAAAAGTCCTCTCCTTATTAACACCAATTATAGGAAAGACTGATGAAGAAGCACATAACAAATATCAAGATTATAAACTTCATACTAGCTATGAAGGGGCATTGGCATTGTACGGAGGATGGAGCGGAGTTGATTTTTCAACCTACCAGCCTAATGAAGAGCTGAAATATGTCGAAAATGATGCTATCCGTTCAAGTTTAGAGGCATTGACACAAATTGATCCGAGGAAAAAATGGACAGTTGAGGAAGTAGCTGATTTTGTTGGTATTGGCGGTATGGGTCAAGTCGCAGTAGGTACACCAGAAAAAGTGGCTGATTTGATGGAAGAGTGGATTCGTGAAACAGGTGTTGATGGTTTTAATATTGCTTATGCAATAAGCCCCGGTACTTTTGAGGAATTTGTTGAATACGTAGTTCCAATATTGCAGAAACGCGGACTTGTTCGAACGGAATATGAACAAGGTACGTTCCGCAACAACCTATTTGGTTATGATTATTTACCTGATCATCATATAGGTCGCCAATATCGAAAAAACCTCTCCTTGCAAACGAATAGCTAAAAGATAACGATACATGAAAAGGAATGAAAGAAGATTTTTAGATTGATTAGGTGACAAGGAGCTAGAAGATTAAGGAAAGTGATTGAAGACAAAGAAATAAGAAGTACTTTTGTGGATTTTTCACGTTCTTATTTATAGCGACATTTTATAGAAAAAGTTTAAGGTGGGCATCAAAAATGAAATTTGGATTTTGGTTACCGATTTTTGGAGGATGGTTACGAAATGTAAAGGAGGAACATATGCCTCCCACATTCGATTATGCAAAAAATGTGATTCAATCAGCTGAAGCGTGGGGATTCGACATGACTCTAATTGCCGAGCTATATTTAAACGATATTAAAGGAATTGAACACGATTCGCTTGAAGCTTGGTCTACCGCTTCAGCTTTAGCGGCAGTGACTGAAAAAATTGAGATTTTAACGGCTATTCGCCCTGGATTTCATAATCCAGCTGTTATAGCGAAAATGGCGGCAAATATTGATCATATTTCAAACGGTCGTTTTACGTTAAATATCGTATCTGCGTGGTGGGAAGAAGAGGCAAAGCAATATGGCGGCATTTTTACAAAACATAACGAACGTTATGATCGAACAGAAGAGTTTATTGAAATATTAAAAGGACTTTGGACACAACAGTCCTTCCGGTATGATGGTGAATTTTATCAAATTGAAAATGCACATCTTGAACCGAAACCAATTCAGCATCCGTACCCGACATTGTATGCCGGGGGTGAAAGCGAGCGAGGAAAACAGGCAATTGTTAATCAATGCGATGCGTATGTCATGCATGGGGGGACGGTAGACGAAATAGCCTTGAAAATTGCGGATATGAAAGAACGTCGAGCGAATGCGGGAAAGGAACCTTTCCAACAGTTTGGAATGGCTGCCTATGTGATTTGCCGAGATTCGGAGAAGGAGGCACAACAAGAGCTACAACGAATTACTAATGTAAAAAAGAGTGCGTCAGGTTATGCGGGGTTTGTAGATTTTACAACGAAATCAAAATTGGAGAAACAAGTAACATTAATGGATTATTCCGTTTCCAATCGAGGATTACGTCCTAATTTAATAGGTACACCGCTTCAAATAGCTGAACGGATTCACGCATATGAAAAAGTTGGTTTGGATTTACTTATTCTACAGTTTTCACCACAACTAGAAGAAATGGAACGTTTTGCAAAGGATGTCATTCCTCTTATAAAAGAAAAATCTTCCGTTGAAAGGGGATTACGAAATGACGGGAAAAATTTATGTCATTCACGAAAATGATGAGTGGACGATTCACTTGACAAAGCGGTTAGATGAGCTTGCCCTGCCATATGAAGAGTGGCATCTTAACGAAGGAATCTTAGATTTAACTGTCAGTCCGCCAGAAGGTATTTTTTATAGTCGAATGAGCGCATCATCTCATACGAGAGGACATCCATTTGCTCCAGAACTAACTGAGGCTGTCATAGCTTGGTTGGAGTATTATGACCGAAAAATCATCAATGGCAGTCGTGCGCTCAGACTTGAAGTAAGTAAGGTCAATCAATATACAGCTCTTGAAGCAGCTGGAATTCGTACACCAAATACAATAGCAGCTGTAGGTAAAGAGCAAATTATTCGTGCTGCTAAAAGGTTAGATGCTGCTTCTTTCATTACAAAACATAATCGTGCAGGAAAAGGATTAGGGGTACAGCTATTTCATTCAATAGATGCGCTTAATGAATACGTAAAAAGTCCAAGGTTTGAACTGTCGATTGATGGGATAACCTTAATTCAGGAATATATTCAAGCACCTGAACCATATATTACTCGCTGTGAATTTGTAGGTGGAAAATTTGTTTATGCGGTTCAAGTAGATACATCAGAAGGATTTGAATTGTGTCCTGCAGAGGCTTGTCAAATTGAAGATCTGTTTTGTCCAGTTGGAGAAAAACTTCCTACAAAAAAGCCAAAGTTTAAAATTATAGAGGATTTTCAAGAACCTATTATTGAAAAATACGAATCTTTTCTAAAGCAAAACGACATTCAAATTGCGGGCATTGAGTTTATACGGAATGATCGCGGAGAGCTTTATACGTACGATGTTAATACAAACACAAATTATAATGCGGATGCAGAATTTGCGGTAAAAAAATTTGGCATGCTTGAAGTTGCTAAGTTTTTAGAACAGCAGTTAAAAACGTTGACATCAACTGTAAAAACGAATTATTCATATAAATGAGAAAAAAAACAAACTGACTAGATCACTAGAGGTTCGTGTTAATCCTTTCCATCAAAGGATATCATGCGCACCTCTTTTTTAATAAGTGTTAGGGGGAGATAGTATGAGTTTACAATTTGCTTATTGGGCACCTAATGTGAGCGGGGGATTAGTCATTTCAAATATACAACAGAAAACCGGTTGGTCATTTGAGGATAATAAACGTTATGCTCAAATCGCTGAAAATAGTGGTTTTGATTATGTTTTGTTACAAACACGTTTCATTGCAAGTTATGGAGCTGAAAATCAATTAGAAGCCTCAGCGCTTGCTTCTGCCCTAGCTGCATCAACAGAGAAGATTAACATTATTACGGCAGTATTACCTGGATTATGGCATCCAGGTGTCATGGCTAAAATAATTTCAACCATCGATCACATTAGTAACGGTCGTGCTTCCATTAACATTGTTAGTGGTTGGTTGAAAGGGGAGTTTAATGGCTACGGTGAACCGTGGTTGGATCATGATGAACGTTACCGTCGTTCTGAGGAATTTATTAATGTACTTCGTCAATTGTGGTCAAAAGAAATCGCGAACTATCGTGGTGATTTCTATCGATTGAATGATGCACCTTTAAAACCAAAACCGATTCATCCGCCGAAAATATTTCAAGGTGGAAATTCCCGAGCTGCAAAGGAAATGGCGGGTCGTGTTTCGGATGTGTACTTAATGAATGGAGGTTCATTAGAGGAGATAAAGGAACAAATTAATGAAGTAAGGGGATATAGAAAAAAGCATGGTGCAGGTGACATTCAGTTTGGTGTAAATAGCTTTGTCATTGTTCGGGATACAGAAAAAGAAGCAAAACAAGTGTTGCGAGATATTGTGACAAACGCAAATGAAGAGGCGGTTCAAGGATTTAGAGATTCTGTCCAGGCAGCTGGATCATCTTCGCCCGAAGGAAAAGGAATGTGGTCTGAATCGACTTTTGAAGACTTAGTACAATACAATGATGGTTTTAAAACAGGACTTATCGGAACAGCTAAGCAAGTTGCTAATCGAATTGTCGAATTGAAAAAAATCGGTGTAGATATTGTTCTGACAGGATTTTTACATTATGAAGAAGACTTAAAGGCTTTTGGAGAAAAGGTGATTCCTTTAGTAAGAGAGAAAGAGCAACAACAATTGGAAGAGGTTTTAAAATAATCACTATGAAAATATTTTCACCAAGATCAGTAAAATGGTGGAATATATTTAACATTAAATCTATTGAAATGGAGTGAAATCAAATGTCTGTTAAAGATAAAGTAAAACAACAGATAGAAAAAAATTCAGGTACATTACCTACCTTCTCAGAACCCGTAAAAGTAGGATCTATAGAATTAGAGCAACTGTTGATAGCAATTGAGCAAAATGCAAAACAACGTAGAGAACGCGGTAAAGAAGAAAGACCTTATTATGCTATCGAACTTATTAAGGAATCGAGATTAAGTGCTCTTCGGTTACCCGTTGAACTGGGGGGCGGAGGTGCTAGCATCCGTGAATTATTCTATGTACTGATTCGATTAGCTGAAGCGGACCCCCCCGATGTGGCACATAGTCTTCGCTATCATTATTATCAAGTAGAACAATTTCTTCGTGCCCCTGTTAGTGATCGGAAAGATAGATGGTTAAAAAGAATTGCAGCAGGAGAAATAATCGGAAATGCGTTTACTGAAATTTCAGCAAGAAATGTAGGAACTTATACTTTTGACACATCTTTAACTCCTGATGGCTCGGGCTATCGATTAAATGGTACAAAGTATTTTAGTACAGGTACAGGTACTTTGTTTGCAGATTGGGTTGACGTTTTAGCTTCAAATTGGAAAGGAGAAACAGTTTCCGCACTCATTCCGACGAATCGAGAAGGCGTTATGATGAAGGATGACTGGGATGGGATAGGACAGCGATTGACTGGAAGCGGCACTACTATTCTAAATAATGTTTTTGTAAATGAAGAGGAAGTGACAATCACTCAGGAGACTGATACACCGTTTAATTCACATTTGCAACTCTTTTTACATGTTGTTATTGCGGGTATATTGCGTAATGTCGTAACCGATGCTAAGGATTTAGTTCATAGTCGGAGACGAACATTTACCTTTGCAGCTGCTGAAACAGCCGCTGCTGATCCACAATTACAACAAGTAATAGGAGAACTTTCAAGCATTACTTTTGCTGCAGAGGCAATCGTACTTACAGCTGCAGAAGCACTCGATGCTGCTGTTAATTCAGCAGTTGACGGTGTTATTGATTATGGGCTAAGTCATGAAGCTTCACTTCAGGCAGCACAGGCAAAAGTCGTGATTGACAAACTAGCTTTAAAAGCTTCCACGCTTCTTTTTGAAGTGGGAGGAGCATCAGCCACAAAACAATCGGCACATCTTGATCGTCATTGGCGCAACATTAGAACGATCGCTTCGCACAATCCAACGGTTTATAAAGCGCGTGCCATTGGAAACTATGTTGTAAATGGTACAGAGCTTCCTATTCAAGAAGTTTATTTTTAAGATCGATTCTCGATAAAGCGAGTGACGGCGGTAGGCGTTCATAAACCTAAAATGAAATTTGGAGGGGTAAGAGATGAACAGTGTAGTAACAGAAAAAAATATTTTTTCAAGAAGTTATGTAGAGAAAATTCGAACAAGCATTGCGCCGATTATAGAAAATATGATTAAGCCAAATGCGAAGATGATTGACAAGGAAGGGAAGTTTCCTCGAGAAAATCTAGTAGCGCTTGCGAAAGAAGGATGGAATTCTGTCACTCTTCCTGAAAAATGGGGAGGTTTAGATTTAGGATATTTAGGTTTTTCAATTGCTGCTGAAGAAATCGGGAAGGTAGATGCATCAACAGCTTTAGTTTATGCGATGCATATTGGTGCAACACAAGTAGTAAATCTTTATGGAAATGATGATCAGAAAGAAAGGTGGCTGTTGCCGATTCGGGAAGGATCGATTGGAACTTTTTCAATTAGTGAAAAAGCAACAAGGGGTCACGTCTGGTTTAATTTAAGTCAAGCTGAAAGGGCGGAACAGGATTATATTATTAATGCTGAAAAATCTTTTACAACTAGTGGGGGTCAAGCGGATTTTTATATTTTACAAACTAGAACGCCCGAAACAACAGATCCTAGTCGGGTTAGTTACTTCATTGTAGATGGTCATAGTAAGGGGATTTCAGTAAAACCATGGAAGGCTTTAGGTGTACGGGGGAATCATAGTGGTCCAATTTCGTATCGCAATGTCAAAGTAGAACGGCGTGATTTAATTGGCAATGAGAAATTAGGAAATGAAATTATGGATGAGGGAATTAATCCTATCTATTTAGTCGGCTTGGCATCAGCATGGCTTGGTGTCGCACAAGGTGCGTTAAATGCGGCTGTTGAACATGTAACGAAAGCTGTGAATAAAGGTTTCAATAAAAATCTTGCCGACTATCAAGTCATTCGTCAAAAACTAGCAGAAGTTAAAATGCAAATCTCGGCATTAAAGGCCTGGCAGTTAGATTTAGCAAGGCATCACGATGAATTACTAGCAGAAGGGAAATCTCTTAGTGAATTGGCGATAGAAGTAATTGAATTTAAGGTTCAGACCTCGGAGTTAGCCGATTTTGCAGCAAGGATTGCAATGGACGTAGCAGGTGGCTATGGTTATCAAGAAGGAATTTTTGAAAGATTGTATCGCGATGCACGAGCAGGCATTCCGATGGCACCATCAAATAATATTGCCCGTGATCAAGTAGGGAAAGATTTAGTTGGCTTGCCATTGGAGTTATGGAATGAGGGGAATAATGGATCTTAAAAGCAAAAGTAGATAGTTTGAACAAAAAGCCTACGGAAATGATCTTTTTAAATGAACATACAGAAGTAAACAAAGCATTCTATTCATTCTTTTCTAATTATTCAAAACAACAATGTATAAAAACAAGCAAACGGATTCGATGGAATGATTTTCTTTACAGTAGATAATGAAGAAGCAATACTTAGTATTTTAAGCTAAAGTCTTGGACAGTTAGTCAAAATGACGGACTCATATTCTTCATTGAAGATGAATTGATTCATTTATCAATCGGATTGAAAAAATAAAGTAGTTATTATTAGATGACAATATGATATTAATTTTTTAAAAAAATTAAAGTCTGTTTTACAAAAATGTATGGTGAAATAGATGGATGTAAAGGCAATAAAATCTTTCCTTACTATTATAAAATGTAGGAGTTTCCAACGCGCCGCTGAAAAATTAAATTATGCTCAATCTACTATTACAACGCACATTAAAAATTTGGAAGTAGATTTAGGCATTACGTTAATTGAAAGAGGAAGGGAATTAAAATTAACAGAAGCAGGGATGTTATTACATGAAAAAGGGGACTTTCTTTTAAAGGAATTAGACAGCCTTTAATGTGCAATAGAAGCATTAAAAAATGAGGAAGCCGGTGTTATCAGGATTGGGGTAATGGAGCCCGCCGCTAGCTTTCGTTTTCCGATAGTGTTGCAATTATTTACAGAAAAATATCCAACGGTTCGGATAAGAGTTCTAATGCATCAAGTAAATAAATTACATGAAATGCTCCAAAATGGAGAGATAGATTTAGCAATATGTACAGAGCTCCTGAAAGTCAGCATTCATTTATTTTTGAACCATTATTTGATGAAGAAGTTGTTTTATATATGTCAGAGCATCATCCTTTAAGTCAAAAAGAACATCTTAGTTTAAAAGACTTACAAAGTAATCGTTTATTAATCACTTCCCCCATTGTCCAATTAGACAACATTTAGAAAGACATTTACTTCAGATAGGTATCAATTTACAATATCATATTGAAGTAAACAGTTTCAGCGCACTCGAAAAATACGTTGTTAGTGAATTAGGAATTGCCATTGTGCCCAAAATAGCTGTACATCCATCTTCATACGGTAAAGTTATCAAATCGATTGCGGATTTTAAAAGCGGATTTACCGTTGGAGTGATAACAAATGAAGAGCATTTATATAACAATAAAGTGATTGCGGATTTTATTGAAACGATTCGTCGGAGTTTAGATCATAACATATTTAATGCAATTGGGAATGAGTATTATTTTTAAAATATAAAGAAAACAAAAAGGATGTCATTTATTATTGAAATTTTTATAGGAAAGAAGTGAGAACTAAGAAGCAAAATTATTATTTTAACGTCCGTGTTAAAATTGTTATTTCTTGATTTAATAAGGGTTAAGTGATAGGAAATATTACCTTCTATAATATGTGAAATATTATGGATAAGGATGTCCTTAAACGCATAGTAGATCAACAGTGTTGAATGATGTTTTTGCAATCGTTCCTAAATTTAAAGAATTGGTGCGAATCATCAAAATCGAAAAATTGTAAAACGAAGATTATGATAATTACAATCTTAAGATAGGTATGGCAAGTTTCGACGAAAGATGATAAAAAACTTTTATTAATTAGCAAATCATTGCAGTTGAAGGGGGAAAGTTGTATTTTGAAGCCAAGTTAAATTGGCTTCATTTTTAATTTATTTCTTATCACTAGCATTGCATTAACATGTTCAGATGATTTAAAATACTAGGAATTTTTAAAAATAATGTGATTGTAAAACAAAAAAATCCTTTACAATGGAAGTACAGGTGGTTCCTGTCCAAATCCAAATGTAAAGGAATACATTCATGGACAAGAATACACTAATTATGTCATTTGGTAAATGGGTTTCACCAATAAATATTCAAAAGCTTTCTGAACTTGTTAAAGAACAAAAACAGGACTACTATACAAAGAAGTTTACAACGGAGTCTTATATTAAGCTTTTGCTTTTTGCCCAGCTTCATGAATATGAGAGCTTAGAAGAAATCAGTGATGCCCTTTTAGACGAAGATCTTCAGAAAATACTCGGATTTGAATCAATTAGTGCATCTCAGTTATCACGAAAGAACAATAATATCAATCCGCTCATTCTTTCTCATATGTTCTTGGATTTAGTGTGGAAAATTCAACATTATCACATGAAAAGTGAAAAGAGAATGCCACTAAAAATCATTGATTCGAGTACTCTACCACTCAACTTAACTAACTATCAATGGGCGAAGTTTCGTCAAACAAAAGCAGGTGTAAAACTACATTTACGACTTGTATTCATGGATAAAAATGCTGTTTATTCAGAAAAAGCTGTCATTACAACGGCAAAAGAACATGACCGAAATCAGCTTGAAGTTCTGGTAGATGATAAAGAAGCTATGTACGTGTTTGATCGTGGCTATGTGGATTATGAACGATTTGATCGGATGACCGATGAAGGTTATTTTTTCGTATCACGACTGAAGAAAAAAATGCAGTCATTCGTGAAGTTCATTCTTTTTCAATTTCGGATGATTGCCCTGTACAATCCGACAAAAGGGTTTACATCGGTAGCATACAAAATCGAACAGAAAATGTCTTTCGTCTTCTTGAAGTCAAGGATACAAAAGGAAACTTCCTTCGTTTAATCACGAATCGCTTTGATTTAAGTGCTGAAGAAATCAGTGATATTTATCGTTCTCGTTGGGCCATTGAACTATTTTTCAAATGGCTGAAGCAGCACGTAGAAATTAAGCATTTTTATCGTATGAGTGAGACCGCGATTCAAAACCAAATTTTCTTAGCCCTTATCACCTATTGCTTAAATGTTCTCATTCAATTAGAGATGAAAAGTAGTAAATCTTTACTTCGAATCACTCGCTGGTTAAAGAGAGCAATTTGGAAACCTTCTTAATATTTGGACACGAAAGTTTGATGAACGCTCTAGTCCGTAAAAGAATCTTGTTGTTGTAACTCTGGGATAACTGTATATTGTTACCAAATGGAAAGTGCCACCTTTATTTAGGTCTTGTCTTTTTAGTTCAAAAACGAAGAAATATATTAACAGAAAGTTCTAACTAATTTTACGCAATGCTAGTGAGTTTAAATAAAAATAAAAAGCCATTCATAACAATGAATGGCGGAGACTGTTCTAGGCAGTCAACTTTTACGCTTTAAGCTTATTTTAACTTACCTGTGTAATTTTAGAGTGTATTGCACCAAATACATTGGTTATTATGAAACGAAAAAAGTCGATTTCTGAATGAATCGGCTTTTTTACATTTGTGCGACCGAAATGAGCTAGCCTTTTTTTTTTTAAAAAAATTTAGAGACGAACTATCGTATGAAATTAACAGGATCGTAACGAAATATGTAAGAGTAAATAATACTAGATTATCGTTTTTGTTTTGTTGACTGCATAATATTTTAAGGAAGTTTCTTCGAATGTTGATAATCATCCACAATGAATATCCCCATCAAATCCCCTTCTAAATAACAAGGAGCTCATGTTTAAAGTTATATATCCGGATAATATCATTTTGGTAAGTTGAGAGTTCTATTTAAGTATTTATTAGTTAAAAATATACATAAAAAACTAGGAAAATAGATGTATGGAGAATGGATGAATTTAACATTATGATTGATGTAGGAAATATAAATAGAAAAAGTGAGTTGATTAGCTTGATGACTGAACAAGTTAACAATTAATTAAAAAAAGACATGAACTCTATTGAGTTTTCTCATCATGATATGAACAAGCTTCAACAGGAAATGGCAGCGAAACAAAAAGTAGGTGAAGTGTAGTGGGATTATATGAGGCTGATTTTTGCCATCGCTTATTGTACGGCGGTTGGGATTTTGGAATAATTAACAACTTACAAGATGCCGTTGATGAAATCAAGCAAAACTTTGAAGATATGGATTTAGAAAATGCATCTGTCGAAGAGGAGATGAGAGCGATCGTGGATGAGATGGTGACGGAGTTAACTCAATTAATTAATAAAATAGAATCCGTTCACTTTCGCTAGTTTGTGAAGAAGGGAGGGTTTTCATGGGATCAGCACAAAAAATTAAATTACATCTCGAAGAGCTTCAAACAACATTAAATCAATTACAAACTGGGATGAATGAGTTTACAAGCTACACGACAACCTTTCGCTCGAACACAAGGGATCGCTTAAAAAACTTTCATTCCGATTTTATCGCCAAAGTCGATGCCCTCCTCGATAACATGAATAATGATGTCAATCAAGATTTAATTAAACAGCTCCAAGAAATCTATCAAGCTGGCAAAACATTTCTAGAAAGCATGAAACAAGTAGATGAAGAACTTGGAGAGGCAATTGGGGGCGATCGATCGTGAAGCGTGACTTACAATTAAATTATGGGATTTTAGATGACATGATTGGACAGCTTCATATGTATAAGCATGCCCTTGTAGAAATGAAAGACTCGCTTGATCAAGTTTCCACAGCGATTCAAACGAATCAGGGGAAAAGTGTCGAGGCATGGGATCAAAAGATCAATCGTTCCCAGGAAAAATCGAAAAATACGAAACACAAATCAACGATCTTTTGTCATTATTCGAAAATTATGTGGCAGACACAACTGTTTACATTTCCCCGATTGCGAGAAACGCTATGATGCGTGTCGACCGTAATGATATTTGGATTAATCTCACTCAAATAGAAAGTGGCATCACTAGAAACGTGACGAAAGCATTAAACCGAAGCTTCGAGACACCCTCTTCCATCTTAAGCTTGTTTGATGATCCAACCGATGCCGAAAAGAAAGCAAGCGAGATAAATAGAAGAAATATGGAAAAGATCCAAGCGAGCATTAAATCAACTAGAAACAAACTTCAAAACAAAATGGATGATCTGTGGGAACTATACGACATGAAAGTAAAAAAATTTGAAAATGTCGATGATGCGTACCATGATCGAGCCGCAAAAATGAAGGGGAAATATACGAACTTCTTTGAGGGAGTAGGAGATGTCGTCGAAAATATAACCGAAGGCGTCACCGATCTCATCAAGGGACTGGCAAATGGAATCGTCGGGATGGTGACGGGATTGGTCACCGTTGTGGAAGATGCAGGTGTAGTGATATTATCAGGTGTTATTCCTGATGTAATCGAACCACCTAAATTAAAAGAAAAGGCAGATCAAACGATTGATACATACACACAGGCTGCGATACAATTTATCCAAGACCCTATTCGTACAGCGGAATCTGTCGCACAGGTCGTGACCGATTCGGTTGAACAAGAAGGCATCATGTATGCAACTGGTTCTGCCTTGCCGTCTCTCATTCCAAGCACCTTATTAAAAGGAGTAAAAGGTCTTTCTAGCGTAAAGAGTCCTGGAAAATCACCGAAAGTGAACAACAGTAAACCATACAGCAAAGAATTTATCCAAGAAAAGATCAATGCAGCAAAAGCGGAATTGGGCAAGGTGAAGGTCCCTGTACTTTATCGAGAGCAACTGTCGACAGGCTATTCTTCTCTGCCGATTGTTGGAATGGGAACAAAGCCGCTCGGTGAGATTCGTCCGCAAATGTTTTCGGTGAAGAGTAAGGAAGGTAGGGGGACGGGAGAAGCTCTGGGTAATAAGAAAGTAGCAGTAGGTGAAGAAATTATTGCTCAAAGGGTACTGAAGGTGGAACTCGATTTAGTACCAAAGCTTACACCATACAAATCTTTAAGTAGGGGTCAACAGAAAAAAATAAAAGAAAAGATTGAAAATCGTACAGTAACAAAAGAAGAATATAAAAGATATCAATGGGATAAAAGATTTTCAAAAAGAAGAGCTGTAGGGGTTAATGAATTTTGGAAGCAAGAAAAGAAAAGGATTTTAGATGGAGAACCTCCAACAAGAGATTGGACTAATGAACAGATACAAGAGATTTTAAAAGGAAAAAAACCTCAATATAATGGGCAATCAATAATTGGACATCATACTTACAATGCTATGAATTACCCACATATATGTAATAGGGGAGAATTAATTTATCCTGTAACTAGTAGGGAACATTTAAAGGGGTGGCATGGCGGAAGCTATAGTAAAAATGCACCTGGTAGACCTGTTGATCCAAACTATTTAGAAGAATTTTAATGGAAAGGAGAATCATAGATGAGTAAAATGGCAATTAAAATAAGCTCTAATGGTACATTTAGTAAATGTGTAGTACCCTTAAGAAAGTACACTTGTTTAGGAATTGCGGAGATAAAAAATAAAATTGAAAACAAAGATTTTTTTGCTAAAACGGATGCAAATGATATTGATGATATGGAAAATTTAAAAGGATTAGTTGATAACTTGTTGAAGTTAGGTGCAGAAGTGAGAATATTTGATAGTGATGAATATGGTGAAGGGATTTTCGATTATCAAGAAATTTCTTACGACCAATTTATTAATAATATTGACCGATTAAAAGAAATTATGGAAGAATTACAGGATGACGATGACGCTATGTCTGACGAAGTTTAAAATGAGGAAATAAAATAAATGATATTTTTGTTAAATCACTTTATAAGTCTATCGTTAAAGAGAACCTTCAACTATACAAAGACTTGTATGAAACAACGAATGTTACTTCTAAAACAGATGATTATTGGAAAAAAGCTATTGGTTTTTACGATAGTTTAACTGACGAAAAAAAAGATATATTAATTGAACAAACTATGATTGATACTATTTCAAACATGCTAGGAGTAATTGATGGAAGTACACTTTAAAAGATTGTTCGTTAGAACCTAAATTACTTCTCGATTCTATTGATACGGAAGGAGAACTGCAAGATTCGTTTTTAAGAATTCATAGAAGAAAGAGATAGTAACAGCTAATTGGATTTTTTATTATAGAGGTCTTCATAAAGAGCGCAGTTAAAATATATAAATAGTTTGAATGAATTCGATAACCTTGATTGGCTAAATGCCTTCCAAGGTTTTTTTAAAAATTTATATTAAATCATATTCGAGTGAGAAAATAAGAGAATGATATGTTTATACTGGTACCAAATTGTTCACTCCCCGTATGGGCTAATGTTAGAGTGTGAATTGTAAGCCCGAATTCAAACAACGCATATAAAATAGAAGCACCTCCTGGTACGATAAGCGTATCTATTAAAAAAGGAGGTGCTTTTCAAATGCCACAACAAAAATTGACTATTGTCCCCGTTACATTACATACCGAAAACAATAATTCTTCTAGTTCAGTTCCAGCTGAGCTTTCCTCAAAACCTGCTTGCATGATTAAAACAGCAGCTGCGGAAATTGCCTTCTTCAACGGCGTAGAGGAGCACGTCATCCAAGCAATCATGAGGGAGTTGAAACATTGGTGAAACATGATTATACGGATGTGAAAAATATCTATATTATCTGTGGGAAAACGGATATGCGGAAGGGGATTGACGGATTGGCTACTCTAATTCAAGATTCTTTTGAATTAGACCCCTATGGCGACTCTATATTCTTATTTGCCGGATGGAAGAAAGATAGATATAAATGTCTGTATTTCGATGGGGATGGCTTCGCCATGCTCTATAAACGACTGGACAATGGTAAGCTACAATGGCCTAAAGATGAACAAGCAGTTCGTAATCTATCTCAGAAGGAGCTCAGGTGGTTGCTTGAGGGGTTATCCATTCAGCAGCCAAAGGCCATTCAACCATCGCCAAAAGGCACGTTCTGAACTTTTTCTACCTATTTTTCCTTTATTTCAAGGTTTAAAATGATTATAATAGGAGTACGAAAATGGACGAAAAGTGGTGAACATTGTGGGAAAAGACTCTTCTTCAAAGGACAAATTAATTCAATTACTCGAAGAACAATTGGCTCATTCGAACCAGCAAAATAAAGAATTAATGAAGAAGATTGATTCTCTATCACAGCAAGTTCGCCAGCTAACAAAAGCTTTATATGGTTCTAAAACGGAGAAATCTAAATACAATGCGCCAGACGGGCAAGCCTCTTTATTTGATGATGACTCGTCTTTTAGCGATTCTGAGCACACAGAAGAACAAAGCCAACAGACGATTTCTTATACTGTTGTACGAAAAGTTCAAAAAAGAAAAAAAGAAACGATTCATTACATGATGACATTGAAGTAGATGACATTCATCATCATCCAGAAAATACAATCTGTGAGTGTTGCCAAGGGCAAATGATTGAGATCGGCAGCACAATCGTACGTGAAGAGGCAGAATTCATTCCAGCAAGGATGAAGAAAATTCAACACATTGAACATGCTTATGGGTGTACAAAATGTAAGGGGGATTCATCCCAACCAGCGCAAATAAAACGTGGGAAAGCACCACAACCAGTTATTCAACGCAGTATTACTAGTCCCAGTGTACTTGCCAAAGTTATCTATGATAAATTTGTGCAGTACTTACCCCTTCACCGTCAGGTGAAGGAATGGGTTCGTTATGGACTGGATACGAATGACAAAAACCTTTCCAATTGGGTCATTCGTGTAGCAGGTGATTGGCTACTTCCTATCTATGAACGAATGAAAACGATCATGATGGCAAAAATCCGTTTTACATATTGATGAAACGTATGCAAAAATTATTAATCGTTCTGACGGTAAACCGGGTCAAGCCAATGCCTATAACTGGGTCTACCGAAGTATACCTTGCCAGGGGCCAACGATAGTTCTATTTCAAAGTTCATTATCACGTGCACGTTCAGTTCTTGAAAGTTTTATTGAAGATTATTCAGGAACGATTATCTGTGATGGTTATTCTGCATATGACAAAATTGAAGGAATCAGCTTTGCGAATTGTTGGGCTCATGTTCGGCGTTATTGGCTGAAAGCAGACAGCAAAAATGGCCGAATTGGTGTGAAGTATTGCGATGATTTGTATCGGCTCGAGAGGAAGTTTAAACATTTGTCCCCGAGTAAACGTAGAAAAAAACGCAAAAAGTTTTCAAAGCCAATAGTGGAGGAATTCCTTAACTGGGTTGAAACATCGCCATTCTTCGGAAAAAATGCCCTTGCGAAGGCGGCAGAATATACACTTAATAGAGCTGATGGATTAAAGGCATTCTTATATGATGGCCGGATTGAAATTGATAATAATCCCGCGGAAAATGCCATCCGACCCAATGTCATTGGAAGAAAAAATTGGCTATTTTCGGTCAGCGAAGCTGGGGCAAAAGCCAACGCCATTTGTTTGAGTATCGCAGAAAACAGCCAAAAGTAACGGCATCGATTTCTACGAATATATAAAAAAGCTTTTGACCGATCTACCAAATTGTAGTATCCATCAAAACCCTGAAATTTTAGATCTATATATGCCATGGTCGAAAATGATCAAGGCAGAATGTAGTAAATAAATGAAATTAGCCGTATTTTGACCAAAAAGATCATGAAATACGGTTAATTGTCATGCGCACCAGAAGGTGCGCATATTTTTATAGTTCGGGCTTACGATGAATGAGCCCCTTTCGCCTGAAAACCTCATAAATGCAAAAATCTTACTACATAAATATTTATATCGTGAATGGGAAATGATAGTCAGCTTTTTTTCTTGTTCGCTGAATATCCATTTTTCACTTATTGAGTAACTTTGAACCGAATAAATCGCTTTTTGTTATCTCTGAAATTTTTCCTTCGATCATGGTAATTAGTAAAGGAAGTATGGTTTTATACTTTCCTTTCTCAAAAATTTAAAGATTTATTACAATTAAATCAACAAAAAATCGATAATGAATTTTTACATTACTATGAACAAGACTTAAAAAAATTATTTTGCCACAAAATCTGTTAGTTTAAAAAATGAACATCCATTTCTCCTGTTAAAGTCCAACCATATTGTAAATTGCGTTCAATGATAGTTTCAATCTTTTCATAATCAATGTTTTGTAATTTAATCTGTTGAACCTCAAAATTTTCATAGCTTCTTGAATGTTTTTAACGCTGTATTTCTTCGCTTAATTGTTCTGTTATATTTTTTAAAAAGCTCATTTAATCCTTCATATGGATTCATACAAAATTATATCCCTAATACTCCTTGAGAAAACAATGATGCTATTTAAAATATTTTCCTAAGATACTATGGAATTTTCGACAGTTTTCAAAAAAATAATAGAAAGCACATTCGATCATAGATTGACAACGAAACGTTCAGCTCTATAAAAAGACCTAATGTTACTCACAGAATAAATACTTTCTTCCGATAAAAATGTTATTTGTGATGATGACTAGATATTTCCGTCTATGACTTTTTCATTGTTTTAGGTGAAATCACCTATTTTGTCAAACTTAGTCATAAAAATTTGCTATAATTTCGACAAAAGGTGAAAATAATCAAATCTTGAAAGATTTTGTAAAGATAGAAAGGTGATTGCTTATGTTTTTTTCGAAAAAAAAAAATATCTTCCTATAGGAAGTGTTGTTGGCTTACAAAAGGATGCAAGACGTCTATTAGTAGTTGGAAGACAATTATATTCTGAAACAAATCAGATCATAAGAGATTATGCAGCTGTAGAATATCCGAATGGGTTTATCGATGCAAAAGAGAAATTTATTATGTTTAATCATGCGGATATCGCAGTTGTCTATCATTACGGTTATGTCGATGAAAAGGAAATGCAATTAGAAACATTAATAATCGAGGCAGAGAGTACGGATAACAGAGGTGCGGATGATGGGGATTTTTCAGTTTAATAAAGAATTGAGAGATCATATTTCTCATGTAACTGTAAGGTTGGAAAGTTTGTTTCAGACAGTATTCGAACAGATGGTTTATTTTCGGAAAGAGCTTGATCGACATACTGGAACAGCAGCACAGGCTCTTCAACAGAAGATGGATGATCAGATTCATTACTTTAGCGAGGCGTCATTCGGATTAATGCTATTTGTTGATACTGTCAAAAGCTTTATAGCTGGTATAAATACGACTGATGAGGGTATTAATGGGTGTGCGCCCCCGATCGCAACAAGAGCGGAACGTCAATATACGTATTCAGCAGGAAGAGTTGAAGCAGAAATTAAATTAGATCCAACGGCGCTGGAACAGGCAACAAGCACGTTCCACTCTAACCTTGCTGGTTTTGAGGAGATATTGACAGTTTTTCATTCACTCTTAAATCATATTATCGTTAGCACTGACTTCCCATGGGGTGATGTAACAGAGGTTTGGCCAGAGGCGCAGAATAAAATCCAATTTGTAATAAATGAATTTAAAGAACGTGTCACACAATTGATTGGAGATTCCGAAAATCTTGTCAAAGAATTAAAGCGTGTAGATCACCTACTCTCAAATCAAATGCAGCGTGTAAAGAAGGGGGATTGATAAGGATGGCAAGGGAGCAGATCGTGAAGCAAATTCTCAATAAGCATCAAGTCGAAGCAAATGAAATCATCACCGAAACCGGTTCGAATTTACTTAAACAAGCATTCGCGAAAAAATGGAACAAACTTAATCACACAAGCTTAACAGCCAATGCAAACAAAGATACGATTACTTTCGATGCAGAAGAGATAAAAGGGAAGATTAATAGTTGGATTGAACATTTAGAAGATTGTCGGGATGACGTAATAAAAAAATATATGAAAGTTGACGTCCCCTTCGAGGAAAGAAATAAAATGTCATTTATGATAGATGATATAGACTACATTCAACAAGTATATCGAGAACTAAAAGCCGAAGTAGATGAAGTGGAAATGGAGTTTGAAAATACAGTCCGTGTATACCGCTCACCTTTGCGCCAAGCATTAAATGACATTACACGATTATACAACTCAGTAAACAATGTAAAAGGCGACTTTTCTGGCTTTAAAAATGTGTCAGTCTATGTGCATGGGATCGAATCGAATGGAAAGCAATTTCTTGAAAGTGCTAAGAAAGCGGCTCAACCAGGCGATGTAATTATGCGTGAAATGAGGAAAGGAAAGAATGAATATTTTGTAGTTAAAAAAGGTGGAGGAATAAATAAAGTAGAGGGATTTTATAAATTAAAATTAGAAACAGAATTTAAAAATAAAGAAGGACGCCTCCACATCGTTTACGATACTGACTGAACATAAAAACGAACACCGTCAAGAAACGAGTGACGATGTAGCGAAAAGATTGACGGAAATGGGATTAGTGAACGAAGCGACAAAGATTGATTTGTTTGCCCATAGTTATGGTGGGCGAAGGTTTTTCCAATTTGCGATGGACTACCCTGATCAAGTGCGAAGCATAACGACAATTGGGACACCGTACGATAAAAATACGATGGGCAAGCTCGGGAATAACGTTCCTATTTTACGCTGGAAATGGGTACAGAAATTAGTTGATAAAGAGCCAACTCAATATAGTGGATATGTAGATCCAAATCCAGAAAATAGACGAGTAGATAAAGGAATCGAACATAGTAATGTTTATACTGATATGACGAGCGAAGCGTTAAGCGAGGAGATGACTTATTTGAAAGCGGCAAATCCAGAAGTGTATCGAAAACTGGAAGAAATGGATATAACTGCGGTAGCGGGCTATGATTTAGCAGGTTGGCTTGGAACTAAATCATCACACAAGATGGTGCTGTCTCAATACAAAGTCAACAAGCGGAATCGTTAGGAGCGTTAATTGATCAGCGTTTATCATATAAAGTGGATGGAGGAGCGTTTCGCCCCACGAAGCCGCCTCATATTTATGAAATAAAGAATGAGGAGTTTATCGAGTTAATTAAAAAAGTAAATAAAACACAACAAGAGTAAGCAAAGGGGTGAAAAGGTTGAGAAAAAAAAGCTGTCGTCATTTGCATGTTGTTTATTTCTTCACTCCTACTTATTGGCTGTGGAAATAAAGTCATATATGTGAAGGGCTTTCCAACAAAGGATAGCCCAGCGTTGTCTGAATTTTTAAGGGGTATGATGCCAGGAAGCGGATATAATTTTTTGTATGATGTTAACGGGGTTCATGTGTGTATATAAAAAGAAATAGGAATGAAGATTATAAAGAAGTTTCTTTTCATTACAATAAGGAAGACGAATTAAAAACATTTTATGAACCGTTATTTTATACAAAAAGATGTAGAGAAAACCTTTAATAATTTATGGGGAAATGATGAATTAACAGATAAAATAGAACAACAAATCGCGAATAAGGATGAATTTAACCTCCCAACATTAAAGTTAGAAGAGAAAAATCAATTGTACGTTAAAACAAGACAGAAAGAAACAATATTAGATTTACCTCAGCTTATGGAAAAATTTAAACTTAAGCCAGATGATGAGTTAGTTTTTAATCTGTATAATGTGAATGATGATCATTTCGTTCTTGAAATAGACAAAGAGGAATTAAACAATTATATAGCCCTTTTTATTAAACAAGATTTATCGCGTATCGTACCGACAAGTACCGATCCAGAGGCATTTAATAAAACGTTAGCTAGCGGAGAACTTGATGAATTTCATGATTTATTTTCTAATGTAAAAAGTGATCATAGGTTTAAAAAAACATTCATCTATCGCTTCGTATATGACAGAAAAGATAAGCAGCTAAAAGAAATTGGTGAAGAAGATTATTTAAGTGAAGATGGCAAATATGTGTATATTAATGGGCTAGAAGATCCTTTATCCGACGGCGTTCAACGGATTCAAACAATTGAAAACTATATGGCTGGTAACGACACGTACGAAGCGGAATTCAAAATTAGTTTTAAAAAAATCGCAAAAGAAGCGGGCATTAAAAGTGCTGCAGGTGTAGGAATAGCTAAAATTGTTTATTTTAATAAAGATTATATTATTTTAGGCTTACATTATCATGCCCCTATCGTTGGCGATGCCGGTTCAACTAACGTTATCATTGATTTGCAGGGGGATAAAAAGAATCCGACAGCTTATGTCGTTGATTTAGATTGGTTTTAAAGTTAAGGAGGAGTGTATTGGGGTGAAACAAAAAAGATTACGATTGATGATCTGTATTTTGTTACTTGCTTGTACGCTCCTCTTTTTTTATCGCTATGATACTAGTAAAGTCACATATGTAAAGGGCTTTCCAACAAAGGATAGCCCAGCGTTGTCTGAATTTTTAGGAGACTAAACCAACAAAGTAAGACCACACCATTTGCTAAAATCAATAAGCATCAAGTCGAAGCAAATGAAATCATCACCGAAACCGGTTCGAATTTACTTAAACAAGCATTCTCGAAAAAATGGAACAAACTTAATCACACAAGCTTAACAGCCAATGCAAACAAAGATACGATTACTTTCGATGCAGGAGAGATAAAAGGGAAGATTAATAGTTGGATTGAACATTTAGAAGATTGTCGGGATGACGTAATAAAAAAAAATATATGAAAGTTGATGTCCCCTTCGAGGAAAGAAATAAAATGTCATTTATGATAGATGATATAGACTACATTCAACAAGTATATCGAGAACTAAAAGCCGAAGTAGATGAAGTGGAAATGGAGTTTGAAAATACAGTCCGTGTATACCGCTCACCTTTGCGCCAAGCATTAAATGACATTACACGATTATACAACTCAGTAAACAATGTAAAAGGCGACTTTTCTGGCTTAAAAAAATGTCTCAGTCTATGTGCACGGGATCGAATCGAACGGGGAAGATTTTATCAAAAGTGCGAAGAAAGCGGCTCAACCAGGCGATGTAATTATGCGTGAAATGAGGAAAGGAAAGAATGAATATTTTGTAGTAAATGAAGATGGAGGAATAAAGGAATTTAAGGAATTTGAAAAATTAAGATTAGCAGATGAATTTAAGAATAAACAAGGACGTCTCCATATCGTTTACGATACTGAACATAAAAACGAACACCGTCAAGAAACGAGTGACGATGTAGCGAAAAGATTGACGGAAATGGGATTAGTGAACGAAACGACAAAGATTGATTTGTTTGCCCATAGTTATGGTGGGCGAAGGTTTTTCCAATTTGCGATGGACTACCCTGATCAAGTGCGAAGCATAACGACAATTGGGACACCGTACGATAAAAATACGATGGGCAAGCTCGGGAATAACGTCTCCATTTTACGCTGGAAATGGGTACAGAAATTAGTTGATAAAGAGCCAACTCAATATAGTGGATATGTAGATCCAAATCCAGAAAATAGACGAGTAGATAAAGGAATCGAACATAGTAATGTTTATACTGATATGACGAGCGAAGCGTTAAGCGAGGAGATGACTTATTTGAAAGCGGCAAATCCAGAAGTGTATCGAAAACTGGAGGAAATGGATATAACTGCGGTAGCGGGCTATGATTTAGCAGGTTGGCTTGGAACTAAATCATCACAAGATGGCGCTGTTTCAGTAAAAAGTCAACAAGCAAAGTCCTTAGGAGCGTTAATTGATCAGCGTTTATCATATAAAGTTGATGGAGGAGGGTTTCGCCCCACGAAGCCGCCTCATATTTATGAAATAGAGAATGAGGAGTTTATCGAATTAATTAAAAAAGTAAATAAAACACAACAAGAGTAAGCAAAGGGGTGAAAAGGTTGAGAAAAAAAGCTGTCGTCATTTGCATGTTGTTTATTTCTTCACTCCTACTTATTGGCTGTGGAAATAAAGTCATATATGTGAAGGGCTTTCCAACAAAGGATAGCCCAGCGTTGTCTGAATTTTTAGGAGGTGAGATGGCTAGTAGTAGTTATAATCTTCTCTATGATGTTAATGGGATGTATGTATATACAGGAATAAATCTGAATGAAGATGATAGGGAAATTATGTTTCATTTTCATGATGGAGATGACTTAAAAACATTTTATGAGCCGTTATTTTATACAAAAGATGTAGAGAAAACCTTTAATAATTTATGGGGAAATGGTGAATTCACAGATAAGATAGAACAACAAATTGCTAATAAGGATGAATTTAACCTCCCAACATTAAAGTTAGAGGAGAAAAATCAATTGTACGTTAAAACAAGACAGAAAGAAACAATATTAGATTTACCTGAGCTTATGGAAAAATTTAAACTTAAGCCAGATGATGAGTTAGTTTTTAATCTGTATAATATGAATGATGATCATTTTATTGTATATTTAAAAATTTTAATCAGGAAGAAAAGTTAAATAAAATATGTTGCTCTTTTTATTAAACAAGATTTATCGCGTATCGTACCGACAAGTACCGATCCAGAGGCATTTAATAAAACGTTAGCTAGCGGAGAACTTGATGAATTTCATGATTTATTTTCTAATGTAAAAAGTGATCATAGGTTTGAAAAAACATTCATCTATCGCTTCGTATATGACAGAAAAGATAAGCAGCTAAAAGAAATTGGTGAAGAAGATTATTTAAGTGAAGATGGCAAATATGTGTATCTTAATGGAGCAAAAAGAAAACTGGAAGATGGAGTTCAACGGATTCAAACAATTGAAAACTATATGGCTGGTAACGACACGTACGAAGCGGAATTCAAAATTAGTTTTAAAAAAATCGCAAAAAAGGGTGACATTAAAGGTGCTGTAGATGTAGGGATAGCTAAAATTGTTTACTTTAATAAAGATTATGTTGTTTTAAACTTAAATTATTATGCAGCTATTGCTGGAGATGCCGGTTCAACTAATGTGATGATAGATTTGCAGAAGGAAAAAAAGAACCCGACAGCCTACATAGTAGAGCTAGATATGAGTGTTTATTAATGAAGTGTGTAAATTTTGAAGGGCAAATAAATAAAACACAACAAGAGTAGTGGGGTGAGTAGATTGAGAAAAATAGCTGTACTGATAAGTATATTGCTCATCTCTTCATTCTTTTTTGTCAGCTGTGGAGCTAGTAAAGTGACATATAAAAAAGGCTTTCCAACAAAGGATAGCCCAGCGTTGTCTGAATTTTTAAGGGGTAAGCTGCCGGGGAGCGGATATAATTTTTTGTATGACGTTAATGGGATACATGTGTATACAAAAAGTAATGGAAGTAGAGATGATAAAGAAATTTCTTTTCATTACAATAAGGAAGATGACTTAAAAACATTTTATGAACCGTTATTTTATACAAAAGATGTAGAGAAAACCTTTTATAATTTATGGGAAAATGATGAATTAACAGATAAAATAGAACAACAAATCGCGAATAAGGATGAATTCAACCTCCCAACATTAAAGTTAGAGGAGAAAAATCAATTGTACGTTAAAACAAGACAGAAAGAAACAATATTAGATTTACCTGAACTTATGGAAAAATTTAAACTCAACCCTGAAGATCCGTTAATTTTTAATCTTTTTAGTGTGAATGATGATCATTTCGTTATATATTTAGTAAATAAAAATCCGGAAGAAAAATTAAATAAATCTATTGCTCTTTTTATTAAACAAGATTTATCGCGTATCGTACCGACAAGTACCGATCCAGCGACATTTAATAAAACGTTAGCTAGCGGAGAACTCGATGAATTTCATGATTTATTCTCTAATGTAAAGAATGATCATAGGTATGAAAAGTCTTTCAGACATCGCTTCGTATATGACAGAAAAGATAAGCAGCTAAAAGAAATTGGTGAAGAAGATTATTTAAGTGAAGATGGCAAATATGTGTATATTAATGGGCTAGAAGATCCTTTATCCGACGGCATTCAACGGATTCAAACAATTGAAAACTATATGGCCGGTAACGACGCGTACGAAGCGGAATTCAAAATTAGTTTTAAAAAAATAGCGAAAGAGTCGGGCTTTAAAAGTGCTGCAGGTGTAAAACATGCACATATCTTATATTTTAATAAGGATTTTATAATCCTAAGTTTAAGTTATCATGCCCCTATCGTTGGCAATGCCGGTTCAACTAACGTCATCATTGATTTGCAGAAGGATAAAAAGAATCCGACAGCTTATGTCGTTGATTTAGATTGGTTTTAAAGTTAAGGAGGAGTGCATTGGGGTGAAACAAAAAAGATTACGATTGATGATCTGTATTTTATAACAGTTTGAATACTTGCTTTTTTATTATGATGCTGTTAAAATTTAAACCATTAAAGACTGACAAGCTTTTAGTAGAATATTAAAACATGAACGATTTTAATATAATTTTAATGGCGGTCAGCACTTTCTATAATTGAATAGTTTTTCCTTCGGGGTCGGGTGCAATTCCCAACCGGCGGTAATGAGGAGAATTCCTCTCAGCCCGTGACCCGTTTTTGAACGTTCAAAAACGGCTGATTTGGTGTAATTCCAAAGCCGACAGTAAAAGTCTGGATGGGAGAAGGAATGAGTGAGAAACGTTAAAAAATAGCTTTTTTAACGTCTATTCCATCATGCTTTCATTACCCCCGTCTTCGTCTATACGGGGGTTTTCGTTTGTTGTCTGCGTAAAAACTAAAGATAAAAAGGCGGGATGGATATTTCGATGCAAGAGTATGAATATATGAAGCTTGCTCTTTCACTTGCTCGGGCAGCTGAGGGCCAAACTAGTCCGAATCCGTTAGTTGGAGCAGTAGTTGTAAAAAACGGAAATATTTTAGGGATGGGGGCTCATTTACGAGCTGGGACACCGCATGCAGAAGTACATGCAATCCGTGCGGCTGGTGTTGAGGCGAGTGGCTCAGATTTATATGTTACATTGGAGCCTTGCAGCCATCATGGTAAAACACCTCCATGTACCGAGCTGATTATTGAAGCGGGCATTAAAAGAGTCATAGTCGCAACACAAGATCCGAATCCGCTAGTTGCAGGAAAAGGGATCGAAAGGTTACGAAGTGCAGGAATTGAAGTAGAAGTAGGTTTATGTAAAGGTGAAGCAGACAACATGAATAAACCTTTTTTCCACTTTATTAAAACAAGACAGCCTTTTGTTACGCTGAAAGCTGGGCTTTCTTTAGACGGTAAAACAGCAGCAAGCTCTGGTGATAGCAAATGGATTACATCATCGGAAGCGCGGTTAGACGTTCATGAATTAAGGCATAAGCATGATGCCATTCTTGTTGGCATTAACACAGTTTTAACAGACGATCCACTCCTAACCACCAGACTACCCCGAGGTGGAAAAAATCCCAATCGAATTATATTAGATACACAATTGCGGACACCGCTTAACGCCCGTATTGTCGAAGATCGTTCAGCTAAAACAATTATTATCACAGGGGAAAATATTGATACTCAGAAAAAATACGCCTTAAAACAAAAAGGAGTTGAGGTCATTTCCCTTTCAAGTAAAACAATCTCTCTCCAAGACGTATTATTTGAATTAGGAAAGAAAAACATTATGTCCCTACTCGTTGAAGGAGGAGGGGAAGTGCACGCATCCTTTATAAAGGAACAAGTGTATCAACAAATCATCTTTTATGTTGCACCCCTTCTCATTGGCGGTAAACAGTCATTTCCTGTGATCGGTGGGAATGGGGCAACTGTAATGAAGGAAGCAGAAAAATTAACATTTATTTCTATAGAAAAGATTGGATCTGATTTAAAGATTACAGCAATACCGAGAGAAAAGGACAGTGATGTATAAATGTTTACAGGAATAGTTGAAGAAATCGGCACTGTTCAAAAAATAATAAAAAATGGAAACTCATTGCAGATGACGATTCAAGCGATGAAAATATTAGAGGATGTAAAATTAGGCGACAGCATTGCCGTGAATGGTGTCTGCTTAACCGTAACAAGCTTTTCTAGTCAATTATTTACAGTCGATGTTATGCCAGAAACGTTTCATTCAACATCTTTAGCGTCTTTAAAAAATGGTTCTTTCGTAAACCTTGAACGGGCACTTGCGGCTAACGGCAGATTTGGAGGTCATTTTGTTACCGGCCATATTGATGGAACAGGTGTCATTTTACGAAAAGAAGCGAAAGAAAATGCTATTTACATTGACATAAGTATACCTGAAACAGGGCAAGCTTACGTGATGGAGAAAGGATCAATCGGGATTGATGGAACATCATTAACAACCTTTGGTGTAAATGATGAATTTGTTACCGTTTCGCTCATTCCTCACACGGCAAATGAAACCATTTTAGGAATGAAAAATATAGGTGACAAAGTGAACATTGAATTTGACATGTTAGCGAAATATGTTCAATTAGCACTTGCGAAAAAAACTGAAGATTCCACTCATAAAAGTAAAATGACAGTTGACTTCCTTAAGGAAAATGGTTTTGCATAACGAAAGGGTGACAAAAATTGTTCCATAAGATTGAAGAAGCACTAGAGGAATTAAAAAAAGGAAAACCGATTATCGTTTGCGATGATGAAGATAGAGAAAATGAAGGTGATTTTGTCGTATTAGGTGAGTTTGCAACTCCTGAGGCGATTAATTTTATGGCAAAGGAAGGCCGTGGGCTAATTTGCGTTCCACTTGATTCTGACACGGCACAAAAATTTGCCTTAAAGCCGATGACTGAGGTGAATACTGATGCCCACGAAACGGCTTTCACCGTTAGTATTGATCACATAGACACGACAACAGGAATTAGTGCTTTTGAACGTTCGTTAACAGTGCAGAAGCTTCTTGATGAAAATTCAACATCAAGTGATTTTCGACGGCCAGGTCACATTTTCCCACTCGTCGCAAAAGAGGGGGGCGTCCTTAGAAGAGCTGGTCATACAGAAGCAGCCGTTGATTTGGCAAAGCTTTGCGGTGTAAAGCCTGTAGGTGTTATTTGTGAAATTATGAAGGACGACGGGACGATGGCGAGAGTTCCTGAGTTAATCGAAATCTCGAAAAAGTTCAATTTGAAAATGATTACGATAAAAGATTTAATTCATTTTCGGATGCAAAAAGATTCACTAGTCAAAAGAGAAGTTGAAATTAAATTACCCACTGAATACGGAGCATTCCGTGCAGTCGGATATACATCGATTATTGATCAAAAGGAGCATGTTGCTATTATTAAAGGTGATATTTCTGGAGCCGAACCTGTACTAGTGCGGGTCCATTCGGAATGTTTAACAGGTGATGTGTTCGGTTCAAACCGCTGTGATTGCGGTCCACAGCTTGAAGCAGCGCTAACCCAAATTGAAGCAGAAGGCCGTGGTGTCCTTCTTTATATGAGACAGGAAGGCCGAGGAATTGGACTTATTAACAAACTAAAAGCATATAAGCTTCAAGAGGAGGGCTATGACACAGTTGAAGCAAACAATAAATTGGGATTTGCCGCTGATTTACGAGATTATGGGATTGGAGCACAAATCCTTCGTGAACTAGGAATTACTAAAATGCGCTTATTAACAAACAATCCGCGCAAAATTGCGGGCTTAAATGGCTACGGATTAGAAGTGATAGAAAGGGTTCCTCTTGAACTGCCATTTAAAGCAGAAAATAAACGTTATTTACAAACAAAACAACAAAAGCTAGGACATTTACTTCATTTATAATTTTTGGGAGAGTGGAAAAAATGAAAAAAACAATAGAAGGTCATTTAGTAGGGACAGGGTTAAAAGTAGCAATTGTAGTATCAAGATTTAACGAATTTATCACGAGTAAATTGTTAAGCGGAGCAGAGGATGCGCTGAAAAGACACGGAGTAAACGAAGAAGATGTAACAATCGTTTGGGTTCCAGGCGCATTTGAGATTCCGTTAACAGCAAAAAAATTTGCCGAATCTGGTTCATTTGATGCTGTTATTACTTTAGGAACAGTTATTAGAGGAGCTACTCCGCATTTTGAATACGTTAGCAGTGAGGTGGCAAAAGGAGTAGCAGCAACAAGTATGCAGAGTGGAATTCCTGTTATTTTTGGGGTATTAACAACGGATACGATCGAGCAGGCGATTGAGCGTGCAGGTACGAAGGCCGGAAATAAAGGCTGGGAGGCAGCAGTCGGAGCAATCGAAATGGCAAACTTATATCGCCAATTAGCATAACTTTGCAAAGGAAAAAAATGACAGGTTTACCCATTTGGGAATCTGTCATTTTTTTATTCAGCTTTTTGTTTATAAATCAAAAGGTTAATCATGATAAATGCTTGGCCTGCTTTTTTTGGGTATTCAGATTATCGTGTGGAATTGTGCTCATACGAGATCTGAATACTTTTTTATTTAAGTTGTTTGATCACACTGTAAACATTTACATTAACCTTTATTTGATTTGTTATTCATTGAATAAAATACTTGATCTTCACATGATGTGAAGGTTTATAGTAAAACTAAATTAAGACATGTGAAAGAAGTGATTATCATTCATATTAGTGAATTAGCTCGGAAAACGGGTGTAAGTCTTCGGTCTCTGCGGTATTACGAAGAAAAACAACTTTTGAAGCCAAATCGGTTAGATAATGGGTATCGTCAATATAGCGAAATCGATATTGAACAGATTCGAATGATTCAGTTTTATCTAAGTATGGGTTTAAAAACTAATGAAATTGCTGATTTGTTTCACTGTTCATGGGATGAAAACAAAGAAGCTTGTATCCAAAATGGTATCAGAAAGGGTGAACTGAAACTAACTGAAATTAGGGAACAATTTGAGAACTTACGCAAAGCAGAGTCTCAGCTTATGGATATAGTCAAAAATCTAAAAAACAAATCAAATACGGAGATCGGTAAAATGATTAATTTAGTAAACAAACAAGATCATAAAGTTGCTATAGTTACAGGAGGAAATCGTGGGATTGGGCGAGAGATATCCCGTCAATTAGCCTCACAAGGATCCCATGTCCTAATCGGATGTAGAGATGCAGAAAAGGGAGAAAAAGTTGTAATGGACTTTAGAAGTAATGGATTGATGGCGGATCTGCAAGTAATCGATGTAAATGATAGCGGAAACATCGAAGAGATAATAAATCAAATAGCAAATAAGTATGGCCGATTGGATGTACTTGTGAATAATGCTGGAATTATTCTTGACAGGGGAGTTTCCGTTTTAGAAGTTGAGGAGTTAGTAGTCAAAGAAACTTTTGAAACCAACTTTTTTGGTGCTTTACGAATCACACAGGCCGTAGTTCCTATTATGAAACAACAGAATTATGGGAGAATTGTCAATTTATCATCTGGTCTAGGGGCCTTCCGAAATTATGTGCGGTCAAGGATCTATTCAAAACCATACCCTAGCACGTCAATTAGGGGGATCTTCGCCCGCCTATCGAATCACCAAAACTATGCTTAACGCCTTAACATGTTTAGTAGCTCAAGATGTGGCTGATATGGGAATCAAAGTTAACGCAGTTTGTCCTGGAAGAGTTCAAACCGATATGGGAGGATCTGATGCACCTAGCACAGTCGAAGAAGGTGCAGATACCGCTGTTTGGTTAGCAACATTGAATGAAGAGGGGCCAAATGGTGGTTATTTTCGTAATCGCCAGCCCATTGCTTGGTAAAGATTGGTGGGGATATTTATGAAAAAGTTGATCTATATCTATTATGCTTAGTACCCTTGGTATTATGCTTTTACGTCAGATATCAGAATAAAAGGTATATGATGAATTCATTAAATATGCTAAATCACCCAAATATAGGGATCCTTGATATAATAGAGGGCGAAGATAATTATCGATTATTGTGAAGATAACATCTCTACCTCCTATACTGTCCGAAGTGTGGTTCTATTCTAAAATGTTATCAGCACGGTAAAAAGGAACAGTTATTGATTTACCAATGCATGCTAAACGCTAACGCTATTAATGTCGGGAATGCTATGAAACCTTCTTGGCAATCAAATGCGAACAAACGTTTCTTATGTTATAGATCATTTGTTCGTAATGATCAAATATCTACTATTATTAGACACCAAGCTTCATTTATTGGCATCGTATAAAAATTTTGATAAAATATGTATTTGTGGCTCATCTATTATTTTTTTATGATGAGTGGGTAGGGAGAGGGAATTATGATACTGGATATGATACAAGATGCTGCAAAAGTGGTTAGAACGTTCTTTTCAGTTATCAAAAAATGATACATCTGTTAAGAAAGAATTGACCGCAGGAACAGTCGGTTATTTTGCAATTGTTTATATTATTGCTGTAAATTCACTCATTTTATCTGAGGCGGGTATTCCGCTTGAAGGAGCAATTATAGCGACGATATTGTCATCGGTTGTTGGCTGTTTATTGATGGGTTTTTGGGCAAACGTTCCGATTTTGCTCGTTCCCGGGATGGGAATTAATGCACTTTTTTCTTATACGCTAGTTCAATCGCTTGGTTTATCCTGGCAGGAAGCATTAGGAGTCGTTTTTGTTTCTGGAGTCATCTTTACTTTCATCGCTTTTTCTCGTTATGCAAAGAAATTAAGCGCTGCGATTCCAAAGTCATTAAAAGAAGCAATTACTGTCGGATTAGGCTTATTTTTAATGTTGATCGGTCTTGAAAAGGGCGGCATTGTCGAGCGGGGCACAAATTCAATCATTGCACTAGGTGATCTTAGTCATCCTCAAGTGCTTGCGACAATTTTTACGTTTATCGTTGCAATTGTGCTTTTTATGAGAAATGTCCGTGGAAATTTTCTTATTAGCATGCTGAGCGGTACGGTAATCGCACTTTTATTTGGGACAATTGATATGACCGGTTTTTCCATACAATCATTTACGCTTGCTGATTATACATCTGTATTTGCTGCCTTTTCTTTTAAAAGTATCTTTAAATTGTCCTTCTGGGTGGCTGTTTTTTCACTGACGATGGTCATTGTTTTTGAAAATATCGGCACAGTGCATGGGCATGTTCAGTTTATAAAACGACCTGATAAATTTGCAAAGGCGTTTCAAGCAAACTCCGTCTCAGCAATGCTTTCTGGTTTATTTGGCACTAGCCCAACTGTTTCAACAGTTGAGACTGCTGCTAGTTTGGCAGCTGGAGGACGAACAGGATTAACATCAGTAACAACTGCAATGCTATTTTTATTGTCTGCGTTTTTTATTCCTGTCATTAAGCTTATTCCAGACAGTGCAATCGCACCGATTTTAATGATTATCGGAGGATTAATGCTACAAAATATTCGTCATCTTGATTTAAAAGATTTAAGTGAAAGCTTCCCTGCTTTTTTTATCATTGCGATGATTCCGTTTACGTATAGTATTGCAGATGGAATCGCTGTTGGGTTTATTTTATATCCGCTGTTAAAAGTAGCAATTGGCAAAGCGCGCGAGGTTTCATTCACTCTTTATATTATTGCTTGCTTGTTTCTCGCTAATTTTATCGTTATGATGAACAGCTAAATTCGTAACGCAATTAAAAAATAACAAATATACTCTAACACTGTTATTTATTTTTGCTAGATGATTAATGAAAGGACTTCTCGTTTTTGAAGTCCTTTCATACTCTTTACAAACAAACCTATGTATCCCATGTTCTATTTGCCTTCGCTTTATGCTACGTACCTCGACTGAAAAGTGTTTTCAAGTAGTCTTCTGGGCAGTTGCTTTAAATATCATCTTAAAGGACTTCTCATTTTTGCGGGAAATCAGAAGCTTTCAAAAAAGCTTTTCAGCAAATATAAAGCAATCGACCAAATAATGAATGCTGAAATTTTGTTAATAATATGAATAAGACGCCCTGTTTTATCAATATTTCCGAGCATTTTCCCCCCAATTGCCAAGCCGAAAAACCAAATCCAAGATACTAAAATAGTAGAAAAAGTAAATACCCACTTTGCCTCACCTGAATAATTTAATGAATTTGTTCCGATGACGCCTATTATATCGATGATTGCATGAGGATTTAGTACAGAAACAGAGATTGCAAATAGCACTTGTTTTTTAGTGGAGATGCGTTCGCTGTTAGCTTCGTTAAGTTTTGTTTCACTTTTCCAAATGACTCCTCCCATATAACCGAGGAAAATAACACCAAGTCCAAGCAGTACTGTTTTTAACAAAGAAAATGTGAGGACGATAGCCGAAACACCTAAAACAGCAAGAAGAATTAAGAGTGTATCACATAGAGCTGCTGTTATAATGACTGGAAAGGCGTGTATTAGTGAAGGTTGACTAGCTCCTTGATTAAATATAAAGATATTTTGCACACCTAAAGGCAAAATTAGACCAAAAGCGAGAATAATTCCATGCATGATTACATTTGTCATTATTTACTTCCTCCGTTCAAAACGTTTCTTTCATGCGTTTCATTTTAGTAAAAAAAGCTTTATTTGTATCCATCCATTTTGGATGGAAAACAAACCAACCAAATATTATAATTGGTGTAATGAAAAGATAAGGAGGTAAAAAATGACAAATACAGGATGGAAACCGAATCGTCTTTCTCATACTCCTCTTCATAAGCAAATTGAAGATTATATAAAAGAAAAAATTTTAAATGGAGAATGGCCGATTGGAACGAGAATTCCATCGCAACGAGCTTTAGCAAAAGCATTTGGTGTTAACAGAAGTACTGTTGTGACAGCTTTTGAAGAGCTTGCAGCGAGTGGATTAATTGCGGGGAAGACTGGAGGCGGAACAAAGGTAGTTAATAATACGTGGAATCTACTAGCATCGTCACCAACACCTGACTGGAATACATACGTAAGTTCAGGAATTTATCAACCGAATAGAGCAATGATCCAACGAATTAACGAAGCGGAGTTTCATCCTCATATTATTCGCCTTGGAACAGGGGAGCTTTCACCACAGTTGTTACCAGCTGTCCAATTGGAACATATTTTTCAAAAAGCTTCTCGAAAAGGGATATTTTTAGGATATGAAGAACCAAAGGGAAACTTATTGCTGCGGGAGCAATTAGCGAAATATTTAAAGGGGTTAAACATTCATACGTCCCCGTCTTCAATTTTGATCGTTTCCGGTGCTCTGCAAGCATTGCAATTAGTTTCTATCGGTCTATTAAAAAAAGGTTCAACGATACTTCTCGAAAAGCCTTCATATCTCTATTCGATTCATGTCTTTCAATCTGCGGGGATGAAGTTATATGGGATTCCAATGGACAAAGAGGGGATGGAAATTTCGTTAATACAAAAATATAAAAAAGAAACGAATGGGGCGTTATTATATACGATTCCCTCTTTCCATAACCCAACTGGAATCATGATGACGGAATCGAGACGAAAAGAGCTTATTTCTGTATGTCAAGAGGAAAGACTTCCTGTGATCGAAGATGATGTTTATCGAGATTTATGGATTGATCATCCGCCTCCAAGCCCTTTAAAGGCGAATGATCATAACGGCAATGTTCTCTATGTAGGAAGTATGTCTAAATCTGTTAGTCCAGGCTTAAGAATAGGTTGGATCGTAGGGCTAGAACAAGTGATAAATCGACTTGCAGATATTAAAATGCAGACGGATTATGGATCAAGCTCGTTATCTCAAATTGTAGCTGCACAATGGTATTCTAGCGGTATATATGTTGAGCATTTAAATAAGTTAAGAGCCGAGCTAAAAATTCGTCGCGATACAATGCTTAATGCATTAAAGAATTATTTCTCGGAAATTGCTACTTGGAATGTTCCCAAAGGAGGATTTTACATCTGGCTCCGTTTATGTCAGCCTTTTTCATTTCGCCGTCTATTTGATCAAGCATTAAAAGCCGGAATTCTTCTCAACCCAGGTCATTTATACGATCAAGCTGGAAGTGAATGCTGTATCCGAATTTCCTACTCTCACGCGTCATTAAAACAAATTGAATTTGGGATGCGAAAATTAGCAGAGATAATAAAAACCCTGGAATAGATTTCAAAAATAATGTAAAAAACCCCTCAGACTATAAAAAACGCTGATATAGTTTTAGGAAGGTTACGTAGGGAAAGACAGTTCAATGGAATCGATTTATATTAGATTTGCGACAAATTTAGAGAAAGTTTTAAGAGAAATCTCTTTAAGTTTTTTCTAAGATTTAATTCGTGCAGTAATCTAGTCATCTGTTAAATTAGAAAACTTTAAAATAAATCATATGATTCTCTATTTAAATCACCAATAATTTGCTAAACTGGTTTTTAAAATAAAGCTCACATGATTTGGAGGGGTTTCATGTTTATTCATAAAATTGATGAGAATCTTTCTTTAAAGTTAGTCCAATTACATGATGCAGAAAGGATATTTACTTTAACAAATGAATCAAGAGATTATTTACAAGAATGGCTTCCTTGGCTGGACGATACTACGAAGCTTGAACATACAAAGGAGTATATAAAAACTAGTTTAAAAAGCTTTGCCGAAAGTGAAAGCATGAACACTGCTATTTTATTTAAAGGCGATATTGTTGGTGTAGCTGGTTATAATAAAATAAATTGGGCTAACAAAACTGCATATATTGGTTACTGGTTAGGAGAAAAATATCAAGGAAATGGGATTATGACGAAGGTAGCTAAAGCATTAACCGATTATGCCTTTCATGAGTTGAAGTTAAATAAGATTGAAATTTGGGCTGCCGTCGAAAATAAAAAAAGTAGAAGTATTCCCGAAAGATTAGGATTTGTGAACGAAGGCTGCATTAGACAAGCAGAATGGTTATATGACCATTATGTAGACCATGTTGTTTATGGAATGCTCGCTAACGAATGGAAAAAGTAAATACACCCCCCGCCTATAAATGTATAAATAATGGTGGGGGACTATTTGATCATTTCCTTTTTAAGCGAGGAAATGATCGTTAATAATGATTTGTTTTTTTGTTTAAAAAAATCACTCATCGGACATTCCATATTTGCAAGGCGATCAAGTACAAAAGGAATATTGTATGTTTCAATTTTTAACTTTTCGTTTACTTCTTCCCAGTAAAGTGGTGCTGCGACAGTTGCTTCTTCCTTTCCTCTCGTTGAATAAGGGCAGATAATCGTCTTTCCTTTTGCATGCTGGACATAGTCAATGTAAAGTTTACCACCCCGATTTTTTTTCATTCTTTCAACTGTAAATTCATTTGGAAATTTTTCGACTAAATAATTTGCAATAAAGGATGTAAAGATTCTTGTTTCCTCGTACGTTAAACAATTTTTACAGAGTGGTATATGGATTTGGATTCCTTTACTTCCTGAAAGTTTCGGATAACTGACGATATCAAAGCTGTCGAAAATTTTCTTCATTTCCTTTGCAGCTTTTATTGCCAACGGAAAGCTAGATCGATTCGGCGGATCTAAATCAAAGACAATTTCTATCGGTCTTTCAGTATCAATTGTTTGATAAGGGACATGAAATTCTATTGCCAATTGATTTCCCAGCCAAAGCAAAGTGGATAATTCATTACAAATAATATAATGATTTCCTTCTATTTCTTCTGTTTTAATAAAGCTTGGGGCGTAGTCCGGACAGTTCTTTTGGTAGAACGACTCTCCTGGAATTCCGTGCGGATAACGAATAATTGTTAATGCTCTTTGTTTTAAAAAGGGCAGGAAAAATGGTGATATTTGAATTAAATAGGCAAGATATTTTTCTTTATTCATATCGAGTTTTTCCCATATGATCTTTTCTGGATGGGTCATCTTTATTTCACTTTGAACTGGATGATTCGTTAAAATAAGCTTTTCCCAAGTACATTGCTCCCAAGTCAGTTCAAATTGAAAGGAGTGAAAATAAGTATTAACTAATTGATCGTTTTCGATTGCTTGAAACGTTAATTCTATACATATTCCTGGATTGACAAACACTGTATTATCTTCTATTTTTTCACGATTTCTCATAATAGCTTGAATTAATGATTTTTTTTCACTGTCCTTTAATCCGCGGTGAAATGTTCCAATTTGAACAATCTCGTCCCCTTTCTTTATACCAGCAAGAAAATATTCTTTTTCTGTATTCCATCCTAAGAGAAAAAAAAACCTTTATATTTTCTGTTTTTTGCAGGGAAATTTTTTTGCATATGTCTCTTCCTTTTTTATTCATTTAGTGTACATTTTTTCGGGTCTTGATCAACAAAAGCTTGAATACTTGGCTGTCTAAGTGAACGTCCTTCGGGCCATTCGATATATTGCACTTTAACAGTCAGGGCCGGTTGAAGCCATTGTACTTTATGCATTCTTTCGGGTTCGTTAATAAAAGGACGATTGTTTATTTTTAATGGTTCGATGATCTTTGTAAGCTGTTGCCATTCAGCTGCTGTCAGTTTTCCTGTACCGGCATGTCCGATATACAAAAGCTGATGATGCTCATTATATAGACCGAGTAATATTGAATTTACGATTCCTGACCGATAAGTAACCCCGCCAATTACAGCGATCATATCTTTATAATTTTTTATTTTTTGCCAATTAGCATTTTTTCCGTTTATGACGTATTTACTGTTCATATTTTTACAAACGATTCCTTCAAGATTATATTGTTTCACTACTTCAAAAAGTGTATGTCCATCATCTTGGATAGGAACGATTTGAATGTGCTCATTTTGTTCAATAATTTTAGAAAGTACGTTCAATCTTTCTTTCAGCGGTTCGTTGTGCATCCAATTGCCATTATAAAAAACAACATCGAAAATCATATAGTAAATTGGCACTGTGTTCATCACAGCTTTGACACGATCTATCCGTCTAATCCCATCACGTTTCATCACTTCGTGAAAAGATGGCTTCCCATCTTTACCGAGAGCGACAACTTCTCCATCTAAAATGACTGATTTTGCCGATGTATAAGAATTTATCTTTGTTAGTTCAGGAAAAATATTTGTACGTTCGTTCAGTTTTCGATTAAATAACTTTACTTCCTGTCCGTCAAAATTTGTTAGCACTCTCACTCCATCCCATTTAACCTGTGATATCCATTCAGCACCTAGTGGTATTTTGTCTGAAGGAATAGGTTCAAAAGGAATGATGGGATTAAATTTCATACAAAAGCTCCTTCGGCAAAATATTTTAGCTATTATTCATTTTAACCAATTTAAGAAATAAAACTCATTATCATCCAGAAATTAGCTTGAGCATCACAGCAATTTCTATCTTTTCCATCCTTTTTAATGAATGGTTTATTATTATTTATCCACATTAAAAATAAGTAAATTTAAAGAATGGAGATATACAAATGCATACAATTTGGAAAGGAAGCATCAGTTTTGGACTTGTTAATATT
Organism: Bacillus aquiflavi; assembly: GCF_019915265.1. NCBI lineage: Bacteria > Bacillati > Bacillota > Bacilli > Caryophanales > Bacillaceae > Bacillus > Bacillus aquiflavi. The sequence continues at coordinate 1,585,486 of NZ_CP082780.1, forward strand.
CCAATTAAACTTCATGCGGCAACAGAGGACAAAGATATAAAATTACGGACATTGCATAAAGAATGCCATTCACCGATAAAATACGAAAAAGTTTGCCCTACTTGTGGTAAAGATGTAAAAACCGATGAGTTTGTGAAGGCATATGAGTATACGAAGGGTAAATTTGTTGTGCTTGATGATGAAGATTTTAATAAACTAAAAAAAGAAAATGAAGATAAATCTGTAGAAATTATCGATTTTGTCATGATGAACGAGATTGATCCGATTTATTTTAATCGGTCTTACTATATGTCGCCAAACGAAGGGGGAGTAAAGGCCTACTCCTTGCTGAGAAAAGCTTTACAGGAGTCTGGTAAAGTTGGTTTAGCAAAAATAATCATTCGATCTAAAGAACAGCTCGCTGTTTTACGTGTTTTTGAAAATACGTTAATAATGGAGACGATTCATTTTCCTGATGAGGTTCGCAAAGCGCAGGATGTTCCAAATGTACCGGTTGAAAGTAATGTAACGAAAAAAGAGCTTGATACAGCAATCTTACTAATTGATCAACTAACGACAGAGTTTAAGCCAGAAAAATATACAGATGAATATCGGACAGCATTACTTGAATTAATTGAGGCAAAACGGACTGGAAAAGAATTAGTTACTCCAATTGAAAAAGAGGCGCCAGCAAACGTAACGGATTTAATGGCTGCTCTCCAAGCTTCGATTGATCGAACACAGCCGAAGAAAACAGTAACGAAACGGAAAAAAGCAGTGACAAAAAAAACAAAGAAAAATGCATAGTCCAATAGTCTGATCCAGTACAGGATTAACGATTGTTAACTGAGGTGCACCGCACGAGGCGGGAATGAATGCAAGATAGGATTGATTAGCTTATTGAGAAATTCTATATTGCCGATCACGATGTGTATGCGTTTGTGAACGAAACCGATCTCTCAAAGGATCGGTTTTATGATATGTTTATCATTAATAACCCCAATTATAAAGGATGACTTCAATGAACAACATGATGAAGAAAAAGAATTTAGTTTATTTGGGCATCATCGTTGCTGTACTCCTTTTTTTTATCATTCTGTTTATTTTACTTGTGAATGGAATGAAAGCACAGAAGCTTGCACAGTTTGATCAAAGCATCATTTCGTTTGTACAGCAGTTCGTTTCACCAAGCTTGACAAATGTCATGAAAGGGATCACTTTTTTTGGCTCGATTAAATGGTTAACGACAGCAGTTATTGTGATCGCACTTATTTTTTTTTTTCAGCGAAAATTTGCGCTCGGTTTGTTTGTCATATTGGCTTCTGGTTTTGGGGCGTTCTTTAATAGATGGTTAAAATGGCTTTTTAAACGGGAAAGACCAGATATTTTCCCTATAATAGAAGCGCAAGGATTTAGTTTTCCGAGTGGTCATTCAATGGGAGCATTTATTTTTTATAGCTCAGTTGCTTATTTAATTCTTCACCTTTCACGAAGTAAAGTAATCAATTTAATTAGTACTTTATTTTTATTCCTGTTTATCATTATGATAGGACTAAGCCGTATCTATTTAGGAGTCCATTTCCCGAGTGATGTCGTCAGCGGTTTTGTAGCTGGCGGTGCATGGCTTCTTATTTGTATTTTAATATTTCGTTTTTATAAATATAGAAAAAATAGATAATAAAAAATGGGAGACGAGAAACGTGAATCAAAAAATATTACCTGCTTCTTCTAATATGAAGGAGTTTGAACGGTTTTTACAAAGCCCTTACCACATTGGTGTTTTTTTAGAAATGCATATTTCTCAATTGAAAAATGTGTGCGCAATGGCAAAGGCACACGGCAAAAAGCTTCTTTATCATGTTGATCTAATTCATGGTTTAAAAAATGATGATTTTGCGACTGAGTATATTTGTCAGGAATTCAAACCATTTGGACTGATCTCGACGAAAGCAAATGTTATTTTAACAGCAAAGCGAAAAGGTGTACTTGCAGTTCAACGGATATTCTTAATTGATTCTCATGCGTTAGAAAAAAGCTATCGTCTAGTTGAGAAAACAAAGCCTGATTTAATTGAAGTATTGCCAGGGGGGATGCCGTGGATGATCACTGAAGTGCAAGAAAGAGTTGGGGTTCCTATATTAGCAGGCGGGCTTATTCGTTCTGTAAAAGAAGTCCAAAATGCGCTTGATGCAGGAGCAACCGCAATTACTACATCGAAAACAGAACTTTGGGATTCTTTCGCTAAACGTTATTAACATAGCCGCCGAGGGGAATTACTTTTAATCAGTTCCCCTTTTTTTAGTCATGTAAAAATATTCATTGACAACGCTTTCATAACCTTGTATACTCAATATCAAGTTAATAAAAGTGACGGAGATAAGGAGATTCACACAGATCAATCCTCTAACTAGAGGTATATTCTGTCGTGGATCTCTTTTTTCTTTGTTACATAGTAAATAATAGTTTAGAAAGAAAGGGGAGCTTCATTTGACCGCTTTTTTGGGAGAACTTGTCGGTACACTTATTTTAATTATTTTTGGAGCAGGAGTTGTCGCAGGCTCGGTATTAAAAAAATCAAAGTCAAACAACAGCGGCTGGATCGTGATTACGATTGGCTGGGGATTAGGTGTGACAATGGGGGTTTACGCAGTTGGACAATTTAGTGGCGCCCATTTAAATCCAGCTGTTACCGTTGCCTTAGCGTTTAGCGGTGATTTTCCGTGGGGAGATGTTCTGGGGTATATTTTAGCGCAAATGATTGGTGCATTTATCGGAGCGGTAATTGTATACTTGCATTACTTACCTCATTGGAAAGCAACGGAAGATTCAGACGCGAAGCTCGCTGTTTTCGCAACTAGTCCAGCAATTGCACACAAATTTGCCAACCTTTTAAGTGAAATGATTGGGACAATGGTTCTCGTATTTGGTATTTTGTTTATAGGGGCAAATAACTTTACAGAAGGATTAAATCCTTTAGTCGTTGGTTTACTCATTGTTGCGATCGGAATGTCTTTAGGAGGTCCAACGGGATATGCGATTAATCCTGCTCGCGACCTCGGTCCGCGCATCGCTCATTTCCTCCTTCCAATTGCAGGGAAAAGGGATTCTGACTGGGGGTATAGTTGGATTCCTGTTGTCGGCCCTTTATTAGGAGGTTCTTTAGGATCACTTCTTTATAATGCTTTGTTTAAAGGTGAAATAACAGTTATGCTTTGGCTGATTTTAAGTGCAACAGTCATCGTTCTTTTACTTGCATATACAGTTGAGAAAAGGTCTTCTCGTGAGGTTGAACAATCAAAGCTTGTATCATAATCATCTATAAAGTTCGCAAAGTTAAAATGAGGGGGAGTATTAAATGGAAACGTATATTTTATCACTTGACCAAGGAACGACAAGCTCACGGGCAATTTTGTTTAATAAGCGGGGCGAAATTGTTCACGTGGCTCAAAAAGAATTCACACAAATATTCCCAAATCCTGGTTGGGTAGAACATAATGCAAATGAAATATGGGGATCGATTTTGGCTGTCATTGCAGCTTGTCTTTCAGAAGCAAATGTAAAACCAGAACAAATTGCAGGAATAGGAATAACAAATCAGCGTGAAACAACAGTTGTTTGGGATAAAAATACCGGTACCCCAATTTATAATGCAATTGTTTGGCAATCAAGACAAACGAGTAAAATTTGCGATGAGTTGAAAGGAAAAGGATACAATGAGCTATTTCGTGAAAAAACAGGGTTATTAATTGATGCTTATTTTTCTGGTACAAAGGTAAAGTGGATATTAGATCATGTTGAAGGAGCTCGTCAAAAGGCTGAGCGGGGAGAACTTTTATTTGGAACGATTGATACGTGGCTTATTTGGAAGCTGTCTGGAGGGAAAGCGCACGTCACCGATTATTCTAATGCGTCTCGGACGTTAATGTTTAATATCCATGACTTAACATGGGATGATGAGCTTTTGAGCATACTCGGCGTGCCAAAATCAATGCTTCCAGAGGTACGTCCTTCCTCTGAAGTATATGCGAAAACGGTTGATTATCATTTCTTTGGACAGGAGGTTCCAATTGCTGGGGCTGCTGGTGACCAGCAAGCTGCTCTTTTCGGTCAAGCTTGTTTTGAAGATGGAATGGCTAAAAACACATATGGAACAGGTTGTTTTATGTTAATGAACACTGGTGAGCAGGCTGTTCGCTCAAAACATGGTTTGTTGACAACTATCGCTTGGGGGTTAAATGGAAAAGTTGAATACGCTCTTGAAGGAAGTATTTTTGTTGCCGGTTCAGCGATTCAATGGCTTAGAGACGGCTTAAGAATGTTTAAAGATGCGAAGGAAACGGAGGAATATGCTCGCAAAGTAGAATCAACAGACGGAGTTTACGTCGTGCCTGCATTTGTTGGACTCGGTACGCCTTACTGGGATAGTGATGTCCGAGGCGCTGTCTTCGGTTTGACACGCGGGACAGCAAAAGAGCACTTCATTCGAGCGACTCTGGAGTCTTTAGCTTACCAGACGAAAGATGTTTTATCAGCAATGGAAGCAGACTCAAGTATCCAACTAAAAGCTCTCCGAGTTGATGGCGGGGCAGTTAAAAACAACTTCTTAATGGAATTTCAAAGTGATATTTTAAACGTACCAGTCGAAAGACCGATGGTGAATGAAACAACAGCATTAGGTGCAGCTTATTTGGCTGGTCTTGCGGTAGGGTATTGGGAAAGTAAAGAAGTGATCGCGCAACAATGGGCAATCGATCGTTCCTTTGAACCACGTATGGATGAGAAAGAGCGCCAAAAGCTTTATGACGGCTGGAAAAAAGCAGTAAAAGCGACAATGGTATTTAAATAATTCGAGAAAAACTGGTTCCTCCATTTAATTTAAGAGGAGCCAGTTTTTTTATTTTTATAGAAATCGTTTTAAATATGAACGTACGGTTAAAAATTTACACTTAATTTACAAGAGCTTTTGTAATATTACTGCATCAATGAAACGATCAGGCTGAAACAAAAAATTTCTCAAGCTATTGTCTTAACAAATATATAACAGAGGCTTAAATCTGTTTTAATTCCCTGTTCATATATTTTTTTTAACATAGTAAATAAGTTGAGGACAATAAGGAGGCAAAGAGTTGGATTTACACATTCATTCGGTTTATTCTGATGGTTATTGGAGCCCAGAACAAATTATAAAAGAAGCGAAGAAAAATGGTGTTCAAACGATTTCTATTACAGATCATGATGCGCTTGAAGGTTATTATTTGGGCAAGCCGATTGCGGAAAAAGAAGGGATTACGCTCATTCCTGGTATTGAACTCAATACAGATGGAACTTTAGGTGAAATGCATATATTAGGATACCTCTTTTTGGAGAATCATCCTAAAATGAGTGAACACATTAACTGGCGGAAGAACGAAAGAATGAAATGGGGACAAAAGATCGTTCAACAACTTCAATTGTTAGGATATCAATTATCTTTTGAATCGTGTGTAAAACGGGTTGGCAAAGGTGTATTAGTACGGACTCATATCGCTGAGGAGTTAGTTTCCAAAGGATACTTTGAGTCGAGACAAGCGGCGTATGAAACATTACTTAGTAAAGGAAAACCTGGGTTTGTTCAAAGAGAAGTATTTACGGCACTTAACGCAATCAAGCTTATTCACGAAGCCGGTGGACTAGCATTTTTAGCTCATCCAGGAATTTATCCGTTTCAAATTCCGTTAGATATTCTTGTGCAAAATGGATTAGATGGTATCGAGGTATATCATTCTAAACATTCATCGGAAGTGACACGATATTGGATCGAGATCGCCAAGTACTATAATCTCCTCATTTCAGGCGGCAGTGATTTTCATGGACCTAATTCTCGTAATCCGTATCCCATTGGAAGTGTAAATATCCACCCTCGTATTGAAATTGACAACTGGTGGGAAAGGAGAAAAATAATCAGATGAACTTACTATTTGCTTCAACTTTAGCTTGGTCGTATCCAATAGATGTTGTAATGAAAATGGCAAACTCAGAAAATTTCACTGGTGTAGAAGTTTGGGCTGAGCATGTATGGGCTCATGAAACAGCATTAGAAACGATTAAATCTACAAGAAAACAGCTTAATCTTTTATTGACAATGCACGCTGCTAGTTGGGATTTAAACCTTTGTGCACTTAATTCGGGAATTAGAAAGCAATCTATTCAAGAGATTAAACGATCAATTGAATTAGCAATTGATATTGGGGCTAATAATGTTACGTTTCATCCAGGTAAGATGACGTTAACTTCCTTTCAATCTTCATTTCATGAACAATTGCTAGTTGAATCTATTGCTGAAATTATGCAGTTCGCTAAACAGGAAGGGATTACGATGTCATTAGAAATGATGGAATGGAAAACAAAGGAGTTTGTAACAGAACCGGCAATTGTGACTAGATTAACTGAGCCATTTACGCCTTATTTAAAAACGACTTTTGATGTTGCTCATATTCCTCTTCATGAGAATATCGTCTTGATGTGGGAAAATATGCCACACGTAAATAAAATTCATATTAGTGATGCGACTGCAGAAAAACTTCATCTTCCGCTTGGGGAGGGCAGCATCAAACGAGATACGTTAAGTACTTTTCTACATTTTGAACAGTTCCCAATCGTAATTGAAGGATTTGATAGTTCAAAAGAATTAACACGATTAAAGAAAAATATAGACTATGTCAAAAAACAAATAAGCCAAGCAACATATAAGGGGGTTCATTCTTGAAAATATTAGTGACGAATGATGATGGGATTTTCGCCCCTGGAGTGGAGGCATTAACAGAGGTGCTACAGCACTTCGGCGATGTGTTTGTTGTTTGTCCTGATCAAGAGCGCAGTGCGGTAGGTCATTCAATTACATTAAGAACACCGTTAAAAGCAAAACCGATTAACATTTTTCCAGGTGTTAAAGGAGCATGGGCAGTAAACGGTACACCTGCTGATTGTGTAAAGCTAGGTATAGAGATTTTATTAAAATCGCCCCCTCATATTTTATTTTCTGGAGTGAATCTTGGGCCAAACCTTGGAAGGGATTTATATTATTCCGGAACGATGGCGGGAGCGGTTGAAGCCTCGCTTTATCAAGTCCCTTCAGTTTCGGTTTCTCTCAATGCTTTCAATGATACGAAGGTAAATTATTTTAAAGTGAAACAGCTTATTTATGATGTCGTAGAGATCGTCTTAAAAAACAAAATTCCTAAAGGGGTATTTTTAAATATTAATTTGCCCAACTTATCGAAGGAATTATGTAAAGGCGTAGCGACTATACCGTTAGATATGAGCGTTTCCCGTTACCGTTACGTCGGTTTGAATGATCCGCATGGACAAATATATTTTTGGCTTAAAGACGAGTTAAACGAACTATCAAAATTTGCAGAGAATAGTGATTATTTAAAGCTAAAGGAAGGCTATATTACAGTTTCACCTGTAGAGTTTCGCACGCATCATAAAAGAAAAAAGGATCAAATTGAACGATGGTTTCAAAAGATAAATCATCATAATAAAAGGGAGGAAAAGTCAAATGCGTAAAATATTTATGACAATGATTGTATTTATGTTTGCGATTGTAATTGCTGGATGCGGGAAAAATGCTGCAGAGGAGAATGGAAAAGAAAGCGAAAAATCGGATAATGAAAGTGAAACGACAGAGATCTCTGGTACGCTTAGCTTTTATACATCACAGCCTGATGCTGATGCTCAAGCGCTAGTAGAAGCTTTTCAAAAGAAAAATCCAAATGTGAAAGTAGAAACATTTCGGTCGGGTACAGAAGAAGTAATTTCAAAAATACAGGCGGAAAAACAAGCAGGAGATATACAGGCGGATGTACTGTTAGTAGCTGATTCTGTTACGTTTGAAAGTTTGAAAGAAGACGATCTTCTATTATCTTATCAATCTCCAGAAACGAAACAAATTCCTGCTTCCTTTGTTGATCAGGATGGAACATATACAGGGACGAAAGTGATGGCAACCGCGCTAGTTATCAATACGAATGAGGTAAAAGAATTACCTGACGGATGGAGCGTTTTAACGGAAAAGGAGTCAAAAGGTAAAGCGAGTATGCCAAGTCCTTTCTACTCAGGTGCAGCTGCGTATAATCTTGGTGTGATCACGAGACAAGATTCATTAGGCTGGGATTTTTATAAAGATTTAAAGGCAAATGAAATCGGCATTACGAAAGGGAATGGCGGTGTATTGGAAGCAGTTGCGACTGGAGAAAAATCATATGGAATTGTTGTTGACTTTGTTGTTGCGCGTGCAAAAAAGGAAGGCTCTCCAGTCGAATTAATTTATCCTAAAGAAGGCGTTCCTGTCATTACTGAGCCGGTTGGAATAATGAAAAATACGAAAAATGAAGCGGCAGCAAAAGCATTTATTGACTTTGTTCTTTCTGAAGAAGGTCAGAAGCTTGCAGCGGAGCTTGGATATACACCTATACGTGAAGGAATTGCGGCACCAGAAGGCTTAAAAACGTTAGATGAGATGAACGTACTTGAGGCAAACATAACAGAACTTTATAAAGCCCGTGAGGAAGACAAAAAACAGTTTGGAAATATTTTTGGTCAGTAAGATTATTTATGAAAGGGAGAGGATGATGATTCCCTGCAATCATGTAGAAGAAGAGAGGACGATTCAATTATTTAGAAAGAAAAGGATCTTTGCAAGCATTGGCTTTATTCTCATCTTCCTGTTCTTTATTTTACCTATTTTGCGCTTAATCGTATTAAGTTTTCTTCAAGAAGAATCAATTACATTTCTTCATTATACAGAAGTTTTACAAGAAAAAACGACGTGGACAACGATTAAAAATACGCTTTTTATCGTTTTTGGGGCAACGTTTGTCTCCCTTTTTTTAGGAGTAGGACTTGCTTGGATGGTTGCTTATTTAAATCTTAGCGGGAAGAAATGGATGCAGCTGTTCATTTTTCTCCCTTTCATTATTCCGTCGTACATTACGACATTAGCGTGGATTCAATTTTTTAGTAAAAATGGTCCTGCTTTAGCTTTGCTAAGCTTACTTCCAGGGAACTTTGATGTCCCTAACTTATACAGTATGGGAGGAATCATCTTTATACTCGGACTATCTCATTATCCGTTAGTATATTTGTTTTCTGTAAATGTTTTGCAAAAAATACCGAGGGAGCTAGAAGACGCAGCAAAAATTGCCGGAGCGAAAAAAAGAAAGGTATTAGGAAAGATCGTTCTGCCGCTTGCTTTACCGGGAATAGCAAGTGGGGGATTGCTTGCATTTTTAACGAATTTAGATAACTTTGGTATTCCAGCATTTTTAGGAATACCAGCAAATATACGAGTATTAAGCACTTATATATATGAGCAAGTTGTCGGTTTTGGCCCAGCAGCCTTTTCAAAGAGCCGCTGTGCTTTCCGTCATACTCGGAGTCATCGCTTTGACAGGGACATTTATTCAATGGCTGCTGTTAAAACGCAACCGGATAGCGGAAACAGTGAAAAGAGATGTTGAGCCAAGAATTTACCTTTCGACAGTAAAGAAACGATTAGTTGAACTTGCAATTTGGACATTTTTACTCTTTACAAGCTTAGTTCCATTTTTGACGATGGGAGCCATCTCTTTTATTAAAGCATATGGGTTGCCGTTTAAACTAGAAAACTTATCAATGAAAAACTACCAATATTTATTGTTTTCTGATCCAAAAACATTATCGGCGTTAGGAAATAGTTTTAAATTAGCCTCTTTTACAATGATTGTTTGTTTAATTGCTGGTACGATTATCGCTTATTTACGGTATAAAAAGCCGAATATTTTAACAAAAATAACTGAATTATTTGTGACGATTCCTTATGCATTACCGGGAACGGTGTTTGCACTTTGTATGATTTTCGCATGGATGCAGCCGATTCGCGGATGGAATCCAGGAATATACGGCTCTATTTGGATATTATTTATTGCTTATGTCACAAGATTTTTAATTTTACAAGTAAGGGGAAGTTATGCTGCTTTATTACAAGTTGATCCATCTATTGAGGAAGCGGCTAGAACAACGGGCGCAAAAGGATGGGTTAAATGGAGGAATATTCTTTTGCCGTTAATATTGCCTGGTTTAATTGGAGGAGCTTTTTTATAGTAGTTTTTTAACGGCTCTAACAGAATTAACAGTATCTAGTCTACTTTGGTCAACAGGCTCAGAAACAGTAGGGGTTGTTATTTTTAACTATGAACAGGCAGGATACACTACTTATTCAACTGCATTTTCTAGTATCATTGTTTTCGCGGTTTTGTTAGGAGGAATATTATTTATGACAGCTGGAAAAGTGTGGAATCGAAAGGTGTTAAAGAAAACATGATCGAAGTTCAAAAAGTAACGCAGACTTATCATTCTTTTACGGCTCTTCATTCAGTTGATTTGACAATTCATAACGGTGAATTTATTGCGATTCTCGGTCCTTCTGGCTGTGGAAAAACGACTTTATTAAAATTGCTAGCTGGTTTTATGAAGCCTGTGAGCGGTAAAATTGTTATGGACACCACTGTTGTAGCTTCAAAGTCAAAGCTTGTTCCGCCTGAGAAACGGAATATTGGCATGGTTTTCCAATCGTTTGCTCTTTGGCCACATATCACAGTATATCAACATTTTAAATTTCCGTTGCTGCATCATCCCTACACTGCATATGCGTTAAAAGGTCGGATCGAGGAAAGAGTGCACGATGTTTTATCGTTAGTTGGCTTAGAAAAATTATCTAACAGGTATCCTGCCCAACTATCAGGAGGACAGAAGCAAAGAGTTGCTTTTGCACGGGCAATTGCCCATCAGCCAAATTTGTTACTAATGGATGAACCGCTCAGTGCTCTTGATGCAGAATTGCGAATGGATATGAGGAAAGAAATTCAAAAGATTCATCGCCAGACACATGCTTCGATTGTGTATGTTACCCATGACCAAAGTGAGGCGTTGGCAATGGCAGATAAAATTGTTGTCATGAACAATGGGAAAATTGAACAAGCAGCCCGCCCAGAAGTCATTTACACAAAACCAGAAACGGAGTTTGTTGCAAAATTTGTTGGAAAATGCAATATTATTAAAGGAACTTGGACAAATGATGTTTTTATACCGGAACAATTTCCTTTAGAGCGTTGGCCGGATATTGGAGTTTCCGTCAACTTAAAACAAAAAGGAATTTATCCTGTCCGCCCAGAACAGTGGCAGTTGACAAAAGATCACAATCAAGTGCTTAACGGTGTGATAACCTTTGTACAGTATCAAGGTAAAGAGATTCATTATACTGTTGAAGTAAAAAATGATATTTGGACGGTTCATGATTCAGTTCATTCTTCACGTTTTTATGTTGGTGATCGAGTAAATCTTTCTGTCAAAACTAAATCAACAGAAACGGTGCTAATCTAATCACTATCATTGTGTTAAAGATTTTTATAAAGGGATGATAAGGATCTTCCAGCATAACTGAAAGGGATAGTCTTAAAATAACATATTGTTTAACAAAGCTATAAAAAAATAAGAAAATCGTTAAAATCTTTTATTACGGCTCTTTTTATGGTAAAATGAATGTAAGTTAATAAAATGGTTGGAGAAACGGAGAGACCACAAGACATTATCGTATTTCGATAGTGTGTTTGTGGTCTCTTTTTTCGATTGGAGGAAATAAACATGGAATTTTCTGCACGAGAACGTAAAGATATTCAAAATGAATTACAAAGTAAAACGTTTGACGTCCTCATTATCGGCGGCGGCATTACAGGTGCTGGTATCGCTTTAGATGCTGTAACACGCGGAATGACAGTGGCACTTGTGGAGATGCAGGATTTTGCAGCTGGGACTTCAAGCCGTTCTACAAAGCTTGTTCATGGGGGACTTCGTTATTTAAAACAGTTTGAGGTGGGGATGGTTGCTGAAGTTGGAAAGGAAAGAGCCATCGTCTATGAAAATGGTCCGCACGTTACGACACCAGAATGGATGCTGTTACCAATCCATAAGGGCGGCACTTTTGGTAAGTTTAGTACATCAATCGGTCTTAAACTATATGACTTTTTAGCAGGTGTGAAAAGCGGTGAGCGCCGACAAATGTTAACTGATGTTGAAACGTTAAATAAAGAAGCGCTTATTAAGAAGCAAGGTTTAAAGGGCGGAGGCTATTATGTTGAGTATCGAACAGATGATGCCCGTCTCACAATCGAAGTATTGAAAAAAGCTGTTGAACAAGGAGCAGTCGCTTTAAATTATTCAAAAGTAACTGAACTAATATATAAAAATAATAAAGTTGCAGGTGCATCAATTGTTGATCAGCAATCTTTTGCGGAGTATGAAATTAATGCGAAAAAAGTCGTCAATGCAGCAGGTCCGTGGGTCGATACCATTCGGGAGAAGGATCAATCAAAAGAGGGAAAAATGTTGCAATTAACGAAGGGAGTTCATTTAGTAATTGATCAATCGCGGTTTCCGCTCAAACAGGCAGTCTACTTTGATACGCCTGACGGACGAATGGTATTTGCAATTCCACGTTCGCAAAAAACCTATGTAGGAACGACAGATACAGTATATGATGAGGATATCGCCCATCCGAATATGACTAGTGAAGATCGAACGTATCTTATTAACGCGATCAATTTTATGTTTCCTGACGTCAACATAACAGAAGAAGATGTTGAATCGAGCTGGGCTGGTGTCCGTCCATTAATTTATGAAAAAGGTAAATCAGCTTCAGAAATATCAAGAAAAGATGAAATTTGGGAATCAGAATCACAACTAATTACAATTGCTGGAGGAAAGCTGACTGGTTATCGGAAAATGGCGGAAACAGTTGTTAATTTGTTAGTGAAAAAATTTGCGGATGAAGAAAACCGTGTCTTTCATCCATGTCAAACAAGATACTTAACTATTTCGGGCGGAGATGTAGGAGGATCCGCCAACTTAAAAAGCTATGTACATGAGCAAATAAACTACGGAATGGAACTCGGTTTAACAAAAATCCAAGCGGCAAATCTTACGCATCTATATGGTTCAAACGTACAAAAAGTATTTAACATCATTCGTTTACGAAAAGAAGAAATGGCTGCATCTCAACTTCCCGTCGAATTATTTGCTAAGCTTACTTATGCAATAGAGGAAGAAATGGCGACAACCCCCGTTGATTTTTTTAATCGTCGAACTGGTGATTTATTGTTTAATATTAAGTTCGTGCACGAATGGAAAGACAATGTCATTTCCTTTATGGAAAAGGAATTAAGCTGGACTCCAGAACGAACAGCTGAATTAACAGCAGAGCTAAATAACGCTTTAAAAGATGCAGTTATACCAGTAGATTTACTTAAATAACAAAGGGAGGTTCTTTTCTTAAAATACTGTTTATGATAAACTAAATACGTTATGAAATATATGAAATGCACTAGGGGTGCCGGAAGAGGCTGGCTGAGATTAAGACCTGAAGAAGTCTTTGACCCTTTAACCTGATCTGGTTTGTACCAGCGGAGGGAAGTGGCTGCGTCTTTAAATTTCACGCAAACCTTCTTACACTGGGGTTTGCGTATTTTATTTTTAATTTTCGCCCTCCTAGTGCAAAGAAAAGGAGGGCTTTATCTGTTTTCAACAAGAAAATTAACGTTAACAGCTATGTTTACAGCAGTAGGGACCATCACAAGCCATTTAGTGTTTATTCCAGTTGGATTTGCAAAAATATTCCCGGTCCAACATTTTTTAAATGTTTTATCTGCTGTAATGCTAGGGCCATTTTATGCTGTATTACAAGCGTCTTCGGTGTCTTTGCTGCGCAACTTGATGGGCACAGGTTCACTATTTGCGTTTCCAGGAAGCATGATTGGGGCGTTTCTTGCGGCAATTGTATATCAGAAAGTGAAGAAGCCAGGTGCCGCCGCAATTGGAGAAGTTGTTGGGACTGGGATTTTCGGTGCAATGATGTCTTTTCCGCTTTCAGCGCTCATACTTGGTCAAGATGTAGCTTTGTTTGGCTTCGTTCCATCATTTTTAGTCAGTTCATTTACAGGGGGAATTTTAGGCTATTGTTTATTAAAGGTTTTAATTAATCATAATGCTTTTGTAACGATAACAGGGAGGTTGGAAAAATGAAAACAGCACTAACAATTGCGGGCTCAGATAGTTCCGGCGGTGCAGGTATTCAAGCAGATTTAAAAACTTTTTCTGCCCATGGTGTTTATGGGATGTCGGTGATTACAGCGATTACCGCACAAAATACGTTAGGTGTTCGTTCTGTTCAAAATATAGATTTAGCGATTATTCGTGATCAAATAGATGCTATTTTTGAAGATATTGACGTTCATAGTGTAAAAATAGGCATGCTATCAAACTCTGAAATAATCAAAACAGTCGCAGAACGATTAACCTACTACAAACCGAACGAGATCGTTCTTGATCCTGTAATGGTGTCGAAAAGCGGAAGTGATTTATTACAGGAAGAAGCTGTTGCGTCACTAGTTCAATATTTATTGCCGATCGCAACGGTGATTACTCCTAACTTACCTGAAGCCGAAAAGCTAACAGGTAAAGCGATTTCAACTGTCGAAGAGATGCGGCAGGCATGTAAAGATTTAAAAAAATCTGGCGTTCAATATGTACTTATTAAAGGAGGACATCTAAAAGGAAAGCCAATCGACCTTCTCTATGATGGGAATGAATTTTTAAGTTTTGAAGCAGAGCGAATCGAAACTAAAAATACACATGGAACAGGCTGTACGTTATCCTCCGCTATTGCTTCTAATCTTGCATTGGGCATGAATATTCACAATGCGGTACAGCAAGCAAAAGAATATATTACAACGGCAATTAAACATAGTCTATCAATTGGGAACGGTCATGGTCCTACACACCATTTTTACCAGTTATATAAAAAAGCAAAAATACACGATTAAAAATCTAATCAAAAAAGAGGACGATCCAAATGAAAAATTCAATCAAGCAGTTATTCGATGATGTTCGTACTAAAAATCCCCTCATTCATCATATTACAAATACGGTCACAATGAACGATTGTGCAAATGTCACTTTAGCAATCGGGGGCTCTCCTGTTATGGCTGACAGTCCTGAAGAAGCACCAGCTATGACTGAACTAGCTCAAGCGCTCGTCATTAATTTTGGAACGATTGCAACGGATACATTTCAAGCAATGATAAAGGCGGGGAAAGCAGCCAATCATCTTGGAATTCCCGTCATTTTTGACCCGGTGGGTGTTGGGGCAACCTCTTTTCGGACTGAAAAAGCGAAAGAACTTTTAAAGGAAGTGAATATCCAACTTATTCGGGGAAATGTAACTGAAGTGATGGGGTTATTAGGATTGTCTGCTGAGACACGAGGTGTTGATGCTGGAAAAACATCAATCGATCGTCAACAGCTTGCGACTAAAGCAGCTCAAGAATTTCGCTCAATCGTTGTGATTAGCGGTAAAATCGATGTCATTTCAGACGGTCAAAACATCGTTTCAATTGCTAACGGTCATGAAATGTTAACGAAAATAACAGGAACTGGCTGTATGACAGCGTCGTTAATCGGTTTTTTTGCCGGGGTAACTGAAAATTTCTTTCATGCTGCAATCGCAGGGATTTCAATCATGAGTATTGCTGGTGAACGTGCAGTTCGTTCGTTGCGTCAAGGTGAGGGAGTCGGTACATTCAAAGTGAAGCTTTTCGATGAAATTTCCTCTATTGATGGCGGACGTTGGGAAGAGGAGGTCAATTTTAAATGAGTAAAATAGTGAATGTAGATTATCAGCTTTATTTAGTTACTCCTAGTAATTTAGAAATAGATGAGCTATGTAAAAAAGTAGAACAAGCTGTTCTTGGAGGGGTTACGGTTGTTCAACTCAGAGAAAAAGATGCTGCTGGATTAGAGTTTTATGAAAAAGCAAGCAAGTTAAAGAAGATGCTAGCTCATTATCACGTTCCCCTTATTATTAATGACCGTGTTGATGTTGCCCTTGCTGTAAATGCAGATGGGGTTCATATTGGACAAAAAGATTTGCCGCTCTCAAAAGTTAAAGCTTTGCTTCCATCTCATATGCTTGTCGGTGTTTCCGCAAAGACGATAGAAGAAGCAAAAAAAGCGGAGCTGGAAGGAGCAGATTATTTAGGAATCGGTGCTGTTTTCCCAACAAAGACAAAACAGGATGCAAATATTATTTCTGTCGAAGGCTTGAAACAAATTTCTGCGGCTGTACAGCTTCCAAAGGTTGCTATTGGTGGCATTACACTAGAAAATATAAGTTTATTACAAAATACGAACATCAATGGAGTTGCTGTTGTCTCAGCAATTTTTCAAACGGAATCACCGAAAGAGTCGGCGAAGCAGTTTAAAAATTTATTATCATTAAATTAAATTGTTGACTTTGCCTAACGATTCGTTTATAGTTAGGTAACGCTAATAAGTTCGATCATTATAATTTTGGATTAATAGGAGTCGTAGCTACAAGTGAAGTGGAACGATTTTATTATATTCCACTTTACAAGCTGCGATTTTTTACTTTTACAATTATAAAATAACTTATAGTGAATAATAATAGTTACTGTGGAGGTAATGTAAATGCAAAATGGTAAAGTAAAATGGTTTAATGCAGAAAAAGGCTTTGGATTTATCGAAGTTAATGGAGGAGAAGATGTATTTGTTCACTTCTCAGCTATTCAAACTGATGGCTTTAAAACTTTAGAAGAAGGCGAATCAGTTACTTTCGACATTGTTGAAGGAAACCGTGGTCCTCAAGCAGCAAACGTTCAAAAAGCATAATTTTTAAAAATGAATGTGAAGGATTTAAAGCTATCCTAAAAAACCCGCAAAAATATTTTTGCGGTTTTTTTAATTTCATTTCAGATTGGTGAGACTGCAGTCTTATACGACAATATTGTGTTTAATATTAAAATAAAAGATGGCACAATTGATTGCTTTTTTCTTTTATCAATGCAAAAAACTTTACGAGCTGCCCCAACTCTTTCTTTACATCCTTCTAAATAACTCTAACTAATGAATTTGACCTAATTTCATAACCGTTGTAGCAACTTTACCTATTTAGAATAAATATATTTTAGAAGATCGATTTTGTTGATTATGTTAGGAGGTTGAATTACTTGAGTATTTCTTATGTTGCACTGGGAGATTCTTTGTCCGTCGGGGTCGGTTCATCGTTTTTTGCCCCTGGCTTTGTTCAACGATTTAAGCGGATTTCTGAAAGAGAACTGCAGCAACGGGTTAATCTACGCGTTGTTGCCCGTTCAGGATTTGATACAAGTAATGTGCTCGCAGAGGTAAAGAATGAATTTATTCAAAAAAATTTAAAAGAGGCAGACATCATTACAATTACAGCAGGCCAAACAGATTTAATTAAAGCAGTGGAAAGTTATGGAAAAGATAAAGATGAAGAAAAGCTCACCGAGGCATTAACAACTAGTAAAAAGAATATGTCGAAAATGATTCATGAAATCAATCAGTTAAAACAAGAAAGTGAACAGGCGTATATTATTAGAATATGTAATTTGTATAATCCTTTCCCTGATAAGGAGCATGCAAATAAATGGGTGCAGAAATTTAATCAACACTTACAAGGCTTTCATAATAAAGCACATATTAAAGTTGCCGACGTTTATGGAGCTTACAAATCGCATGAAAAAGATTATCAGTCATTCGATGGTGTTCATTTAAATGAAAGAGGATATGATATGATGGCAACACTGCTGAAAGATTTAAATTACGGAAAATTAAAGAAGCAGGAAGTAAATAAATAAATAAGAAAGTCCACTGCCAATTTAGGGGCTGATTTGTTCTAGCCCCTTAGTTTTATTGAACTGAATTAGCCTAATATACTTAAGAACTAGGGGAAGCTAGTCATTGTCCCAAACGACTTTAATAACTTTACATATAATAAACTGAGTCGTAATTTTTTATTGTGAAAATGAATTGAGGTGTAAATAATGTATTTTTATGGATTTCGCCGCTTTCGTCCTTTTAGATTTCATCGCAGAAGGTTTCGCAGGTTTCGCCGCCGTTTTTACTAATGTATTAGGAATGGAGCATTCATCATAAATGCTCCATTCAGTCTGCTGACTCATAACCTAAAATTCTATTTTTCCGTTTAATGCTTTGCCGCTTGATTGACAAGCGTAGTTTGTTTTGAAAAAAGTTTAAAAGTTTTTAAGCATGTTGCTTTGCTAGTTTAGCAGCCACTTCAGTTACTTTACGTAATCCTTCTTGAATAATTTCCTCCGCTTTTGCAGGCATTGCATTATGACCTTCAATAATCACTTCATCGATAATTTCCATACCGAAAATACCGCCAAATACATTGCGCATATAATTAACCGCTGATTCCATTGGCGCATTTTCTGGTGTTGAATAAACACCACCGCGTGCATTTAAGAAAATGGCTTTTTTATCTGTCATTAATTGAATGAGGTTGCCACTTTCATCATATTTAAATGCGAATCCAGCTGCGAAAACATAATCGATAAATGTATGCAATTTAGCCGGGATCGTTAAATTCCATAATGGGAATGCGAATACGACTACGTCCGCAGCAGTTAAAGCGTCCATAGCCTTTTGTTTTGCTGCTAATAGGCGTTGTTCTAAATCTGTCAATTCGCCTCCATTTTGTACTTTAGCAAACGCATTGAATAATTCTTGACCGAAGTAAGGCGTGTCTTCTTCGAATACATCATATGTCGTAACATTCAAGTTTTCTGCTCCTTTTACGGCTTCCATGAATGTTTCATACATTTTACTTGATACGCCTTCTGATGCTGGGCGATTGTTTGCTTTTACAACTAATACGTTCATACTTATTACCCTCCAGTTGTTATTTATACACCAACTTAACTTTTGCTCTTAATTTTAATTCCCTTAAGTTTTCATCGTGTTTCTGCAAAAGTTAAGGTAGCCAAATGTTTTTTAGTGTTAGCTTTTTTAAAAATTTGTTCATCTCTATTTTTAAACACCTTTTGTTTATCCAACATTTGTTGTACAATTTATATTATAGTTATTAGACAAAGATTGCTCAACCGATATTTTTTGCTTTTTATCGTATATACAACAAATCTAATGAAATGTCTAAAAATTTGAAGGGATGGCTTTTTTCGTGATTGAACAAAAAACAGATCCACGTATTATCCGAACACGTAAGTTAATTATGGATGCATTTATTCAACTTTCAATGAAAAAGGATTTTAAGGATATTACAATTAAAGATATTACAGCAAAAGCAACTGTGAATCGTGCAACTTTCTATTATCATTTCGCAGATAAATATGACTTGTTGGAAAAAGTATTATCGGAAGATTTAATGTTAAACTTCTGCAGTGAAATTGCTGAACATGACGAGCTTAACCAAGAAACGATTATTAGTGTTTTTTTATCCGTTACTCATTTTCAAATATCTTTATCAACTAAATGTCCAAGAAGTTTTAAGGCTTTTACAGAAACAATTGAAGCGATTATTAAAAAAAGACTGGAAAATCTTTTTTATCAAATGTTAACTAAAGAACAATCTACTTCTACTGATCGCGACTGTTCTTTAAGAATTGCAGCAGTGATGTTAAGCTGGGGAATTTACGGAGCTTCAGTAGATTGGCAGCATAACAGGACGATGTCACCAGAAGAATATATAAAATTAGCATTACCTTATGTGACACATGGAATGAACTATCTTGTTTCAGATAAATGGCATTATAATAATTGAAGAAAAAATGTTCTCATTTTTTCTTCAGCCTCAACATAAAAGGAGAATATAACTTGACATAAACACATATGTTCATTTAAAATGCAAATCGTAATGGTTTTGATTTAAATAAGCTGTAATGAACAAAGAAAGTAGAAAACGTTTCGAAAATAAATCGTAATCACTACGAATTAAAATGTATGAAGGAGAGTAATGATGAACGAGAAAAAGATCCCTGTCACAGTATTAAGTGGCTACTTAGGTGCAGGAAAAACAACGTTATTGAATTATATTTTAAAAAATCGGGATGGTTTAAAGGTAGCTGTTATTGTTAATGACATGAGCGAAATTAATGTCGATGCCGAATTGGTTAAGCAAGGTGGAGGTCTTCATAGAACGGAAGAAAAGCTTGTTGAATTATCAAATGGGTGTATTTGTTGCACGCTGCGAGAAGATTTATTAAAGGAAGTCGAGCGACTTGTGAAGTTGGGCGGCATTGATTATATCGTGATTGAATCAACTGGTATAAGCGAACCAGTACCAGTTGCGCAAACCTTTTCCTATATTGATGAAGAATTAGGAGTTGATCTAACAAAATATTGTCGACTTGATACAATGGTCACAGTTGTTGATGCGAACCGTTTTTGGCATGATTTTGCTTCTGGAGATTCATTGCTAGAAAGAAGTCAAGCCGCGGGTGAGGGAGACGAACGGACAGTAGCTGATTTGTTAATTGATCAAATTGAGTTTTGTGATGTATTAGTTTTAAACAAGTGTGACTTACTTCAGCAGGAAAAGTTAGACGAATTAGAACATTTTTTGCGAAAGCTTCAGCCTGAGGCTAAATTAATAAGATCAGTAAATGGTCAAGTACCGCCGGCAGAAATATTAAATACACGCTTATTTGATTTTGATAAAGCAAGTGAATCCGCAGGTTGGCTAAAAGAACTGCAACTACCTGAACATACTCCTGAAACTGAGGAATATGGAATTAGTTCTTTCGTCTATAGAAGTAGGATTCCATTTCATTCTGAAAGATTTGACAAATGGTTAGAGGAGATGCCAGTAGAAATTGTCAGAGCAAAAGGGATCGTGTGGTGTGCTACGAGAAATGATATTGCTCTTTTATTTTCACAATCAGGACCATCGATTCAATTAGAACCTGTTGCTTTTTGGATCGCTTCTCTTCCTCCAGAGAGACAAACTGAATACATACGGCAAAATCCGTCTGTTAAGGATGATTGGGATTTGAAGTATGGCGATCGAAAAATTGAGTTTGTTTTGATTGGGATTGATATGGATAAAGAGGTGATAAAGGCATCGTTAGATCATTGTCTGATGACAGAAGAAGAGCTAGAAGGCGATTGGAATACGTTAAAAGACCCATTTTTATGGACTGTGACTGCTGAAGCAAACTAAAAGAATGCTACAATATTTTAGATAAATTTAGGAGGAGTTAACATGAGAGTAAAAATTACATTACAATGCACAGAAACAGGAGATCGGAATTATATTACGACAAAAAATAAACGAAATAACCCGGATCGACTAGAGCTAATGAAATATTCTCCGCGTCTTAAAAGACGTACGCTTCATCGTGAAACAAAATAAAAAAATCGCGGTATTCATTAAGAATACTGCGGTTTTTTTAATTTATGAAAAGTTTAGTTAACTTTCAACAAATCTCGGAAGTGAATCGGGAAATTGCGTCCAATCTGAAAGCATTTCCTTTTCTGTTAACAAACATTGATCTAAGGAACTTGCAATTTCATTTGCATTCATCTCAATTCCGATCATAACTAATTCTGTCAATCTATCTCCGTATTGTGAATCCCATTTTTTCTGTAACTCAAAATCCTCACGGAGCATTTGTGTTTGTTCAGCTTCAGAATATTCAGCAACCCATTCACCAGCACCTTGAATTGTAATTGTTGAGCCAGCTTGCGAAAGAAGTCCGGCCATTTCATTTCTAGATGCAAGCCAGAAAAAACCTTTTGCTCTGACGACATCGATTGGCCAATTTTCTAACCAATTCATCAGTCTTTCAGGATGAAATGGCTTTTTTCTTCGATAAACAAAAGATGAAATCCCATATTCCTCAGTTTCAGGTGTATGTTCTTCATTTAATTCTTTAATCCATCCTGCAGATTGGCTGACCTTTTCGAAATCAAATTGATGAGTATTTAAAATAGCAGAAAGCTCTACTTTTGAAAAGGCGGTGGGAATTATATGAGCATCTCTATTTAATTTTTTTAAAAATGAGATGAGTTCTAATGTGTCACTTTCCTCTAGTAAATCGGTTTTATTTAAAACTATGACATTTGCAAACTCTATTTGATCAATTAATAAGTCTGAAATTTCCCGCGTATCATCTTGATTTACTCCTTGTTTCCGATCAAGAAGCGATTCACCTGAAGCATAATCCTCCCAAAATCGATTAGCATCAACGACCGTAACCATTGTATCTAGTTTGCATTTTTTAGTAAGATCAATTCCTAGTTCATGATCAATATAAGTAAAAGTTTGGGCTACAGGAATAGGTTCACTTATACCCGATGATTCGATTACAATATAATCGATCCCACCATTATCGATCATTTTATCAACTTCTTTTATTAAATCTTCTCTTAAAGTGCAACAAATACAGCCGTTTTGCAGTTCGATTAATTTTTCCTCAGTTCTTGCAAAGCCGGCGTTTTTCACAAGCTTTGCATCGATATTCACTTCGCTCATATCATTGACAATAACTGCTATTCTTAAATTATTTTCATTTGAAAGAATCTCATTTAGTAAAGTTGTTTTTCCAGCCCCTAAATAACCGCTTAAAACGGTAACTGGTATTTTCATATGATTTCCGCCTCCGTAATAATTATGATTACGAATTATAGTTTAACTTAACTTAGTTTGTTTTGTAAATAGTAATAATTACGATTTATAACTAAGTATATTTTAAATCCTTAAAGAAGAAAATATATGAAAGAACATGTATAATTTTTTTACAAGTATTCATTTTGAATTATTACTATGAAAGTAGAGGACGAATAAAATGAACATCGTACATTCATTAGAAGAAATTAAATCAACAATTAACGAAAACCAATTGACTCTTCTTTACATTTCAAGAGATAATTGTTCTGTCTGTCATTCATTGCTCCCTCAAGTTGAACGTGTATTGGAAAACTACCCATCTGTTGTTTCTATTCATGCGGATGCAGATGAGATTCCTGCAATTGCAGGGGAGTATTCAATTTTTACAGTTCCTGTTGTTATTGTCTTTGCAGCAGGGAAGGAAATGATTAGAAAAGCAAGATTCGTACCGATTGAGGAATTAAATGCACAAATTTCTAGACTTGTAACTCTTATAAATGATTAATAATGAATAAAATTTATCGGAGATTTTCTCTCATAGAAAACTAGAAATTAACAACAGACTTGTGACATACGAACTCATGAACGGTATGTTCTATTCGCTCCCACTACGACTGACAAGCGTTTTCAACTATTAGAAGCAAATCGATTTATAGTAATAACCTTGTCTAAGATATTATGAAAGTGGAGTGACTCATGAAAAGAAAGTATGATGATTTAAACACTGAATGAAAGATGCGGAATTTAGATCGCTATTTCACAAAACTTTCAAATGAAGAGATAAATAAAATACTTTTCAATGATCCAACCGTATTAGATTATATCCAATTTTCACTTGAAATTGGTTGGGGGACAATTGGGGAAATGCATGATGCTATTTATAGTGGTTTAATCGAAACAGATGATATTTATGATCCTAGTACAGCTAAGGAACAAAAAAATATTGTCCTCTTTGGAGATGATTTTTCTGGATACTGTGGAGGATTTATGAAGGATGAGTGGAAATTAGTAGAGATTGATCACTCTGCAGAAATGATTGATTTACAAATGACATTTGATCAATTTATAAGGGGATAATTCCAAGAGTATTTTGAAATATACGATCAGAATCATGATAACGATAATTCCTAATTATTTTAGCTTTACTTTATTCAACGATAAAATTTATTTAATATTGAGGAGCTCTCATCATGAAATTAGAAACGAAAAGGCTAAGTATTATCCCATGTACGAAACAAACAATTGAAATCGCAATGAAGCAAAATTATGATCATGGACCACAAATTCAAACTTATTTAGAGCTGTTAAAAGAAGATCCGTCCTTATTGTACTGGGGTGTTTGGCTTGTCATCCGAAAAAACGATGGAGTTATCATTGGCGATATCGGTTTTAAAGGAAAACCGGATAAGAATAAGACAGTTGAAGTCGGGTATGGTTTTCTTGAAAGCTTTTGGAATCAGGGTTATGCGACAGAAGCTGTCGGAGCATTAATTAAATGGGCTTTTGATACATCAAAAGTGAAGAAAGTAGTAGCTGAAACACTGCAAAATAATTATGGATCTATGCGAGTTTTAGAAAAGCTTGGCATGATAAAAGTGAACGAAACAAAAACAATGATTAATTGGAAAATAAAGCAAAACTTCACTCGGTAATTAGTTAAACCATTTCTCATTTGAAGCAGATGTCCTCAGACTGATTGCAAACGCTTGTCAGTCAATGCGGAGCAACGAGGCGGGAGCGAATAGAATACGTTCATAAAGTTCGTTTGTCAACAGTTTGAAATACCGTTAGGATTTCCTAACGGTATTATTTAAACTTGATTACTGATATCAAAAAGCGTAGTTATCATTAGGACGTTTTCTTTTTTAATTATATATAGAAACACCGTTGCACTAAAAGTTTTTGTACTTATCTTTTGAATGAGATTTATATTTAGCAGGGAGAAAAAAATCCTCCACTTTTTCATAGGCGTGAAGTAAATTTTTTAAAAAAGTAAGTTTTGGAGTCATCCAGTAACTTAAAATGGCTGAAGTTATGCCAAAAAGGCCTCCGAAGACGATATCAATAGGATAGTGAACCCCTACCAATATTCGAGAAATACCTACAAAGCATGCAATGATAAGCCACAACCAGCCTTCTTTTTTGCGTACTAACCAAATTGAAAAACAGATAGAGAAAAACAGGATTGTATGGTCACTTGGAAATGAATTATCAATCGCATGATCGATTAGTTGATTTACATTAGGCAGATCAGCGAATGGTTGATGATGAGAATAAAATAAGCCAGATATTTTTCCTGCGATTTCAGCCAATATAAATGCAATAACTGCCTGAATGATCATCATTCTATTTTGTTTAGTTCGAGTAAACCAATAAATAACCATGCCTAAAGCAAGAATATACAACATATATTCCGCAAAAAAAATTGCAATCGGATTAAGGAAAGAAGATTGATTTCCTAAGTTATTAATCATCCGAAATACGTCAATATTTATTTGAGAAACGGACATTTTGACATCTCCTCTTCTATAGTAGTTGTAAACGATAAAATGACAAAGCGAGCAAATCGGTTAGAAAAATCCAATCAGTAAGCAAACCAAATTGAATTTTTTCAGGATATCTTATTCTTGTTTTTAATTATAGGCATCACTTTTTAACATCCTCTTAATCATTTCTTAACCATTTCTTAATAATAGTTCAGGCAAATGTTAAAAGGAGTTCTTGACGTTAAAAATATAGAGGAGATAATGGAAATAGGAAGCTAAATACGGTTAGTTCCAGTAATGAAGAATGATGATCTTTAAATGATCTAAATTAACTGTTGTTGAACAGACAGGCAGTAAAAGATTCTCTGCTTAAGCAACGATTTTATTACGTCTTTTTTTACTAAATAAGCCTTAATAATCATCATTAAAATGAACAACTATTTAGGACAGATTTGACAGAAAACGGACACTTTTGCAAAATAATATTAAGTCTTTAAGAGTTTTAGATGAGGCAAGCCTATTTTTTGACGATTAGGCTTTTGTAGTTTTAAAGGGTTAGTTTACATTTTAAAAAAGCAGGTGAAAAAAATGGAGGACGTACGAGTACTTGTAGCAGATGATGAAAAAGAAATAAGAAATTTATTAAAAAAGTATCTTGAAAGAGAGTTATATAAAGTAGATGTAGCAGTTAACGGAGAGGAAGCGCTAAAATTATTTGCTCAAAATAAATATAACCTGATTATTTTAGATATTATGATGCCTAAAATAGATGGTGTAGAAGTGTGTAGAAAACTTCGAGATCAAACGAATGTTCCGATATTGATGCTAACAGCTAAAGATACAGAGGTTGATAAAATTTTAGGACTGACAATCGGAGCCGATGATTATATTACTAAGCCGTTTAGTATGAATGAATTCATCGCTAGAATTAAAGCTCATATGAGACGGTATTTAATACTTGGGAGCGAACAACATCATGAAGATAAATCCACCATTAAATTTAAAGGTTTAACGATCAACCTAAAAACATACACAGTCACTAAAAACGAAAAAGAGATTTCGTTAACAGCAAAAGAGCTGAAATTATTAAAGTTCTTTGTCTCCCATCCTGAACAAGTGTTTACGAAGACGCAATTATTTCGCAATGCATGGGGAGATCATTATATTGAAGATGATAACACAGTCATGGTTCATATAAGGAAACTTAGAAAGAAAATCGAAGATGACCCTTCTAACCCAAAATATATACAGACTGTTTGGGGGATAGGCTACAAGTTTACTGGTGAGAGAGATGAATAAAGATAAAATGATCATCTTACTGTTTCTTCAATTTATCGTCATTAATATCCTATTGTTGATAAATATCAATGCTCATCCTTTATCTTTTTTAGAATGGGCATTGTTCATTGCACTTTTTTTAATAACAGCCATTCTCTTTGCAAAAAAACTCCATGATGACAAAAATTTAAAGCATACAATTAACCAGTTAAAGCGGGCAAATAGCGGAAGCTTGAATACAAGGTTATTTGCCAACGGCGATCACCTATTTAATCAGTTCATTTTTGCGATTAACGAATTAATTCAACAACTTGAAAAAGTTCAAATCCAAACAATTAAAAGCCAAATATCAAGAAAAAGACTCCTATCTAGTATTTCACATGATATTCGAACACCCCTTACCTCCATTATCGGCTATATAGATGCACTAAAAGATAATATAGCAGTTTCAGAACAAGAGAAGCAGGAATATTTTGAGATTATTGCAAAGAAAGCAAATGGGTTAAAAGATTTGATTGAAGAAATTTTTAATTTAGCTAAGCTTGATGCGGATGAAATTCCGATAAAGGAAGAATATCTTGATTTCTCGGAAGCTGTTAGGGAGTCATTGATTGAATTTTTACCAGTAATTCAAAAAGAGGGAATGAGTATAGAGGTTACAATTCCAGAAACAAAATGTTATATCTTTGCCGACCGACTGAGCATAGCAAGAATTATCAATAATATAATAAAGAATGCGATTCAACATGGAAAGAAAGGGAAAATAATTGGAATTGAGATGATAGAAACTCACGATGCTTATCAACTAAATATTTGGGATAAAGGACCAGGTATTCCGAAAGCTGATATAGGAAATGTGTTTGAAAGAATGTATCGAAGTGACCAATCAAGAAATCAATTAAATGGAGGCAGTGGATTAGGACTAGCTATTGCTAAAGCTTTAGCAGAAAAGAATAGAGGAGAAATATGGGCAGAAAGTATTCCTTGAAAAAAAACTACATTCAGTCTTTCTTTTCCTAAATCGGACTTTAAGAAACAGTTAAGAAATAGTTAATAGGCAATTAAATGTTGATCGATACAATTAAAGATAAATAGTCGAGGGAAAAAAGAGGGTGTTGCAGTTGGCGGTCATTAAAACAACAAATTTAACGAAAATTTATGGAAAGCAAAAATCAGTAGATGGCCTCAATATGACAGTAAATCAAGGTGAAATCTATGGTTTTTTAGGTCGAAACGGAGCTGGTAAAACGACCACTATTAGAATGTTATTAGGACTAATAAAACCTACTAACGGACAAATTGAGATATTCGGCGAAAACTTATTGAAAAATCAAAAGGAAATTTTAAGAAGAATTGGCTCAATTGTTGAAGTGCCCGGATTTTATGAAAATCTTACAGGGAAAGAAAATTTACTTATTAATGCAAAAATTATTGGTGTTCATAAGAAAAATGCGATTGAGGAAGCACTGCAGACTGTTGGGCTTCAGAATGAAACAAAAAAGCTAGTAGGACAATATTCTTTAGGGATGAAACAGAGATTAGGAATTGCGAGAGCTCTTCTTCATTATCCAGAGCTTTTAATTCTCGATGAGCCT
Organism: Bacillus aquiflavi; assembly: GCF_019915265.1. Classification (NCBI taxonomy): domain Bacteria; kingdom Bacillati; phylum Bacillota; class Bacilli; order Caryophanales; family Bacillaceae; genus Bacillus; species Bacillus aquiflavi. The sequence continues at coordinate 1,613,367 of NZ_CP082780.1, forward strand.
ACAAACGGTTTGGATCCGATTAGCATTAAGGAGATGCGGAGGCTGATTAAATCACTAGCCGAAGAGAGAAATATAACGATATTAATATCCAGCCATATTTTATCAGAAATAGAACAACTAGTTGACCGTATCGGGATCATTCATAAAGGAAAGCTATTGGAAGAAGTGACATTCGATTATCTTCGAAAAAAGAATCGTAAATACATTGAGTTCCAAGTTTCTAATGACAATAAAGCAACAATGCTTCTCGAGCAACACTTCCATATTTTTGATTATGAAGTGCATGATGAAGGAAATATTCGTATATACTCTCACTTTGGACAACAAGCTGAAATTAATAAATTGTTCGTTCAAAATGATATTGACGTAGTAAAGATTGCAATGAGTGAAGATAAACTCGAAGACTACTTTACAAGACTAGTTGGGGGTGACACGATTGGCTAATTTATTATTCACAGAATTTTTAAAATTAAAACGTGCTAAAATGATTATCATTAGTATTCTTGGAGCTGCTGTCGCCCCCTTTATCGTCGTTGTCGCTACATATGTACATATGAAAACGAAACAACCTACTGAAGCAATTTTATTTGAAGAACTATTTTACCAAACTAATTTATATACAGTTTTAGTCATCGGAGTCCCTTTATATGGAGTTGTTACAGCTTTTCTTTTTAATCGTGAATATACGGAAGATACATTGAAAAATCTTCTGACGATCCCAGTTCCGCGAATAAGCTTTATTATAAGTAAAATTCTTCTCTTATTCATATGGATTACGATGTTAACCTTAGTTTCTTGGGGATTTACTTTACTATTGGGAGTACTAGGGCAGTTTGAAGGTTTAAGTTTCTCATTAATTGGAGAATCTTTCAAGCAGTTTTTTACAGGCGGATTCCTTCTTTTTATTCTTTCAATGCCAATTATTTTTATCACACTTGTCATGAAAAATTATGTACCAACGATTATATTTACAATTGTGATTACATTGATCAATATCATGACAGCAAATTCAGAACATAGAGATTTGTTTCCTTGGGCAGCTGCTGGAGATATAGCAAATAATACGTTGCTTTCAACATATCCTCCACAGTATTCGTATATTGCGATCATTTTCACTTCTATTATCGGATTTATCGCAACCATCGTTTACTTAAAAAAAATAGATATTCATTAATATTACTTTTATCAATTTCAAATAAAGAAGCTAAAAACCGCTAATCGGTCTTTAGCTTCTTTTTGGTGCGCCGGGCATGCACACTTTTATAGGGTTGAAGCCCCGAACTGTGAAGGCAGTAGTAACAGGTTAGCTTAGGGTGTCTAGGGTGACCTAGAATCTGAAGGAAGTCGTATGAAGCAAACATATCGTCATGGTTCAAAGGCGTGTAAGACTACAGTTCACACGAATGAGGCTAACACAACAATATAATGTTTAACATAGCTTTTTTAAAAAAATGTGTGCGATTGAAGCTTACATTTCGCTTAATGTTGAAAAAATGCAACAAAAAAAGTCTGAATGCCTATATTTCCTTCATTTCGACATAGTTTTCACTTTAAATCGTCATTTTGTTGCAGAACCACAACGATGATGTTGTTGTTTTGCAACAAATTTACATGATAACATAAAAAAACATCATCATAATTTAAATATTTGTCGAATTAACTAGTATTTTAGAGTTGGCACAGTAATTGCATAAATAATGATTGAGTGCATTAAGCACTAAGGAGAAGTGAAGAGATGATAGTTAAGGAAGTTATGGCGAGGACTTCTTTAAAGTTTTATGAAAATGACTTAATTGAGGAAGTGGCAAAGTCTTTAGTAAAACAAAGTCTTAAAGGGGGATTGGTATATAACCATTTTGACAGTCTAATCGGAGTATTTACGGAAACTGAAATTTTATTCGGGTTACAAAGTAGACAAACACGTTTAAAAGAAATATTGTTGCCTTCATTCAAAATGATAGAAGAAACAGCAAAAATAAATGAAGTAGATTTTGGACTAAATTGTATGAATCCAGTAATGAATCGTGAAGGAGTCATTGTTGGATATATAACAAAAGAACAATATCTTGAAGCATACGCAAAAAATACACAAATTCAATTAAAACATTTAGATGCCATTTTTAACTCTACTCATAACGGGATTTTGTCGATCGATGCGACAGGTAACATAACTTCAATAAATCCTCCAGCGGAAAAAATGGCTAAAACGACAAAAGAGAAAGCAATTGGTGAATTTTTAACTGACGTGGTTCTTCCAGCGGGATTATTAGAAGTAGTTAGAACAGGAAAAGGTCACACAGAAAAATATCGTGCGGGAAAACGGACTTATATTACGAACAGATCACCAATTATAGATGAAAACAAAGTAATCGGCGCAGTAGGTGTTTTTCAAGACATATCTGATATTGAATTTATATCTAACGAATTAGAAACAGTAAAACAAATTGTGAATGAGCTAGATACGATTATTAATACATCAAATGACGGAATTTGTATTATGAATAATCAGTATAACATCATTAAAATGAATAAAAAATTTTCGCGAATTTTTCAATTAACGAATAAAGATAATTACCATCTATCCGATATATCAGGTAACATAGAACAGTTTATTCACGGTGTCATAAAAAGCAGAAAAGCTAGTTCTATCCTTAAAAAGAATATGATCATTTCGGCAACTCCAATCTTAGATCACAAAAAAAATGTAAATAGAGTCGTCATTAACGTTAAAGATATGACTGAAATGGAAAGTTTACGTGATGAGCTAGCCAAGACGAAGAAAATATTGAGTTCTTTAAATCATCAAAATGAAAGCGGTTTTATTTATTGTTCACCTACTATGAAAAATTTAATTAAAACCGTGCATCAAGTGGCAAATGTTGATGTTACAGTGCTGTTAACTGGTGAGTCAGGCGTGGGAAAGGGGGAAATTGCTAATTTAATCTGGAGATCTAGTCAAAGAAAAGACCAACCGTTTGTTAAAGTGAACTGCGGAGCAATTCCAGAGTCATTAATTGAATCCGAATTATTTGGATACGAACCAGGTGCTTTTACGGGGGCATCTAGGAAAGGAAAAAAAGGTTTCTTTGAACAATCTGATGGGGGAACGATCTTTCTAGATGAAATAGGAGAAATCCCACAACATTTACAAGTGAAGCTGTTGAGAGTTCTTCAAGAAATGGAGATTACAAGAATTGGCGCTGAAAAATCTAAAAAAATTGATACTCGTATTATTGCAGCTACAAATAAAGACTTAGAAAAGCTAGTAATTGAAGGGATTTTTAGAGAGGATTTATTTTACCGTTTAAATGTCATACCAATTAAAGTACCTTCATTACGAAGAAGAAAAGAAGATATACCTATATTGATTGATTATTACTTGAAAAAATTCTCTGTAAAATACAATAAAAATGTAGATTTTTCAAATGACGCAATTAAAGCGTTTATGAATCATGATTGGCCTGGTAATGTAAGGGAGTTAGTCAACATGATTGAAAGGATTTTTGTCACGACGACATCATCTGTTGTGCAATATGATGATCTCGTACAACTTTTAAACTTAGAACCAGATCTTTCAATATCAGAGTTTGTTACTGTAAATCAAATTTTTCCTTTAAAGGCTGCTGTAGAAGAGTTGGAAAAACAACTTATTGCAAAAGCGCTACAAAAAGAAAAAACATATCGTAAAGCAGCCAAATTATTAGAAGTAAATGCATCTACTATAGTAAGAAAAATTCAAAAATATGAAAAGGGAAATTGATGATGAGTAAGCTTAATCGTTTTATTTCACCAAAAACTATTGCCGTGATCGGTGCATCAGAAAATTTGCAAAAAAGCGCTGGCAGAGTATTAGTGAATTTAATGAAAACTAATTTTAAAGGTGAAATATTTTTAGTTAATCCAAAATATGAAAATATTTTAGGAATGAGGTGTTATCATTCAATATTACAAATTGAAGAACAGGTCGATTTAGCCTGCATCATTGTTCCAGCTAAAAACGTGCCAATTGTGATGGAGAGCTGTATTGAAAAAGGTGTAAAAGCAGTAATGATTTTGAGTTCTGGATTTTCAGAGAACGGTATTGAAGGACGTAAGCTGGAAGAATCAATACATCGGATGATTAAAGGGAAGGATATTGCTGTTTATGGTCCAAATGCTCCGGGTCTTTTTTCATACTGTAAGCAATGGGGAATATCGTTTTCTCCAAGATTTGAACCTAAACAATTTAGACGTGGGAACGTCGGTTTAATTAGTCACGGGGGAAGTTTGGGAAGAGCGATTATTGATTCAAATGAAAAGGGGATTGGATTTAGTTATTGGTTTTCTCCAGGAAATGAAATTGATGTGAACTTCAATGACTGTCTTGAGTTTTTAATAGATGACCCGCATACACAGACTATTTTACTTGTTATCGAAAGCTTTTTTGAGGAAAAAAGGTTTTTTGATTTAATTCATAAAGCTTATGAGAAAAATAAACCGGTTATTTTATTATCGATTGGTACGACAAATGAGTCTATCTCTGCGATTCGTTTCCATTTAGGAAAGGAAATGAAAACCCCTTTTCCGTGGGAAGTGATTCAACACCCCGGGCTCATTAAAGTGGATTCAATTGATGAAATCGTCTCCCTTGCTTGGTTATTTGAATATTATCAACAAATGAGGGGAATTAGGACCGTTGTTTTCTCATGGGCCGGCGGGGCATCTATCTATTTAGCTGATTTATGTAAAAGAAATCATATTCATTTACCTGACTTATCTAATAAACTTAAAAGAAAATTTGCGGAACTAATTAAAATTAAAGATTACTATATCAATCCGTTAGATTTAACGACGACTGTATATGATGATTTAACTTTGCTTTCAGATTGTCTTAACTATATTTCCGAATCAGAGGAGTTTGACAATATTATTGTCCTGTTTCCGTTTCAGGTTGACTATCAAAATGAATTTTTAGCAAAAGAAATATTAAAAATTATTGTAGAAAAGGAAAAGATCATCATCCCGATCTTTTTATCACAAGGTTATCAAAATGAATTATCTTTAGACTTAATTAAAGAAAAGAAACTTCCTTACTTTGTCAATGAACAAACAGCAATAAAAGTATTATCGAAATTTTTGGAATATAAAGGCTTTTCTGATGAATGGGGGAAGAAAGATGGAAAAGCTCATTCAAATAAATGAGGCAATAAATTTAATAAATAGCGATGATGTATTACTTGTTGGAGGCTTTGGCTTGTCTGGAACTCCACTAACGTTAATAGATGCTATTGCCGCAGATGAGACGAAAGGGAACTTTACAGTTATTAGCAATAATTTAGGGGAAGAAGGAAGAGGTTTAGGAAAGCTTTTAATCAAGGGAAAATTAAAAAAAGTAGTTGGCTCTTATTTTACAACGAACCGTGATGCAGTAAAAGCATGGTCTAAAGGGATACTCGAAATCGAATTAATTCCACAAGGAACACTTGCTGAAGCAATTAGATGCGGGGGAGCGGGCATCGGAGGTTTTTATACGAAGACCGCAGTAGGGACGAAATTGGCTGAAGGAAAAGAGCATAAGATGATTGATGGTGAAACTTTTGTATTTGAAAAAGCAATCAAGGGTGATGTTGCTCTTATAAAAGCTTTAAAGGCTGATCGGTTAGGGAACCTTATTTATGATAAAACAGCGAGAAACTTTAATCCGCTCATGGCGACTGCCGCTAAGAAAGTGATTGCGGAAGTCGATGAAGTTGTTGAAGTAGGAGAAATTTCACCAGATGAAGTCATTACTCCACACCTTCATGTCGATTATCTCGTTTTAAGTCACGATCGGAAGAAAGGAGGAAGTTTACATGCTAAGAAAAGAGAATATTAGAGTCAAAATTGCCAAAAGAGCCGCGGCTGAACTTCATAATGGTGAAATTGTAAATCTTGGCGTGGGAATTCCAACTCTTATTCCCGATTTTTTAGGAGATAAAAAAGTATATCTTCATTCTGAAAACGGACTTCTCGGTATCGGTCCTACTCCTCCAGAAGACGAACGAGATATGAATTTAATTAGTGCGAGTAAAGAGCCGATTACGATGGACTTAGGTGCTTCGCTTTTTGATAGCTCTATTTCCTTTAATATGATTCGCGGCGGTCATATTGATGTTGCCATAATGGGTGCCCTTCAAATTGATCAAACGGGAGAAGTTGCAAATTGGGCGGTTCCAGAGGGAACTATTTTAGGAGTCGGCGGAGCGATGGATTTAATGGCGGGGGCAAAAAAGATTATTATTGCGTCCACTCATTTGGCGAAAAACGGAAAGTCAAAGCTAGTAAAAAAGTTGACATACCCTAGCAGTAGTAAAAGAAAGGTTGAAATGGTCATTACTGAACATGGTGTGTTTGAATTTCACGACGGAAAGATGATTTTGACTGAAATGACTTCAAACCTTTCAATAGAACAATTAAAAGAGATAACAGAAGCGGAATTTGATCTTTCAGACAAGTTAAAACTAGATTAACGAGGAGAAGAATAATGAAAACAATTACAGTGATCGGTGCTGGAACGATGGGAAGAGGAATTGCATACACATCCGCAATTTCGGGTTATAAAGTATTTGTACATGATATTAGTAAAGAAACACTCAAGCAAGCAAAAGAAGCGATTGAAAATCTTCTAGATCGCAGTGTTGAAAACGGATTTTTAAAGAAAGAAACAGCAGAAATTGCAAAAAGAAATTTAAATTTTGAAGAGGATATGAACATTGCTGCAAAAGAAGCTGATTTAGTTATTGAAGCTGTTTTAGAGAAAATCGATTTAAAGATTGCAATTTTTCAAAAACTCGATCAAATATGCTCGAAACACACAATTTTAGCGACAAACACTTCAACGATGAGTCCAACTGAAATTGCAGCACAAACATCACGGCCAGATCGCTGTGTTGCCATGCATTTTTTTAATCCAGTGCACAAAATGAAATTAGTAGAAATTATTAAAGGGTTGGAAACTACCGAAGACACCGTGGCAAAAGTAAAAGCAGCAGCTGAAAAAATGAACAAAGAAACGGTTGAAATTAATGAATTTCCTGGATTTGTGACGAGTAGAATGAATTGTTTAATTGGAAATGAAGCAATGAATATGTTAATGGAGGGAGTTGCATCCGCGGCAGATATCGATAAAGCGATTAAGCTTGGAATAAACCATCCGATGGGTCCGCTTGAGCTTGCGGATTTGGTCGGATTAGATACGCGGTTAAGAAATATGGAATATTTATATAAAACGCTTGGTGAAAAATATCGTCCAAGTCCGATTCTCATCAAATATGTTAAAGCAGGACGTTTTGGTAGAAAAACTGGTAAAGGTTTTTATGATTATAACAAATAGTAAAAATAGAAAAATAAAAAGAGAGAGGAAGAACAAAATGGATTTTAAATTATCAGAAGATATTGAATTATTGAGAAATAATGTTAAAAGATTTGTGAAAGAAGTAGTCGATCCGTTGTCAATGGAAATTGAGGAAAACGACCACATTCCTGAAAAAATTATCGAAATGTCAAAAGAAATGGGACTGTTTGGTCTTAGTATTCCTGAAGAATATGGCGGTTTAGGATTGTCAATGGTAGATAAATGTGCAATTTATGAAGAATTAGGAAAAACTCATAACGGCTATACAACACTAATTGGTGCCCATTCAGGCATCGGTACAGTTGGAATTGTCGAGCTTGGGAATGAACAACAAAAGCGCAAATACTTGCCTAAAATGGCAACTGGGGAATGGATTGGAGCTTTCGCTTTAACTGAACCAAGTGCAGGATCTAATGCAGCAGCACTTAAAACGACAGCCGAAAGAAAAGGTGATCGCTACATTATTAATGGTTCAAAACATTATATAACAAATGCGGTAGATGGTCATGTTTTTACAGTTATGGCAGTAACCGATCGTTCCAAAGGAGTGAAAGGGATTACGTCATTTATCGTAGAGAAAGATTTCCCTGGCTTTATTGTCGGAAATGTAGAGCAAAAAATGGGATTAAGAGGCTCCCATTCTGCAGAACTATTTTTTGAAAATTTAGAGGTTCCAGCTGAAAATGTTCTTGGAGCAGAAGGTGAAGGGTATATAAACGCTTTGAAGATTTTAGCTAGCGGACGTGCCGGTTTAGCTGCTAGAAATTTAGGATCGAGTATTAAATTACTAGAGTACTGTATGGAGTACACGCAACAGCGTGAACAATTTGGAAAACCAATTTTTGAGCAACAAGCAATCCAACATATGTTGGCAGAAATAAGTATGCAAATTGAAGTACTACGTTCGATCACTTATCGCGTCGCCTGGATGACAGATGAAAAGTTAAGGGTTGTAAAAGAAGCAGCGATTGCAAAATTATTCGGTTCAGAAGTATATAACAAAATTGCTGATTTAGCGGTTCAAATTCATGGAGGTATTGGATATATGAAAGATTATCCAATTGAACGTTACTTTCGTGATGCACGGATTACAAAAATTTACGAAGGAACATCTGAAATTCAACGGAACATTATCGCTAGTGAATTAAAGAGAGAATATTCATTTTTGGAGGTAACAAGATGAATCAGCCTGTCATAGTAGAATCTGTTCGTACAGCTATTGGCCGAATGGGGGGGACATTAAAAAATGAATTGGTCGATTTCTTAGCTGCTAAAGTAATATACGTGGATTGTTTAACTCGTACTAATGAAGAAATATTAGTAGATGAAGTTATTTTGGGACAAGCAAAACAAAGTACTGATTCCGCTAATTTAGGAAGATTGGCGGCATTGCGGGCACAGCTTCCAGTTGAAGTAACTGGATATACAGTCCATCGCCAATGCGGTTCAGGATTACAAGCAATTAATAATGCACATATGCAAATAAAACTAGGTTTATCTGAAGTGATCATCGCTGGAGGAGCAGAAAGTATGAGTACTGCCCCTTACTATATTCGGAATGCACGATACGGTCTTCAAGCTGGAAATGGACTTTTGCTTGATCCGAATACAGAGAGTCAACCGATGTCACAACCTGTTGAGAAATATGGAAATTTAACAATGGGGTTAACAGCTGAAAATTTAGCCGAAAAGTACTCAATTACCCGTGAAGAGCAAGACGAATTTGCCCTACGCAGCCAACAATTGGCTGAACAAGCAATTCAAAATGGAAAATTTAAAAAAGAAATTATTTCTTATGACATCAAAAAGAAAAAGGAAACGATTGTTTTCGATCAAGATGAGCACCCGCGGAAAACTTCAATTGAAAAGCTTTCGAAACTTGATCCAGTTTTCAAAAAAAATGGAACGGTGACTGCTGGAAACTCTAGCGGTCGGAATGATGCGGCAAGTGTTGTGCTAATGATGTCTGAAAATAAAGCGATGGAGTATGGATTAAAGCCGAAAGCAAAAATTATCGCGCAAGCAGTTAGTGGAGTTTCACCTGAAATCATGGGGATAGGACCTGTTTACTCTACACAAAAAGCACTAGCACAATGCGGTTTAAAATTAGAAGACATTGGTTTAATCGAACTAAATGAAGCATTTGCTGCTCAAGCTTTAGCTGTAATTAAAGAGGGAAGCTTAAATATTCATAAAGTAAATGTTAATGGAGGGGCGATTGCATTAGGTCACCCTATTGGCGCCACAGGTTCTGTGTTAATGACGAAGCTATTACATGAAATGGAACGAACAGGTACTAAATATGGACTTGTTACGTTATGTATTGGCGGAGGTCAAGGGATTTCAACGATCGTAGAAAACTTAGCTATTTAATGAAAGAGCATTGTTAGTTCAAATGAATAAGAAAACGGGGTGTAAAGGATGAAAATGAAAAATTGGTTTAACATTTCGATCGTGCTTATTTGTATTTTAGTTCTTTCAGCATGTGGAAGTCAGCAAGCTTCTAAAGAAGGTGAAAAGAAAAAAAGTGACTCAAGTTCAATAGAGAACCTCCCTAGTAAAATGGTATGGAGTGTGTACGATGTAGGTTCTGGAGGTTATGCGGAGGCAACTGCGATTGCCAATGAGCTGACAAAGACGTATGGCACTCAAATCCGCCTCTTGCCGTCATCCAGTGGAGTTGGTAGAATGCAGCCAATGAAAAATAACATGGCTTTTATCGGGAGACTTGGTGATGAGTACCAGTTTGCATTTGAAGGCATTTATGAATTTTCAGAAAAAAGTTGGGGACCACAAGATTTAAGGGTAGTTTGGACACCGTATAGTTATTTTGGACTAGCTGTTCTTGAAAAATCAGGAATCGAATCAATAAACGACTTAAAAGGAAAAAAGGTGCCTTTCATTACTGGAAATCATTCAATAAATATTAAAACAGAAGCAATGCTCGCTTTTGCTGGTCTTACTTGGGACGATGAAAAAAAAGTAGAAATTTCGTCATACGGAACTCAAGGCGATGCTTTGAAACAAGGTGAATTAGATGTAGTCTCAATGTTACCTTCCGCTTCCGCTTTATTTGAATTAGATAGTTTAGAAGGAATCAAATGGCTTGAAATGCCTGAAAATGAAAAAGGCGGATGGGGTCGTGTACAAGAGGTTGCCCCATGGATGATTCCCGGAACAATGGATAATGGTGCAGGGATGTCGAAAGATAATCCAGCTAATATAATGGGATACGGGTATGCGGTAGTAGCTTATGCAAACCAAAGTGAGGACGAAATTTATGCGTTATTAAAAGCTTTTGATGCTACTTTTGATAAATGGCATCAAGGTTCTGCCAATCTAGTTAATTGGGGTAAAGATCAGATTATTGTTGAGCCTTATGGAGTTCCGATGCATGAAGGGACAATTAAATTTTTAAAAGAAGAGGGTCTTTGGACAGATGAATATGAAGAGAAAAATAACGGATTAATTGAAAGAGGTAAAAAACTGAAAGAAGCATGGGATCAAGCTGTTAAGGAAGCCGATAAAGAAGGAATCAGTCAAGATAAGTTTCCAGAATATTGGCTCAAAAAGAAAAACGAATACATGAAATAAGCAATTAGTATGCATGGGTCTCAATTATCCCATGCATACTGCTTAATTTAGAGAGGTGAAAAACTTGAATCAACGTATAAATAAATTTTGGGGAAGCATCATTGTAATCCTTACAGCAATGGGGATTTTCCTTGCTATTAATCAATTATTCTATTTAAAGCTATTTAGCTTATCCCAATTAAAACATCTTACCTATATTTTTTAATTGCTTGCTTTATGCCGATCTCTTTTATTATGTATCCATTAAGTAAAAAGCTTTCAAACCAGAAAGTTCATATTTTTGATGTCATTTTAGCGTTACTATCCTTTGGTATTCCATTTTATTTCGGTATGAATGGTCAAAAAATGATTAGTGAAGGATGGGAGTATATTTCTCCTACTTTACCGACTATTTTAAGTGTTGTCTTTTGGTTTCTTCTGCTTGAATCACTTCGTCGTGTTGCCGGGTTGCCGATTATGATTATTAGTAGTGAATATTTTCTTTTTATCCACTCATTGCGGGTTCGATGCCGATCGGTTTTTTGCAAGGACAAATGTTTGATTTTATTACTACGGCACGAAATCATGCCATGAGTACAAACAGTATCATTGGTATTCCTTTTGAAACTGTAGGCAGTCTGCTAATAGGTTTTATGCTATTTGGTGTCATTTTAACAGCATCAGGAGGCGGAGATTTTTTTTACAATCTTGCCCAATCGATTTTTGGTCGTTTTAGAGGAGGAGCTGCGAAAGTATCGATTATTAGCAGCGCATTTTTTGGGATGTTAAGCGGAAGTGCAATTTCAAACACAATTACTACTGGTGCAATGACGATTCCGTCAATGAAAAAAGGTGGATATCCGCCACATTATGCCGCCGCGGTTGAAGCGTGTTCTTCCACTGGAGGAACAATTACACCTCCTATTATGGGTTCTGCAGCATTTATTATGGCTTCTTTTATTGGAGTACCATATAGTGAAATCGCTATCGCAGCTGCAATTCCAGCGGTACTTTATTTCTTTGCGTTAATCATTCAAGCTGATGGCTTTGCGGCAAAAAATAATTTAAAAGGGTTGCCAGTTAGTCAAATTCCTTCATTAAAAGAAACATTAAAAAGTGGCTGGCTTTATTTATTTGCTTTAGCGTTGCTTACTTATCTCCTTATTTTTATGCGAAATGAAGGACACGCCCCTTTTTATGTAAGTTTATTAATTTTAATCCTTGCAATGGTAAAAAAGGAAACAAGATTTAATAAGAAAAAGTTATACGACTTAATGATTAACATAGGAAAGGTTTTAACAGATTTAACTTGTTTAATTGCTGGAATTGGGTTTATCGTCGGCGCTTTATCTATCACAGGTGTTTCTTTCTCCTTTTCAAGGGAACTCATTACAGCAGCGGGAGATAGCACAATCCTTATTTTAATTGCTGGAGCGATTACGAGCTTCATTTTAGGGATGGGAATGACCGTTTCTGCTGTTTATATTTTTTTGGCCGTTATTCTAGCTCCCGCGTTAGTGCAAATGCAAATTGATCCAATTGCAGCACATTTATTTGTTTTGTATTGGGCAACTGTATCTTACATTACTCCGCCTGTTGCGTTAGCATCTTTTGCAGCTGCTGGAATCGCTAAAGCGAATCCTATGAAAACGGGGTTTGTATCAGTACGTTTAGGAATTGTAACCTTTATTATTCCGTTCTTTTTTGTATATGATCCTGCATTGATCGGGAGAGGCAGCGTGGACGAAGTTTTAATCGTAATCACCTCAGCTGTTCTAGGTGTCTTCCTATTATCGTCCTCTTTAGAGGGGTATTTAATTGGGGCAGGAGAAATAAAAAATTGGCTTTTAAGAGGACTTTTATTCGTGACCTCACTACTCATTATTATTCCTAATATTGCATTAACAATAGGAGGGCTTGCAGTAGGAGTTGTCGTGTTTGTCTTTATCCGATTACAAAACAAAACGGATCTTAAAATAGAGGGGGAACAGGAAGTTGTTAAAAATGAAGGATTTTAATATGAAAGCGTTTTTTTCGCCAGCTTCGATCGCGATTATTGGTGCTTCCGAAGATTTTACAAGTATAGGCGGAAAACCGATCCGAAACTTAATCAACCACCAATATAAAGGAAAGTTGTTTTTAGTTAATCCAAAGTATAAGCAAATTCAACAATATAAATGTTATCCAACTATTTTAGATATTCCAACTGAAGTAGAGTTGGCTCTTATTGCGATATCATCTAAAAGGATTAAGGATGTTATGGAACAATGCGCTGAGAAAAAAATTCAATACGCTGTTTTGTTCGGAGCCGGCTTTGCTGAGCTTGGATCTACGGGAGAGAAACTGCAGCAAGAGGTTTTACAAATTGCCCAAAAAGCCGATATTCGACTAATTGGCCCTAACTGTGTAGGATGTCTAAATGTTTTAGAACAAATTCCGATGGGATTTGCTACATCGTTTGAGGCGCAAACGTTTCTTTCTGGAAATGTTGCGCTCGCTTCTCAAAGCGGTGCATTTGGTTACTCTGTTTTTGGTCTTGCTCAAGAAGAAAAGATAGGATTTTCCTACATTGCAAACACTGGAAATCAAGTTGATATTTCGACTTTAGACTTTCTTGTTGAGATGTTAAATGATGAAAAAACAGATGTGCTTGCAGCTTATTTAGAAAGTATTCCTGATGGAGAACAATTTATCGATATTTTGAAACGTGCAAAAGAAAAGAGGAAGCCTGTCATTATTTTAAAATCAGGCCGCTCTCAACTAGGGCAAAAAGCAGCGTTATCTCATACAGCATCGATAGCTGGTTCATCAGATGTATATGAAGCAGTGGCAGAGCAATACGGTGCAATTTCGGTTCGTGACATGAACGATATGATCGATGCAATGAAGATTTTTTCGCGAAAAAAGTATGCTTCAGGATCAAAAATTGCTGTTGTTACTACTTCAGGTGCATCGGGCATTGCTATGGCTGATTTGAGTGAGGAATATGAATTAGAAATGGCCGAATTATCTTCGAAAACAAAAGAAATGATTGAGGGTATTATTCCTTCCTTTGGTTCATCTTTGAATCCGATTGATATTACTTTACAAGCTTTAAATAACAAATCTATTTTAAGTGATACAATCGAAGCGCTTGTGGAAGCAGAAGAGTGTGATTTAGTCGTTGTGGCTACTACGCTAGGCGGAAAATTAGGGGAAAAAGTGTGTCAAGATATTATCGAGCTAGATAAAAAAACAGAGAAACCGATTATCGTCACTCTTACTGGAAGGAAAGATATTGTTGGCGGGGGATTAAATATTTTACAAAATGCAGGAATCCCTGTATATCAAACTCCTTCACAAACGATACAGGCAATTTCTATGCTAGTGAAACACTCGAAATATATTAGACGTTCTAAAGATCAAACGGTGACAGCTTCGCAAATATTGCTAGACGATCCACAAAATGTTTGGACAGAAGAAAAAGTGAAACCTATGTTAAAAAACTTACATTTTAACATTCCGAGAGGCGTAGTTGTACAATCTGAGCAACAATTACAATCGGTTTTAAACAGCTTTACATTTCCTGTAGTGATGAAGGTGATCTCACAAAATATTTTGCATAAAACAGATGCGAAAGCTGTTAAGGTCGGAATTGAAACAAAACAGGAAGCAATCAATTCCTTTTATGAATTAATCGAAAATGCACAACGTTATTCGCCGGAAGCAAAAATAGAAGGAATATTACTAGAAGAAATGTTAACTGAAGATGGAATTGAAATGTTTATTGGAATAAAACACGATCCCACTTTCGGTCCAATTGTAGCGTGCGGATTTGGGGGAGTTTTTATTGAAGTTTTGAAAGATATCTCCTTACGAAAAGCCCCATTCGGTAAAGAAACTGCATTAGAAATGATTAAGAGTTTAAAAGGATATCCGATCTTAACTGGGACGAGAGGGAGAGATCCGGCTGACATTAATGCCTTTGCTGAAGCTTTGTCACATGTAGCAAATTTTGCCTATCGTCAAGGAGCTTTATTAAAGGAGCTTGATATTAATCCTGTAGTTGTTCTAAAAGAGGGGAAAGGCATCGTTGCGTTAGATGGAATAATAAGCTGGGGCGAAAGCTTGCCATAAGTGAATAGCATTCTAGCAGGAAACGATCCGATCTTTTTAATTAGCTATGTTAAGCAATATTGTTATTTTAGACTCATTCGTTCCTTTTAACGATACGAAGTGAGAAAGATAGTTCGTTTGCTTTCCCCTTTGTATATCGTTAAAAGGAAAATGAGTAAATAAATGAACGAGTTTCGAGTTTTATAACATAGCATGTTATTAAAAAAACAATAAGGAAGAGATATGATTTGTTCATATACGAAAAAGTAATGAATGTGTTGCTTTTGCTGTTAGTTTTTACTTTCCTGCTAAACTATTTCATTTTATTTGATTCTTATTTTATTTACGTAGGATTTTTATCCTTTGTTGTTATTTTACTTTGTTTACCTATTACGTCAGGTTTACCTCGTATATTTTCATTATTAATGCTGCTAATCGGAATGACTGTGATGATTTGGACTGCCAAACCGTTTTCGATATGGACACCAATGTTTACAAAAAACATGTCGTTAGTCATTTTAATTATTTTTGTTCCAGTATTGGCGATTCCATTAAGCATTGGTCAATACAATCAAGAAATGATGAAATTTCTTATCCGATTTACTGAAAAGAAGAGCTTGCTTTTTTTATGGATTTCGTCCACCATTTTTGTTTTAGGTTCGATTGTTAATTTAGGTTCTATTTCAGTTGTGCACTCTATTATTGAAAAGGCTCATATTCCGAAGGAGTTTTTAGGTAGAGTTTATGTAAGAGGATTTACATCAGTCATTACATGGTCGCCATTTTTTGCGTCAGTATTCCTCATTTTATTTACATTAAATTTGTCTGTAGCAAATTTTATTTTTTATAGTTTCATATTGGGGACGATCCAGTTAATTGCTGCAAATTTACTATTTCGTTATCGTGAAAAAGATAAGATATCTTTTCAACATCGTCCGCGTGTACTTCACAATATAAATCGCAAAAAGGTAAAAGAATTAGCGGTTGTCTTTTTCTTATTAGTTGTCATTGTTTTAAGTATAGAAAGATTTGTGAATACGAATATGAGCATAGTCATTACAATGATTGTTGTTTTAATTACTTTTGGATGGTGTTTTTTTTTAAGGAAAGTAAAAGAAATTTTATTACAATTTCATCAATTTTCGATGAATGTTTTACCAAAAAGAGCTAATGAAGTTGTTTTGTTTTTAACTGCTGGATTTTTTAGTGAAACCCTTTCGATGACACCTTTAGGTCAACATGTACAAAAGTTATTTATGTTTTTAGCAAACAAGACGATCATTTTAGTCATTCTGTTTATGTTGATAATCACGATGCTATTCGCCTTAGCAGGCATCCATCAAATTGTAACGATCAGTGCTTTTTTATCTAGTGTGAATCCGTTAGAGTTTGGCTTTTCTCATTTAATGTTTGCTTTAACATTAACGTGTTCTTGGTCATTGTCGACATTAATTTCACCAACAACTCCGGTAAATATCATTACAGCACAATTATTAAAAGTGAACATTCCTGATCTTATTCGCTGGAATGCTCCTTTTGCAATTTTAATGATTTTTTTATACACTGCGGTTATTTATCTTTTTTACATATTATCATAAGGAAGGTGACAATTTTGTTTAGAACCGGAATAACGAGTTTATTCGGAATTGAACATCCTATTATTCAAGGCGGTTTACAAGAACTAGGGAAAGAAACGCTTGTTACAGCTGTATCTAATGCTGGTGCTCTTGGATTATTAACAGCGGGAAGTTATGAAAATAAGCAGGAATTCAGAACAGCTATTCGCAATGTTCGTAAACAGACCGATAAACCTTTTGGAGCTAACATTACAATAGGAATTCGTCAACCTATGGATCGGTTTGTAGAAGCTGTAATCGAGGAAGAAGTGCCAATCGTTTTTACATCCGGTCAAAATCCAGAGCCTTATATGGAAAAATTAAAAAGAGCAGGAATTATCGTTACACATGTCGTTCCAACAGTTCGATTTGAAAAAAAGGCGGAAATAATAGGATGTGATGCTGTAGTTGTAGTTGGATATGAATGTGGGGGACATCCAGGCTTAGATGATATTTCTAGCTTGACTCTTATTCAAAGAGCAGTTCAAGAAGTAAGCATTCCCGTCATTGCCGCAGGCGGCTTTAGCACTGGGAAGTCTCTTGTGGCAGCTTTAGCTCTTGGAGCACAAGGAATCCAAATGGGGACAAGATTTTTGTTGGCAAAGGAAAATCCACTAAATGAAAAAGTGAAAAAACATTTACTCCATTTAAATGAAACCGACACTGTCATCGTCAAACGTTCTTTGCAAAAGCCGATGAGAGTGATGAAAACTAACACTGCTCTACAAGTTGTCGCAATGGAAGGTAATGATTGTTCATTTGAAGAGCTTTATCCTTATATTAGCGGAAAATCATACAAACAGTTAATTCATAATGGGGATATTGATGCTGGGGTGATTTCATTAGGACAAACAATTGGTTTAATTAATGAAATTCAATCAGTGGAGAAAATCATTGCTAGTGTAATCAACGAAGCAAAGATACAGCTTCATACTCTTCATAAAGCATGTCCTATCATCTAAATGGCTATTATCAGCTCCCACTTTTAAAACAACAGTAGGAAAATTCGCTGTTGTTTTTTATTTATCCGCTTTTTAACGAAAAAAACAGCATTTTTTCCTTCATTATGTAGGTACAATCATAAAGATGGTAACGTTATAATTTATTTACAGAAAATATTTAATATTAAAATAAATAGGGAGATGACGAAATGTCTGTTCGGACAGTTGGAATTGTAGGCGCAGGATCAATGGGTTCAGGTATTGCAAACGTCGTGGCGATGAATGGATTTACGGTGATTTTACATGATATTGAAAATTGTTTTTTGGAAAATGCTATAAAACGAATCGATCAGTTTATGGAAAAAAGTGTGTCTCGAGGGAAAATGACGCCTGAGGAAAAACAAAAAACACTTGAGCGTATTAACATGACAACGAATCTTGAACAGCTAGAAGATGCGGATATCGTCATTGAAGCTGTTATTGAAGATCTTGAGTTAAAAAAGGAAGTATTTTAAAAACTTGACCAAATTGTAAAAGAAGGTGTCATTTTAGCGACAAATACATCCTCAATGTCTATTACGGAAATTGCAGCTGCGACGAAACGTCCAGAACGGGTTGCGGGCATGCATTTTTTTAATCCTGCTCAAATAATGAAACTCGTTGAAGTTGTACGCGGTTTTCAAACAAGTGACGAAACAGTTGAAGAATTGAAAACGTTTTCCAAACAGTTAAATAAAGAAGCAGTAGAAGTAAAGAAAGATACTCCGGGATTTATCGTCAATCGGATCATGATTCCACAGTTTATCGAAGCAATCAAGCTACTTGAAGAAGGTGTGGCGACAGCGGAGGATATCGATAAGGCAGTGAAACTCGGCTTAAACTATCCGATGGGCCCTTTTGAACTGCAAGATTTTGCGGGTGTTGATATTGGTTATTACGTCATGGAATATTTTAAAGCAGAATTGAATGAGAATCGTTTTGCACCGCCGCTTCTTCTCAAACAGTTAGTTAGATCCGGCAGGCATGGGAAAAAAACAGGTGCAGGTTTTTACGACTACGATTAATAATGGAGGAATGAAAAATCATGAATGATGCGTTTTTGCAATATAAATTTGAAGATAAGGTAGCGATTGTGACGCTTAATCGACCTCCTGTCAATCCGTTAAATACGCAAGTTTTTCAAGAATTATTAGCATTATTTGCTGAACTTGAAGTAAATGATGAAGTGCGGGCAGTCGTACTTACTGGCAGCGGCGAGAAAGCATTTGTTGCGGGTGCAGATATAAATGAAATGGCTAATCTTGATCTTGCAGGTGTTCATAAAATGAATAAAATCTCCCGGACTGTTTTTACAAAAATCGAAACTTTAACGAAACCTGTTATCGCAGCAATAAATGGTCTTGCGCTTGGCGGAGGGCTTGAACTTGCTTTAGCTTGTGATTTAAGAATAAGCTCGGACAAGGCGAAATTTGCGTTTCCTGAAGTTGGTCTAGGGATTATTCCAGGCGGAGGCGGGACACAACGGTTACAAAAAATTGTCGGTCAAGGAATTGCAAAAGAGCTTCTCTATTTTGGAGAGATGTTTGATGCACAGCGAGCATTAAGTTTGCACATTGTTAATAAAGTAGTTCCAGCTGACGAAGTCTTATCAACCGCAAAAGATTGGGCAAAGAAATTAGCGAGCAAACCGCCTATCGCCTTGCAAATGATAAAAACAGCTGTTAATGCTGGCGGCAATACTGATATTGAGTCTGGTTTGACGATTGAAAGTGCATGCTTCGTTAATGCATTTTCAACAGAAGATCGGAAAGAGGGTTTACAGGCGTTCGTTGAAAAACGAAAACCAGTATATGTTGGGAGATAGGAGCGAATGAACATGAAAAATACAGATGTGGTACTAATTGAAGGAGCACGAACCGCTTTTGGAGAATTTGGCGGCAGTTTGAAAAGTATTTCTGCGATTGATTTAGGGGTGGCTGCAGCAAAAGAAGCCATTAAGCGATCAAATATCGATCCTGAACAAATAGATGAAACAATAGTCGGCAACGTCATTCAGTCAAGTTCTGATGCGATTTATATTGGACGCCATATTGGTTTAAAGGCGGGGGCACGGAAGGAGTCGTCAGGTCTTACTGTTAATCGCTTGTGCGGTTCAGGTCTTCAGGCACTTACCACAGGTGCGGACTCGATTATGCTCGGTCATCATAAAGTCGTTTTAGCAGGCGGGACTGAAAATATGAGTCAAATACCACATGTTATCCGCGGCGCACGCTGGGGCACCCCGCTTGGTCATGGACAAATGGAAGATTATTTATGGGCAGCTCTTTATGACTCATATGGCGATTGTACGATGTCCATTACCGCGGAAAATCTTGCGGAAAAATATCATATTTCTCGTGAAGAAATCGATCAGTTTGCGTTCCGCAGTCAAACACGAGCATTAGCAGCAATGGAAAATGGTCTGTTTGAAAAAGAAATTGTCCCTGTCATCATCAAAGTAAAAAGTGAAGAAAAAATCGTCAACCGTGATGAGCACCCTCGTTTGACATCACTCGAAAAATTAGCAAAACTTCCAGCACGTTTTAAAAAGAACGGTGTCGTAACAGCGGGTAATGCGAGCGGTATAAATGATGGTGCAGCAATGACTGTATTAACATCTAGTGAATATGCGATAAAAAATAATTTAACTCCAATTGCACGACTCGTTTCCTATGCAGTAGTTGGGGTAGAGCCGAAAATAATGGGGATTGGTCCTGCCCCAGCGATCCGTGAAGCATTAAGAAAAGCAGGTTTAACATTAAAAGACCTCGATTTAATTGAAATTAATGAGGCATTTGCAGCACAGTATTTAGCATGTCAAAAAGAGCTCAATTTTGACCCTGAAATTGGAAACGTCAATGGCGGAGCGGTTGCACTTGGACATCCACTAGGCGCAAGCGGTGGACGGATCACACTTTCACTTATATATGAACTTCAACGCAGAAATAAAAAGTACGGCGCTGCTGCACTTTGCATCGGTGGAGGGCAAGGAATTGCTGCGATATGGGAAAGGCTGTAACAAAATAAAACAGCAATCAAAGACTTAGACTGTTGTTGCCTACACACATCGTAAAGCATATGAGCTTTCTAACTAGTAAGAGTTAACAAACAGTCTGAGGCTTTTACAATTTTTTAACCGTTTCAGCAATAAGCAAAAAAAGGAAGTGAAAATACGATGCGAAATAAGCATTTTTTATTTGATGACATGTTGCCAGAGGAAATATTTACACCAGAAGATTTTCATGAAGAACATAAAATGCTTGCTGATACCACGATGAAATTTATCAATCATAAAGTGATGCCCGCACTAGAGAAAATTGAAAAGCAACAATTTTCGGAGACGATACGGCTTATGAAAGAAGCAGGTGATCTCGGCTTAATTAGTGCAGATATTCCAGAGGAAGATGGAGGACTTGACCTAGGTAAAGTAAGCGCGGCAATCATTTCAGAAATAATGGCTCTTGGCCGCTCATTTTCAATTACTTTTGGCGGACAGACTGGCATTGGTGCGTTACCGATCGCTTATTTTGGCACAGAAAAACAAAAGCAAATCTACTTGCCACGTATTTTAGCAGGTGAAATGATCGCCGCGTACGCCTTGACAGAGCCTTCCTCTGGAACGGATGCAATGAGTATAAAGACAAAAGCGGTTTTATCAACATGCGGCACATATTATGTCTTAAATGGTGAAAAGCAATGGATTACAAATTCAGCGTTTGCAGACGTATTTATCGTATATGCAAAAGTGAATGGAGAAAAATTTACCGCTTTTATCGTTGAGAAAGACTACGAGGGTGTGACAACTAGTACTGAAGAGAAGAAAATGGGGCTAAATGGTTCGTCTACACGCTCACTTATTTTAGATAACGTAAAAGTACCAGCAGATAATATTATCGGTGAAGTCGGTCGTGGACATGTGATCGCATTTAATGTTTTAAATATTGGCCGTCATAAAATCGCCGCGTCCTCATTAGGAACAGCAAAGCGTTCGCTCGAACTTGCAGTAAAATACGCAAATGAACGAAAACAGTTCGGACGGCTATTATCGAATTTTAACTTAATAAAAGATAAAATTGCCACTATGGCGACAAAAATATATGCAAATGAAAGTGTCATTTATCGAACAGCAGGGGCAATACAGACAGGATTTGAAAACATGAAAAAGACAGGCGCTCATTTTGCTGAAACAATTGCCCAGTATGTTGTTGAATGTTCAATTAATAAAATCATGTCGACTGAAATATTAGATTTTGTCGTTGATGAAGCGGTGCAAATTCACGGTGGATACGGATATATGGCAGAATATGAAGTCGAGACACTGTATCGTGATTCGCGAATCAACCGAATCTTTGAAGGGACAAATGAAATCAATCGAATCTTAATTGCGTCAACATTATTAAAAGAGTACATGCAGGCAACGCAAAAAGAAAATGATGCAGACGGTCTGCTGCGGGAAGAAAGAATGCTCCTTCAGCAGATGAAAAAGCTCTATCATTCAACGATATTCAATGTGCAGGAAAATGCTCTGCATCATTTTAACATTGAACAAGAAGTAGCTGCATTCATTACTGATGTAGTCATTAGTATATATGCAATCGAAAGTGTCATTTTAAGAACAGAAAAGGCAATAAAAACTTCCACGCAAGAACATGTTCGTCAAAAAATTGACTATACGAAATTATTTGTCTATGAAACATCTCAATTAATCGGGCTTAAAGCGTTAAACATTTCCCATCATATACGGGCAGAAGATACATTTTCTAAGATGGCAAGTCAGCTTATCATGAAATGTCCCGAAAATATCGTCGATTTAAAACGAAGGATTGCTGATACAGTAATTGCATCGGAAAAGTATATTTCCAGGGAAAAGGCTGTTTTTTAAACAACGTTCAGACTGTTAATAAACGCTCGGATTGTTAGCTTCGTTATAAGCTCCTGAATCGTATGTTCTATTTGCTTCCGTCTCGTTGCTCGCACCTACTGACAAGTGTTTCTAAACGAGTCTGTGTCAAATTATGACTTTGTCTACAAGCTCAAGAAAAAGCTGTTTTTTGAAACAGCTTTTTTACCTTTAAAGTAGCTAAATCAAGGTAAGGTTCAACTCGAATGACAGGGATTTTAATCAACATTGGCGAAATAACTTTTACTATCTATATTTATAGAGCAGCTAAATCATATAGAAAGGAAGTGTAAAGATGTGAATAAAAAAGAGCGATTAATGAGAAGAATTGATCACCATCTTCGGATTACGGCTAGAAATTTAGTGAAATTTAATACTAGAGAGGAAACGTTTCATTTCTTAATTAACTCTTTCAAAGAAGAACTCCCTTGTGATAGTGTTTTTATTTTATTAAAAGAAGGAGATCAATTAATACACGGTGCTTTAAACAATGCTTCTTCTTTGTTCAAACAATTCTTTCCGCTGCCGATAAAAAACTGTAGTCACGACATGTTAGAAAAAAGTTTGACGTATACTCAACTAGAAAAACAAGATTGTGTGTTAACTTTACTGTTAAAGCAAGAGAAATTAAAGACGTGGTTTACAGTCCCAATTATTGATAATGGAATGAGCTTTGGTGTCTGTATTATCGGTTTTAAAAAAGAAATTGAACTATATATGGAGATGGATTCTGTTTTTCTTGAATTTGGAAATAGCGTTGCGGTTGCAATTAATCTTATTAAACAAAAAGAAGCACAAAAACAGAAAATGATTGAGACGGGTTTCTTCACCCCGAATTTAATGGTCAATTCCCCGATAGAAAAGATAACTGAAAGCTTAGCAAAAAAAGCCGCGAACATTACTCAAGCTGATGCAAGCTGCCTGTATCTATATAAGGAAGAAGAAAGTTGTTTTATTTTACAGCACCCCTCGTATCAAAAAATTTCATACCCAGAGTTTATAAAAGTGGAAAATACATATGTATTGGAACATTACTTTCCATGGCTTGAAAAACCGGGAGGCAATCATTTAACAGTTCCGATCGTAATTAATTTAAAGATTATTGGTGTTTTGCACGTTGAAAAAGAGGAGCCGAACTTTTTTACGAAAAGTGATTTAGAAACACTTGAGCTCATCTCAAACCATATAGCAGTTATGATTGAAAATGCTCAGCTTTATCAGAATGAACGCAACCAAAAACAGTTTCTTCAAAAGCTGTTAAACTATCAACAGAAACTAGTGAAAAAAACGGTCGAACAAGAAAGCTTCGATGGGATCAGTGAAATTATCGGCAAGATTTTTACAACTTCGATTATCGTCCTTGATCGCTTTTTAAGACCGTTAGGAAAATATTTAAATGGGATGGATCCGAGTACATTCACTTCTCTTATTGATAAAATGAGTCTGCTCCCTCCGATTAAAAAAAGAGACTCTTATCAGTTAGAAGTTGAAAAGAATACATTCTCAGTTTGGTCAGTCATTGATAATCGAGATGTATTAGGGTATCTTATCGTAAAGATTCACCCTAATCAGTCAGATGACTTTTTCAAGCTTGGAATCGATATTGCTTTAAATATTTATTCTCTACAGTTCCTTAAAAAGAAATTGGTATTTGATGCGAAAGCACAGGTAAAAGATACGTTTATTAATAAGTTGCTCGTTGAACAGATAGAGGATCAAGAAACGATCATTCAATATGCGAATATTTTCCAATGGAATTTGTTTAAGCCACATAGAGTAGCATTTTTAAAAATAAGTTTAAAAGATGAGAAGAAAACAAGTTTTTTTGAAATCGAAGCTGAAAAGCCATTGTATTGGGAACGTCTAAAGGTTCATCTATCTAATTATGCACCCTATATACAGACCGCCTCAAAAGGAGAGGAATTAGTGTTAATTCTCCCTGTTGATCAAGAAACGACAACACCAGATCTATTCTGGAACCGTCTCTATAAAGATATAAAAAAATGGATGGGTTTTAATGAAACAGAAGGAAATGTTTACTTAGGGATAGGGAGGAAAACAGTGCAACTCGTTGATTATTATCATAGTTATCGTGAAGCTGTACAGGCAATGAAAGTAATATCTTCTCACTTCCTTGATAAAGGTTACGCACTTTTCGAAGAACTAGGCGTCTACACTCTCCTTCACCAGTTAAAAGATACTCAATTAGTTAAAATATTTGTCAAAAAACATTTAGGACCTTTGTTAAGTTATACTGACGGTAAAAGCATGGACTTATTTCATACTTTACGAACATTCTTGTCTTATAATGGAAATTTGAAGGAAACGTCTAAAAAATTGTTTATTCATCGGAGTACTTTACAATATCGCCTTGAAAAAATTCAAACACTGTTAAACGTAGATATTAGTTGTTCCGAACATCGTTTAAACATAATGATCGCTTTTAAATTATATGATTTATATTATTAAAATCCGCAAAACTTAGGAGAAAGGCACTTTGTCTTCCTACATGATATACGTATTTATTTTCAGTTTGGGGCAGTATAATATATTTGGGGGAGTATTCAAAATATTTAGTTTTCTATTCATACAAAATAATAGCAGATAAGTAATATGAGCTATTTAGGAACATTTTTAAGAAAGGCGGAGGGCAGATATGACTAACGAGTTAACAGTTTTTCAAGTTTTAGATCGTTCGTATCATCTTTTTCCAAATAAAGAAGCTGTTTATGATGGAAAGAAGCGCATTACTTATAGTGAGTTGAAAGAGCAAGTTGATCAACTTGCTACAGCCCTAAAGCAGCATGGAATACAGAAAGGTGATAAAATCATTGTCTGTGTTCCCGGCTGGATGGAATTTGTCGTCATTTATTTTTCACTAGCAAAGCTAGGTGCGATTATGATCCCGGCCAATACTCGTTATCGTTCAGAAGAGCTTGAATATATTGTGAAAAATTCAAAAGCGAAAGCCGCATTTGTGATTGAAGAGTTTAACCATCTTCATCTACTACAGCCATTTATTTCAGACGAAAATGAATCACTTCAGCAAATTTTTACAGTAAGGTTTCACAAAACTGGTTTTAATTCATTCGGACAATTGTTGGCAATCGGCAAACAACAATCTGCCGTTGAAGAGATAATAACTCCGCAGGACGATGTGTTCGCAATTTTATATACATCTGGAACTACTGGCAAACCGAAAGGAGCCATGCTGACTCATAGAAACTTTGTAAGCGTTGCCATAATGGTTGCCGAATGGCTCCGGTGCAACAGTGAAGATGTATTTCTTGTCCCTGTTCCTGTATTCCACATTTTCGGAATGGTCCCAAGCATCCTTTCTGCAGTAGTAGCTGGATCGAAATTAGTATTAATGGAAAGCTATAAGCCAGAAAATGCACTTCATTTAATTGAAACAGAACGTGTGACTGTACATCACGGAGTGCCGACAATGTTTATTTTAGAACTTAATCATCAAGCCCTGAAGGAGACAAACCTTTCTACGTTACGCACTGGAATAATTGCTGCAGCTCCTTGTCCTGAAGAAGTGATTAAAGCCATTCGTAAAGATATGGGGTGCGAAGTGATCGTTGCTTACGGGGCAACGGAAACATCATCCGCAGTTACGTTCACAAGTTTTGATGATCCTGATGATTTGAGGGCACAAACAGTCGGAACAGTCGCACCCGAAGTAGAAATAAAAATTATTAATGAGCAAGGCAACACTTTAGGTGCAAACGAAGTGGGCGAAATTGTTTGTAAAGGTCCCGGAATCATGAAAGGTTATTACGAAATGCAAGAGCAAACGCTAGAAGCGTTGGATCAAGAAGGCTGGTATCGTACAGGAGATCTTGGCACAATCGACGAAAATGGTTATATT
This sequence comes from Bacillus aquiflavi, assembly GCF_019915265.1. NCBI lineage: Bacteria > Bacillati > Bacillota > Bacilli > Caryophanales > Bacillaceae > Bacillus > Bacillus aquiflavi. The sequence continues at coordinate 1,639,780 of NZ_CP082780.1, forward strand.
CGAATTATAGGACGGAAAAAAGAAATGATTATCCGCGGAGGCTATAACATTTATCCACGAGAAATCGAGGAATTATTATATAAGCACCCTAGCGTTCTTGAAGCAGCGATCGTCGGTTTGCCAGATACGGTATTAGGTGAAGTTTCCTGCGCCGCTCTTAAATTAAAACAACGATGCCAAGAAAATGAAGAGTCTATTAAACTTTATTTGCAAAATAGAGTAGCAAATTACAAAATACCAGATCATATCGTATTTCTGAATGAATTTCCAATTACATCAAGCGGAAAAATAAAAAAAATCGAACTGCAAACACAGTTAAAAAACTACTTGAAAACCGCACTGCGCTAAAGAGGAAAATGTAACGCCCTTTATCTTGCTTCAATAGATAAAGGGCATTTTCTTAACATTTAAAAATCAAATATCGTTTCTTTTAAGCAATATCACTTCTCTAAAATACGAAAAAAGTTCAGATAAAAAGAACAAAATGGGTTACAACTTTATCTTCTTAGTGATTAACTAAAAATATTTATATTTTTCTGCTGTAAAAGCCTTATTCTCGTCAATACTATAAACTTTTAAAGTTCTTCGAATGTTCTACTCCTAAAAGCTCATTTGGAAAACGAACCATTTAAGGAAAGATCACACTTATTTTATTAGAAGGCTATCTATTATTGATCTAGTTACTAAGATGATCATGAAGAATTGTATACCATTTTAATTGCGTGAATTATTTCATGGGTAACGCTATTTTCTACACAAAAAGGTTAAAAACCCTTTGAAAGTAGTAGAATTTATATTTACTATTAATATAAATGTAAAAAAAATACTCTTATACATAAATTTTCCACGAAAAGTTAAAGAAGCCATTAAAATCTTACATGCCCGTGAGATTTATACCGGCATTGAAGCCATTCAACAAACATTGAAAACCACCTAGAATAAGTGAGTGAAATTGAACATGCTGTTGAAGGAATGATCCGACTAGAAGATTGTTTACGACTATAGATGTGGAAAAAGGGGATAAATTTACCGAGAGCAGGAGAGAAGGATCGTTTGATCAATTGCTATCTTTTTTTATGGAATAAATGATGGAAGGGAGAAATTTAAATCCAATCAGGCTGGTTAATAATGAAGAATATTTATCAATAGAGATCAATAGGGACTCATGTTTTGTTGATATTTGAGTAGTACATAAAGCTGTAATGTATATATGTCAGAAAGGTGTAAAGCCTTAATAAGTATAGATAAAGGTAAGAGGGTATGCTTGAATAAGCATCGATACATAATGAAATAAAGATGTGAAATGAGTTGAAAAATAGATATTTGCAAGTATAATTCAAAAACTGCGGCTATAACTTGAATTTCTCCACCTTAAATATACGTTAATAAAAGAAGGAAAAACATTCAGAGGTAGAGTGTCTGAGGGTGGTGAAATAAAAAGGGAGAAAGAAGAAATTTTTTAAAAATGGGAAAAATGGAAAAAGATAATGCGTCAAAAATATTTTAACTTGTAAAGAAATCCTCTTCTAAAAACAAGATGAACATTTCTACCCAGGCTTAATGATCTTTTCCGCCTTAAATATTAAGAGTTTCTTTTGGAGGACATCAATATGATTTTATCAGTTAATCAAGTACATAAATCATATGGAAAGGAAAAAGTATTAAATGACATTACTTTTGAAATTGAAACACCAAAAATTGTTGCTTTAATTGGACCGAATGGTTCGGGTAAATCGACACTTCTTAGCATCATTACGAACCTATTGACTGCCGACAAAGGTGAAATTTTTATTTTAAATAAAAGCAACAAAGATCCGGAAATTTTTAAAGAGGTTTCTTTTATGCAAGACAATTCTGTACTCTATGATTATTTGACTGGATATGATCATTGTCAATTTATCGGTGATGTACAAAAAATACCGAAACAGCAAATGATCGATACTGCTGAACGTATCGGGATAACGAGTTATCTCCATAAAAAAGTAGGAAATTATTCTCTCGGTATGAAGCAGCATCTATTATTAACGATGGCACTTTTAAATCAGCCGAAATTATTAATTTTAGATGAACCCTTAAATGGACTTGATCCTACTAGTGCAATAAAAGTACGGAAGCTTTTATTAGAATTACTAGCAAATGGAACGACGATCATATTATCGTCACATCAATTGCTAGAAATTGATCTCATTACATCGCATATTTTATTTCTGAAAAATGGTAGATTAATAAAAGAAGAGATTCCTCAACACGAGAAAATTTGTTATCAATTGACTGTAAATCATCTCGAGAAGGCACAATATGCGTTGGAAAAAGCAAATATTCCAGTAAAAATCGTGGATCGTAAATTAATTCTCTCTGCAAAGGACTGTTCGATCAGCAAAATATTCCGAATGTTAGATCAACAACAAATGACCATATTAGATATCGAGAAAAAAATGCTCGGTTCAGAAGACCGTTATCAAAAGATTTTCGGGCATAAGGAAGATACATGATGAAATTAACTCAATTTGAAATGAAGAAGTTATGGCGCCAAAAAAAATTGATTTGGTTGTTTTTAATCGTTCTTTTCGGGATTGGTTTTATTTTCCAATAAAATGTTTCTCAACAAACGTTAAGGGTTCAAAATGCTCTTGGAAAACTCAATCCGCTATTTTCAGAGGTAAATCGAATAAAAGAAAATTTAGAAATGCTCCGAAATGAAAACGGTCTCAACGAATTGCAAACTAAGCAATTCGAGCACGTACAAGATATGGGAGTTGCCTTAGTACATTGGGAAGTTGCGATTAATCATAAAAGATGGAGCGAAATTCCAAACCATGAACAACAATTTTTGCATAATTTACAGCAGTTTGAAAAGTATGGTGGTCAATTCGAAGTGTTAAAGGGAATCGAGCGAGAAAAAGCAATTCAGAAAAGTGAGTGGCTGATCACACATCATCTCGCTTATGATGATGAAAAGTACCCGCTATCTCCTGCTCTTGTGTTAAAACAAAGCATTGAGCTTCTTTTTAGCATGTTTGGAATGTTAATTTTATTGCTTCTCTTCGGAAATACGATTACAGCTGAACGAGAACAGCGTACATGGCTGACGCTCAGAACACAGCCAATTCCTAAATGGCGACAATTTGTAGCAAAATATGCCAGCTTGCTTATCGTGCTTTTCATATTTTTTTTGTTCGTGATTGCTTTAGGAGTACTGACTCCGTTCCTTTTCGCAGATTACAGTATAAATCTTAAGTATCCACAGTTGATTGAGACAGGAGAAACGATTACCCTTATTTCCACCTTTATTTATTTATTGAGAACAGCCCTCATGTTTATGGGAGCCAGTGCTTTTGTTTTTAGTTTCGTCTTCCTATTTAGCATGGTGTTAAAAAATTCTTTTAGTGCATTAATGCTTATTAGTGCGACACTATTTCTCGGGTTTATTGTCACAGATACGTATCCATTATTGCAAAGCCCGTTAAATCCATTTCAATCTTTTCGCCTGTTGCAATTAATTGCACAAACATCAAGTAGCCAAATGTGGTTATCTCTCCTTTCAGCTTTCGGATGGAGCTTTATTTTATTAACTTTAGCGATTGTTTTGCGTGAGAAAGAAACAGATTTATTTTATTTTACTGATAAGGAGAAGCCATTTCATCGTGGGAATACGCAAAAAAGATTTTCGATATTGTGGAATTTTATTATATTTGAATGGAGAAAAATGAAACAGAAACGGTTATTAAAACAAGTTCATCTCCTGCTTTTACTATTCATTTCGATAGGATATGTCTTTATTTTTTAAGAGGCGAAGGATAAAGAACAAGCATATATTAGTAAGTTAAAAGCGGATCAAGCAGAAGAGCTTATGACGATTTTAAAAAATTCAATTGCTTCTATATCAGAAGAGCTTAAGGACGATTACGAAAAAGCACTTGCTTTCGTTCAAGAGAAGCAGGCTAAAAATAAAGCAGCCATTTTTCAGCTTATGAAAAAGGGGATTGGACTCCTTTATATGAATATCAACTATTCGAAAATCAATTTGCAAACGAAGAACTAGATACTGGCATCTTTAGGAGTGAAGACTTAAAAAAAGATATTGGGAAAATGGCCATCGTTGCTAGCATGGAAGAAAAGAAGTGGTTATTGAAGCATCATGTTCAGCCAGTATTTTCAGGAGAATTTATCGTTACAATATTTCACTACTGGGACGAAGCTCATGCTTTTTACCAAAAAGAATGGGAGGAAGCGAATCGAAAAGTTGATAGCAGCGGACTGTTTTCGCTTTACTTATACTTTAATCAATATTTCTATTTCGTGCCGATGATCTTATTCTTCTTATTATTAGGAGGAGGTTTAGCGACTGATACTGGAAAGAAGTCAACACTTCGTTTTTTAATGTCACAGCCGCTTTCGTTGCGCCATATTTTTCATGGGAAAGTGTTGAGTTCATTCATTGTTGTCCTACTCTCCAGTACCGTCATTTTCGCAAGCGTTCTTTTAATAGGGACAATCTTTGACCGATTTGGCGATTGGTATTATCCGATATTAGTTTATGATAGCCAAAGCTTGGCTAATTCCGCGAACTACAATGGGACTTATGTACAAGGAATGGGTTTTCACTTCACGCCATTAGGTCATTATTTAGTAAAATGTATCGTTTTATTTCTTATCGTTTTATTGTTTTTAATTATCTTATCGACTTTTTGTTCTTTATTTATTAAAAATCAATTGGGTGTTTTTATGATTGTCATATTACTATCAGCTTCTGGATATGTATTAAGCATTGAAGCTTTGTCTGAAGTTGCACATTTGTCACCTTTTACTTATTTTAATATTGTCAAAATCATAAACGGTGAAGTTTCAACTGCTCATAACAATCCACATATTAACTTTATGCCAGGAAGCATCGTGCTCTTCATTTCAAGCTTTGTTGTTATGACGATTGGTCATGTTGTGCTGAAGAAATATAAAAATTTAACTGCATAAATACCCTCACTTCAAAATAGGTGGGGGTTGGCTGTCTTTAAAAATTTTTTCAGGGGGAGAAATGATGAAATATTATGAGACTCGGCATATTTTTTTAGCCATTGCGGTTATGATCGCAATTGCTTCACCGTTATTGTTAGGGTTTGTTCCCCAAACAATCGTTGATCTTATCCATTATAAAAAAGGAATTTGGCACGTGTACGTACCCACGGAGGCTTACCCGGTCTATGCAGTCGGTTTGTTACTTTTATTTTTATCTCCATTGCTGCTCTTTTTAATGCGTAATAGTAAAGTTGCAATATTGTTAAGTATTTGTTGTATTTTATTTAGTGGGATTACCTTTTTCACTGCTTCTCAAGCTTATACATTGTTATCAGAAGATTCACTTTCATATGCACCTCTATTTTCAATGAAAGATCATATTTACACTTGGGATGAAGTGGAAAAAATCATTTATTATGAGGCGGATGAAGGAGAAATGTCAGATTATGAGTTTTTGTTTCATGATGGCAACAGTATAAAGATAAAAGATGATCTCTATCTTTCTGGATACGGATTCAAATTAAGAGATCAGCTAGAGAAAATGAATTTAAACGTCGAAAAAGTAAAAAAAACTTCATCTGTTCCTTAGAACAGCCTTAGCAGTTAAACGTTTTATCCGTTTCATTTGATTAAAACTGAAGCAAGAAAGTTTTGGCCCTTAACTGTTTCTTTACTCATTCCCCTCAAGATTATCCTCAAAAGACTGCTTAAAAACGCTTGTTCAGTCTCGTTACTGCACAAGAAGGAAACGATCTAGCACAAGCGTTCATGAGTTCGTTGTCAACAGTCTTCAATCTCGTATTCAAAATGGCGAGATTGATTATTTAGAACGAAGCTCCCGGAAATGCTCCAAATACTTTCTTGCTATACTCGAAGGTGAAAACTTAATTTTATATTTTCCATTCAATTGTGCAGCTAGTTTGTTCGCTAGGTTTTCACCGATTGAGTTGTGTTTGTATTCTAACTCGCTGGCATTCGGCTTTAATGTATCTGAATCCCAGTCAATCCATTCGCCATAAATAGATGACCAATGCTCAATCTCTCTTAATAAATCATCTGTAATCCGTAATCCGTCTAAATCTAAATTATAACCGCATTCAAGGCACCAAATTGGCTCGGCACCTATATCAGCTTCTAATTTTATACTTTTTAATTGCTTACAATTACATAACATCATTTTCACTCCAATTAAGCTGCCATTATCACCTATTTATCATAACTTAAATAAAAAGAAGGAGCCACCACCCATCAAATTTTTCATATCCACCGCATTTCTTCCTCATTTCCAAAAAAAATGACTAACAACAAAGAAAAGGTTGGGAAAAGTACCATTTCTACTATTATAACGAACGAGTAAAAGTATTAATACTTTTATATTAAATCCCTTCTATAGAGTATAAAAGTATTGATAACTTAAATTATTTTTTATTTTTTTCTTGAATTTTATTTTTTTTTAGACCAAAATCGTCAAAACATGTCATTTTCTTGGTGATTTACTACGACTAGTTATTATATATATATTTTTCAATGAATTTTATTAGTTAGATAGTCTTTTATCATAAATATTCAATAAATCTTATGTTTTTAACAATGGATAACAGTAATAGGTAAAAAATAAAATGAGTCAAAGTGTTTATTGATTATTACAAATGATGTCGGTAAATGTCGAAGGAATAGTTCTAATTTTCTATTTAATCTAAATAATAATTTTGATAAGTTTAAATTTAGATTTAAATTACTATTAGAAGGATTTTCATCTATTCAACGAATTTTCTCTCTTTTAAGTCAATATTTTCAAAATTGGGGGTATTTCATTTTGGCCAATATTAGTCATGAGGTATTAAATTATTTAAAGGAAAACCTTGGGAATGAAAATGTTCGTGAAGATATGAACATAAAAAATGATTTAGGATTAACATCGCTAGATTTAGTAGACTTAGCATTTTATTTAGAACAAAGAATTGATCGTACAGTAACAGATGAAGAATTGTTATCACTTAAAACTGTAAAAGATGTAATCAACTTCGTAGCTAATAACGTAGATGAAAAAGAGCTAACAAAATGAAACAAAGAGTTGTTATAACAGGATTTAGTACGATTACTAGTTTAGGCAAGACAATAGATACATGGGATGGGATATGCAGTAATAAAAGCGGCTATTCCCCTTTACCAGAACGAATTACTAAATATGGTGATTTTCGGACAAAACACGCAGCTATTGTCCAGGAAGATAATCTTAATTTAAAAGCAATTAACGACAAGAAAATTGACCGTACTGTTCAGCTAGCGTATAGCTGTGCAGAAGAAGCACTAACAATGTCAAAAATAAACAATAATGAGGTTGAACCGACTAAATTTGGGGTTATTATGGGAACTGGAGCAGGTGCTGTTGTTCTTACCGGTCAGCAATTAATTAACTTACATCAATATAATAATCGAAAAATTACACCAAATTATATTCCAGCTGCAACCATCAATTCTTTATCAGGATATTTGGCAATTAAGTATCATGCACAAGGTCCAAATATGACCGTTTCAACAGCTTGTGCATCTGGTAATCATGCTATTGGTTTAGCTTTTGATACAATCGCTTCAGGAAAGGCAGATATCATGATGGCTGGAGGTGCGGATTCACCCACTGATGGATTAATCTACTCCGGCTTTGATAACATGCGAGTCATGGCACCGAATAATGAACCTTGTCAGCCATTTTCCTCAGAACGTAAGGGATTTATCATCGGAGAGGGTGCGGCAGTTTTAATTCTAGAATCTTTAGATCATGCTTTACAAAGAGGAGCAACGATTTATGGGGAAGTTAAAGGATATAGCATGACATGTGACGCTTATCACATGTTAATGCCAGTAGTTGACGGCTCACAAATAGAAAGAACGATTGAGAATGCTCTAGAGGATGCTGGCGTCACAGTTGAAGAAATTGATTACATAAATGCACACGGAACAGGTACGCAAGCTGGAGATCTTGCGGAAATAAATGGAATTAAACGACTATTCAGGGGACAGGAGCAAATTCCACCAATAAGTTCAATTAAGGGAGCTATTGGTCATACTTTAGGTGCGAGTGGAGCAATAGAAGCAGTAATTTGTTTACTTGCGATGGAGAAAAACACCATACCACCATCAGTAAACTTGCAGGCTAAAGATCCTAAGGTAGATGTAGATATTGTTGGAAGCTCCAGAAAAAAAGATTTAAAAGTAATCGTTTCAAATTCATTTGGCTTTGGCGGAAATAATTGTACGTTAATTTTCAAAAAGTTGGCTGGAGAAGTTTAAATACGAAATAAGTAGATTGGAGAGTAAAAATGTATAGAACGTTGATGAAATCAAAAATTCATGGTGCACGAGTTACGGAGTCAAACTTGAATTATGTTGGAAGTATTACGATAGACCGTGAAATTATTGATTCCCTTGGGATTATGCCTAATGAAAAAGTGCAAATCGTCAATAATAATAATGGCGCTCGTTTCGAGACATATGTTATTCCGGGTAATCCTGGGGAAAAGGAAATATGTTTAAATGGTGCTGCTGCAAGGCTTGTGCAAAAAGGTGATGTAGTGATCATCATATCGTATGCACTAGTACATGAAGATGAGTTAGAAGACTTTCGTTGCAATATAGCAATAATGGATGAAAATAATAACATCAAGAAAATTATCCATCAAGAAATAGCAAATAGTGTGGTGTAAATGGATCAGCTAAAGAAGGAAGTATATCGTATCGATTCTATTTATAAAGAATTTAAAAAAGGAAAAAAAGTCGCAAACTCAAATATTTCCTTTAGTATACGCCAAGGAGAAATTTTTGGATTATTGGGGCCTAATGGTGCTGGAAAATCAACATTAATCAAACAAATGGTAGGACAAATAAAGCCTACAAGCGGGACTATTTATTTGTACGATCAAGACGTTTTAAAAGATAGTTATTTCGTTATGAACAATGTTGCATATTATTCTCAAGAGACATTTGCCTTACATAAATTAAAAGTTTATGAAGCTATTTATTTTACTGCAAGATTAAGAGGCATTCGAAAACAAGCGGCAAAAAATGAAACGGAAGAACTCCTTCAGACATTAGGGCTAGACGAATTAAGAAATATGTATGTAAAGAATTTATCGGGCGGTCAAAAAAGAATGGTTGGCTTTGCAGCTTGTCTAACGGGAAAATTACCAGTCCTTATCTTAGATGAGCCAACAAATGATTTGGATCCTTTAAAGAGAAATTTAATTTGGAATTTGTTGCAAAAGAAAAATCGCGAAGAAGGCACAACCATTATTTTAGTCACGCACAATCTTTTAGAAGCCGAGAAGATAGTAGATCGTGTGGCAGTAATTAATCAAGGGAAAGTGTTAGCAATTGATTATGTAGGGCGATTAAAGCAATTAGTCGATCAACGCTATAAATTAGAAATAACTTCTGTATTTGGAGAAAATGATATCCATCAAGCTAATTTATCGAAATATGGTGAGATCCAATCATTAACTGAAAATCGTTTCAGAGTGTTGATCCAAAAAGAAAAATTAACAAGTGTAATCGGTGAAATAATTGAGTATCTAGAAATGGTTAAGTGTGAAGAATACAGAATTATACCACCAAGTCTTGAAGACGTTTATTTACACTATGAGGAAAGAGACTAATAATGAATACAAAATCTTATGCTTACGAAGTTCCAGATAAAAAGTCAAAAATAAATCGAAGATTATATAAAAATTTTGTTGATTTTTATATTTTAGCACGAATTCAATGGGGAATTATTAGGGATACATGGTATTTGATTGTATTTATGGCGTCTATGTTTCCCCTCGCCGCTTTATTTTTTTTAAAAGTTTTCAATCAAGATGCATCTATAGAAACAATTACTAGAATTATAGTTGGAAATATTGTATTTGCTATTGTACTGATGGGGCTCACTAGTGTGGCACAAGATATTTCGCATGAAAAAAACCAAGGACATTTTATTTATTATGCATCTTTACCCATTTCTAAAATAACTTTTATCTTGTCTGTTTTATTAAAGGGTGTTTTATCTGCGATACCCTCAATATTGATCTTGACTGTAATAGGACAATATATGTACGGTATCACTTTTAAATTTCATATAGGGCTAATTCCGATCATACTTTTTGGCATATTAAGTTGTGTTGGGGTAGGTGTTTTGATTGGTTTTTGGGCAAAAACACCACAAGTGGCAGCCATTTGCGGACAAGTTGCGATGATGTTTATTACATTTATGAGTCCGGTAATGGTTGAAATTACATCATTGCCTTTATTGATCCAGTATATTTCTTACCTTTTACCAACAACATATTTATCAGAAGCATTGAGATCATTATTTCAAGGTGAGTGGTCAGTTACGGTCACACAGGATTTAGTCGTATTAATATTATTTAGCTTATTTTCGATTTTGTTAATTATAAAATTTATAAAATGGAGAGAAAGTGATTAACCATTAATTGATACGAGGAGGACGAACATATGGTTGAACGAAAGTATCCTTTATCGCATCCGCAAAAAAGGATTTGGGAAACGGAAAAGTTTGTTCAAACTTCTCCAATATCGAATTTAGTTGGAACAATTAAATTCAAAGGTTTGTTAGACTTTCAAAAAATGGAACAAGCTATCAACTTGTTTATACTAAAAAATGATTCTATACGTTTCCGGTTAATTGAGGATAGCGATGGTGTAAGACAATATATTTCACCATTTCACGAGAAAAAATTTAAACAAATAGATTTACAAAAGTTAAATTGCACGTTTAAGGAATGGGTGGCTCTAGAAACTAGTAAACCATTTACATTATTGAATTCCGATTTGTTTGATTTTATTCTCTTTAAAAACGGCGCTAATGAAAGTGGAATATTTGCGAAAATTCATCATGCCATTGCTGATGCATGGTCCATTCATTTAATGGCAAATAAAATGATGAAATACTATACCGATTTATGTAAAGGAAAAGAGATTAGTACGCAAAAGGATCATTCTTATATTGATTTTATTACCCGTGAAAATAATTATATAAAATCAAACAGATTTATTGAAAATGAAACATTTTGGATAAATGAACTAATTGACATACCTGAACCAATTCATCTAAAAGAGAGCAGATTAGCTTTTAGAAGTACTAATGCAAATCGAAAAACATTCAAACTATCTTCAGAAATTACGTCAAATATTTATCAGTTTTGTAAGGATCAAGAAATCTCTATATTTACATTTTTTATTTCCATACTATCCATTTATTTAAAAAGAATAACTGATCGTAATCAATTTGTTTTAGGTACAACAATTTTAAATAGATTTAATGTTAAAGAACGTGAAACGTTTGGGATGTTCACAAGTACAATGCCATTTTATGTGGAGTTAAACGATGATCTAAAGGTTACTGACTTTTTTGAACAAATGAAGCATAAGCAAATGTCTCTGTTAAGAAATCAGCAATACCCTTTTGATTTATTAACTAGAAAACTTAGAGAGAAAAACAATCTCATCGAAAGATTATTCGATATTTCATTATCATACCAAAATTCAAAGCTTCATATTAGCAAAAATGAAGAAATAAGAGGACAGTATGAGACGGAATGGCATTTTTCAGGACATGAAATTAATTCATTAAGTATTCATGTCAATGATCGAGAAAAAAAAAATGAGTTAATGCTTGATTTTGATTATTTGACGGATCTATTTACGGAAAGGGAAATCGAAACCCATTTTAATCGAATGGTACAAACAATCTTACATGTATTGCATAACAGTAATAAAAGGGTATTTGAAATAGAGGTAATTCCAGCAGATGAGGAGCAGAAGCTGTTAACTGAATTTAGTGGGGAAAAATCTGATTATTCAAGAACTAAAGCAATTCATCAGTTATTTGAAGAACAAGTAAAGAGAACGCCTAACAAGACTGCAATTGTATTTGGCAATCAAAAATTAACTTATCAACAACTCAATAATAAAGCAAATCAACTTGCACGGTTTTTACAACGAAACGGTGTTCAACCGTTAACACGCGTTGGTGTGATGATTGACCGCTCAATCGACATGATGGTAGCTATTTTTGCTGTTCTTAAAGCGGGAGGGACGTATATACCGATAGATCCAAGTTATCCTAAGGGCAGAATTACTTACATGATTCAAAATAGTTCCATTAGTCTATTATTATCAAGTTCAACGATAAACGATGTCGAGTTTGCTGGAAGAAAAATCGATGTAGCAGATTCAAGAATTGATCAAGAAAATGTGGAAAATTTGCCGAATTTAGGCAAAGTTGATCATTCAGTATATATTATGTATACATCAGGATCAACTGGTAGACCGAAAGGAATTTGTATCGATCATCAATCGTTACATAATTTTATTCACGGTTTTACTCGTGCTGTTGAATTTGCACCAGATCACACCATTTTATCACTTACTTCTATGTCATTTGATCCTTTTGTAGTGGAATCTTTTCTTCCATTAACTTTAGGCATGGTTGTTGTTATTGCGGATGAAGAGCAAAGACAAAATGCTGCAAATATAAAGGATTTAATTCAACAACATCATATAGATGTCATTCAATTGACGCCATCACGATTACAGCTATTATTGAATGATGAAAATGATCAGACTTTTGAAAAGTTACAAACAGTATTGGTCGGGGGAGAGACGCTAACAAACAGTTTAGTTCAAAAACTTAAACAAATAACAAATGCTAAAGTTTACAATATTTATGGACCAACTGAAACGACAGTTTGGTTAACTGTAAAAGAAATTAATTCAGATACTGAACCGATCACTGTTGGAAAACCGATTGCAAACAAAAAAGTATATATTTTGAACAAGAACGAACAACTGCAACCAATAGGGATTACTGGTGAACTATGCATTTCAGGTGAAGGAATTGCAAACGGTTACCTCTCAAATCAAGAACTCTCATTATCTAAGTTTGTAAAAAATCCATTTGACTCAAACTTAAAAATGTATAAATCAGGTGATTTAGCAAGATGGTTGCCTAACGGTGAATTGGAGCTTATTGGAAGAAATGATGATCAAGTAAAAATACGCGGAGTACGGATGGAACTGGGTGAAGTTCAAAATCAAGTAGCTAGTCATCCAAAAATTAAAGAAGCTGTCGTTTTAGTGAAACAACATAATGGTGAACAACATCTTTGTGCATATTATGTCGCTGAAGAACAAATAGATTTAGGGGAATTAAGGGAATACTTAAGTTTTAATTTACCAAATGCAATGATTCCAACTTATTTTTTCCCATTAAAACAAATGCCATTAACACCAAATGGTAAAGTGGATCGAAAGAAATTACCGCTTCCATTTTCCGATCATGCTGTAAAGTCTGTTTATGTTGCCCCAAGAAATGAAACCGAAATCATGTTAACTAACATTTGGGCCAATCTTTTTAATAAAAAGCCGCAAGAAATAGGAATTAATGATCATTTTTTAGACTTAGGTGGTCATTCGTTAAAAGCTATTGAACTTTTGACGAGTGTACAAAGAGAATTTCACGTTCATTTAAATGTGAAAGATATTTTTCAATATACAACGATAAAAAAATTAGCTGAACATATAGAAACATTAGTAAGAAAAAAACAAGTAAAAATAACACCTGTAGAAAATAAAAAATATTATCCTGCTTCCACATCACAAAAACGATTATTTATTATTAATCAAACGAGTAATACGACGAATTATAATATGCCAGGAGTTTTCGAAATAAACGGTGCAATAAACAAAAACGAAATAAATAAGATTTTCCAACAAATCATTGAAAGACATGAAGCATTTCGGACATCTTTTAAAATAATAGATGGTATTCCGATGCAAGAAATTCATCGCAACGTAAATTTCAATGTAACATCTATAGATTTATTAGACCGTGATCCAATGGAACTGATAAATTCGTTCATTCAACCTTTTGATCTATCTGCTGCACCTTTATTACGTGTTTATTTAATCCATGTGCAGAAGAACAAAAGTTTGTTATTTGTTGATATGCATCATATGATCTCTGATGGAACTTCTATAAAAATTCTAATAGAAGATTTTATTACGATTTATGAAGGAAAGAGTTTACCGTCACTTGAAGTTCAATATAAAGATTTCTCACATTGGCAAGAACAATATTTGCTTTCAGACGAAATGAAAAAACAGGAAGCCTATTGGTTAGAAGTGTTTTCTGATGAAGTTCCTTATTTAAATCTTCCAATTGATCGAGCAAGACCATCAATTCCTTCATATAAAGGGGATCAGCTAACATTCGTAATTGATCGTGAAGATGTTTTAGGTTTAAAAAAGATTGCAAGAGACCAGGAAGCGACTTTATTTATGGTTGTCTTTGCTTTATATAACATAATGTTATCCAAGTATAGTGATCAGGAAGATGTTACTGTCGGTATCCCTGTAATTGGAAGGAAAAATAATGAAATAAAAAATGTAATTGGAATGTTTGTAAACACATTAGCCATAAGAAGCTATCCTCATTCAAAGAAGACATTTAAAGAATTTTTAGCCCATGTTAAAGAAAACTTATTAAAGTCTTATGAAAACCAAGAGTATCCTTTCGAAAATTTAATCAATAAACTGGATCTAAGCTTTGATAGAAGTAAATCTCCTTTATTTAATACAATGTTTACGATGCAAGAGACGGGCTATGATTCATTAACAGTGAAAGATTTAACTATTAATCCTATTAACGTAAATCATAAGGATATCAAGTTTGACTTAAGTTTTGAAGCAAAAGAAAAAGCGGAAAAGCTTGAAATGAAAATCGAATATAGTACGGCGCTATTTAATGAAGATACAATTCAAAGAATGGCAAAATATTTTAAGGAAATTGTTCATCAAGTAATTGCCGAAACAACGATAAAACTAGCTGATATACAACTGTTAACAAAAGAGGAGCAAAAAAGGCACATTTATGAATGGAATAACACAAAGCAAGATATCGATACATCTAAGGCATACCATGAACTATTTGAGGAACAGGTAGTCCGTACTCCAAATCATATTGCGGTATTCGATAATCATACATCTTTAACATATAAAGAATTAAATCAACGGGCTAATCAAGTTGCACGTTATTTAAGATCAAATGGGGTATCACCTGATAGCATTGTTGGAATGATGTTAGAACGGTCAGTAGAAATGATCATTGGGATTTTAGGGATTTTAAAAGCGGGTGCAGCATATTTACCAATTGATCCAAATGCACCTGCTGAAAGAATAAAATACATGATTCAAAATAGTAATTTGAAAATTTTATTAACTCAACGAAACTTTAAGCAACATAATCTCTTCACAGGATTAACAGTTGATATAAATGATAGCAACATCAAGCAACTAGACGACACAAATCTTAATCATATTACAAAACCTACAAATCTCGCTTATGTTATTTATACGTCTGGTTCAACTGGAAAACCTAAGGGAGTTATGATCGAACATCGATCACTTGTAAATAGAATTCATTGGATGCAAAGCAAGTATCCATTAACAGAAGCGGACATTATTATGCAAAAAACGCCATTTACATTTGATGTATCCGTATGGGAATTATTATGGTGGTCGTTATATGGTTCAAAAGTGTACTTACTTCAACCAAACGGAGAAAAAGAACCAGTCATGATTTGTGAAGCAATTGAGAAATACAAAATTACAGTTATGCATTTTGTACCATCTATGTTCACGATGTTTTTAGATCATTTGAAAAAGTATCAACAATCCTATGATCTGAGCAGTTTAAAGCAAATATTTACTAGTGGTGAAGCACTTTTAAGCCCCCATGTTAAAGCGTTTCATGAAAATATTCAGCAACAGTTTGGAACGAGATTAACAAATTTATATGGACCAACGGAAGCGACTATTGATGTATCTTACTATGACTGTGATGAAGTAAATCGTCATTTATCAAGTGTCCCAATTGGCAAACCTATTTCTAATATTTGTTTGTATGTATTGAATAAGCAATATCAAATACAACCTGTCGGAGTTGAAGGTGAAATATTTATCGCTGGAATTGGGCTAGCCAGAGGATATTTAAATCGAAAAGAACTTACAGCGGAAAAATTTATCGAAAACCCATTTATTCCTGGAACAAAAATGTATCGAACAGGTGATATAGGG
Organism: Bacillus aquiflavi; assembly: GCF_019915265.1. Classification (NCBI taxonomy): domain Bacteria; kingdom Bacillati; phylum Bacillota; class Bacilli; order Caryophanales; family Bacillaceae; genus Bacillus; species Bacillus aquiflavi. The sequence goes on from NZ_CP082780.1 coordinate 1,655,926, forward strand.
CGATATTTACTTGATGGCAATATTGAATATATGGGAAGAACAGATGATCAAGTAAAAATACGGGGTAATCGAGTTGAAATCGGAGAAATAGAGGCGAATTTAACATCACATGAAAAAATAACGGATGCAGTTGTAATGGCCGTGGATGACGAAAACGGCTCTAAAGAACTATATGCGTATTATGTTGCAACCGAACCGATTCCTAATTTAAAACTGCGTAACTATTTGTTGAAGATGTTACCAGATTATATGTTGCCATCTGCTTTTGTTCATATTGATCGTATTCCATTAAATGCAAGTGGGAAAGTGGATCGAAAGGCTTTACAGAAACAAAAAAATGTCACGAAGAGTACGAACTATGTAGGCCCGAGAAATGATATTGAGAAAAGATTAACAAAACTATGGGCTGATTTCCTTGGTATAGACGAACAAAGAATTAGTATGACAGACAGCTTTTTTGAATTGGGCGGTCATTCCCTTAAAGCTATATCCATCATCTCTAAAGTTTATGAAGAATTTGACGTTCAATTGTCATTGAAGGATATTTTCCACTCTCCAACGATAAAGGAACAAGCAGAAATATTAATTCACGATAGAAATAAAGAGAAGTATTCCAAGATAGAAGTTGCCAAAGAGAGGGAATATTATCCGCTTACTTCTTCACAAAAACGCTTGTATTTACTTGAACAGGTAAATCAATTGGAAACAAGTTACCATCTGACAGAAGCGTTACTTATAAAGGGAGAGCTAAATAAGAAAAAATTTCAGAGCAGCTTACAGCAACTTGTAAATAGACATGAATCATTAAGAACAAGTTTTACCTATCAGAATGGTGAATTTGCTCAAGTTATCCACGAACACAAAAATATCACAATAGAGGAAGAGGACGGATCAGAGCATGAAGTTGACCTACTGATTGAACAATTTATCACTACTTTTGATTTAAGTGAAGCCCCTTTATTTAGAGTGAAGTTAGTTAATCTTAAAGAGAACAAGTATTTATTGCTATTCGATATGCATCATATCATTGCAGATGGAGTTTCATTAGACATATTAATTCGCGATTTTGTTGCATTTTATCAAGATAAGACACTACCAAAGCTAGAGATTCAATACAAAGATTATGCCATTTGGAAAAACAACTTATTGAATACAGAAAAAATGAATAGACAAGCAATGTATTGGAAAGAAGTCTTTTATAAAGAAGTAGCGCCGTTAAATTTACCATATGATTTTACTAGACCTAATACTTTAACATTTGAAGGTGATACATTCTCAATTGTTGTTAATAAACAGACTTCTGCAGCACTGCGTTCACTGAGGGCACAACTAGATAAAACGTTATACTCAATATTATTTGCTGTTTATAACGTTCTCTTATCTAAATATACTGGTCAAACAGACGTTGTCGTTGGCACCCCAACTGCAGGAAGACAACATCCTGATGTGGAAAATTTAATTGGGATGTTTGTAAATACGTTAGCTATTCGAAGTTTTCCGGAAAAGGAAAAAACATTTGTAAATTATTTAGCAGAATTAAATGAATCTATTCTTGATGCATATGAAAATCAGGATTATCCATTTGAGGAGCTGCTCGATGAAATGAAGATTGAGCAAGCGGAAAATCAAAATCCATTATTTAATACCATGTTCGATTTGAAAATGAGTAATCATGAAATTAGTCTTGATGGATTACAAATAGAAAAATACCCATTAAAAAGAAATACTTCTAAGTTTGACTTGAGTCTAGAAACGGAAGAACTAGAGGAAAACTTTATCTTTACATTTGAGTATAATATTTATTTATTTAAGCAGGAAACAATTAAACAAGTGGCGGCTGACTTTTTAAAGGTATTAAAAACAATAATCGACAATCCGTATTTACGCTTAGCAGATATTCAATTAGAGCATCAGGTTGAAGAATTAAAGCCTATAAATATGGAGGATATTGAATTTACCTTTAATAGTTAAGGGGGAATTCCTTGAAGATTTTCGTTAATCCTAGGTAAAAAGCAGTAAAATCCCCACCTTAAATCTTGGAAAAATAAAAGAATCATGAGGGTGGGGATGCTGTGTAGAGACCCCTTGTTCAACTACTATCGGTGGGGGAATGAAGCCCTCCCACTATTAATTTTAAGGGGGAAAAAGAATGGGTTTTTCGAAACAAGTATTATTAAATAGCGGTAAATATCAAAAAGAAAAGGACTACTGGAAAGAAAAGCTATCAGGTCACTTTTCATCAAGCACGTTGCCTAGAGATCATATTTACAGCGAGCAAGACGAACCAATTGCTGAGGCAATACAATTAAAAATACCAGATACAATTTTTAGGAAAATTCATACAATTGCTAACGGTTCAGAACTTGGAACATTTTTAATCGTTTCTACAGCGATTAATGCAGCTTTATATCAATATTCAACCGATGAAGATGTTGTAATAGGGGTTCCTGTTTTTAAACAAAAACATGATGGAGATTATTTAAATGATAAGCTCGTCATTAGAAGTAACATAAACGACGATATGACTTGGAAGGAATTACTTTCTCAAGTTCAGCAATCAGTTAAAGAAGCAAATGAGCATCAAAATTTTCCTTATGAGGAATTAGTTAAACTATTAAAAAATTCTCATTCAATGGATTCATTATTTAAGTTGCTATTGGTATTTGATAATTTACACCACAATGTTATAAACAATACGCTAGATCACGATTTAATGATTTCCTTTCATTTTACTGAGCTTGAATTAACGTCAACCGTTCGTTATCGTGGAGACCTATACAAGCGCGCGACAATCAAGAGGTTTTTTCAACAAATCGTCGTTGCTTTAGCCCATTTTTGCGAAAATATTAATGAGAAAGTAGCGGCAGTTGAGTTAATGACTGAAGACGAAAAAAATCAAATTTTATATCAGTTTAATCATCCAACAGGGATTCAATCTAATCATCAAACTACTATACACCAATTGTTTCAAAAAGCTGTCAGCGATCATCCTAAACAGACCGCGGTCATTTTCAAGGATAACGAAGTAACATATGAAGAGATTAACGTAAAAGCAAACCAATTAGCGCGAAAATTACAAAGCTTAGGTGTAAAGCAAAATGATTATGTTGGAATAATGGTCGATCCTTCAATTGAAATGATCATCGGAATCCTTTCTATTTTAAAAGCTGGTGCTGCATATGTGCCTATCGATCCTTTATATCCGGCTAAAAGAATTAATTTAATGATTAACGATAGCGCGATAAAAGTATTACTTTCTTCATCAATGCTAAAACACCAACTGGAAGATTTAGATTACAGTCATGAAGTCGTAATGCTAGATCATAATGAAATTTATACGGGGGAATCAACAAATTTAACGATAACGAATCCAGAGGATACAGCATATATCATTTATACATCTGGATCAACAGGAAAGCCAAAGGGAGTATGTATTGATCATAAAAGTGCAGTTCATTATATTAACTGTTTTATTAATGAATTTCAGGTGAACAATGAAGACTCTGTTTTATTACATTCATCGTTTGCATTTGATGCATCTATTGAACAATTATTTCCAATACTTTTAGTAGGTGGAAGATTAGTAGTTCCGCAAAAAGAAGAATTAATGGATATCCCGTGTCTAGTAGAATTGATTGAAAAACAAAGTGTTTCTATTGTAAGCAGTTCTCCATTAATTTTAAATGAATTTAACAAACAACAAAACCTAAATAGTATGAGGATATTTATTAGGGGGGGAGATGTGTTAAGAAAAGAACATATTTCAAACCTATTATCCTATTCAACTGTGTACAATACATATGGTCCTACAGAAGCAACTGTATGTGCTACATTCCATAAAATAAAAAAAGAAGAGACAGGGAAAATATTAATCGGACGGCCTATTCAAGATAAGAATATATATATCCTTAACAGTAAAAGGAAGCTACTACCTATAGGAGTTCCGGGTGAGATCTATATCTCTGGAAAAGGATTATCAAAAGGGTATTTAAATGAACCAGAGTTGACGAATGATCATTTTGTAGACAATCCATTTATTCCTGGTGAAAAGATGTATAAAACAGGTGATATCGGAAGATGGATGCACGATGGAACAATTGAGTTTATTGGTAGAATTGGTGGCCAGGTGAATATAAGAGGATATCGAATCGAGTTAGAGGAAATAGAGAAAACATTACTAAATCATCATCATATTCAAGAAGCTATCGTCACTAAACAAAGCAATACAGAAGATCATGATGTACTATGTGTGTATTATATTTCTAAAAGTGATCTTTCTGCGGTACAACTAGAAGAATATTTAAGAGAGCATTTACCAGAGTTTATGATCCCGACGGATTTTATAGCTTTAGATAAGTTTCCAACTACAGTTAATGGAAAGTTAGATTATCATGCACTACCTAAACCAAATTTCTCAAGAAGTACAGCTTATAAAAAACCAAGGAATTTAATAGAAAAGTCTCTTGTGAAAATATGGTCCGATGTATTAGAAATAAAAGAAGAGGATATTGGTATAGAGGATGATTTCTTTAAATTAGGGGGTCACTCGTTAAAAGCTACAATAGTAGCTGCAAAAATTTTCAAGGAGCTTCATGTAGAAATACCGATAAAAAAACTGTTCCAAACACCTAATATTAAAAGCCTTGCAGATGATATACAGACCGTTCAAAAATCGAAATATGATCCAATAAAACCTTTAAACAAACAACAGTTTTACGCTACCTCACCTGCACAAAACAGACTGTTAGCCATCGCTAAATTGGATGAAAGCAGTGTGAATTACAATATTTCAGGGGCGTTTGTTATTAAAGGATCATTAGACAAATCTCGCTTTGAACAAGCTTTTCATTCACTTGTTCAAAGACATGAGTCGCTTAGAACTTCTTTTCAGTATATAGATTTTGAGGCAAAACAAATAATTAACGAAAAAATAAACTATAAAATTGAATTTTTAAAGGCTTCAGAAAGAGAATTGCCTATCATTTTTTCTCATTTTATCAAACCGTTTCACTTAGAAAGTACACCACTTTTTAGAGTAATGCTCATAGAATTTGAAAAAAATAAATATTTATTTTTAATAGATATTCACCATATTATTTCAGACGGTTACTCAGTTGACTTAATGATAGAAGACTTTGTCCAATTATATGAAGGAAAAGAATTGCCCGAGCTTCAAATTCAATATAAGGACTATGCGGCTTGGCAAAATAACTTTTTGGAATCTGAAAAGGTCCAAAGACAAGAACAATATTGGTTAAATCAATTTGCAGAAGAATATCCAGTGCTTCAATTGCCAACAGATTATAAACGGCCTTTAGTAAAAGGCTATGAAGGGGATAGTATTTCAGTCAAAATTGGAAAAGAGTTAATGAATAAAATGCGGCGAATCGCTGCTGAAAAAGGGACTACTCTGTTTATGCTATCGTTAGCTGCATACAATATACTGCTTGCAAAGTATAGTGATCAAGAAGATATTATTGTAGGGTCACCGATCTCTGGCCGAAATCATCCAGACGTAGAAAATATTATCGGAATGTTTGTCAATACGCTTGCACTTCGGAATTTTCCTAAAAAGGAAAAGACATTCTCTGAATTTCTCGAAGAGGTAAAACAATCGACATTGGATGCTTTTGAACATCAAGATTATCCGTTTGAAATGCTAGTAAAAAAATTAAATGTACCGCGTGACACTAGTCGCAATCCGCTTTTTGATACGATGTTTACTTTGCAACAATCAAGCAATTCCGAAGTAAGTATAGATGGATTACAATTTTCACCGTGGGAAATGGAAACGAATGTTTCTAAGTTTGATCTTTCGTTATATTTAACAGAAACAGAAGAAGGCTTACAAGCCCAATTTGAATACAGTACTGGGCTCTTTAAGAAAGAAAGTATCGAACGATTAAGTGAGCACTTTATCAAGATTTTAGAAACGATTGTTAAATCGCCTCATATAAGGCTAGCTGAAATCGAGATGTTAACAGACGAAGAAAAAAATTTGTTACTTTATGATTTCAATCAAACAGAATATGATCATCAAAATAAATTTTTATTGCATGAACTATTTGAGAAACAAGCAGAGCGAATACCTGATCAAGAAGCACTTCGCTTTGGTGACCGATCTATGACATATAAAGAATTGAACGAACAGGCAAATCAGCTTGCCAGAAAACTAAGAAAACAAGGCGTAAAAGCTGAGAGTCTAGTTAGTGTTGTCATGGATCGTTCGTTTGAGATGGTTAAGAGTGTTTTAGCGATTTTAAAAGCAGGCGGTGCATACTTGCCGATTGATCCACATCATCCTCGTAAGAGAATTGAAACGATAATGAAAGATAGTCGTACGTGCTTATTATTAACACAAGATAAGTATAAGGAAACACTTCGTGCTTATCATGAAAATATGATCGTTGTTGATGATCGTAAAGACGACGAAGAAGAAGTAACCGATTTGAATAGAGTGAACAATGGCGAACATTTAGCATATGTCATCTATACATCAGGTTCTACGGGAACCCCGAAGGGAGTAATGATCGAGCATCGGAATGTGTTAAATACATTATTAGGTTTACAGAGGAAGTTTCCAATTAATGATGGAGATGCATATTTATTAAAAGCACCTTTTATCTTTGATGCATCGGTAGTAGAATTATTCGGCTGGATGATTGCAGGAGGAAGGTTGGTCATTTTAGAACCAGAAATGGAAAAAGATCCAGCGGAAATATTTAGCGTTATCCAAAAAGAACAGGTAACACATGTCAATTTCGTGCCTTCTATGTTACAGGCATTTATCGACATGATTGCCGATGAACAATTAAAGGAATTAACGAACTTAAAATATATATTTATCGGTGGAGAAGCATTAACACCTAAATTAGCGAAATTAGCAAAAGAACTTTTGCCATATACACAATTATTTAATCTTTATGGTCCGACGGAAGCGTGTATTTACACGACGGGATATTCGTTAAATAATCATAATTTAGAAACTTCGATTCTACCAATTGGAAAACCGCTGCAAAATACAGAAGTTTATATCGTAAACAACGAAGATAAATTGCAGCCGATCGGAATTCCCGGTGAATTGTGTATATGCGGGAAAGGAGTAGCAAGAGGATATCTTTATGATCAAGAACGAACGAAGGAAAAGTTCATCGCTAATCCTTATAAAGAAAATGCAATCTTATATAAAACTGGTGATTTAGTAAGATGGCTGCCAAATGGGAATATCGAATATTTAGGAAGAAAGGATTTCCAAATCAAGATAAGAGGAAATCGTGTTGAAATCGGGGAAATCGAATATTGTTTAATGCAGCGTGAAGCAGTTCGTGAAGCAGTTGTGGTTGATAGGGAAGATAATCAAGGAAGAAAATATTTATGTGCATATATAGTGGCTGATGTCGAATGGAGTAATCGAGAATGGTCTCAGTATATGGCAGAGAAGCTTCCAGATTATATGATTCCAGCTCATTTTATCCATCTGGACAAAATGCCCTTATCGCCAAATGGCAAGCTAGATCGAAAAGCACTGCCAAAAGAAGAAACCTTTATAAATGAACAAGAATATGTCGCACCAAGAAACGAAGTTGAAAAGCAATTAGTACAAATTTGGTCAGAAGTATTAGCGATTGAAGGAAATAAGATCGGGGTTACCCATGACTTTTTTGAATTAGGCGGACATTCGTTAAATGCAATCACTTTATTAACAAAGATTAATGAGAAATTTAATAAAGAAATAAATTTGCGCGAAATATTTAGAATGTCAACGATCGAGTCGATGGCAGTTCATATTATTAAAAGTGAACAATTTATGCATAAGCCTATAGAAAAAGCTCCAAAGAAAGAATATTATCCACTTTCATACGTACAACAAAGGTTATTTATACTAGAACAAACGAAACAAATGGGGACAAGCTACAATATGCCGGTGTTATTAGAGATCGAAGGCGACTTGGATATCCATCGCCTAGAGGAAACATTAAATAAGCTCATAAAGCGGCATGAGGCGTTCCGTACTTCATTTCACTTTCTGAATGGGAAATTTGTACAAAGGGTACATTCGATGATCCCATTTTCACTAGAATACGAAGTGATGAGAGAATCTAATATCTATACTAATATAGAGAAGTTGATAGAACCTTTTGATTTGGAGAAAGCCCCATTAATAAGAGCTAAACTTTTTAAAGTAGGCGATGCAAAATTTATTCTTTGTTTGGATGTTCATCATATTGTTGCCGACGGATTTTCACTTCAAATTTTATTAAATGAAATTATCCGAATTTATGATGGAGAAAGACTTCCAGATAACTCCTTGCAATATAAAGATTATGCTGTTTGGCAACAGAGCAGTGATTTTAATAAGCAATTAAGAAAACAAGAAATGTATTGGCGCGATTTGTATAAAGGTGATATTCCAGTAGATACGATTCCGGTAGATTTTCCTAGAAGTAATTCTAGTTCTAATGGCAGAAAGGTTTTCTATTATCCAATGAATGAAGAAACGTCCAAAGGATTAATGAAAATATGTAAGGAGTATAAAACAACTTTATTTCAAACATTTTTTACTCTTTACACTATTTTAGTTTCTAAGTATACCAATTCAGATGATGTGATAATTGGAACTCCAACTGCTGGCAGAACACATGTAGATGTCGAGAATATTGTGGGAATGTTTGTAAATACGTTAGCTATTCGCAATCAGCCAAAGGCTGACATGACGTTTAAAGACTTTTTATACAAAGTGAAGGAAAATACGATGTTGGCGTTTGAGAATCAAGACTATCCATATGAAATGTTGTTAGAAAACCTTCAAGTTCATGATTTGATTCGTTCTCAAGGAATTATTAATACGATGTTTATTTATAAAGAGGATAAAATCAATCATAGTTTTTCTAACATCGCGGGTCTAAAGTTAAAAGAATATCCATATGAAAGCGGAAAAGCGAAATTTGATTTAACTGTTAATGCGATTAAAAGTGAGGATATTTTCAACCTGCATTTAGTATACAAGGACAATCTTTTTAAAGAAGAAACGATTAAACAAATGGCACAAAATATAGATTCGATTGCAAAACAAGTAGTTCAAGACATAAATATAAAAATTGCAAATATCAAAATCGAGAAAAATCAAACGGCTGAGGAGATTTCATTTCCGGAGGATTTAACGTTCTCGTTTTAATTTAACCTGTTACTGGCATGGCCTTTAACTGAGGTCATGCCAATAAAAAAAGAAAGGAAATGCTATGAAAGTAAATACGATTACACAAGAATTACCCGTAGATGAAAATGCTGAGAAAGAGAAACAATACTGGGTGGAAAAATTATCGGGAGATCTAGAATTTAGTAGTTTTCCACCGGATTTAGGACTATTTAAAAGTGAGTTAACAGCGAACCATCCTCTTAGAATTCCAGCAGATGTCAGCAATAAAATTAACAAAATTAGCAACAATTCTAATTGGGGTGCTTTCTTAATTTTTGTTACGACAATTAGTGTTATTTTACAAAAGTATACACGAAATAACGATATATTAATTGGTACAACGGAATTAAAAAACACTACAGACGATCTATTATTAATTAGAAATACAGTATCACCTCATATGACGTGGAAAGAGATTCTCTTAAATGTAAAAAACACAGTAAATGATGCGATTAACAATCATAAACTCTCTATTATGTCGTTATTAAAATCGATGGGTACACTAAACGAAAAGACAGAGGATGATTCTTTTCCTGTAGTGATCAATTTTAAAAATCTGGGAGAAAAAAAATTAAAAAGTAATACGCGAGCTAAAATTGCCTTTCATTTTCAAAAAAATGATGAAGACAGCCGCATGACTGGAGAAATTATTTACCAGAAAGAATTATATAGCAGTGACTTTATTTGTAATTTAGCTGAGCAGTTTATGATGACATTAGATCAACTTACAAATAACCCAAATCATCAGGTTGGCGATTTGAATTTAGTTACAGAAATAGAAAAAGAGAAATTACTAAAAGATTTTAACAATACGACAATAAATTTTAGTCATACGAAGCTGTTACATGAATTGGTAGAAGAACAAGTACAAAAATGTCCGGACAGAGTTGCGATCGTATTTGATGAAAGCAAAATCACTTATCGTGAACTTAATAGACGAGCAAATCGATTGGCTGTTTTATTACGTGAAAAGGGAGTTTCCCGAAATACTTTAGTCGGGATTATCATTAAGCCAGGCATCGAAATGGCAATTGGAATATTAAGTATTTTAAAAGCAGGCGGTGCTTATATTCCAATCGACCCTAATTATCCTAAAGAACGAAAAAACTCTATTATTCAAGATAGCGGTTTAGACTTATTGTTAATGGAAACGGAACATAGAAGTAAATTGGATTTGAATGGGGAAATAATAGATCTTGAATTATTAAATAAAAATACAAATAACTATGATCATTTGCCATCAGTTAATGAAGAAAATGATCTAGCCTATATCATCTATACATCTGGAACTACTGGTACACCAAAAGGAGTAATGATTGAACATAAAAGTATTGTAAATAACATTGTCTGGAGAAAAAATGAATACAAACTAACAGAAAATGATTGTGCACTTCAGCTTTTCTCTTTCTCATTTGATGGATTTGTAACGAGTTTTTTTACACCACTTGTCTCAGGTGCACAATTAATACTCGTAAAAAATGATGATGTTAAAAATCCACCTCATTTATATAAAATAATTAAATCAAAAAAAGTTACACATTTTATTAGTACACCATCGCTTTATAATAGTCTGTTAGATGAGATCGATGATGGCGATGAATTAAGTTTAAGAATTATTACTTTAGCTGGAGAGGAAGTCACAAATAGTCTGCTGAAAAAAAATTCTCGAAAAAATGTAAATGTAGAAATCGTCAATGAATATGGGCCAACCGAGAATAGTGTCGTTACAACTGCTTTTCGCAATTTAACGTATCATTCTAAATTTTCTATAGGGAAGCCGATTGCAAACAATCAAATTTATATTTTAGATGAAGAACAAAAACTGCAACCCATTGGTGTACCCGGTGAATTATGTATTTCGGGGGCGTCTCTTGCAAAAGGATATGTAAATAATCCAAAATTAACATCTGAAAAGTTTGTATTTAATCCATTTTTGCAAGGCAGTTTAATGTATAAAACTGGTGATCTTGCACGGTGGTTACCAGACGGGAACATAGAATATTTAGGAAGAGTCGACGAACAGGTAAAAGTTAGAGGGTTTAGGATTGAACTTAAAGAAATTGAACATCAATTAAAGGAACATCAATCTATTGATGAAGTTGTTGTTACATCCGCTAAAGATTCGAAAGGGTCAAACTTTTTATGTGCATATTATATTTCATCAGAAGAAATCAATGGATCAGCATTACGAAAATTTCTTGAAAAAAGAATCCCAGATTTCATGATCCCTAGTTATTTTGTTAAGGTTGATCATTTTCCATTAACGATAAACGGAAAGATAGATAAGAAATCTCTCCCAGAACCGACGGAAAATATAAGTGAACAATTGAACTATAAAGCACCTAGCAATGAAATCGAAGAAAAATTGGTTACAATATGGAGTCAAATTCTTAATATTGATAGTAAAAAAAAAAAAATTGGTATATTAGATAATCTTTTTAATTTAGGGATGCATTCTTTAAAAATCGCTTCGTTCGTATCAAGAGTATATCGGGAATTTGAAATCTCTATTCCGATACATATTATTTTTCAACAACCAACAGTATTCGAGCAAGCAAAATATATTTCCCAAATCGAAAGAGAAAAGATCTATTCAATCGAAAAAGTAGAAGAAAGTAAATATTATCCGCTTTCTTCCGCACAAAAAAGAATTTATATGCTACAATCATTTAATAAATACCAAACGAGTTATAATATGCCAAAAGCGATGATTATCGAAGGTCCTCTCGATGAAAAGCGCATTGAAGCTGCATTTCAAAAGTTATTGCTTAGACATGAAGCTTTAAGAACATCTTTTAAAGTATCCAATGGAAATCCTGTTCAACAGATTAATCACGATACTTCCATTGAAATGAATGTAGTGAATCTAAAGGATGAAAAATTATCTGACTTAGTTTCTAATTTTATTAGACCATTTGATTTACTTAACGATCAATTAATAAGATTAAAACTAGTTAAGCTTAAAAAAAATAAATATTTATTTTTAATAGATATTCACCATATTATTTCAGACGGCTACTCTATTAACTTAATGGTAAATGAATTTGTTCAATTATATGAAGGAAAAGAGTTGCCAGAGCTTCGATTTCAATATAAGGACTATGCGGCTTGGCAAAATAATCTTTTGAAATCTGAAAGGATCGAAAAACAAGAACAATATTGGTTAAATCAATTTGCAGAAGAATATCCAGTGCTTCAATTGCCAACAGATTATAAACGGCCTTTAGTAAAAGGCTATGAAGGGGATAGTATTTCAGTCAATATTGGAAAAGAGTTAACGAATAAAATGCAGCGAATTGCTGCTGAAAAAGGGACTACTCTGTTTATGTTTTCGTTAGCTGCATACAATATACTGCTTGCAAAGTACAGTGATCAAGAAGATATTATTGTAGGGTCACCGATCTCTGGCCGAAATCATCCAGACGTAGAAAATATTATCGGAATGTTTGTCAACACCCTTGCACTTCGGAATTTTCCTAAAAAGGAAAAAACATTTTCCGAATTTCTCGACGAAGTAAAACAATCGACGTTGGATGCTTTTAAACACCAAGATTATCCATTTGAAATGTTAGTAAATAAACTTAAAGTACAGCGTGACACTAGTCGCAATCCGCTTTTTGATACGATGTTTTCATTGCAAGAATCAAGCTATTCCGAAGTAAGTATAGATGGATTACAATTTTCATCGTGGGAAATGGAAACGAATGTTTCTAAGTTTGACCTTTCGTTATTTTTAACAGAAACGGAAGAAGGCTTACAAGCCCATTTTGAATATAGTACCGAGCTCTTTAAGAAAGAAAGTATCAAGCGATTAAGTGAGCACTTTATCAAGATTTTAGAAACGATTGTTAAATCGCCTCATATAAGGCTAGCTGAAATCGAGATGTTAACAGACGAAGAAAAAAGTTTGTTACTTTGTGATTTCAATCAAACAGAATATGACCATCAAAATAAATTTTTATTGCATGAACTATTTGAGAAACAAGCAGAGCGAATGCCTGATCAAGAAGCACTTCGCTTTGGTGACCGATCTATGACATATAAAGAATTGAATGAACAGGCAAATCAGCTTGCCAGAAAACTAAGAAAACAAGGCGTAAAAGCTGAGAGTCTAGTTAGTGTTGTCATGGATCGTTCATTTGAGATGGTTAAGAGTGTTTTAGCGATTTTAAAAGCAGGCGGTGCATACTTGCCGATTGATCCACATCATCCTCGTAAGAGAATTGAAACGATAATGAAAGATAGTCGTACGTTGCTTATTATTAACACAAGATAAGTATAAGGAAACACTTCGTGCTTATCATGAAAATATGATCGTTGTCGATGATCGTAAAGATGATGAAGAAGAAGTAACCAATTTGAATAGAGTGAACAATGGCGAACATTTAGCATATGTCATCTATACATCAGGTTCTACGGGAACCCCGAAGGGAGTAATGATCGAGCATCAGAATGTTCTCAATACATTGTTAACTTTACAAAGAAAGTTTCCAATCATGGAAAACGATGCATATTTATTAAAAACTCCATTTATCTTTGATGTATCGGTTCCAGAATTATTCGGCTGGATGATTGCAGGAGGGAGATTGGTTATTTTAGAACCAGACATGGAAAAAGATCCGTTAGAAATATTTAACGTCATTCAAAAGGAGCGGGTCACACATGTCAATTTTGTACCTTCCATGTTACAGCCATTTATCGATATGATTCCTGATGAACAATTAAAAGAAGTAACGAAGTTAAAATATTTATTTATTGCTGGTGAAGCATTATCGCCAAAATTAGCAAAATCAGTAAGAGAGTTATTGCCGCATACTCAATTATTTAATCTTTATGGTCCGACGGAAGCGTGTATTTATACGACGGAATATTCACTAAATGATGATTTGGAAACATCGATTTTACCAATTGGAAAACCACTGCACAATACAGAAGTATATGTTTTAAATAGCGAGGGAAAGTTACAGCCGATTGGAATTCCTGGTGAATTATGCATAGCCGGAAAAGGACTAGCAAGAGGGTATCTCCATGATAAGAAACGAACGAAGGAGAAATTCATTGCTAATCCTTATAAAGAAAATGCAATTTTATATAAAACTGGTGATTTAGTAAGGTGGTTGCCAGATGGGAATATCGAATATTTAGGAAGAACAGATTTTCAAATCAAGATAAGAGGATATCGGATTGAAATCGGCGAAATCGAATATTGTTTAATGCAGCGTGAAGGAGTTCGTGAAGCAGTTGTAATTGATAGAGAAGATACTGAAGGGAATCAATATTTATGTGCGTATATAGTAGCCGATATTGAATGGAGTAATCGCGAATGGTATCGCTATATGGCAGAAAAACTTCCTGAGTATATGATTCCAACTCATTTTATCCATTTGGACAAAATGCCACTTTCGATAAATGGCAAGCTAGATCGAAAAGCGTTGCCAAAAGGAGAAACGTTTATAAATGAACAAGAATATGTCGCACCAAGAAACGAAGTTGAAAAGCAATTAGTGCAAATTTGGTCAGAAGTATTAGCGATTGAAGGAAATAAGATCGGGGTTACTGATGACTTTTTCCAATTGGGCGGACATTCGATCTCAATATTAAAAGCGTTAACTCAAATGTATTTCCATGGATGGAACCTTTCTGTAAGAGACTTTTACACGTCTCCAACAATAAGTGGATTAGCAGAGAAAATTAATTTAGTCGAAGGCTTTACTGAAGAAGAGTATTCACTTGAAGCTAAAGATATTGTTTCTCCTAATAATACAGAGGCGATGCCTAGTGGAAATATGATCGCAATGAAAAATATTTTAGTAACAGGCGCCACTGGATTTCTTGGAATCCATTTGATTAGAGATTTATTGATCGAAACTGATGCTAATATATATTGCTTAGTAAGAGGACCTGTCGCTGAAAAACGTTTTCTACAAAAGATGAAGCTATATTTCAACGAGACGTTCATGGAGAACTGGAATGATTTCCAACATAGAATTAAAATGATGGAGGGCGACATTACGAAAGAACATCTAGGTTTGTTAAAAGACGATTATGAAAAAGTCGGAAACCATATAGATGTAGTTATTCATGCCGCTGCTCTCGTCAAACATTACGGTAACGAAGAGGAATTTAATCAAATAAATATAAAGGGAACGGAACGTCTGCTTGACTTTTTTTTCAAAAATGAAATTTCTTTTCATTATATTTCAACAATAAGTGTTTCGGGAACTCGTACGAAAGATCAACATCAAATTGAATTTACGGAAAATAAACTTTATATTAATCAAAATATTTTCAATAACGAGTATATTAAAAGTAAATTTAAAGCAGAATCACTAATCTATAAAGCACGAAAAAAAGGCTTACAAGCCAGCATTTATCGCGTGGGTAATTTAACTGGGCGATATACTGATGGAATGTTCCAAGAAAATATTGAGGAAAACGCCTTTTATAATAGGTTTAAATTTCTTGTGAATTTTAAGACGATCCCAAGTCATATGTTAAACCAGATAATCGATTTTACCCCTGTAGATGTATGTAGTGAAGCGATTGTTAAAATTTTAAAAACAGAAGAATCTTGTGGGAATGTATTCCATATCTTTAATCATCATACGATTAAAATGGCTGATGTGAAGGCAGCTTTAGAAGCACTAGGAATTCATCTTAAAGTACTTGATGAAGAAGAATTTAAGTCGTTTATTTACGAAATATATAAAAACGATGAACAAAAAGATTTATTATCTAATATTATTACCGAATTAGTAGAAGTAGAATCTAATAAATTTAGCTGGGATGTTAAAGTTGATTCTTCGTTTACAGTGAAATATTTACAACAATTAGATGATTTTAAATATCCAACAATCGAATCCATTTACATTAGAAAATTGCTTAAACATATGCAAAATGTAGGGTTTATTTAAACAACTTAATAGATGGAATGGATAGGAAATGAACATCAAATTTCCTATCCTCTCCTGAAAGGAGAGTTCTGTGTGATAGTTCCTTTAAGTGAAGGGCATGAAAAAAATAGATCATTAATAGGAGGAAAGGCAAAAAATCTGTCAACTCTGATGAAATTAGGGATATCAGTTCCAAATGGCTTCATCGTTTCCTCGAGTGCCTTTTTGAATTTCATAAAAGCTAACCGGTTAGGAAGTCAAATTAATCATTATATGAAGACAATGTCTAACCCTTATATTAAAATAAACGAATTGTTTCAAAGCCACACAATACCGAGTGATTTAGAAAAAGAGATAAAAGAGGCATACGATAATTTGACTTTTTCACATGACATTATAAATGTTTCCGTAAGATCATCTGCATCTGCTGAGGACTTACAAGATCAATCTTTTGCAGGACAATACGAAACATGTTTAAACATTGGAAGTTTCGATCGTTTACTAAAGAGCATAAAGAAGTGTTGGGCTTCTGTTTGGTCTGATCAAGCTCTTCAATATTTACATACTGTTAATATCGATATTAAAGAAGTGAAAATTAGTGTTTTAGTGCAGGCGATGGTGCAGGCAGATACATCAGGTGTGGCATTTAGTATAAACCCTGTTACCTTATCGTATGATGAAATAATTATTAATGCTAGCTATGGATTAGGAGAGCCAATTGTGTCTGGTCTTATCACTCCTGATCTGTTTATTATTTCGAAACACGATCATAAAATTTTACATAAGGAATTAGGACTAAAAGAATTTAAGCTTGTAGGACAAGCTGATGGTACAAAAGAAACGCCAACTAGTGAACAAGAAATAAAATCATTCAGTTTGAATTTCGACCAAATAAATAGAATTACGAATATAACGAAAAAAATCGAACATTATTATCAATATCCAGTAGATATTGAATTTACCGTAAAAGAAAATGAAATAAATGTATTACAAGTAAGACCGATAACTACTGTAAAAGGAGTGGTTCAATCTTGACTAATAAAACATTAGATCATGAATTTTTATTATCAGATGATGATATGAACAGATCATTTTGGGTCCAAAATGATGTTCATTTTCCTAGACCGTTAACACCGCTTTTTACATCACTTATTATGCCGGCAATGAGTAACGGTACGAAAGTATGTTATGAAAAAATGAAAATGCAAATAGAAAGAGTAGATGTAAAATCTTTAAATGGATACTACTACCAGTCGATCATTCCTAGAAGTAAAGAGGATTATGATCATGAAGAACATAAATCTATTATGATGAACCTGATTCCAAATTTGATTAGTAGATTTGATGATTATGTAGAGAATGTATTTAAACCATATTATGAAAAGCTATCGGCTTTCAAAACAAAAAATGAGTCTAGAAACTCAATTTTACAAGCGGTTAAAGAGTTAGAACAGTTTTTTATAACGGCTTGGGTTATACATTATGAAGTATTAACTCCTAAACAAGCTGCTGGATGGATTTTGGAAGAGTTGTATAGTCAGTTATTTAATAGTAACGATAAGTCAGCTGTCTATGACTTATTAGTTGGAACGATGAATAAAACGTTAGAAACTGATCGAGCGATTTGGGAATTATCTAGGCAAGTTAAAAAATCAAATCTTTTAAATAAATTATTTGAAACAACCAATATCGAAAGTCTGTTTGAAAACTTAGCTAGTGTTAAGGAAGGACAACAATTTCTTGGCGACTTTCAAAATGTGATGACCGAATATGGTTATAGAAATGCTAATTATCATGATTTAAATGAAGAAACATGGATTGAAAACCCAAAATATATTCTCGGTCTTGTTAAAAGATATTTGGATATCAATGATGACTTTGACGAGAAATTTAGTGAAATAAATATGAAAAGAACTCAATTATTTGAACAATTGTTATTAAAAATACACAATAGTTCAGAAAAGCAACAGTTTAAAGAAATGGTTGAAACAGCATTACATATATGGCGGATTGAAGAAGACCATCATTTTTTATATTGATGCTATGCTTCCAGCTAGATCAAGACTTTTCTTTCTAGAGATCGGAAAGTATATGGTAGAACAAAAAATAATTGCAAATAAGAATGATATTTTTTTCCTTTATATAAACGAAGTAAAAGATTTACTTGAAAAACCAAATAATGTTGAAAATTTAATTATTAAAAGAAGAAAAAAACATGAAGAGAACATGAACACTATTCCAGTTCCTTTTGTAGGGGACCCAACTAATATTGCCAACGCTAATGAATTAGAGCAAATTATTGGGTTTCCGCAAGGACCTATAAATAAGGAACAGCAGTCATTTAAAGGTACAGCCGCTTCTAAAGGTGTTTATAAAGGGAAAGTGAAAATGATCTATTCACAGGAGGATTTTCATACGGTTGAAAAAGGGGATGTTTTAGTAACTAAAACAACGACGCCACCTTGGACTGTTCTCTTTCCAATAGTTGGTGCAATTATTACAGATAGTGGGGGGATTCTCTCTCATGCTGGAATTATTGCCCGAGAGTATGAAATCCCAGCTGTTTTAGGAACAAAAGTTGCCACTTCTATGCTTAATAATGGTGATGAAGTAACAGTAGATGGTACTAATGGGGTTGTGTATTTTTAATATTTATATATAAGAATCGATTTATTGAGGAGTACGTTATGCAGAAAGTAAGACTTTTTTGTTTACCATATGCTGGTGGATCATCGTTCATATTCAGTAGATGGAAAACATATTTACATCCAGCAATCGAAATAATACCACTAGAACTTGCCGGAAGAGGGAGAAGAATTAACGAACCTCTCATTTCTAATTTTGAAGAAATGGTAAATGACATATTCAAGACGATAAAAAATGATCTTAGTGATTTGCCATACATCATATTGGGTCATAGTATGGGTGGTCTATTAGCTTATGAATTAGCATATAGAATTTTACAATCTAATAGTAAAATGCCAATTTTAATTATTCTCTCTGGAATAGAACCGCCTAAATTAAGAAAGCGGAAAGTGATCTCAACTCTTCCTGATGAAGAATTTGTGAAAGAGGTTCTCTCAATTGGTGGTACACCAAAAAACATTTTTGCTAATAAAGAAGCATCTGATATTTTCATATCGATATTACGAGCAGATTTCAAGTTAGTAGAATCTTATGTTGCTCAAGATTACAAACCATTAGATGTGGATTTAATGATATTTAATGGAGAACGAGATTATTCTACTACTTTCCCTAGAGTAAAGGAATGGAAAAAGTATACAAATAAATCATGTCAGATGATCAATTTTGAAGGTGGACATTTCTTTATACACGATCAAAAAAAAGAAGTAATTAACGCAATTAATTTGTATATAGAAAAAGTTTTATATTAATCATATTGGCCCTATTAAACATATACATTCGTGTGAGACTGCAGTCTCACACGCCTTTTGGTTATGACGCGGTGAAACGGGAAAGAATCACATTGTCAGAAAGGAATCAACAAAGTTATCTAGCATAGAACGGGATGTTAAATAAAATGACAAATATACAAGGAGAATGTTTGTGAATTTATTGAAGTTCATATTAAAAAAAAAAATATTAATTGGATTAATGACGGTAATGGTATTGTCTTTTGGACTATATGCAATTTTTGATTTAGGCAAAGAACTTATGCCATCGGTTGCAAAAGATAGTATATATATAAAAACTGCTGCTGGAGACTTATCGGCAATTGAAGTAGAGCGCAATATTACAGATCCATTGGAACGGAAATTAAAAGGAATTGATGGAATTAAAAGTATCGACTCTACGACAAATATAGGTGGAAACTCATTTAAGTTTAAGTTAACAATTGAAGATGGACGCGGAGAAGAAGTATTAAAAGAAGTTGAATCTGTTGTCAATGCTGCAAAGGGAGAACTTATCGGCATAAAAGATATTGTTACGGGCCAATACGGTACGAACCAAGGTTATGAATTATTTATGGATATTTCTGGCGGCGATTTTGATCAGATGAAGGCCTTTGCGAAAGATGTTTTAGAGCCGAGATTAGAGAACTTAGAAGAAGTGAGAGATGTTGAATTTTCAGGTTTATCAGAGCAAGAAGTTCTCATTGAGATTAATAAAAATGAACTTGAAAAAAACAATTTAAATTTTGCCCAAGTAGTAGAAGTGATTGAGGAAGTAAATAGTGATTATACACTTGGCGAATTGAGCGTCGAGAAAGACTCCCCTTCTTTACGTTGGGATACTAAATTTGAAAACATTGAAGATATAGAAAATATAATGATCCCTTCGGAAACTGGGTTTATACAGCTAAAGGATATAGCTAGCATAAAGAAGCAAACTGTAGAAGGTTCTTCTTCCGTATGGAAGGATGGTAAGAAAGACTTTATCTTTGTTCAAATCGGGCGTACATCAAATTTCACTCAAATTGACATGAGAGATGCAGTACGTAAGGAAATTCAAAAAATTCGCGATGAAAATCTTATTAAAGACTTTACTTTGAAGGAAATCGTTTCACAAGCAGATTATGTTGAAGAATCTATTGATGGAATAACTAGCAACATTATTATCGGTGGGGCAATTGCCATCGTCATTCTCCTCATTTTTTTACGAAACTTACGGGCTACATTCATTATTGGTTTGGCAATACCGACATCTGTTCTACTTACTTTTGCGTCAATGTGGCTGTTTGATTATAGTTTTAATATGTTGACTCTTATAGGACTAGGATTAGGAATCGGAATGATGGTTGATTCATCAATTGTCATACTAGAGTCTATTTATCGAAAAAAAGAGCTAGGTTTAGGAAATTTTGAAGCTGTTTTACAAGGAACAAAGGAAGTTGCTGGAGCTGTAATTGCCTCTATTTTAACAACGATTATCGTTTTTGTGCCGGTTGGGTTAATTAGTGGGGAAATCGGCCAATACGTAGTGATATTATCAGTAATCGTTGCCATTACATTAATAAGTTCCTTAATCGTTTCTTTCACATTGATTCCATCATTATCAGAGAAATTTTTGCTGTTTAAAAAATCAAAAAATGATAGAACTGAAGGCGTATTTCTTAAAACATATGGTAAAGCTGTATCATGGGCAGTACATAAAAAATATCGAAGCTTATTAATTCTTCTTCTTTTTTTCGCAATATTTGGCAGTTCATTATTTTTAGTACCAAAAATACCGATGACAATTATGCCTGATATGTTTAATCGTTATACTGAAGTGATGACTTATTTAGAAACTGGTGTAAATAATAAAGAGAAAGAAGAACTAGTAAAAGGGATGAATCAAAAGCTTCAAAAAATTGAGGATGTTGATTCGAATTATATTTTGGATATGGGGGGAGAACTGTACTCTATCATCAACATGACAAAGGGTGATGAGATAAAGAATGAACAAAATGCAGTGAATGAAGAAATTTTAAAATCACTGCGTGAACTAAAGGATACATTCCCAATTGTGAGTGTACAAAGTGCTTTATCTGATGGTGAGGGAGGCCAGCCTATTCAAATAACGGTTAGTGGAGAAGATTTTTCGCAATTAAAAGAAATTGTTGATCGTTTCACTAAAAAGCTAGAATCAGTAGAAGGAATTGTTGGCATTACAAATTCTATGGAACGTTCGACTAACGAACAGGTTATTGCATTAAAACAAGACGAAATAGAGAAGGCAGGATTATCTCAACTTGCAATCAAACGACATATAGAACAGGCTTTATTACAAATGCCGGTGGGAGAGATGAAGATTGATCATCAAGACGCTTCCTTAATTTTAGGAGTGGATGAAAGTATAGAGACGAAAGAGTCTCTGTTAGATTTAAAGATTCCAACCGTACGAGGGGAAGAAAAATTATCTACTTTTATTAATTTAGAAACAGTACAAACACCTAATGAGATTTATCATTTAGAGGGAGAACGATTCATTACAATCTCTGCCGATATTGAAAATAAAGATCTCGGTACGGTGAATCGAGAAGTTCAAAAATTAATTAATAAATTTGAAACACCGTCGGGATATAACATTTCTGTCGCAGGAGATTTAGAGCAGCAACAAGAGCTAATGATAGAAATGATGATCGTATTAGCATTTGCCATTTTCCTTGTATATTTCGTCATGGCAGTACAATTTAATCAATTAGGTCAACCTATTATTGTGATGTCAGCTATTCCAATGGCATTTACTGGTGTTATACTAGGGTTATCTGCTACTCAAATGGAACTTAACATTTTGTCTGGAATTGGCGTTGTCATGCTGATTGGAATTGTTTTAAATAATGCTATTTTATTGATCGATCGATCAAATCAACTTCGAAGAGCTGGTTATAACATTGAAGAAGCTCTCGTTGAAGCGGGAAAAAATAGATTACGTCCAATCTTTATGACAACAATAACAACAGTAGGCGGAATGCTTCCATTAGCGTTAGAATCGGGAACATCCGGTAATTATCAAGCACCGTTGGCAGTTGTTATTATTTCGGGGCTATTATTTTCTACCTTTATTACATTACTGCTCATTCCGTCGATTTGCCGGTTATTCTCATTTTCTCGGAAGGAATCGTTAACAAGGGTGGAAGATAAAAAGACATTAACCAATTAATGATGGAGAGATTCGTTCTTAATCTAATTGGAAACGAATCTCTTACATTTGTGATCTTTTTAGAGAGTGATCAAATGCGAATAAAGCTCCTATTTTGTGTGTAAATCATTGTTTATTGGAGTGTTTTCATGTTGCAAATTCACGCCATAAAAGTTCCATTTCATATTGCAGACTTAGATTATAAAAAGCTAGTTAGTTTCATTTCAAGTGATAAAAGGGAAAAATTAAGCAGATTTTATTATAAGAGGGATACATATAGAAGTTTACTTGGCGATATTTTAGTACGATTGTTTTTATGGGAACACTTTTTAATTCCTAATAATCAAATCAAATACTCCTTTAATCAGTTTGGTAAACCGCAGCTCAAGTTACCTTTTCCGTTCTCGTTTAATATATCTCATTCTGAAGACTGGGTTATTTGCGTATTTGATCATAAAAATGTCGGGATCGACATTGAAAAAATAAATAATGTCAATTTACAGATCGCTAAACGTTATTTTAGTCAAATTGAATATGAAGATCTTATTAGTTTGAATGAGCCGATGAGGACGAAATATTTTTTTGATCTCTGGACTTTAAAGGAAAGTTTTCTTAAATGTATTGGTACAGGATTATATCGTCCATTGAATTCTTTTACAATAAGGATAAATAAATCTACTATTTCATGTACGGAGGACAGTCATGTATTAAGTTCGGATTTATCGTTTCAGTTATATAATTTTGATTGTCATTATAGCTTAGCCGCTTGTGCCTATTCAAAATTACCAGACAAAATAAAAATGATTCATTTCGATGAGCTAATGAGTAGAATGAGATCATTTACTTTCTGAATATGAATTAATCACCTAATGATTAAACTATTTTAGCTTGTAGTCAAGATCAATATTTGAAGTAATAAATGCTTGTAAGTCGGGGCTGCGGAGCACGTAGCAGAAACAAATAGATCAGTCGTTCATGAAACCGTTTGTTAACAGTTTGAAATCTATTTATTTCTATATGAGGAGGGAATTTTATGGGCAAGCTTGTTGAGCTTGAGAATATAAGTAAAGCATACACAAATAAAAAAATCTTCAGCGATATTTCGCTTACTATATATGAAAATCAAATTGTTGCGATACTCGGGGGAAATGGTACGGGAAAGAGTACACTATTACGGATGATAGCAGGACTCGAACAACCTAGTTCTGGAAAGGTGGGATTTCCCAATAAAAAGATAAAGATTGGATATGTACCAGAAAGATTTCCTAAGCTTCTTCGTTTTACTCCTAGTGAGTATTTAAATTATATAGGTAAAATTGGCGGAATTTCTAAAGAGTATTTAAAAGAAAGAATTCCTTATTTATTACATCGCTTCAAGCTAGAGAAACTAGATGATCGTTGGATAAGAGACTTATCAAAAGGAAACATTCAAAAAGTAGGCATCCTCCAGGCAATTTTAACAAAACCTGCGCTATTAATTTTGGATGAGCCTGTTTCTGGCCTTGATTTAAATGCACAGCAAGAATTATTAACGGTTATAAAAGAATTAAAACAACAAGGTACTACTATTATACTCACTTACCATGAATCTAATATTTTTGATGACATCATAGAGAAAACCTATTATTTAAATAATGGCTCTATTTCAATGGACAATCCAATAAAAAATGAAAAAGATGAAATGAAATTAATCGAAGTAAAATATATTGATCATTCGACCGTTATACAATGGAAAGAAGCCATTCATATGGAAAGCAAGGATAATCGATTATTACTATATGTCAACATTAAAAACAGTGACTCTATATTAATGAAAATTCTTCAATTAAAGGGAAGTATTGAAGCTGTTTCAACCGTAAATTTCGATTTTTAATTAAAATCATTTATGCTTTTTTATGAAATGAGAAGGCTCTAATAAAATTAGTATAGGAGGAGAGATAGTTTTGAAAGAATTAATTAAATTTAGCTTACATGATTATATTCGTTCCCATAAATATTTTCCCCCAGTTTCAACATACTTAATATTAGTTTCTGTTTTTTATACATACAAACCTAATCCAGTGGTCGATAGTTATGCAGTAACTGCATTAATGCTATACGTTATTTCTTCCTGGCTTTGCATAAGCTTTTTATCTCTTGACCATCCTGTTCAAAAACAATTAATGATACTTAATCTTAAAAGCAGAGCGCGCTACTATGTTTCTAAATTAATATCAGTATGGTTCATTTCTGTTATACTTACAATTTATGCTTTTCTATATCCAATTGTTTTTAATATGTTCAACGAACCTGTTTCGATGAGTGCCGGTTTTGTTTCGCTAGCAAATCATCTCGTTTTGGCAACGTTAGGTATTAGTGTTGCAAGCTTATTTAGTAAGACGCTGATGAGAAGCGCGATAAGTTCTTATGGAGGACTTGTATTAATATCAACAATTTCATTAGCAGCTTTAGGAATTTACAAAATTTTACCTTCAGCCATTAAAAATATCGTTTGGCTTCTTCCTCCTGCAACGATTACACAATCACAGCTAGTAAATTGGAATGGTAAAAATATTTCAGAGCTTTCTCTTTTTCCTTTTGTTTGGGTATCGATTTACTCATTATTGATTATATTTTTGTTTTTAAAGCTGACGAAGCGATCAAGAAAAAATGATTTAGTTTAGTGTCCATCATCCAACCTAAAAGAGGAGAAATAATTTGAATGAATGACCGTAGCATAAGATTAAAACTTTCGAACGCTTAGAAACGTTTGATACATAGGGTGACTTTTATTAAAGAAAAAAATAAAAAGTAACAAACAAGGTAAGTTTACGAACTTCACAAGAAGGTGATTTAGCATTGGCTAACCAGTTTTCTGATAATGAATATATAAAGAAAATGTCACAAAAGTTTTTAGAAATTCAAAATGAGTTATTGCCAAAAGTGAAATTAGAAAATATCTTTAAAAAAGACGAGATAAAATTGATTGCCGGGGTAGATTTAGCCTACTGGGATGTAAATAACACGACACATGGTACATGCTGTATTGTTGTTATTGACTATCATACAAAAGAAGTGATTGAAAAGGTATACAGTTATGGAGAAATAACAATTCCTTATATTCCGGGATTCCTTGCTTTTCGGGAGTTGCCTTTAATAATAGATACAGTGAAGAAATTAATCAATCTGCCAGACTTATATATGTTTGATGGGAATGGATATTTACATTATCGTCACATGGGCATTGCGACACACGCATCTTTTTTCTTGAATAAACCAACAATTGGGGTGGCGAAAAGTTATCTTAAAATTCAAGGAACGGATTTTATGATGCCAAAAAATCAAGCAGGTGCTTACACTGATATTAACATAAATAGTGAGGTGTACGGTCGAACTTTAAGAACAACAAAAAACGTTAAACCTATTTTTGTTTCTTGTGGAAATTGGATTGATCTACATACAAGTACTGAAATTGTGATGAATTGTATTAACAAAGAAAGTCGTTTACCGATTCCTGTTAGATTAGCTGATTTGGAAACACATAAAGTAAGAAAACAATTATCACACTTATGAATTGAACAAAAGTGCATCTATCATTTTTTGATTTTTAAATGATATTCTAAAAAAATTGGTTAATTAAACTGTGATTTATAAGTCATATATAGAGATGGCTTATAGCGGTGAAATTGGTAATTATTTCCACACCAAATCAACATTTTTTATTGTGTGAGACTACCTGTCTCACACACCTTTATTCCATTTTCGATAACTCCTTTCTAAAAAATCCACTATTCATTTTTATATTCGAATATTTTTTCCATAAATAAGTAATAATATTTTCCTCCTCTAAAGGCAGAATGATAATAAATCCTAAAAGGGATGGTGACGAAAATGAGGGACGAATATCATTCTTACAATGCAGGGGATATTGTGTATGTTTTTTATCGAAATCCTCATACACAAGATGTAACAAATATTCAGGAAGCAGCAGTTGTAAATAACCCTGAGAATCCAAACGAATTAGCTTTATTTCTGTATGAGACTTATTATCCTTTAACAAGTGAAATGGCTGTCTATTCAAGCGAAGAAGAAGCAGAACATGCTTATCAACAATTTTTTGCAAATGATTAAAAAGGGGATTTTAAAATGAATAAACCGTTTACCCCCCAACTCGTCTACTTTGAACCGAAAGCGTTAGATTATCCACTTGGGAAAGAGCTTAAAGAAAAATTTGAAAAGATGAATGTAGAAATCCGTTATACAACTTCTCATAATCAAGTAAGAAACCTTCCTGGCGAAACGGATTTTCAACGTTATCGGATTGCAAAATCCACACTCGTCGTTGGAATAAGAAAAACACTTAAGTTTGATACTTCAAAGCCTTCTGCAGAATATGCGATTCCGTTTGCAACAGGCTGTATGGGTCATTGTCATTATTGTTATTTACAAACTACGATGGGAAGCAAACCGTATATCCGAACGTACGTAAATGTCGATGAGATTCTTGAAGCTGCTGATCAATATATGGCAGAACGTGCACCTAAAATGACAAGATTTGAAGCCTCTTGTACATCTGACATTGTCGGCATCGATCATTTGACACATACGTTAAAAAGGGCAATTGAGCATTTTGGAAAGTCAGAGTTTGGAATACTACGGTTTGTTACTAAGTTTCATCATGTCGATCATTTACTTGATGCAAAACATAATGGAAAAACACGTTTCCGATTCAGCGTAAACGCTGATTACGTTATTAAAAATTTCGAGCCAGGCACGTCTCCTTTAGAGAAACGAATCGAGGCGGCGGGAAAAGTGGCAAGAGCCGGATATCCACTTGGATTTATTGTGGCACCGATCTATCTTCATGAAGGGTGGAAAGATGGCTATTTTCACATGTTTGAGCGTCTCGATGCAGAATTACCGCTAGAAGCGAGGAAGGATATTACATTTGAATTTATCCAGCATCGATTTACAAAGCCTGCCAAAAGAGTAATTGAAAAAAATTATCCGATGACTAAATTAGAATTAAACGAGGAAAAAAGAAGATACAAATGGGGTAAATATGGAATAGGTAAATACATTTATCAAAAACAAGAAGAAGGGGATATTAAAAATCATCTTTATTCCTATATGGAACAATTTTTCCCAAATGCCAAGCTGGAATATTTCACATAAATTATGATCGATCACAGTTCTCATTTTTGTTATATACCAATGTTTAAAGCCCTTTCTCACCATACCGAGAGGGGGTTTTGTTTTATAATCGCTTTTGAATTCTAAAAACTTCCTTGATATTTGTCATAAGAGTGAGTATACTTAGTATGAAAAGTATTACTTTTCATACTAATCATACAGAGGATACTGAAGGAGGAAATTTAAATGACAGCACCAGAAGGAAAACATGTTTTTGGAACAGTCAAAGTAGGAACGAAAGGACAAATTGTTATCCCTAAAGAGGCAAGAGAGATTTTCGATATTAAACCGGGGGACTCTTTACTCATGTTAGGTGATGAAAAACAAGGTATTGCACTTGTGAAACAAGAAATATTTGTTCAATTTGCTAATGATATTTTAAATGCCAAAAATCTGGATGAAGGTGAGTGAATGACTTCAATTCAACTGAAAAAGTTAGCGAAGAAATATAAAGATATAACGGTAGTTAATAACCTTGAGTTTTCAGTGAAACAAGGAGAGTTTTTCGCTCTACTAGGGGAAAACGGTGCAGGGAAAACGACACTTATTAGTATGCTTTGTGGTTTGCTTACACCAAGCAGCGGTGATGCATTAGTGTTAGGAAATAGTATTTTAACTAATATTGAAAAAGTTAAACCTCAATTGAATATTTCACCTCAAGAAACTGCTATAGCCCCCAATTTAACGGTACGTGAAAACTTAGAATTTATTGCAGGTATTTACGGAATCTCAAAAAATGAAGCGAAAATAAAGACAACTGAAATGATTGAACTATTTCATTTAAAAGAGAAGGAAAAAGCAAAAGCAAAAACATTATCTGGCGGGATGCAGCGTCGATTAAGTATTGCAATGGGGATGATCACGAATCCAAAGATTTTCTTTTTAGATGAGCCAACATTGGGATTAGACGTTCGCTCTCGTCGTGAGCTATGGGCGAATCTTGCAAAATTAAAGGGGAAAATGACGATTATTTTAACAACACATTATTTAGAAGAAGCAGAAGCATTAGCAGACCGCATTGTTATTTTACAAAAAGGTTCATTAAAAGGGCTTGGTACGGTTGAAGAGTTAAAGCAACAAACAAATACGGAAACGTTTGAAGATGCCTTTTTAGCCATTTGTGATGAGGAGGGGCAAGTGTATGCTTCATTTTGCAATTCGTAATCGAAAAGAAATATTTCGTGATCCATTGTCAATTATATTAGGAATCGCATTACCGCTTATTTTGTTAATTGTTTTTACAACAATTGAGAAAAATGCACCACTTGATACCTTTAAAGCACATAATCTAGTACCGGGATTAGTAGTCTTCAGCTTTTCTTTCTTAACGATGTTTTCTGCATTATTAATTGCAAAAGATAAACAAACCGCACTTCTTGTTCGTTTGTTTGCTTCTCCATTAAAGGTGAACGATTATGTAGTTGGTTATACAATACCAATGATACCGTTAGTCATTTTACAAACTATTATTTGTTATTTAGTAGCACTAGCTTTAGGAATGTCGGTAGAATTGATAGACTTTTTAATGAGTATGGTTGTATTATTACCGATTACCGATAGCGATCATGTCCATTTTCTTTGGCTTATTTTTAGGCGCGCTATTTACAGACAAACAAATTTCAGGGATTGGCACAATTTATATTACGCTCGGATCATTTTTAAGTGGAGCGTGGGTAGATTTATCTCTTTTAGGTAATAAATTTGGAGAAATTGGTAATTATTTACCGTTTGTTCATGCAGTTGAATTATCACGAGATATTTTAATTGGTGATTATTCTACATTTAGTGAGCACTTTTGGTGGACAGTTGCTTATGCTATCATATTATTTATTTGTGCGATATTTGCATTCTTTCAGTTACGTAAAAGATAATGAACAACAACTATTTACGATAGCCTGCTAGATATTAAAAATCGTTACGCAAACAGACAGTTGTTTACGTAACGATTTTTAATTGGCTTATGCTTCAATAGTAAAAACTTATTTCGAAAGTGTCTTTTCTTTAGCTAATACATAGTTATTTTTCTTATGAAGTCTGTTTTTTCATTCGTATAGGCTTCCCTGTCGTATTGATGAACTTTTGCTAATTTAAGCTTTAAGCTTTCATATTCTTTTGCAACTAACGGATTATTTCGAAGATAATCTCGAAAATATAATCTATCCCAAAGAAAATCTTGCTCTTTAGTTCCTAAATGAATGTGAAAGGAAATCTTCTCTAATCCATTTGGAGAATAGCCTTTAACAAACATTAAATGGTTTTTCTGCCCTTTCATATGGATATAGTCATTCTTTTCTAGATAATCGATCACCAAGTAAGTTACTTCATCTTTCTTTGGAATTTCTACTAAAATATCAATCGTCGGTTTTGCTGATAAATTAGAAACGGCGGTGCTTCCGATATGTTCAATTCTAAGTGCAACTGCTGAACCAAGAATATTTCTCAGTGTTTGCTTTTCGGTTTCAAATGCTGAAGTCCAGCGACAATCATAGTTAACAATCGTGATAGGATATAACTTCCCGAGTTCTTCTTTATTCATCGTTTTCATCCTCTATTCATATCCAATTTTATTTACATCATAATATTAAAATAACAAGAGAAAAATGTTAAAAGTAACGGTACTTACCTGAAGCGATACAAACTGTTAACAAACGTTCTTCGTTGTCAGCACATGAACGAATACTCTATTCGCTTCGTCTCATACTTTGCTTCTCGGATAATAAGCATAATCAAAGGGACTGGGGTGTCCAATAAGTCGAATTTCGGCTATTGGATACCCCTTTGTATGTTGAATCAACATTTTTGTCTTTCATTTTTATGATTTTGCTTTTTTGTGACATCTTCAAATGCTGTGTTAATATCTTTTGAAGTTATATAATTTCACTAATTTTATCGAATGGAAACAGTCCTTTTTTATCATTTTTCGACTAATTCAGGAATAAATAACGCGGGATAGCGTCACCTCCTTTAACAGTAACCATTATTCCCCGGTTTTAAGTTCATAAATTACATTATTCAACAAAAAGATAGACAAAATGTTAATATTTAAGAAACAGTTAAGAAATAGTTAAACTTTAGTTATAAACTTTCACCTATACTAGAACTATATGCAAGTGTTCCTGTATTTGTAAAAAATAAATTTAATCATTTTTATTAAATCAACAATCATCTCAGATAACGACAATGTTACTAAATGAAACCAATATTTACGAGAAAAATTATTTATGTTTTTAGTCCATTCTAAAGATCTTTTTCATTTTTTTAATGATGAAGTTTGTGTGATGAAAATATTTAAAAGTATAAATAATATCGAAAAAAGTTATTAAAATGAGTGAGGTGTTCCTATTGGTTAGTTTATTTGAAAATAGTTAATCATCCCCATGTCAACATTTAAGTTTACTTATAAGTATTGCTTTATACATATTTTGCTGTTAACTTTAGTTGCCTTGAGATCGACTTTACTTTTAAAATTTTAGGACTGTTTGAAAGTTTTAGTTCCTCACAAAAATATTTAAAGGTGGAGCACTTTTTTATTCTACCAATGCCGATTATACTTACGACGTTGTAAAGCAAATATTATTTACAAATGTAATAAGTCAATATGATGAGAGCAAAGTTAGAACTTAGAGGGTTATTCCGTCGACAGCAGGAGACATGAGCAAAAATATGTTTTTCAAACTTCCCCTCTCAAATATTTATTGATCAACTCTTTTAAAAAACTCAACATTAGAACCTCAAAAGTTTTTATTATCAACAAAATACATAGTTCATTAAATACAACGCATAAGGAGGAAATTAAAAAATGCATTTCAATTAAATATTGACGTTTTGTGATCGATCAATGGTTAAGACAGAAAGTATTCTTTAACCCCAACGAATGGAATTATGATAAAAAACTTTTGGCACAAAATAGAAAGCTTGTATGAAAGCAAATGGGGAGCCCTTATGAAAAAAATACGATCTCTGTTTCAAAATAGAAATTATTTACGGCTATTCCTTGCATCTTTCACTTCACAAATGGGTGGTACAATTGGGTTAACTGCACTTATGTTTTATCTTCTAGATCGCTTTTCACAGCAACCTGCATATGCCACAATTACTGAACTTATGTTATCTATGCCTACATTAATGGTATTTTTTCTAGTGGGTGTGTTTGCTGATAGGCTTGACCGGCAAAAAATAGCCCAAAACTGTGATTGGATTTGTGCCGTATTATCAATTTTATTATTACTCTCTCTTTTTATTAATTTGATCCCATTAACTTTTATAGTTTTATTTTTAAGGAGTGCTGTAAAAAGTTTCTTTACTCCTGCACAATCTGCTCTCGTACAAGGTATTTTAACAAAAGAGTATTATACGACGGCAGTTGGTTTAAATCAGTTAGTTGCTAGTTTATTTATGCTATTTGGCAGCGGGATTGGGATATTTACCTACTGGGCAATTGGTGTTGAAGGCGCAATATTAGTTGATGCAGCTAGTTTTATCATTAGTGGGCTACTTATAAAATCTTGCAAAATGTCAGAGAAAATTCGTATGCCAAACGGAAAGCACACGATTAAAGATTTAAAATTTACGATAGTATGGAAAGATTTTAAAGTAGGATTAAGTTATATTTTAAAGCATAGTTTACTGCTCACACTTATTTCGGGATTCGCCGTTTTTGGGATTTTAAATGGTGGACTTTCGGTGATGCAAATATTTATCTTAAAGTACAAGCTAGCACCAGGAAACTATGAGGAAATCTCAATTATATTAGGAATTGTTTTCGGTTTAGGAGTTTTATTTGGAAGTATGGTCGCATCTATACTTTCTCAGAAATTGATGCTCCATCATTTGCTTATCTTGGCTATGTTTATTTCAGGGGGAGCAACTATTGTTGGTTCGCTAGTTAATACTGTTTGGCTTTATATGGTTTGTTCAATTGTGATTGCACTATCCCTTCCGATGATTAATGTAGCGATAGGAGGTTGGATTCAAAAAATAGTGGATCCAAAAATGATGGGAAGAGTACAAGGATGGATTAATCCGTTGATGATGCTTTCACAATCACTCACTTTGCTATTTATCGCAGGGTTTTATCCTGGTATTTTTGCGGTCGAGACTCTTTTTTGGTTTGTTGGCGGAAGTTTAATTTTTGTAGGGGTTTTTTACATTCTAGTTCTTCCAAGGTTTATAGAATTGGAGAAAAATGAAGGAATCATGGTTGACTAAATTGTTTTTAGCAAGAGCGTTTTATACATCAAGCGACTTAAGTAGATGATTACAAAAATATTTGAACTATATGAGATGGAATTAGAATTATTCATTATATAAATAGGACAAAATAACAATGATTCGATCAAAATGATTTTAAAGGAAGTTTTAATCATAAGATAAGATCGATATTATTTTATAAATCATTTCTTAAAATCTTTTAAAAGGGGGTCTTTTCAATACAGAGAAAGAACTTTGATGGAGTAATTGATCACGTATAGAGTGATTCATGCTTTATTAATAATTGAAAACTGGTGTTGACAATGCATTGCAACTTTTATTTTAAAGATAACAAATATATTACAATTTAGGTTATAAAGATAAGATATGTTAAATAAATATATATTTTCATAAAAATTCATATAGTATTGAGAATAATATATTATAATCCTTTTAAAGAGTGTCGATTTAAAAACAGTATCGCGAAATTATAAAGTATTTGTACTATTTATTATGTAGATTTTAAACACTCAAATGTTTCTACTACTATGTTTTTGTACTTCATTTTTTGGCGGCTTACTAAGAAGTTATCCTAATATCATCTGCACTTAAGGCAATTAGATTTATTAGTATTTGTTATTTTGAATTCATTATCAAAAATCGCTAATGAGGGATCTGTATCTTTTCCAAGCTAGACATGATGGATTCAATTCTTTTTCAGTCTCCTTTACTTGTTTTGAGTTTGAATCATTTCAATTGGTGTACTAATGAGATGTTATTCGAATCTTCGAATTGCTTTATTTGTACGAGATTCTAAAACGACTTTGTGCATATTAAGGTCTATTATCGTTTTTTCCTAAAGGAAACGAGCGAGATCTTCCGCAGCACTTGTACTATTTCATCCAAGCTCAACTTTTCCACATTATCAAAATAAATGAAGCCGCCTTTTAGAGAGATTTTCCATTTTCTTTTATCACTCATTGATCTGTTGATTTAAATGTGTCAATTGTCCCATCTTTTTGTTGGCAAACTGTGCTTTATAGCATTGTATGTGAAAGGAAACGATGACATAGAGATCATCAAACTTTAAAGGAATGAAATAATTTATTTTTAGGGTATGTTAAAAATGTATTCTTGCAATGATAATATTTTTTAAAGGAAAATGAGGGATTTTATCTCCATTTAAAGGTGCTAAACATAACATAAGAGGAGGAATTGTGTATGTTTATGAAACACCCAGATAAAATGAAAGAAAATAATATCAGCCATGTTGAAAGAGTGACAATAGAAGAGAAAGAACTTATATTAAATAGTTTCAATGATACAAAGACCGACTATCCAAAAGAAAAAACGATACATCAGTTATTCGAGCAGCAAGCAGAAAAAACGCCTGATCATACAGCAGTCGTATTTAACGATCAGAAATTGACTTATAAAGAGTTAAATGAAAGATCCAATCAATTGGCAAGACTGTTAAAGAAGAAAGGAATCAACACTAATACTATTGTAGGAATCATGGTTGAAAGATCTCTTGAAATGATCATTGGTCTAATAGGCATTCTAAAATCTGGTGCAGCGTATTTGCCTATTGATCCTGATACTCCGAAGGCTAGAATTGATTTTATGCTTCGGGATAGTGACGTTAAAGCTCTATTGACGCAAGAAAAATTTATTGTGGAAATGGAATATGATGTTGAAATAATCAACTTGGATGGCGAGGATTACAAAGGATTCGGCATAGACAATTTAATTAACATCAATAATTCTAGCGATACTGCTTATATTGTTTATACATCTGGTTCGACGGGGATACCAAAGGGGGTTATTATTTCTCATTATAATGCAATAAGAGTTATTCGCAATACTAATTATATAGAAATTTACAATGATGACACCATTCTTCAGCTTTCAAATTATGTTTTTGATGGATCAGTTTTTGATATATACGGTGCATTATTAAATGGTGCAAAATTAGTCATGGTAGAAAAGGATACAGTCATTAATATAAATAAGCTTGGAAATTTAATACGGAAAGAAAAAATAAATGTAATGTTTATCACAACGGCTCTATTTAATATTCTTGTGGATATGGAGATAAACTGTTTGGCGAATATTAGAAAAATACTTTTCGGAGGGGAGCGAGTTTCAGTTCCTCATGCTAAAAAAGCATTAGAGTATATGGGGAAAGACAAAATGATTCATGTATACGGCCCAACAGAAAGTACTGTATTCGCTACATATTACTTTATAAATGAAATAGATGAGGAAGATGATACTATACCTATCGGCAAACCTCTAGCAAATACTTCTGTATATATAGTAGATGATAATAATAATTTATTGCCTTTTGGCGAAGCTGGAGAACTTTGTATTTCTGGAGATGGATTAAGTAAAGGCTATTTAAATAATGACCAGTTAACATCAGAAAAATTTGTTTCAAATCCATTTATACCAGGAGAAAGATTGTATCATACAGGCGATTTGGCTAGGTGGTTACCTGATGGAAATATTGAGTTTTTAGGAAGAATAGATCATCAAGTGAAGATTCGTGGATTTAGAATTGAACTTGGCGAAATTGAGAGTCAGTTGCAAAAGCATGAAGCTGTAAAAGAAACTGTAGCTGTAGCTAGAGAAGATAAGAAAAATAGTAAATATATTTGTGCATATATCACTTTAGAAAAAGAAGTTACAGTTGAAGAATTAAGAGAATTTTTAGGAGAAAAGCTTCCAGAATATATGGTTCCCGCCTATTTTGTAAAATTGGACAAACTGCCATTAACGCAAAATGGAAAGGTAGATAAAAGGTCATTACCGGAACCAGATGGAAGTGTGAATACCGAAGTTGAGTATGAAGCACCAAGAAATAAATTTGAAGAACAGCTTGTTATCATGTGGCAGCAAATATTGAATATAAGTAAAGTTGGAATTAATGATAGTTTTTCAGTACTTGGCGGTAATTCCCTAAATGCGATTGAGCTTCTATCTCATATGAATGAGGAAATGGGTGTTGATTTACCATTAAAAGAATTATTTAGGTTATCCACGATAAAGAAAATAAGTAAGTATATTGAAACAAATAAAAGAGAGATTATCAAAGAGAATTACTTTACAAAAACAACAGATTTAGCAAATTTACATGAACCGTTTCCGCTTACAGGAATACAATTGGCTTACTTAATAGGAAGGGATGCAACATTCGAAATTGGCGGAGCAGCTACAAATTTGACTGTAGAATTCGAAATAAATGTTGATATGAATAGGTTTAATCATGCATTACAAAAGCTAATAGACAGACATCCTATTCTTAGAACGATCGTATTCGAAAATGGTACGCAAAGAATACTTGAGGGAGAGGTCTTTTACTCTGTAGATCCGGTCGATTTAAGGGATTCGAACGAAGAAGAAATAGAAGCGAGTATATTATTACAAAGGGAAAAAATGATAACAAAAATTATTGACCCGAGTAAATGGCCGTTATTTGAGATAAAAGCCTTTCTTTTACCTAATCAAAGAAAATATTTTTGTTTAAATATTGATCCGTTAATTTGTGATGATAGTAGTTTGAAAATATTAATTAAGGAATTTAAATTATTTTATGATCATCCTCATCTCGATTTACCTGAGTTACAGTATAACTTCAGGGATTATGTGTTAGCACTCAACGAATTTAGAAATTCTCATCGATATAAAAAAGATGAAAAGTATTGGATGAATAAGTTGGATGATTTTCCGAGTGCACCTGCATTGCCATTAAAATGCAACCCTGTAGAAGTTATAAAGCCAACCTTCAATAAATACTCGGAATTTTTAGATACGTATAAATGGAATAAATTAAAGGAAAAGGCAAGAAAGAGAAATTTAACTCCTACCTCTGTTCTCTGTGCTGCGTATGCTTATGTCTTAGCATACTGGAGTAATCAAAGTCATTTTGCTGTAAATTTAACCGTATTTAATAGGATACCGTTTCACGAAGATGTAAAAAAAATCATTGGAGATTTTACAACATTAATGTTACTCGATATTAATACGAAAGACGGTATGGAATCATTTTGGGACTTTGTTACGAAGGTTCAAGATACATTGTTAGAAGCTCTTGAACATAGGCATTTTGATGGTGTAGATTTCATAAGGACTATTGGGAAAAAACATCGAATGGATAAACAAGCTATAATGCCTATAGTTTTCACAAGTGTATTAAGTGAAAGTTCCGATGATTCTTATGACAATTTAGTAAACTTTGATAAAATTAAATTTTTTAGTACAAGAACATCTCAAGTTTATATAGATAATCAAGTATACGAATTAAATGGCGGTTTATATATTACATGGGATTATGTTGAACAATTGTTTGAAGATAAAGTTATTCAATCAATGTTTGAACAATACTTAAATATCCTAAATGAAATGATTTTAAATGACGAAGTATCAAATATTCAGCTTAGCAAAGATGATATAAAAATCATTACAAATTATAATGATACTAACAAAAACTTTAAAAAAAGCACCTTACATGAATTATTTATAAATAAAGTGAAGCTTGTACCTGATAAAGCGGCTGTTATTCATCATGATAAATCAATAACTTATAAAGAGTTAGATAAAAGATCAAATCAAATTGCAAGATATTTAATAGAAAAGGGAGTTAGAAAAGGCGATTATATAGGTGTTATTAGAAAGAGATGTATAGATACGGTTATAAATTTGTTTGCTGTTTTAAAATGTGGTGCAGCATATATACCGCTTGATCCCGACTATCCTGAAGAAAGAAAAGAATATATTAAAAAGAAAAGTAATTGTAAGTTCTTTATAACACCTACTATTTATCGAGACGAAAATATCAAAAAATATTCTAATGAAGAGATAAATATACAAGTAAATGAGACAGATATGGCATATGCTATCTTCACTTCTGGCAGCACCGGTGAGCCAAAAGGTGTCGAAATAACCCACGGAGCTGCAGTAAATACAATTTTAGATATTAACGAAAAATTTCATGTAACAAAAAATGATAGGATTATGGGAATTTCCTCTTTATGCTTTGATTTGTCTGTTTATGATGTTTTTGGTGCACTAGGAAGTGGAGCAACTCTTGTCATTATAGATGACCAGAGGGATGTATATCAATTAAAGAAGGTTGTAGAAGAAAAAAGAATTACAATATGGAATTCCGTTCCAGCTATTATGGGATTGACAGTAGATGTTTATAATGAAAATGAACAAAATAATAACTTAAGACTTGTATTATTAAGTGGAGATTGGATTCCGTTAGATCTTCCAGAGAAAATAAAGAAAACTTTTCATCATGCAGAGGTTGTGAGCTTTAGGTGAGCAAGCAACTGAAGGATCAATATGGTCTATATATTATCCTATAAAAAAAGTGTTGGCTGATTGGAAAAGTATACCTTATGGAAAACCGTTAGCAAACCAGAAAATTTATGTATTAAATCAAAATAGACAATTATGCCCTGTAGGAGTAGAGGGAGAGTTATATATCGGTGGATTGGGAGTAGCGAGTGGATATATTAATGATAAAGAAAAAACAGACGCTTCATTTATATTACATGATGAATTTGGTTATATCTATAAAACTGGTGATTATGGGGTATTAAAAGAGGAAGGGTATGTTGAGTTTTTAGGAAGAAAAGACAGCCAGGTGAAGATAAGAGGATATAGAGTAGAATTAGGAGAAATTGAAAACTCTTTAATAAAACATAATGATGTGAAAAAAACAGTAGTAATTGATTATCGAAGCGATAACGGAATTAAAAATTTATATGCTTTTGTAGTTTCAGATAAAGAAATAAATCCAAACGAGTTAAAACATTTTTTACAGAATAAATTACCGAATTATATGATTCCGTTAAAGTTTTTAAAAATAGATAAAATACCATTAACTGTAAATGGAAAAATAGATAAACGTATTTTAGAAGAATTTCTAAAACATCAGGCAATAGATGAAGTTGCATCAACTAAATTGGAAGAAGCAGAAAATGAAACACAATCAAGACTAGTGAGTATTTGGAAAGATGTGTTTCAGCTAGAGGAAATCGGTATAGATATTAATTTTTATGAATTAGGCGGAGATTCATTAAAAGCGATTGCGCTAGTAACTGAGATTAAAAAGAGAATGAATTTAGAGGTGTCGTTAGGAGAAATATTTAAACATAACACAATAAAGGCAATGGATCATTATTTAAAAAACAGTCAAGATGACGGTAGGAAAAATTCAATAAATAAAGCATTGAAACAGGATTATTATGCTACATCTCCTTCACAAAAGAGAATGTATATGCTTTCTATGATGGAGAATGATAGGGGAGCATATCATATTCCGATGGCACTATTTGTTGAAGGCAAAATCGAAATTAATAAACTTGAAAATGCATTTAGAAAATTTATAAAAAGACATGAGGCGTTAAGAACCGGATTTGAGGTAATAAACAACGAGCTAGTTCAGAAAATTTATGAAAACGTTGATTTTAATATGGAATACGAGTGCCTAGATACAACCGCAACAGATCATGAGGTGTTACTGAATTTAACTAGTCAGCAGTGTAAGCAATCAACAAGGCCCTTTGATTTGAATAAGCCTCCTCTCATGAGAGCTAAGCTAATTAAAATTGAAGAGAATAAGCATATATTAGTAGTAAATTTCCACCATATTATTGCGGATGGAGTATCTCAAGGAATATTAATGAATGAGCTATTAGATTTATATAACAATCATGACTTGCCTGAGGTAAATATACAGTACAAGGACTATGTGGAATGGAATAATACGTATAATCATTCGAATGCGATGAAAAAACAAGAACAATATTGGCTGGATATATACAATCATATACCGCCTAAATTGGAGTTGCCATATGATTACAAAAGAGAGAATATTGATACCTTTGAAGGGGGCAATGTATATTATCACATTGGCAAGGAGTTATCTGAAAAGGTAAGAGCTATTGCTAAGGATACGGGATCAACTTTATATATGCTCATGCTAAGTGCCTACTATATCTTACTTCATAAATATACTGGTAAAACCGATATCGTTATTGGGACAGTAGCATCTGGAAGAATGCATCAAGATTTACAAGATGTTTTTGGTGTATTCGTAAACACAATTGCTTTAAGAAATGATATAGATGCTTCAAGAAGTTTTAAAGAGTTTTTGGAACAAATAAAAGAAAATACAATTACAGCATTTGAAAACTCTGAATATCCATTTGATGAATTAATCCGAAAAATAGACTACGAAAGAGTTTCTAATAGAAATCCTTTATTTGATACTATGTTCGTATTAGAAGATGCTAAGTTATTCACTAGTAAGAAAGATCATTTAAAGCTTAGCCCAATAATCTTTGAATTGGATAATGCGAAATTTGATATAACTTTTAATATTTTAGACTACGAAGATGAGATTGTTTTAAACATTGAATACAGAACTAAATTATTTAATAAAGATACGGTTTTAAGGATGACAGAAAACTATATCAATATTTTAAGCGAAATATCAAGAAACCTTGAAGTGAGATTAAATCGAATAGATGTGATCTCACATCAGGAAAAAAATTATTTATTACATGAGCTTAATAATACAAATATTGATTTTTCCAAAAATCAACTAATACATCAGCTGTTTGAAGAACAAGTAGAACGGACACCAGAAAATATGGCAGTTGTTTTTGAAGATAAAAAGCTCACATATAAAGAGCTCAATGAAAAATCTAATCAATTGGCGCGAGTGTTAAGGGAGAATGGCGTTAGCTCTGACAAGGTTGTTGGAATCATGGTGGAGCGTTCAGTTGAAATGATTGTTGGAATTATGGCTATTTTAAAAGCTGGCGGCGCTTATTTACCAATTGATCCTGCATATCCTCAAGAGAGGATTAAATATATACTTCACAATAGCCAGACAGAGATTTTATTAACCCAAGATAAGTTAATTGAAAAAGCTCATTTTATTGACATTGAAGATATTACCATTATTGATGTTGATAATAAAAATTTATCTGATTATGAAACAGACAATTTATCTATTAATAACAGCAGTATGGATTTAGCTTATGTCATCTATACATCTGGCTCTACTGGAAGACCAAAAGGAGTGATGATTGAGCATCATTCTTTAGTGAATTTATGCAACTGGCATAATTCATACAATGAGATTTGTGAAACTGACAAAAGTGCAAGCTATGCAAGTATCAGCTTTGATGCATTTGTATGGGAAATATTCCCCTATCTAGTTGCTGGGGTTGAAATTCATGTAATAAGTGATGACTTAAAAATGGATATCCCCAAACTAAACGAATATTTTAATGAGAATGATATTTCAATTTGCTTTTTACCAACACAAGTATGTGAACAATTTTTAATGCATAACAATAAATCTTTGAGGAGATTATTAACGGGTGGAGATAAGCTAAACTATTTTAACGATAAAAATTATCAGATTGTTAATAACTATGGACCTACTGAAAATACAGTAGTTACTACAAGCTTCATTGTCGATAAGCCTTATCAAAATATCCCTATAGGAAAACCAATTTTTAATACAAACGTTTTTATTTTAAATGAAGCAAACAGTCTTTGCCCATTAGGAGTCGCAGGCGAACTCTGTGTAAGTGGAGAAGGTTTGGCGCGCGGCTATTTAAATAGACCAGAACTAACCGCGGAGAAATTTGTCTCAAACCCATTTGTCCCAGGAGAAAGAATGTATCGGACAGGGGATCTTGCGAGAATGCTACCTGATGGAAATATTGAGTTTCTAGGCAGAATCGACCACCAAGTGAAAATACGTGGTTATAGAATTGAACTTGGTGAAATTGAGAATCAACTTCTAAAACATGAAGCAGTGAAAGAAGCTGTCGTGATCGCAAGAGAAGACAAAGACCACCAACCATACCTTTGTGCCTATTTCACTTCTAAAAAATCGAAGGATGCATCAATGACCAAAGAGATAAGAAAGCTTTTGGAACAAGTGCTTCCGGAGTATATGGTTCCTGCGTTTTTTGTTCAGCTGGATAAGCTACCGCTTACCGCAAATGGGAAAATAGACCGCAAGGCCTTACCAAAGCCTGACGGAAGTGAAATCGTTGGGACGACGGAGTATGAGGCGCCAAGAAATGAAGTGGAAGAAAAGCTTGTCTCGATTTGGCAAGACATTTTAGGTGTAGAAAAGATTGGGATCAACCACCACTTCTTTGAAATGGGAGGACATTCTTTAAAAGCGACGACGATGGTGTCTAGAATCCATAAAGAACTTATGGTTGAGCTTCCGTTACGGCAAGTTTTTCAAACGCCTACTATTAAAGGCATTGGAGAATTCATTCGTTCGACAAAAGAAAGTAAATTTTCAGCGATCAAAAAAGCGGAAGAAAAAGATTATTATCCACTTTCATCTGCGCAAAGAAGGCTCTATATTTTAAACAAGATCGAAGGTCATGGAGTTTCTTATAATGTTCCTTTCGCGATGAAAATAACAGGTGATTTTGATCTACACCGATTGGAAAAAGCATTTTGTCAACTAATCGAAAGACATGAGGCGTTAAGAACTTCCTTTTTAATGGTAGATGGCGAGCCAGTTCAACGAATTGAAAAAGAAATAGACTTTAAGGTGAGCTATCGAGAAGCAGATGCCGCTCATCATGTAGACGAGATGATAAACGAGTTTATTCGGCCATTTGATTTAGAAAAAAAGCGCCCCTGTTACGAGTTGAAATGATCAAAACGAAGAAAGATGAGCACATCATGGTGCTCGATATGCATCATATCATTTCAGACGGCGTATCAATGGGAATCTTTACACGAGAATTGGCTGGCTGAGTTATATGAGGGGAAAGAATTATCACCATTAAACCTTCAG
Organism: Bacillus aquiflavi; assembly: GCF_019915265.1. Taxonomy (NCBI): domain Bacteria; kingdom Bacillati; phylum Bacillota; class Bacilli; order Caryophanales; family Bacillaceae; genus Bacillus; species Bacillus aquiflavi. The sequence continues at coordinate 1,698,821 of NZ_CP082780.1, forward strand.
TACAAAGATTACTCTGCATGGCAAAGAGAGTTGTCCCACAAAAGAAGAAATGAAGAGACAAGAAGCTTATTGGCTTAATCTCTTTAAAGATGAAGTACCTATGTTGAATATGCCGACAGACTATAAAAGACCGCCAATCCAAAGTACAGAAGGTGACCTTGTCCAGTTTGAAATCGACAGTGATCTAAGTGCTAATCTAAAGAAGATGGCAAAAGAACATGGTGTCACACTATATATGCTTCTTTTAGCTGGATATACTGCACTGCTTTCAAAATATACCGGTCAAGAGGATATCGTCGTAGGCTCCCCGATTGCGGGAAGACCTCATGATGACTTGAAAGATGTGATCGGAATGTTTGTCAATACCCTTGCGATGAGAAATTATCCAAAAGGGGACAAGTCATTTTGTGATTACTTAACAGAAGTCAAAGAGACTGCCTTAAAAGCTTATGAAAATCAAGATTATCCTTTTGATGAACTAGTTGAAAAGCTGGATCTAACAAGAGATATGAGTAGAAGTGCGTTGTTTGATACGATGTTTGTCATGCAAAACTTTGATCATGATGAATTTGAGATGAAAGACTTAACCTTTGCGCCGTACGAAATGGAAGCACATGTCTCTAAATTTGATTTGACCCTCACCGCTATTGAAGAAGATCAAAAAATCAAATGTGTATTGAATTACGGCACTAAACTATTTAAGAAAGAGACGATGGAAAGACTAGCGAAACATTTGATCCATATTTTCCAAGCAATCATCGATCAGCCTGAGCGAAGTCTTCACGACATTTCAATGCTTTCGGAAGAAGAAACCGAAAGGTTGTTATATGAGTTTAATGATACAAAAGCTTATTATCCGAAGGATAAAACGATCTCTCAATTATTTGAAGAACAGGTGAAGCGAACGCCTCATCATGTGGCTATCAAGTTTGAAGACAAGAAGCTGACATATCTAGAACTCAATGAACAAGCCAACCAATTGGCAAGACTGCTTCAAGACAAAGGGGCAAAACAGGGGGACAACAGTAGGAATAATGGTGGAAGTATCCCTCGAGATGATCATTGGAATGATGGCCGTATTAAAAACGGGAGCTGCCTATTTGCCAATTGACCCTGAACAATTGCACAAACGAACGAACGCCATTCTAAAAGACAGTGGTGCCAGCTTATTGATCGTAAAAGGGAATTTAAAGGAAACTCTCTGCTTTAATGGAGAAGTGATCCGTGTGGAAGACAGCTCTATCAAAGAAAGGGACACATCCAATTTAGCGGTGGATTACGTCTCCGATCAACATGCTTATCTTATTTACACATCGGGATCGACCGGCACACCAAAAGGTGTCTTTATTCGACACTGTCATGTTGTGAACTATATGACATGGTTTACAACAGAAGCGAAGCTTCAAACAAAGGATAAGACGATGTTAATGTCTTCCTATGCTTTTGACTTAGGGTACACAAGTCTTTATTCAGCGCTTTTAAATGGGTGTGAGCTTCATCTTGTCAAAAAAAACGTCTATTCTAATGCCTACAAGGCATTAAAGTATATAAAAGAACAGCGAATCACTTATTTGAAACTGACACCTCTCTCTCTTTAACGTGATGATCAATGACCCAAGCTTCTCAGTTGATCGGAGCTGTGAAACCTTGCGGTTGGTCGTACTGGGCGGCGAGAAAATGAACCCAACAGACGTTGAAACGTTTTATCAATATTATCCGAACCATGTAGTGATGAACCACTATGGACCTACAGAAGCGACAATCGGTTCGGTCTATCAGGTGATTGATTCTCATCATCTCGCTTCCTTCAACGAATGCCCAGTAATAGGCAGACCGATTCAAAATATGAGGGCATACGTAGTGGACAAGCAAATGAATCTCGTTCCAGAAGGTGTGTACGGAGAATTGTGCCTAGCAGGGGAAGGAATAGCCAGCGGCTATTTAAACCGGGCGAACTTGACAGAAAAAAAGTTTGTTCAAAATCCGTTTGAACCGCATGAAAAAATGTATCGAACAGGAGATCTTGTTCGAAGACTATCGGATGGCCGAATCGAGTTTGCGGGCCGAATCGACAGCCAAGTAAAAATAAGAGGATATCGAATCGAACTGGAAGAAATCAAAAATCAGCTCGTTAAACATGAACAAATCCAAGAAGCATTTGTCATCGACCGGGAAGGGAAGAATGGCAGTAAGCACTTGTGTGCATATATTACATCCCGGAAGGAACTGTCGTTTGACGAATTAAGAGCGTATCTAACAGAAGAAGTACCAGATTACATGATTCCGTCTTATTTCGTTCGGATGGAACAGATCCCGTTGACGCCAAATGGAAAGGTAGACCGAAAGGCCTTGCCGGAGCCAGATGTGAGTACAGGAGTAGACTATGTAGAGCCAAGAAATCAAGTAGAAGAAAAACTCGCGCAAGTATGGGAGGACATATTAGAAGTCGAGCCAATCGGGATTACTCATAACTTCTTTTCTTTGCCTCTGGGGGGAGACTCGATCAAAGCTTTACAAATTATCTCCCAATTATCAAGAGAAGGCATCGCTTTAGAGATGAAAGATTTATTTACTTACCCAGAGATTAGGCTTTTAAGTAGCTATGTCAAAACAGAAACAATCAACCAACCATCGTATGACATCGAAACAGGAGAAGTTTTCCTTACTCCAATTCAAAAGGCGTATTTTATAGGAGGGAAAGAAGACTTAAACCATTATAATCATGCCATCATGTTGTACCGAAAAGACGGATTCTGTGCGGAGATGGTTCAGGAAGTTCTTGAAGAAATGATGAAGCATCATGATGCCTTAAGAATGATCTATCAAGAAGAGAAGGATGAGGTGCTTCCATATAATCGAGGAGTAGAAGAAAATCAGTTTGGCTTTTATGTGTATGATCTTTCGAAAGAGGACGATCTTGATGAGAAAGTTCATGAACTTGCGACTAGATTACAAAAAAAGCTCGATATAACAGAAGGTCCTCTTATGAATGCGGCTCTGTTTCAAACGGATAAAGGCGATCACCTGTTGCTTATCATCCATCACCTCGTAGTAGATGGAATCTCTTGGAGAATTATATTAGAAGATTTAGCACTCGGATATAGTCAATTAGTGAAAGGTGAAAAAATAACGTTTTATCCAAAAACGACTTCTTATAAAGAATATGCTTCTCAGCTCCATGAGTACGCTAAAAGTGAAAAGCTGCTTAAAGAAAAGAGCTATTGGTTGGATGTATTAAAGGAAAAAGTAGATTTTCTAGAAACGAAAGAGACTGTCGAATCATTTAAATACGAAGATAGTCAGACCTTTAGTACAGTTCTTGAAAAAGAAGAAACAAGACAGCTGTTAAGGGAAACAAACAAAGCATATCATACCGAGATCAACGATCTCTTAATTACGGCTCTTTTAATGGCCGCATGCCGTGTAACAGGTGAAAATCGAATGAGATTTAGCATGGAAGGTCACGGAAGAGAACAGATCATCGCAGGAATAGATATGAGTCGAACAGTCGGATGGTTTACGACTAAATATCCTGTATTCATTGACTTAGGAAATGAACATGATCTGTCAATGGTCATTAAAATGGTCAAGGAATCTTTAAGAAGAATTCCTCATAAAGGGATCGGCTACGGGATATTAAAGTATTTGACTGAAGACAAAGACTTATGGAATGGAGAACAGCCGCCTATCTTATTTAATTATTTAGGTCAAATGGATAAAGAACTCAATAACACCGTCTTTTCTTCTTCATGGCTCCCGACAGGAGAATCGATTGGCGGCAAACGCACAAGAGAAAATGCCATGGAAATAAATGCGGTTGTCTTAGGCGGACGATTAATGATCGATACGACCTATAATACAACAGTCTATAGCGAAGACGTTGTCAAGGAATTTATGGAGGTATACAAAGAATCCCTTCACACCGTGATTGATCATTGTGTCTCTAAAGAAAGGGCTGAAAAAACGCCAGTTTGATTATGGAGATAAGGAATTAAGCCTCCAACAGTTAGAAAGTATTCAAACAAAATATAACGATTTTGAAATAGAGAAAATCTATCCATTGGCAAATATGCAGCAGGGGATGTTATTCCATGCATTAGAAGATCAACAATCAGGCGCATACTTTGAACAAATGGTCATCGACGTGAAAGGATCGATAAATGCAGATTTATTTGAAGAAAGTTTAAATGACATCATGAAGCGACATGAAATTCTTCGGACAGCCATTGAATATGAAATAACAGAAAAACCAAGGAATGTCATTCTAAAAGATCGCAAGATCGGATTTAAATACCGTGATATTCGCCGCCAAAAGGTTGAACAACAACAGGAAAGCATAAAAGAATATATGAAACAAGACCGAGAAAGAGGGTTTGATTTTACTCAAGACCCGTTAATCCGATTGGAGCTCATTCAAACCGGTGAAGAGGCTTATACAATCATTTGGAGTAATCATCACATCTTATTTGATGGATGATGGGGCCGCGGCATTATTTTAGGAGAGTTGTTCCATATTTATGGAAACAAACGGGCAGGGCGAGAACAGCTTTTAGCAGAGCCAAAACCGTATAGTGACTATATTAAGTGGTTGGAAGAACAAACAAAAGAAGACGGAATTCATTATTGGAAGCACTATTTAGAAGGTTATCAAAAACAAGCTAAAATTCCATCATTCAAAAGGGATCGAAGTCCAAGCGGTGATCATTACAAAGAGAAGGTTCTTGCGCTTTCAAACGAATTGACGACGAAAATGACCGCTTTGGCCAATCGAAACCATGTCACATTAAATACCCTCTTACAAAGTGCGTGGGGGATTCTTTTAGCTAAGTACAACGAGACAGACGACGTCGTATTTGGTTCTGTAGTTTCTGGAAGAGACGCCAAAGTCGCCGGAATTGAAAAGATGGTGGGGCTGTTTATCAATGCAATCCCAACGAGAATAAAGATGGAAGCTCACGAAAGCTTGAAAGATCTTTTCAAGAGGGTTCAAGAACAAGCAATAGAAAGTCAAGCATATAGTTACATGAATTTATCAGATGTTCAGTCCCTTAGTGAACTAAAACGGGATTTACTTGATCATGTGATGATCTTTGAAAATTATGCCTTTGATGAACGCAAGCAAGAAGAAAGTGACATTGGCTTTATGTTCAAGGACATAAAGGGGAATGAACAAACTAATTATGGCTTTACAATCGTGGCCATTCCTGGGGAACAGCTCATTTTAAAGCTGGCTTATGATGAAAATCTCTATCCAGAAACAATCATCGAGAACATGACAAATCATTTAACAAATGTGATTGAGCAGCTTGTACAGGATGAGGATCAGAAAGTAAGTCAAATCGAACTCCTTTCAGAGGAAGAAAAACATCTCCTATTAAATGAGTTCAATAACACTAAAGCCGATTATCCGAAGGATAAAACCATTTATGAGCTATTCGAGGAACAAGTTGACCGCACGCCAGACAATGTGGCTGTCGTCTTTGAAGACAAGCAGCTTACGTATCGAGAGCTGAACGAAAAATCAAATCAAGTAGCGAGACTGCTTCAGGAAAAAGGGGTTCAGCCAGACACAATCGTAGGTATTATGATCGAACGTTCTTTAGAAATGATCATAGGAATGATGGGGATTCTAAAGTCCGGGGCAGCGTATTTACCGATAGACCTTGAATATCCAGAAGAGCGAATCAAGTACATGGTTGAAGATAGCGGCACAAAGCTTGTATTAACGCAGGCTCACTTATTTGAAAAACTCGATTTTGCCGGCAATGAGCGTGTAAGTAAAATCGCGATAGATGACGAAACGATAAACAATCAAAAGCGAACAAATTTAGAGCGAGACAGTAATAGAGATCATTTAGCTTATGTTATTTATACGTCAGGTTCTACCGGTTCTCCAAAGGGAGTACTAATTGAACATCATTCTTTAGTGAATTTATGCCATTGGTATGTAGAATTCCATGAAATAAAAGAAAGTGATCGCATAACAAATTATTTGAAAATCTCATTCGATGCTTCAATAGGTGAAATTTTCCCATGTTTAATCACAGGAGCTACCTTATATGTTTTAAATCCAAACATCAGACTTGAGATGGACAAATTAAATGACTATATGAATCACAACGGCATAACAGTAGCTACTTTACCATGTAAAGTAAGTGAACAGTTTATTTTACAGGAAAACGATTCTTTAAGAATGCTCATAGTTGGCGGTGAAAAATTAAAAGTAAATCAAGATACCCGCTATCAGATTGTAAATGCTTATGGACCGACAGAAAATACGGTAGCGACAACAAGCTTTTTAGTAGATAGAAAGAGTCATCATATTCCAATCGGAAAAAACCACTTTATAACACTAACATTTATATTGTAAATAAAAATAGTCACATTTGCCCGATTGGAGTCATTGGAGAATTATGTGTCTCCGGAGAAGGGTTAGCGAGAGGATATTTGAACAATCCAACATTAACTGCGGAGAAATTCGTAGAAAATCCTTTTGTCAGCGGCGAAAAGATGTATCGTACAGGTGACCTTGCAAGATGGATGCCAGATGGAAATATTGAGTTTCTAGGCAGAGTCGACCACCAAGTGAAAATACGCGGTTATCGAATAGAGCTTGGTGAAATCGAAAGTCAATTATTGAAGCATGAGGATAAAAAGAGGCGGTAGTAATAGCTAGAGAAGATGAGGAAAATCATGCATACCTATGCGGCTATATCGTTTCCCGAAAAACAATTGCCTTCAACCAAAATAAGAGAATTTTTGGAGAAAGAGCTTCCGCATTATATGATTCCAGCCTATTTTGTTCAGCTGGATAGATTGCCACTTACGTCAAACGATAAAGTGGACAGGAAGGCATTGCCAGAACCGGATAGAAATAATCAATCAGGAATAAAGTATGAAGCACCGAGAAATTTTATAGAAGAGAATATTGTTTCAATTTGGGAAGAGGTTCTAGGGATAAAACCTATCGGGATTTCTAATAATTTCTTTGAAATGGGAGGAAATTCACTTAAATTAATGAGCGTTGTTTCGTCTATAAACAAAATTTTTAATACAGATATAAGTATTCATGATTTTTTTGAAAATCCAAATATCAAAAAATTAGCTCACTTCATTTTATCAACGGAATCGAATCAAAATAGTAATTGTGATGATTATATTGAAGAAGAAGTGTAGTAGTTTAAAATAATAGACTCATTTCTTTTAAGTAAAAGGTATTAAACATATGTTCATAGGGGATTTCTGTACAATCTATCCTTTTGTCTAAGTGGATATTAGCGATAGATTGTACAGCTATCCAGATTTAATGTTTTAACATTTATAAATTTATACAAGATTTCAAATGTGGTTATTTGATCACTGGGTACCTTGAAAGGAATGATTGTTAACATGGATATTACGGGTTTTATAAATGAGTTAAAAAAAGCAAATATTTTTTTATATCATAATCAAGGAAAAATAAAAATCATTGGACCTCGAGAGTTAATCACATCGGAATTAAAGCAAAAAATAAAATTATATAAAGAGAAAATTATTATCGCTTTGAAAAATGAAAAGAATAATGGAATACCTAAGGCTAAACTAGCAAAAAATAATTGCTATACTTTATCAATGGCACAAAAAAGAATGTTTATTTTAAGCAAACTTGAAACTAAAGGAATAACATACAATATTCCTTTAGTTATGAAGATGAAAGGTTATTTTGACTTATGCCTCTTTGAAAATGCCTTTAAAACATTGATTGATAGACATGAAGGATTAAGGACATCTTTTGTGATGCTTGACGGAGAACCCGTTCAAAAGGTTGCAGATGAAGTTACATTTAACATCATATACAGTGAATTAGGCGAAGAAAATATCTCGGAAAGAGTAGCACAATTTATTAGACCTTTTGATTTAGAAAAAGCCCCTCTCTTAAGAGTAGAGATAGTAAGGGTCAATGAGAAAGAACATCTGATGATGTTTGATATGCATCATATCATTTCAGATGGGGTATCAATGAATATATTAATGAAAGAATTAGCTGATTTATGTGCCAAAAAAGAATTACCCCCGCTAAACATTCAATATAAAGACTATTCAGAATGGCAAAAAGAGTACTATAAGGGAGAAAAGATCAAGAAGCAAGAGGAATACTGGCTTAAAGTATTTGAAGATGAAATTCCGGTTCTTAATATGCCAACAGACTATCCAAGACCGCAAATGCAAAGTAATGAAGGTGATCGAATAGGTTTTGAAATAGATCGTGAACTAACAGAAGAGCTTAAAAACTTTGCAACAGAAAACGGAGTAACGATGTATATGCTTCTATTAGCAGCATATACTGCCTTGTTGTCAAAATATACTGGACAAGAGGATATAATAGTCGGATCACCAATTGCGGGCAGGTCACATGAAGATTTAAAAAATAGTATTGGAATGTTTGTAAATACACTTGCGATGAGAAACTTCCCAAAAGGTGACAGATGCTTCATAGATTACTTAAAACAAGTAAAAGAAAACACATTAAATGCTTATGAAAATCAAGATTATCAATTCGATACTTTAATTGAAAAATTAGACTTAGAAAAAGACATGAGCAGAAATGCATTGTTTGACACAATGTTTGATATCCAAAGTAAAGATAGCTTCGAGTTTAATGTAGATGGGATTACGTTTGAAATATGTGATATTGATTTTAAAATTGCGAAGTTTGATTTAAGTCTTACGGCGATAGTTTATCCAGACTATTTAATGTTTGATTTGCAATATTGTACGAAACTATTTAAAAAAGAAACAATTGAAAGAATAGCAGGTCATTTCATTAATATTTTAAAGGAAATTATCAATCACCCTAAACAAACATTAAGTGAATTAAACATCATTTCAGAAGAAGAAAGAAAGATAATATTACATAAATTCAATGATACGAAAGTTGGCTTTCCAAAAAATAAGACGATCATCAGTTTATTTGAAGAACAGGTTGAAAAAACACCAAATCATCTTGCAGTGATCTTTGAAAACAAGCAACTAACATATAAGGAGCTTAATGAAAAGGCCAATCAATTGGCAAGGTTCCTTCGAGCAAAGGGTGTAAAGCCAAATGACGTTGTAGGAATTATGGTGGAAAGATCACTAGAAATGGTAATCGGAATATTGGGAATTCTAAAGGCCGGTGGGGCTTACTTGCCAATTGACCATGAGTATCCAGAAGATAGAATAAAATACATGCTAGAAGATAGCAGAGTAAAATTAATCGTTATTCAAGAGCATTTAAAGATAAAAGTCGGACAATTTCAAAGTATTTCATTTGAAGATGATCAAATTAACTCTTTAAATAAAGATAATCTGAAAAAATTAAATCATCCATCTGATTTAGCTTATGTAATTTATACATCTGGTTCTACAGGAAAGCCTAAAGGAGTTATGACAACTCATCATAACGTTATAAACTATATTTATGCATTTTTGACAGAAATCCCTTTAAGTGAAAGTGATGCAATATTACAAGTAGTTTCATTTTCGTTTGATGCTTTCACTGAAGAAATATTCCCTATTTTATTTAGTTCGGGGAAATTGGTCATTAGCAAAAAATTTGGTGATTTGAACATAGATGATCTTGTTAAAAAAATTGAAAAATATAATATCACATTAATAAGCTGCTCTCCGCTTTTACTAAATGAAATCGACAAAAATAAACATTTAATGCTTCAGAAAAATATGAAATTTATTAGTGGAGGAGACGTCTTAAAGTATGAATATATTAAAAATATTATTAAGGGAGCGGATGTTTATAACTCATACGGTCCTACGGAAGCAACAGTTTGTGCAACATACTATAAGGTAAGTGTCGATGATAATGCAAAAACAAGTATACCTCTAGGTAAACCAATGAGTAATTACAAATTATATGTTTTAGATAAATATGGACAATTGCTCCCAGTCGGAGTACCTGGAGAATTATATATAGGTGGAGAAGGACTGTCCCGAGGGTACCGACATAATAAAGAGCTGACTAAAGAGAAATTTAGGCCAAATCAATTTAGTCCAGGGGAAAGAATGTATCGTACAGGTGATTTGGTAAGATGGTTGCCTAATGGAAACATTGAATTTTTAGGTAGAATAGATCATCAAGTTAAAATTCGTGGTTTTAGAATAGAGTTGGAAGAAATTGAACACCACTTATTAAAGCAATCAAGCATAAAAGAAGCAAAAGTAATTGTTAGAGAAGGTATGGATGGCAGTAAATTTCTTTGTGCTTATTTAACAATGAATAAGTTAAGTGAAAATGCGAGCGTAGATCAAGTAAGAGAATCGCTTGCAAAAGAGGTTCCAGCTTATATGATTCCCTCACATTTTATAGAGATGGAAAAAATACCCACTACAATAAATGGGAAATTAGATATACAGGCATTGCCCGAGCCGGATTTAAGTAAAGTAATAGAAAAAGATTATGAAGCACCTCGAAATGAAGTGGAGAAGAAGCTTGCATCAATTTGGCAAGAAGTTTTAGGTGTACAGAAAATAGGAATCAATCATAACTTCTTTATGGCCGGAGGAGATTCATTAAAGGCTCTCTCATTGGCATCAAAAATATACAAGGTGTTGAATGTTGAAATCACGTTAAAGCAAATATTCAACTATCCTATAATAAAAAAAATGGTGGATTATATAAAAGGAAAAGAAAAAAGCATTTATGCATCAATAAAGAAAACTGAGAAGAAAAGATTTTATCACCTTTCCTCTACTCAAAAACGGTTATATATTCTAAACCAATTAGAAGAAAGCGGAATAACATACAATCTTCCTTTAGTTATGAAGATGAAAGGTCATTTTGACTTATGCCTCTTTGAAAGTGCCTTTAAAACATTGATTGATAGACATGAAGGATTAAGGACATCTTTTGTGATGCTTGACGGAGAACCCGTTCAAAAGGTTGCAGATGAAGTTACATTTAACATCATATACAGTGAATTAGGCGAAGAAAAAAATATCTCGGAAAGAGTAGCACAATTTATTAGACCTTTTGATTTAGAAAAAGCCCCTCTCTTAAGAGTAGAGATAGTAAGGGTCAATGAGAAAGAACATCTGATGATGTTTGATATGCATCATATCATTTCAGATGGGGTATCAATGAATATATTAATGAAAGAATTAGCTGATTTATGTGCCAAAAAAGAATTACCCCCGCTAAACATTCAATATAAAGACTATTCAGAATGGCAAAAAGAGTACTATAAGGGAGAAAAGATCAAGAAGCAAGAGGAATACTGGCTTAAAGTATTTGAAGATGAAATTCCAGTTCTTAATATGCCAACAGACTATCCAAGACCGCAAATGCAAAGTAATGAAGGTGACCGAATAGGTTTTGAAATAGATCGTGAACTAACAGAAGAGCTTAAAAGCTTCGCAACAGAAAACGGAGTAACGATGTATATGCTTCTATTAGCAGCATATACTGCCTTATTGTCAAAATATACTGGACAAGAGGATATAATAGTCGGATCACCAATTGCGGGCAGGTCACATGAAGATTAAAAAAATATTATTGGAATGTTTGTAAATACACTTGCGATGAGAAACTTCCCAAAAGGTGACAGCAGCTTCATAGATTATTTAAAACAAGTAAAAGACAACACATTAAATGCTTATGAAAATCAAGATTATCAATTTGATGCATTAGTTGAAAAATTAGCATTAAAGAGAGATATCAGCAGAAGCCCATTATTTGATACGATGTTTTCTGTTCAAAAGCTAGATGATAAAGAGTTTGATATAGAAGGGTTAAAGTTTGAACCTTATGATATCGATTTTCATATTGCAAAGTTTGATTTAAGTCTTTCAGCAATAGAATATATTGATCATCTAAAATTTGATTTAGAATATTGCACGAAATTATTTAAAAAAGAGACAATTGGAAGGCTTGCAGATCATTTTATTAATGTGTTGAAAGAAATCGTCAATAATCCAACACAAAAATTAAATGAAATAAATATCATTTCAGAAGAAGAAAGAAATACATTATTAAATCAGTTTAATGATACTAAAGTTGAGTATTTGATAAGTACTTTACATGAGCTTTTTGAAGCACAGGTTGAAAAAACTCCAAATAAAGTGGCTGTCGTATTTGAAGAAAAGAAATTAACATATGCAGAATTAAACGAAAAGGCAAATAAACTAGCAAGAATCTTGAGAGCAAAAGGGATTAAACAAAATAGTATCGTTGGAATTATGGTAGATCGATCATTAGATATGATTGTAGGAATTATAGCAATTTTAAAAGCTGGAGGAGCATATTTACCTATTGATTCAGAATATCAAAAAGAGAGAATAGAATTTATGCTTAAAGATAGTGCTGTGGAGATTATCCTTACCCAGCTTCATCTTATTGATAGAATAAGTTTTCATTGTGAAGTAATAGATGTAAATAATTTAGATTTAAATGATATAGATGGTAATAATTTGAATAATGTTAATTCACCCGGTGATTTAGTCTATATCATATATACATCAGGAACAACAGGCAATCCGAAAGGAGTTATGGTAGAGCATCAAAATTTAATTAATGCTCACTACAGCTGGAGAAAGCATTACAAGCTATTGACATATGAAGTGAAATTATTGCAGATAGCCAGTATGTCTTTTGATGTATTTGCAGGAGATTTATGCAGAAGCTTATTAAATGGTGGAACGATGTATATAATGCCGAATTACATGAAGCTGGAAATGGATTTATTATATGAAGCTATTAAAAAGTATAAAATTAATATTTTTGAATCAACACCAGGACTTATTATCCCTTTTATGAATTATGTAAGTGATCATCATCTAGATCTTACAAACATGAAATTGTTAATATTAGGATCTGATAGTTGCCCTATGCATGAGTATAAAAGATTGGTTAATCTATATGGAAAAAGCATGAGAATTATTAATAGTTATGGAGTTACAGAAGCTACAATAGATTCTAGTTATTATGAGGAGGAATATAACCGCATACCGCAAATAACAAATACACCTATAGGAAGACCGCTAGATAATACAAAATATTATGTTTTAAATTCTTCATTAAAACTTCAACCGATAGGCGTGTATGGTGAATTGTATATCGGAGGTAAAGGTGTCGCAAAAGGATATTTAAACAAACCGGCGCTTACAGATGAAAAGTTTGTTCCTAACTGCTTCGATTCCGGGAAAAAAATGTATCGGACAGGTGATTTGGCTAGATGGCTTCCAGATGGAAATATTGAGTTCCTAGGAAGAATAGATAATCAGGTAAAGATTCGAGGTTTTAGGATAGAAATAAGCGAAATTGAAGCTCAGCTATTAAAAAACGAGAGGATAAAGGAAGCTCTCGTCATTGATCGAAAAGATCATCATGGCCACACATATTTATGTGCATATATGATTGCACAACATGATTTAACTGTAAGTGAACTAAGAGAATATTTAGCTAATCATTTACCAGATTATATGATCCCTTCGCATTTCATTCAAATAGATAAGATGCCTCTTACACCTAATGGAAAGGTAGATCGAAAAGCTTTGCCTTTATTGGAAGAGGGGAATATGTCTAAAGGGATCGAATATGAGGCGCCTCGAAATGAAGTGGAAGAAAATCTTGTATCAATATGGCAAGATGTTTTAGGTGTTAGGGAGATTGGAATAAACGATAGTTTCTTCGAAGTTGGAGGGGACTCGATAAAAGCATTGCAAATAGTATCTAAGCTATCGCAAGTTGGTTTTAAACTGAAGATAAAAGATTTATTTTCAAATCCAAAGATTAAAAATCTTAGCAAATATATAAAAAGTGATTTTAAAAAGAAGAAAAATGAAATCATTCAAGGAAAAGTCCCATTAACTCCAATACAAAAAAGGTATTTTGAGATAAATAATAAAGAGTTAAATCATTATAACCAATCATTTATGCTTTATAGAGAAAAGGGATTCGATGAAAAGGTCATCGAAACTGTATTTAATAAAATAATAGAACAGCACGATGCCCTAAGGATGACATATGAAAAGCAAAATGGTGCAATCATTCAATATAATCGTGGTTTAAAAGAAAAATGTTTTGATTTATATGTGTTTGATCTGAAAGATGAAGAAGACGAACAGGCAACGGTCCATCAATTAGCAACAAATATACAAAAGGAAGTCTCAATATTAAATGGGCAAATAATGAAAATTTGCATTTTTAAAACCAGTAAAGGTGACCATCTTCTTATTGTGATTCATCATCTTGTAATTGATGGAGTGTCTTGGAGGATTTTGTTTGAAGATTTCGAAATGGCTTATAGACAAGCCTCACTCGGTAAAAAAATTGAACTTGGTACGAAAACAGATTCATATAAGGAGTTTTCGCAAAAATTAATAAAATATGCTGAAAGTAATAAACTCCGAAAAGAAAAAAAATATTGGCGAGATCTAGCTAAAACAAAAGTAGATTTTTTTCCAAAAATGGGAATGGATACGGATAACTATGAAAATAGTAAAATATTAAGAATTTCACTTAGTAGAGAAGATACTAAAAAATTATTAGGGGAAACAAACAAAGCATATAATACCCAAATAAATGATATTCTCTTGACGGCCTTGCTAGTGACAGTAAGAGAGATGACCGGAAACAACAGACTAAAAATTATGATGGAAGGCCATGGAAGAGAAGAGGTTATTGAAAACGTTGATGTTAGCAGAACAATCGGATGGTTTACCTCAATGTATCCAGTGTACTTAGATTTAGGTGAAGAAGAGGAAATTTCTATGAGTATCAAGATGGTAAAAGAAACATTAAGAAAGGTCCCAAATAACGGAATAGGATACGGTATTTTGAAGTATTTAGCAGAAGATGCTGATTTATTAAATGATGAAGCGGCACCAATATTATTTAATTATTTAGGCGAAATAGATAAGCATGTTACTAATAAAGATTTCTCTCCATCATCGTTATCATCAGGTGAGAGCATTGGGGCCGAAAGTGTACGAGATGCTTCTATAGAAATTGATTCGATTGTTTTAGATCATAAATTAACGATTAGTACTACATTTAATGACAGAGAGTATTCTGAAGACACAATCAATATGTTTAATCAAAAATACAAAGAAAGTCTTGAAATGATCATAGTTCATTGTGTCAATAAAACAGAGACAAAAAAAACATCTTCTGATTATGGTTACGACAAAATGTCATTGCAAGAGCTTGAAGAACTATTGAATGAATATGAATACGTAGACAACTAGTAGTAAAACTAACCAATGATATATTTAGACAATAACCGTTTTTTTTCAGCTTACATTATGAAAGACGTGCATATTTGAAAAAGGACTAAGAAAGCTCATTTCGATCAGTGTGTGAAAAAGTACTAAATTACAACGTATAAATTTTTCGTAATTAGAACAAGGTGCTCTGTTGTGCTGATATGTCGATCATTCACCTTATTTCCTTGCTTTTAATAAGCAGGTGTAAGAAGTGCTGCCTATTATGCTACAGAGAATAACAGCTAAATTTGTGTTTTCACCAGCACAACAGACGATTCTTTTTCAATTTTCGTTACCATTTGAAAAATCTTATGACGTCCAAGTAATATGACTATTTTTAAAGGAAATTCTCGCAGGCTAAACAAAATTATGAGGAGGATCATTTTATGAAAGTCCAAAAAGTTGAAAAAATTTATCCGTTGTCAAATATGCAAAAGGGAATGCTATTCCATGCTCTTGAGGGCACAAGGTCAAATGCATATTTTGAACAAATTGTTTTAGATATAAACGGTTATATAAATGAAACTATTTTTGAGGAAAGTTTCAATGAAATAATGAAGAGACACGAAATATTAAGAGCATCGTTTAATTATAAATTTGCTGAACCGTTGCATGTAATCATGAAGGATCGAAAAATAAAATTTAAATATAATGATATAAGCACATTTAACTCATACAGCAAAGATGAATATATAAAAAGTTATATAGCAGATGATAAACAAAAGGGTTTTGACTTAACGAAAGAAACCCTTATGAGAGTTTGTTTAATAAAGACAAATAATGAATCTTATAAAGTCATTTGGACTTTTCACCATATTTTGCTTGACGGATGGTGTATAGGTATTATCTTAAATGAATTGTTTACTATTTACTCCCATAAAATGAAAGGCGAAGAACATCAATTAGAAGATCCAAGGCCTTATAGTGATTATATTAAATGGCTAAATAATCAAGATAATGAAGAAGGTTTAATTTTTTGGAAAGGATATCTAGAGAGATATGAACAAAAGGCTTCTATCCCGAAGTTCAGAAACTCTGTTACTGGAGAATATAAAAGAAAGGAAAAAGTGATCGAGTTTTCGAAAGGACTAACAGATAAAGTTGTGCAAATGGCAAAAAGAAATAATGTCACGATAAATACTGTAGTGCAAAGTATTTGGGGACTTGTTTTAGCAAGATACAATTATAGTGAAGAGGTAGTTTTTGGAACAGTTGTATCAGGAAGAGATGCACCGGTGGAAGGTATAGAGAATATGGTTGGGTTATTTATTAATACAATACCAACTAAAATAAAGGTAGAAAGTGATAAGACGTTTAAAGAAGTTTTAAGAATAACTCAAGATGATGCCATAGAAAGTAATCATTATAACTTTATTAATTTAGCTGAAGTTCAAAATGTGAGTAAATTAAAAAATGAACTTATCGATCATGTGTTAGTATTTGAAAATTATGCTATCGATCAAAAAGCACTTGAAGACAAAGAAAATGAATTAGGCTTTGAAGTTGCAGCAGTAACTGATGAGGAGAGAAGTAATTATAGCTTTAGTATTACAGCCGGATTAGGAGAGAGATTAACATTAATATTAGTTTATGATGGAAGTCTATATGAGGAAAAATTAATTAACAATATAGCATCCCAAATTAACAGAGTAACTGAGCAAGTTGTTGAAAATGATGGTCAAAAGTTGAGTCAGATAGAGCTAATTTCGAAAGAGGAAAAAAATGATCTTCTTAATCATTTTAATGACACAAAAGTAGAATATCCGAAAGAAAAGTTAATACATCAATTGTTCGAGGAACAGGTAGAGAAAACACCTAAATCTGTAGCAGTGAAGTTTGGAGAAAATAAACTAACTTATCGAGAGTTAAATGAAAAGTCAAACCAAATAGCGAGATTGCTACGAGAAAAGGATATTCAACGAAACACAGTTGTAGGAATCATGGTTGACCGGTCTCTAGAAATGATCATCGCAATTATGGGGATCTTAAAATCTGGAGCAGCTTATTTACCGATTGATCCTGAGACTCCTAAAGATAGAGTTGAATACATGCTGCAAGATAGTAATGCGATCGTTTTATTAACTAAAGATAAATATATAAAACAGTTTAAATTTAATGTTAAGACAATTAATTTGGATCAGGAAAATTTACAAACTTTTAGCAGCAAAAATTTAAATTTACAAAATAGTCAAAGTGATACCGCTTATATTATTTATACTTCAGGCTCTACAGGAACACCAAAAGGAGTAGTGATTCCGCATTACAGTGCTATAAGAGTAGTGAAGAATACGAATTATATTGAAATCAGCGATAGTGATACGATTCTACAGCTTTCAAATTATGCCTTTGATGGGTCTATATTTGATATTTATGGAGCGCTTCTTAATGGTGCAAGGTTAGTCATGGTTGAAAAAGATACAGTCTTAAACCTTCATAAATTAACGCAACTAGTTAGAGAAGAAAAGATAAGTATAATGTTTATCACAACTGCGTTATTTAATACTCTTGTTGATTTAGAAATAGACTGTTTAAAAAAAGTAAGGAAGATACTATTTGGCGGTGAAAGAGTCTCCGTACCACATGTACAAAAAGCGTTTAAAAAATTAGGAAAAGATAAGATTATTCATGTTTACGGACCAACTGAAAGTACCGTATATGCTACATATTACTTTATAAATGAGCTAACTGAGATTATACCAATAGGTAAGCCTTTAGCAAATACATCAGTCTTCATAGTGGATAAAGATCGTAATTTAGTTCCATTTGGTGTACCGGGAGAGCTTTGTATTTCTGGGGATGGATTAAGTAAAGGATACTTAAATAATGAGCAGTTGACAGCGGAGAAATTTGTCTCAAACCCATTTGTTCCAAGAGAAAGAATGTATCGGACAGGGGATCTTGCGAGAATGCTGCCTGATGGAAATATTGAGTTTCTAGGCAGAATCGACCATCAAGTGAAAATACGTGGTCATAGAATTGAACTTGGTGAAATTGAGAATCAACTTCTAAAACATGAAGCAGTGAAAGAAGCTGTCGTGATCGCAAGAGGAGACAAAGACCACCAACCATACCTTTGTGCCTATTTCACTTCTAAAAAATCGAAAGATGCATCAATGACCAAAGAGATAAGGAGGTTTTTGGAACAAGCGCTTCCAGAGTATATGGTTCCTGCGTTTTTTGTTCAGCTGGATAAACTGCCGCTTACCGCAAATGGAAAAATAGACCGCAAGGCTTTACCGGTGCCTGATGAAAGTGAAATTGTTGGAGTAGAGTATGAGGCACCAAGAAATGAAGTAGAGGAAAAGCTTGCATCGATTTGGCAAGACATTTTAGGTGTTGAAAAGATTGGGATTAACGACCATTTCTTTGAAATGGGAGGGCACTCTCTAAAAGCGACGACGATGATGTCTAGAATCCATAAAGAACTTATGGTTGAGCTTCCGTTACGGCAAGTTTTTCAAACGCCTACTATTAAAGGCATTGGAGAATTCATTCGTTCGACAAAAGAAAGTAAATTTTCAGCGATCAAAAAAGTTGAAGAAAAAGATTATTATCCACTTTCATCTGCACAAAGAAGGCTCTATATTTTAAACAAAATAGAAGGTAGCGGAATAACATATAATATCCCTTCAGCGATAAAAATAAAAGGTGATTTAAAGATACATCAGTTTGAAAAGGCGTTTTGCAAACTAATCGAAAGACATGAGGCGTTAAGAACTTCCTTTTTAATGGTAGATGGCGAGCCAGTTCAACGAATTGAAAAAGAAATAGACTTTAAGGTGAGCTATCGAGAAGCAGATGCCGCTCATCATGTAGACGAGATGATAAACGAGTTTATTCGGCCATTTGATTTAGAAAAAGCGCCCCTGTTACGAGTTGAAATGATCAAAACGAAGAAAGATGAGCACATCATGGTGCTCGATATGCATCATATCATTTCAGACGGCGTATCAATGGGAATCTTTACACGAGAATTGGCTGAGTTATATGAGGGGAAAGAATTATCACCATTAAACCTTCAGTACAAAGATTACTCTGCATGGCAAAGAGAGTTGTCCACAAAAGAAGAAATGAAGAGACAAGAAGCTTATTGGCTTAATCTCTTTAAAGATGAAGTACCTATGTTGAATATGCCGACAGACTATAAAAAGACCGCCAATCCAAAGTACAGAAGGTGACCTTGTCCAGTTTGAAATCGACAGTGATCTAAGTGCTAATCTAAAGAAGATGGCAAAAGAACATGGTGTCACACTATATATGCTTCTTTTAGCTGGATATACTGCACTGCTTTCAAAATATACCGGTCAAGAGGATATCGTCGTAGGCTCCCCGATTGCGGGAAGACCTCATGATGACTTGAAAGATGTGATCGGAATGTTTGTCAATACCCTTGCGATGAGAAATTATCCAACAGGGGACAAGTCATTTTGTGATTACTTAACAGAAGTCAAAGAGACTGCCTTAAAAGCTTATGAAAATCAAGATTATCCTTTTGACGAACTAGTTGAAAAGCTGGATCTAGAAAGAGATACGAGTAGAAGTGCTTTGTTCGATACGATGTTTGTACTGCAAAATTTAGACACTTCTAACGAAAATATGAAAGGATTAAAATTTGAAACATATGAAAATAAAGTAAATATAGCTAAATTTGATTTAACTTTATCAGCAATTGAATCAAATAATAGCATAAATTTTGGTTTAGAATATTGCACAAAACTGTTTAAGAGAGAAACTATCGAAAGAATATCCGGCCACTTTGTTAATCTTTTAAAGGAAACTGTGAGTAATCCTGAAATTAAATTGGATCAAATCGAACTCCTTTCGGGGGAAGAAAAACATCTCCTATTAAATGAGTTCAATAACACTAAAGCCGATTATCCGAAGGATAAAACCATTTATGAGCTATTCGAGGAACAAGTTGATCGCACGCCGGACAATGTGGCTGTCGTCTTTGAAGACAAGCAGCTTACGTATCGAGAGCTGAACGAAAAATCAAATCAAGTAGCGAGACTGCTTCAGAAAAAAGGGGTTCAGCCAGACACAATCGTAGGTATTATGGTCGAACGTTCTTTAGAAATGATCGTAGGAATGATGGGGATTCTAAAGTCCGGGGCAGCGTATTTACCGATAGACCTTGAATCTCCAGAAGAGCGAATCAAGTACATGGTTGAAGATAGCGGCACAAAGCTTGTATTAACGCAGGCTCACTTATTTGAAAAACTCGATTTTGCCGGCAATGAGCGTGTAAGTAAAATCGCGATAGATGACGAAACAATAAACAATCAAAAGCGAACAAATTTAGAGCGAGACAGTAATAGAGATCATTTAGCTTATGTTATTTATACGTCAGGTTCTACCGGTTCTCCAAAGGGAGTACTAATTGAACATCATTCTTTAGTGAATTTATGCCATTGGTATGTAGATTTCCATGAAATAAAAGAAAGTGATCGCATAACAAATTATTTGAAAATCTCATTCGATGCTTCAATAGGTGAAATTTTCCCATGTTTAATCACAGGAGCTACCTTATATGTTTTAAATCCAAACATCAGACTTGAGATGGACAAATTAAATGACTATATGAATCACAACGGCATAACAGTAGCCACTTTACCATGTAAAGTAAGTGAACAGTTTATTTTACAGGAAAACGATTCTTTAAGAATGCTCATAGTTGGCGGTGAAAAATTAAAAGTAAATCAAGATACCCGCTATCAGATTGTAAATGCTTATGGACCGACAGAAAATACGGTAGCGACAACAAGCTTTTTAGTAGATAGAAAGAGTCATCATATTCCAATCGGAAAACCACTTTATAACACTAACATTTATATTGTAAATAAAAATAGTCACATTTGCCCGATTGGAGTCATTGGAGAATTATGTGTCTCCGGAGAAGGGTTAGCGAGAGGATATTTGAACAATCCAACATTAACTGCGGAGAAATTCGTAGAAAATCCTTTTGTCAGCGGCGAAAAGATGTATCGTACAGGTGACCTTGCAAGATGGATGCCAGATGGAAATATTGAGTTTCTAGGCAGAGTCGACCACCAAGTGAAAATACGCGGTTATCGAATAGAGCTTGGTGAAATCGAAAGTCAATTATTGAAGCATG
Source organism: Bacillus aquiflavi (assembly GCF_019915265.1). Classification (NCBI taxonomy): domain Bacteria; kingdom Bacillati; phylum Bacillota; class Bacilli; order Caryophanales; family Bacillaceae; genus Bacillus; species Bacillus aquiflavi. The sequence goes on from NZ_CP082780.1 coordinate 1,720,173, forward strand.
AGGATATAAAAGAGGCGGTAGTAATAGCTAGAGAAGATGAGGAAAATCATGCATACCTATGCGGCTATATCGTTTCCGAAAAACAATTGCCTTCAACCAAAATAAGAGAATTTTTGGAGAAAGAGCTTCCGCATTATATGATTCCAGCCTATTTTGTTCAGCTGGATAGATTGCCACTTACGTCAAACGATAAAGTGGACAGGAAGGCATTGCCAGAACCGGATAGAAATAATCAATCAGGAGTAAAATATGAAGCACCAAGAAATCAAGTAGAAGCAACACTTGTGGGAATTTTTGGGGATATTCTAGGTATAGAGGATATCGGGATCGATCATAACTTCTTTGTTTCTGGAGGAGATTCTATTAAGGCTCTGCAAATTGTGTCTAAATTATCTAGAGTGAATCTTAAGCTAGAAGTGAAAGATTTATTTGCAAACCCTAAAATAAAAAATCTTAGCAAGTATGTGAAAAGGCAAAAGAAGCTACAAAAGCCTTATGAAATAGTTGAGGGAAAAGTAGAATTAACCCCAATACAAAAATGGTATTTCGATAATAACAAAGAAGAATTGGATCATTTCAATCAGTCTTTTATGCTCTTTAGAAAAGAAGGGTTTGATAAAGAGAGAATAGTGAGAGTGTTTAATAAGATTTTAGAACACCATGATGCTCTTAGAATGATATATGAGGAAAAGGATGGAGACATAGTTCAATACAACAGAGGGTATAGCGAGAACCTTTTCGATTTATATATGTATGATATTAGAGGACTAGATAATAAAGCGGAAAGAATCTATAAACTTGCAACAAATATTCAAAAGAAGTCTTCGATTAAAGATGGGAAAATTGTTAACCTTTGTCTATTTCAATCAGATGAAGGCGATCACCTTCTTATTGCGATCCACCACCTTGTAGTAGATGGAGTATCGTGGAGAATTCTCTTCGAAGATTTTGAAACTCTATATTCTCAGGAGTTAAAAGGCCAAAAATTAGACATTGGATATAAATCTGATTCTTTTAAACAATTCGCATGTAAGTTAAAGGAATATGCTCATAGTAAAAAATTATTAAATGAAAAAGAGTATTGGCAAAGTGTAGCGAAGGCCAAAGTTAAATTTATCCCTAGAAAAAAAGAAATGAATAGGGACACATTTGAAAATAGTAAAACAATCAGCATTTCATTAAATAGGGAAAAAACGATGAACCTGCTAAGGAAAGCTAATAGAGCATATAGCACAGAAATAAATGATATATTGCTAACTTCTTTATTAGTCGGTACAAGGGAATTGACAGGCGAAAACAGGATAAAAATAAATATGGAAGGGCATGGAAGAGAGGATATTTTAGATGATGTAGATATTAGCAGAACTGTAGGCTGGTTCACAACAATGTACCCAGTGCTTATCAATTTAGGAAATGAAAAAGAAATATCTACTAATATTAAAATGGTAAAAGAAATTTTAAGAAAAATTCCGAATAAAGGAATTGGCTTCGGTATATTAAAATATTTAACAAAAGACAATGAGTTATTAAATGAACAAAAAGCACCGATTTCATTTAACTACTTAGGCGAAATGGGTCATGATGTTAATAGAAACGAATTTTCAAGTTCAAAATTTTCTTATGGAGAAAGTATCGGCGGAAAAATTTCAAGGAATAATTCAATAGAAATAAACTCAGTGATTATTAATAATGAATTGTTCATCAATACAACATTTAATGAATTAGAATATGATGAAGTAACAATAAAAAATCTAAATGAAAATTTTAAAGAAAGTCTTGAAAAAATTATTGACCATTGCCTAAGTAAAACAGAGGTCGAAAAAACACCTTATGATTATGGAGATACAAAATTAACCTTAAGTGAACTTGAAGCAATTAAAGAAAAATACAGCCACTCTAATATCGAAAAAATATATCCATTGGCAAATATGCAAAAGGGAATGTTGTTTCATGCTCTAGAAAACAAAAAATCAAAAGCATATTTTGAACAAACCGTAATGGATATAAAGGGATATATTGATGAAGAAGTATTAGAGAATAGTTTTAATAAAATAATGCAACGATATGAACTACTAAGGGCATCATTTGAATATGAAACTGTTGAGGAGCCTAGACACGTAATAATAGAAGATCGAAAAATAATTTTCCGGTTTTTTGACATTAGAGAAAAAGATACGACCGAAAAAGATATCTTTATTAAAAAATATAGAGAACAAGATAAGGAAAAAGGCTTTAATTTAAGTATAGATACATTAATAAGAGTTTGTCTGGTTAGAACAGATGAAGACTTATATAAGTTAATCTGGAGCCATCACCATATTTTGATGGACGGCTGGTGTCTTGGAATCATATTAGGCGAATTATTCACTATATATGGAAAAAGGATAAGTGGAGAAAAATATGAATTACCAGAAACAAAACCTTATAGCGATTATATAAAATGGTTAAAAGAACAAGATACAGAGGAAGGCAGAACTTATTGGAAACACTATTTAAGTGGGTATGAAGAAAAAGCAGAGATACCAAAATTAAATAGTGCAAAGAGTAATAAGGAGTATGTCAGGAAAGAGAAAGTAATTGAGTTTTCAAGTGAACTAACTAACGAAATTACAAAGCTGGCAAATAGAAATAACGTAACTTTTAATACAGTATTCCAAAGTATTTGGGGAACTATTTTGGCAAGATATAATAATACAGAGGAAGTTGTATTTGGAACTATTGTTTCTGGCAGAGAAGCACCAGTAGACGGAATTGAAAAGATGATTGGTTTGTTTATTAATGCTCTTCCAATTAGAATAATAATCGGGAGAAATAGTAAGTTTAAAGAGATTTTAAAAACCGTCCAGAGTGATGCTATAACTAGTAATAACTATAACTATATGAATCTAGCTGAAGTTCAAGCAATGAGTGAATTAAATAAAGATCTAATTGATCATATTATCGTGTTTGAAAACTATGCTGTTGATGAACGTGTTTCTGGACATGGAAAAATGGATATAGGCTTTAATGTTGAAGATTTAAATGCAGAAGAGCAAAGTAATTACAGTTTCAGTATTGCAGTAACTCCTGGTGAAAAGTTAAATTTAGTTTTAACTTATGATGGAAATGTTTATGATGATGAAATAATAGATAACATAGGATTGCATATTGAAAAAGTAACTGAGCAAGTTGTTGCTGATGAGAATAAGAAGATAAGTGAAATAGATATCATTTCAGACGAAGAAAAAACGGTTTTATTGTACAAATTTAACGACACGGAAGCAGATTATCCAAAAGAGAAGACAATCCATCAATTGTTTGAGGAACAGGTAGAGCGAACACCAGAAAATATGGCAGTTGTTTTTAAAGATAAGAAATTAACTTATCGGGAGCTGAATGAAAAGTCTAATCAAATTGCAGCTTTGCTAAGAGAAAAAGGTGTAAAACCTAATACTGTTGTTGGTATTATGGTTGAACGTTCACTTGAAATGATAGTCGGCATATTGGCAATATTAAAAGCTGGGGGAGCATATCTTCCGATTGATCCTGATTATCCAGAGGATAGAATAACATACATGATAGAAGATAGCGGGATAAAAGTCTTGTTGAAAAAAGAACACAAAAAAGTGAATGGTGATTTAATTTGTATTGATATGAACGTAGAGGAGACTGAGGAGAAATTTACAGGTAAATTGCCTAACGTAAATAATTCCAGTGACATGGCATATATAATCTATACATCAGGCTCCACTGGAAAACCAAAAGGTGTTGTCGTAAATCATCAATCTATTCTTAATACGTTATGTTGGAGGAAAAAATCATATCAATATAGTGAATCTGATATTACATTACAGGTGCCTACTTTTTCATTTGACAGTTCTGTAGAGGATATTTTTACGACTTTAATTTCCGGTGCTAGGTTAGTTTTAATAGAGGATTTAAGATTAAATTTCAATAAATTTATTGATACCATTCAAAATAATAAAGTGACTAATTTGTTAGTTGTTCCTAGTTTCTATAATAGTTTATTAAATACTATCGATAATCCTTTAGAAAATTTACGATTTGTGACAATTGCAGGTGAAGGATTTAATGAAAATTTAATTAAAAAACATTTTGAAAAAATGCCCCAAGTTAGATTATTTAATGAGTACGGACCATCCGAAAACAGTGTTTGTTCTACATTATATGAATTAAAACAGGGAGATCAGAAGGCTCTCATTGGTAAACCAATAACTAATAACAAGGTTTATATTATCAATAGAGAAGATGATTTAGCACCATTAGGAGTCGCAGGCGAACTCTGTGTAAGTGGAGAAGGTTTGGCGCGCGGCTATTTAAATAGACCAGAACTAACCGCGGAGAAATTTGTTCCAAACCCATTTGTCCCAGGAGAAAGAATGTATCGGACAGGGGATCTTGCGAGAATGCTGCCTGATGGAAATATTGAGTTTTTAGGCAGAATCGATCATCAAGTGAAAATACGTGGTCATAGAATTGAACTTGGTGAAATTGAGAATCAACTCCTAAAACATGGAGCAGTGAAAGAAGCTGTCGTGATCGCAAGAGAAGACAAAGACCACCAACCATACCTTTGTGCCTATTTCACTTCTAAAAAATCGAAGGATGCATCAATGACCAAAGAGATAAGAAAGCTTTTGGAACAAGTGCTTCCGGAGTATATGGTTCCTGCGTTTTTTGTTCAGCTGGATAAGCTACCGCTTACTGCAAATGGGAAAATAGACCGCAAGGCCTTACCAAAGCCTGACGGAAGTGAAATCGTTGGGACGACGGAGTATGAGGCGCCAAGAAATGAAGTGGAAGAAAAGCTTGTCTCGATTTGGCAAGACATTTTAGGTGTAGAAAAGATTGGGATCAACCACCACTTCTTTGAAATGGGAGGACATTCTTTAAAAGCGACGACGATGGTGTCTAGAATCCATAAAGAACTTATGGTTGAGCTTCCGTTACGGCAAGTTTTTCAAACGCCTACTATTAAAGGCATTGGAGAATTCATTCGTTCGACAAAAGAAAGTAAATTTTCAGCGATCAAAAAAGCGGAAGAAAAAGATTATTATCCACTTTCATCTGCGCAAAGAAGGCTCTATATTTTAAACAAGATCGAAGGTCATGGAGTTTCTTATAATGTTCCTTTCGCGATGAAAATAACAGGTGATTTTGATCTACACCGATTGGAAAAAGCATTTTGTCAACTAATCGAAAGACATGAGGCGTTAAGAACTTCCTTTATAATGGTAGATGGTGAGCCAGTTCAACGAATTGAAAAAGAAATAGACTTTAAAGTGATCTATCGAGAAGCAGATGCCACTCATCATGTAGACGAGATGATAAACGAGTTAATTCAACCATTTGATCTAGAAAAAGCGCCCCTGTTACGAGTTGAAATGATCAAAACGAAGGAAGATGAGCACATCATGGTGCTCGATATGCATCATATCATTTCAGACGGGGTATCAATGGGAATCTTTACACGGGAATTGGCTGAGTTATATGAGGGGAAAGAATTATCACCATTAAACCTTCAGTACAAAGATTACTCTGCATGGCAAAGAGAGTTGTCCACAAAAGAAGAAATGAAGAGACAAGAAGCTTATTGGCTTAATCTCTTTAAAGATGAAGTACCTATGTTGAATATGCCGACAGACTATAAAAGACCGCCAATCCAAAGTACAGAAGGTGACCTTGTCCAGTTTGAAATCGACAGTGATCTAAGTGCCAATCTAAAGAAGATGGCAAAAGAACATGGTGTCACACTATATATGCTTCTTTTAGCTGGATATACTGCACTGCTTTCAAAATATACCGGTCAAGAGGATATCGTCGTAGGCTCCCCGATTGCGGGAAGACCTCATGATGACTTGAAAGATGTGATCGGAATGTTTGTCAATACCCTTGCGATGAGAAATTATCCAAAAGGGGACAAGTCATTTTGTGATTACTTAACAGAAGTCAAAGAGACTGCCTTAAAAGCTTATGAAAATCAAGATTATCCTTTTGATGAACTAGTTGAAAAGCTGGATCTAACAAGAGATATGAGTAGAAGTGCGTTGTTTGATACGATGTTTGTCATGCAAAACTTTGATCATGATGAATTTGAGATGAAAGACTTAACCTTTGCGCCGTACGAAATGGAAGCACATGTCTCTAAATTTGATTTGACCCTCACCGCTATTGAAGAAGATCAAAAAATCAAATGTGTATTGAATTACGGCACTAAACTATTTAAGAAAGAGACGATGGAAAGACTAGCGAAACATTTGATCCATATTTTCCAAGCAATCATCGATCAGCCTGAGCGAAGTCTTCACGACATTTCAATGCTTTCGGAAGAAGAAACCGAAAGGTTGTTATATGAGTTTAATGATACAAAAGCTTATTATCCGAAGGATAAAACGATCTCTCAATTATTTGAAGAACAGGTGAAGCGAACGCCTCATCATGTGGCTATCAAGTTTGAAGACAAGAAGCTGACATATCTAGAACTCAATGAACAAGCCAACCAATTGGCAAGACTGCTTCAAGACAAAGGGGCAAAACCAGGGACAACAGTAGGAATAATGGTGGAAGTATCCCTCGAGATGATCATTGGAATGATGGCCGTATTAAAAACGGGAGCTGCCTATTTGCCAATTGACCCTGAACAATTGCACAAACGAACGAACGCCATTCTAAAAGACAGTGGTGCCAGCTTATTGATCGTAAAAGGGAATTTAAAGGAAACTCTCTGCTTTAATGGAGAAGTGATCCGTGTGGAAGACAGCTCTATCAAAGAAAGGGACACATCCAATTTAGCGGTGGATTACGTCTCCGATCAACATGCTTATCTTATTTACACATCGGGATCGACCGGCACACCAAAAGGTGTCTTTATTCGACACTGTCATGTTGTGAACTATATGACATGGTTTACAACAGAAGCGAAGCTTCAAACAAAGGATAAGACGATGTTAATGTCTTCCTATGCTTTTGACTTAGGGTACACAAGTCTTTATTCAGCGCTTTTAAATGGGTGTGAGCTTCATCTTGTCAAAAAAAACGTCTATTCTAATGCCTACAAGGCATTAAAGTATATAAAAGAACAGCGAATCACTTATTTGAAACTGACACCTTCTCTCTTTAACGTGATGATCAATGACCCAAGCTTCTCAGTTGATCGGAGCTGTGAAACCTTGCGGTTGGTCGTACTGGGCGGCGAGAAAATGAACCCAACAGACGTTGAAACGTTTTATCAATATTATCCGAACCATGTAGTGATGAACCACTATGGACCTACAGAAGCGACAATCGGTTCGGTCTATCAGGTGATTGATTCTCATCATCTCGCTTCCTTCAACGAATGCCCAGTAATAGGCAGACCGATTCAAAATATGAGGGCATACGTAGTGGACAAGCAAATGAATCTCGTTCCAGAAGGTGTGTACGGAGAATTGTGCCTAGCAGGGGAAGGAATAGCCAGCGGCTATTTAAACCGGGCGAACTTGACAGAAGAAAAGTTTGTTCAAAATCCGTTTGAACCGCATGAAAAAATGTATCGAACAGGAGATCTTGTTCGAAGACTATCGGATGGCCGAATCGAGTTTGCGGGCCGAATCGACAGCCAAGTAAAAATAAGAGGATATCGAATCGAACTGGAAGAAATCAAAAATCAGCTCGTTAAACATGAACAAATCCAAGAAGCATTTGTCATCGACCGGGAAGGGAAGAATGGCAGTAAGCACTTGTGTGCATATATTACATCCCGGAAGGAACTGTCGTTTGACGAATTAAGAGCGTATCTAACAGAAGAAGTACCAGATTACATGATTCCGTCTTATTTCGTTCGGATGGAACAGATCCCGTTGACGCCAAATGGAAAGGTAGACCGAAAGGCCTTGCCGGAGCCAGATGTGAGTACAGGAGTAGACTATGTAGAGCCAAGAAATCAAGTAGAAGAAAAACTCGCGCAAGTATGGGAGGACATATTAGAAGTCGAGCCAATCGGGATTACTCATAACTTCTTTGCCTCTGGGGGAGACTCGATCAAAGCTTTACAAATTATCTCCCAATTATCAAGAGAAGGCATCGCTTTAGAGATGAAAGATTTATTTACTTACCCAGAGATTAGGCTTTTAAGTAGCTATGTCAAAACAGAAACAATCAACCAACCATCGTATGACATCGAAACAGGAGAAGTTTTCCTTACTCCAATTCAAAAGGCGTATTTTATAGGAGGGAAAGAAGACTTAAACCATTATAATCATGCCATCATGTTGTACCGAAAAGACGGATTCTGTGCGGAGATGGTTCAGGAAGTTCTTGAAGAAATGATGAAGCATCATGATGCCTTAAGAATGATCTATCAAGAAGAGAAGGATGAGGTGCTTCCATATAATCGAGGAGTAGAAGAAAATCAGTTTGGCTTTTATGTGTATGATCTTTCGAAAGAGGACGATCTTGATGAGAAAGTTCATGAACTTGCGACTAGATTACAAAAAAAGCTCGATATAACAGAAGGTCCTCTTATGAATGCGGCTCTGTTTCAAACGGATAAAGGCGATCACCTGTTGCTTATCATCCATCACCTCGTAGTAGATGGAATCTCTTGGAGAATTATATTAGAAGATTTAGCACTCGGATATAGTCAATTAGTGAAAGGTGAAAAAATAACGTTTTATCCAAAAACGACTTCTTATAAAGAATATGCTTCTCAGCTCCATGAGTACGCTAAAAGTGAAAAGCTGCTTAAAGAAAAGAGCTATTGGTTGGATGTATTAAAGGAAAAAGTAGATTTTCTAGAAACGAAAGAGACTGTCGAATCATTTAAATACGAAGATAGTCAGACCTTTAGTACAGTTCTTGAAAAAGAAGAAACAAGACAGCTGTTAAGGGAAACAAACAAAGCATATCATACCGAGATCAACGATCTCTTAATTACGGCTCTTTTAATGGCCGCATGCCGTGTAACAGGTGAAAATCGAATGAGATTTAGCATGGAAGGTCACGGAAGAGAACAGATCATCGCAGGAATAGATATGAGTCGAACAGTCGGATGGTTTACGACTAAATATCCTGTATTCATTGACTTAGGAAATGAACATGATCTGTCAATGGTCATTAAAATGGTCAAGGAATCTTTAAGAAAAATTCCTCATAAAGGGATCGGCTACGGGATATTAAAGTATTTGACTGAAGACAAAGACTTATGGAATGGAGAACAGCCGCCTATCTTATTTAATTATTTAGGTCAAATGGATAAAGAACTCAATAACACCGTCTTTTCTTCTTCATGGCTCCCGACAGGAGAATCGATTGGCGGCAAACGCACAAGAGAAAATGCCATGGAAATAAATGCGGTTGTCTTAGGCGGACGATTAATGATCGATACGACCTATAATACAACAGTCTATAGCGAAGACGTTGTCAAGGAATTTATGGAGGTATACAAAGAATCCCTTCACACCGTGATTGATCATTGTGTCTCTAAAGAAAGGGCTGAAAAAACGCCAGTTGATTATGGAGATAAGGAATTAAGCCTCCAACAGTTAGAAAGTATTCAAACAAAATATAACGATTTTGAAATAGAGAAAATCTATCCATTGGCAAATATGCAGCAGGGGATGTTATTCCATGCATTAGAAGATCAACAATCAGGCGCATACTTTGAACAAATGGTCATCGACGTGAAAGGATCGATAAATGCAGATTTATTTGAAGAAAGTTTAAATGACATCATGAAGCGACATGAAATTCTTCGGACAGCCATTGAATATGAAATAACAGAAAAACCAAGGAATGTCATTCTAAAAGATCGCAAGATCGGATTTAAATACCGTGATATTCGCCGCCAAAAGGTTGAACAACAACAGGAAAGCATAAAAGAATATATGAAACAAGACCGAGAAAGAGGGTTTGATTTTACTCAAGACCCGTTAATCCGATTGGAGCTCATTCAAACCGGTGAAGAGGCTTATACAATCATTTGGAGTAATCATCACATCTTATTTGATGGATGGGGCCGCGGCATTATTTTAGGAGAGTTGTTCCATATTTATGGAAACAAACGGGCAGGGCGAGAACAGCTTTTAGCAGAGCCAAAACCGTATAGTGACTATATTAAGTGGTTGGAAGAACAAACAAAAGAAGACGGAATTCATTATTGGAAGCACTATTTAGAAGGTTATCAAAAACAAGCTAAAATTCCATCATTCAAAAGGGATCGAAGTCCAAGCGGTGATCATTACAAAGAGAAGGTTCTTGCGCTTTCAAACGAATTGACGACGAAAATGACCGCTTTGGCCAATCGAAACCATGTCACATTAAATACCCTCTTACAAAGTGCGTGGGGGATTCTTTTAGCTAAGTACAACGAGACAGACGACGTCGTATTTGGTTCTGTAGTTTCTGGAAGAGACGCCAAAGTCGCCGGAATTGAAAAGATGGTGGGGCTGTTTATCAATGCAATCCCAACGAGAATAAAGATGGAAGCTCACGAAAGCTTGAAAGATCTTTTCAAGAGGGTTCAAGAACAAGCAATAGAAAGTCAAGCATATAGTTACATGAATTTATCAGATGTTCAGTCCCTTAGTGAACTAAAACGGGATTTACTTGATCATGTGATGATCTTTGAAAATTATGCCTTTGATGAACGCAAGCAAGAAGAAAGTGACATTGGCTTTATGTTCAAGGACATAAAGGGGAATGAACAAACTAATTATGGCTTTACAATCGTGGCCATTCCTGGGGAACAGCTCATTTTAAAGCTGGCTTATGATGAAAATCTCTATCCAGAAACAATCATCGAGAACATGACAAATCATTTAACAAATGTGATTGAGCAGCTTGTACAGGATGAGGATCAGAAAGTAAGTCAAATCGAACTTCTTTCAGGGGAAGAAAAACATCTCCTATTAAATGAGTTCAATAACACTAAAGCCGATTATCCGAAGGATAAAACCATTTATGAGCTATTCGAGGAACAAGTTGATCGCACGCCAGACAATGTGGCTGTCGTCTTTGAAGACAAGCAGCTTACGTATCGAGAGCTGAACGAAAAATCAAATCAAGTAGCGAGACTGCTTCAGGAAAAAGGGGTTCAGCCAGACACAATCGTAGGTATTATGATCGAACGTTCTTTAGAAATGATCGTAGGAATGATGGGGATTCTAAAGTCCGGGGCAGCGTATTTACCGATAGACCTTGAATATCCAGAAGAGCGAATCAAGTACATGGTTGAAGATAGTGGAACGAATATTATCCTTACAAACAGGGAAACGGCAGTAAAATTTAAAAAGAAAGAAGTCGTATTTTTAGATGAGGATTTTAATCATTATTCCACTAAAAACGTAAAGGAAAGAAGCAATTTTGACAACCTTGCTTATATTATTTATACTTCGGGTTCTACTGGTAAACCAAAAGGTACTATGATTAAGCATAGAGGCTTAGCCAATTATATAATATGGGCAAATAAAGTATATGTAAAAGGCGACGTTCTAGATTTTGCTTTGTATTCGTCATTCTCATTTGATCTTACTGTTACTTCAATATTTACACCTTTAATTTCTGGTAATAAAATTGTTATTTATGGAAATGACGGGGATGAACCAATAATAAGAAAAATATTTAAAGAAAATAAAGTCGGTATAGTCAAACTGACACCATCACACTTAAGTTTGATAAAAGATATTGATAACAGTAATTCAAGTATTAAACGTTTGATATTAGGAGGAGAAAATTTAAAAACTGAATTAGCAAAAGAGGTTTTTCAAAGTTTCAATCATCATGTTGAAATTTATAATGAATATGGACCTACAGAAACAACTGTTGGCTGTATGATTTATAAATATGACTTTAATCGAGATCATGATCATTCTATACCAATTGGAAAGCCAGCTGATAATGTTCAAATTTATATTTTAGATCATAATCAAGAGGTATTACCGATTGGCCTAACAGGGGAACTTTATATAAGTGGTGATGGTGTTGCCGCTGGTTATCTAAATAGACCAGAATTAACATCCGAAAAATTCATACCAAACCCATATGTTCCAGGTCAAAGAATGTATCGAACGGGAGATCTTGCAAGGCTCTTGCCGAATGGAAATATAGAGTTTTTAGGAAGAATTGACCATCAAGTGAAAATTCGCGGATATCGAATTGAACTAGGTGAAATAGAACACCAAATAGCAAAGGTTAGTAATGTCAAAGAAAATATAGTTGTTGCAAGAGGAAATGGCGAAAATAATCAGCATCTTTGTGCATATGTAGTTTTAGAAAATGCTGAGGAAGATACGTTTACAGAAGTGAAGGAACATTTATCAAAAGAGCTTCCTCATTATATGATACCAGCATTTTTTGAACAGCTTAACAAATTGCCTTTAACAACAAACGGGAAGGTGGATATCAATGCCTTGCCTATGCCGGATGGAAATGTTAATAAAAGGTCTGAATATGAACCGCCAAGAAATAATTTAGAAGAAAAACTTGTTAACATATGGGAAGAGATTCTGAATATTAAAGGAATAGGCATAAATACTAATTTGTTTGAGATCGGAGCAAATTCCTTAAATGTTATGACATTTGTTTCAAAGTTATTCACAGAGTTGCATTTCCGAATACCATTTAAAGATATATTTGATAAACCTACAATTCGAAGCTTATCAAAATTCTTAGAAAATGCTAAAGAAACGTTAAAAGATTATACGGATGATTGTATTCAACTTAGCAGCTCTACAATAAGCGATAAAAAATTATTTTGCTTTCCACCAGCTGCTTCAATTGGAATAGCATATATGGGACTAGCAAAGCACCTAAAACGATATTCAGTTTACAGTTTTAATTTTATTAAATCCGAAAATAGAATTAAACAATATGTCAAAGAAATAAAAAAGATTCAACCAAAAGGACCATATACATTAGTCGGATATTCAGCAGGTGGAATTCTTGCATTTGATGTGGCTAAAGAGTTGAATAAGCAAGGATACGTAGTCGAAGACCTTATTCTAATTGATTCAAAATATCGGACAACCGTAAAAAAAAATCGTTTAACAGAGGAAGAATGTAAGAAAGAGCTTTATGAGAAATTTAATCTTAAACGCTATAAAGATTTAGAGCAATTAGTAACTAACTATTTAATGGAATTAGTAATGAAATCCTATATGTATATACACAACTCAATAACAGATGGCAGTATTGACGGAAACATAAGTTATATTAAATCGGTAAAAGAAAAAGATGACGATGATATTTTATTATGGTCAAATGCAACAACGAAAAAATTTAGAGTCATTCAAGGATTTGGTACTCACAGTGAAATGTTATCAAATTCAAATCCTGAAATGATTGAAAAGAATGCTAATATTATAAATGAAATATTAGCATTTCAAACAGTGTAACCATTATAGGGCTGCCTTAAAAGTCATAAATATGACTTTTAAGGACAGCTCTTTCTCGTATTTTTAAAGAAAAACGGAACATAAAAGCGATTTTTTAACTTCTTTCATCTGCTTTATTTTAATGACTTTGACAGCGCCGAAATCGTTAGTTTATTCACTTTGATTTCGTCTAACGACGAAGGAAAGTTGCCTTAGAGCACTGTGATATCATCATACTAGCTAATTTTTACGATAGGTTTAATCGTCAAACCTTTTTTGGAATCTTCAAATGCTGTGTTAATGTCATTGAAGTGATAGAATTTCACTAATTTATCGAATGGGAACAGTCCTTTTTTATAATATTCGACTAATTCAGGAATAAATAACTGCGGGACGGCATCACCTTCTATAACTCCAACCATTGTTTTTCCTTCTGCCATAATTTCTTCATGTACATTAATATTCATTTCGGGTGTTACCCCGACAATTGCTAGTTGACCAAGCGGACGAAGTGCGCGAAGAGCTTGACGGATTACAATTGGGACTCCTGTAGTATCAAGACCATAATGTGTACCGCCATCCGTAATCTCTTTCATCCTCCCTACGACATCTTCATGTTTACTGTTAATAATATGTGTTGCTCCTAATTCTTTCGCAACTTCAAGACGGCTATCATGGATATCTACAGCAATAATATTTTTACATCCTGTTATGTTCGCGGCCATAATTGCACTTAATCCTACTGCACCAGTACCGTAAACGGCAATTGAAGTTCCAAATCGAGGCTTTAGTCGATTTAATACTGTTCCACTACCCGTTTGGATCCCACAGCCTAAAGGTCCTAACAAAGCTAAATCAACATCCTTGTCCACCTTCACAACGTTTCTTTCGTTTGCAACTGCATATGTAGCAAAAGAAGATTGGCCAAAAAATGTAGAAAGTTCATGATCATGTTGCTGTAATCGATGTGTATGATCTTCCATTTTACCGCCAAAATTTAACTCATTAAAATTCGTACAAACAGTTGGATGCCCTGTCAAACAATTTTCACAATGCCCACAAGAAGCAAAAGATAATACAACATGATCTCCCGGTTGAATCGTTTTTACTCCTGCTCCTATTTTCTCAACAACCCCAGACCCTTCATGTCCTAACACTACTGGATATGGTGTTGTTCCAAGATCACGTGCTACTGCATCTGTATGACAAACACCAGATGCAACGATTTTAATTAACACTTCATTTGCTCTTGGCTCGGCTAATTCGACTTCTTCAATTTTAAATTGTTCTCCCTTTCCATAGGTAACAGCTGCTTTAATTTTCATAAAAGTCATCTCCTCTATTTAAAATTTATAATTATTTTTCCCTTAAACTTCGTTCAATATAAGTTATCGGTTGATTTGTTTTAGTTAATCAGAAGCGCATAAAGTGTTGCCAAGTTTGTTCTCCTCTAACAAATTCGCCAATTTCTTTTAAAATATATCGCTTGAATTAAATGAATATAGTACAATAATTCAAAAATAAGTAGAAATTTAAAATGGAGGAAAGATCCATGTTTAGTTATTATGGCAAGCTAAGTACAGAACTTTATGATTTTACTAAACCAGTAGGTCAGTCGATTGATGGTGATATTGAATATTATGTGGAACGATTACAAAACGTTGAAGGAAAAGTGTTGGAAGCTGGAGTGGGTTCGGGGAGAGTGATGATTCCACTGTTGGAAAAAGGTTTCGTCGTCGATGGAATAGATGATTCGCCTTACATGTTAGGCTCCTGTAGAGAACGTTGTGCCAAGCGAGGACTGACACCACAATTATATGAAATGAGAATTGAAAATTTCCAATTACCTGATCAATATGAAGCGATCATCATGCCTACAGGATCGTTTTGTCTTATCGATAATCATGAAGATTCCATTCGGGCATTAACATGTTTTAAAAGCCATTTAGTTCCTGGGGGGCGGATTATAATCGACTTGTTACTCCCTAATAATTTTAAAGCGGGTGAAATAACGACGGAAACATTTGCCCTTCCTAATGGAGAAGGAATTACTATGGAAAGTAAATCAATTGAAATCGATTGGGTTCATCAGCGGACAAAAACATATTTAAAATATGAAAAATGGAAGAATGGAAAACTAATAGACACCGAGTTACAAGAATTTATCTTACGATGGTATGGGATCGAGGAGTTTAGATTGATTTTAGAACAAATTGGTTTTAGAAATATTTCTTGTTCTTCTGGATATGTGTATAATAAATATCCAACCAACCCTAAAGAAGTGATTACATTTGAGGCTTACAAATAATGAAGAAACAGAGTTTACATATGCAAAATTGAAGGGATGTTAAACAATATGTAATTAAGTATGAAAGTCCTTGGTGAGGGTGCAAAGGTTTTATCTTATTTATTAGCTAAAAACCCTAATAATTTGTATGATCGGAATGAAAAATCCAACCGTGTATGACTTGTTTATACATCTATAGAAGATAATGAAACAGAAGCAGTTATTTTTGTTACTTTTGATCCGGTAGAATTAGTGAGAAACAGTCCTAACTATTTTGATATTACACAATACATAAATGATCGAGAGTTTGTCGTAAGCAGTTTGTTTTGTTCCTCAATCCGAAAGGCTTTAGGAACAGCGTTGAACGGAAAACCGAAAGAAGAATATAAAGAATGGGTGAACGATCCTTTTGAAATCTGAATTAGTTTTGGACCTGTTGCTTCTCATTTATCTAATCAACAAATTAATCAGTTGTTTGAACCTTTAGGGTATACGGTTGAAATTGAACGAGGAGAGGCAAACTATTCTTTTCATGTAAAGCGGGAAAGCTCAATAAGATTTATAAATTTAAAAGGTAAAGTTACTTTACAAACAGCGTTGCGGCACTTATTTATTCTAATTCCTGTTATCGATAACTACAAACATTACTATATTGACGAAAAGGAAATAGAAAAATTAGAAAGGTATGGTGAAGGATGGCTGGAAAAGCATCCATTAAAGGAATATATTATTAAACAATCACTCCGTTTTTCTGAACTTATTCATAAAGTTCATCTTCCTTTAGCGAATGAAAAACAGGAAAGCACTGATGTTAAAGCAGATGAAACGAAGGTTCGTTTAAATCAGCTACGTTACGAAGCAATTGTTGAAAAAGTTGCATCGCTATCAAGGAAAGAAAAAATTATAGATTTCGGTTCTGGAGAAGGGAAGCTATCTGTCCGCTTAGGCTACATTCCTGGGGTAAAAGAGATTCTAGCAATTGAGCCTTCTGAAACTGCTCAGTTGGGTGCGATTGAAAGATTTGAAAAAGAAAAGAAAGCTGAAGGCTATGTAACTCCTACTCCCTTATTAGGTTCGCTATTTTACTATGATGAAAGATTATTGAACAAAGATGTTATTATTTTATGTGAAGTGATCGAACATGTTGCGGAATATCGTTTGCAAAAGATCATGAAGACAATTTTTAACGAATACAAGCCTAATACGTTAATTGTAACAACGCCAAACCGAGATTATAACGCCGTTAATCAAATGGATGAAGCAGTACGGCATTCAGATCACCGTTTTGAATGGACGAGAGAAGAATTTACATCCCACTGTAGAGTGTGGGTACAAAACGTTCCTTACACGGCGGAACTCGAAGGGATTGGACAAGAGCATGAACATTATGGTCACCCTACACAAATGTGCACATTTATGAGAAAGGAGGGGCATGCATGACGATTGAACTTTCATTACCCTATGCCGGAATTGTTTTGCTAATTGGACCTTCAAATAGCGGAAAAACTACTTTTCTAGAAAAATGGATTAATCACGGTATATTGAAATCATCAGAGGTCGTTAGTTCGATCAGTTTCGTTTATTAGTAAGTGATAACGATTTTATTGATTGGGCAGATCAACCGCAAGATGAAGCTAATATATTAAAAAAAGACTATCAATTAACATCTGAAAAAGCGTTTGAAATGATGGATTCCATTATTGAAACGAGATATCGATTTGGGAAACTAACATTAATTGATGCAACTCATTTGTATCCAGAAGATAGAAAGAAGTATATAGAGTTAGCTAAAAAGCACCATGTACCGTCAATGGCAATTGTATTTAATATCCGCCAAGAGGTTTTATTACAACGAGATAAAAAAAGAGATTTCCCAAAAGGAAAACGACGAATTAAACAACAAGTCCAAGCTTTTTTGAAAAATAAAAGATCAATTAAAAAAGAAGGCTTTCATTATTCTTACGTATTAAACGATGAATTGGTAGATCAAGTCCAACTTATTCGCAAAAATAACCCAGTTGAAGTAGAGGTAGGTGCAGGCGTGGGCTTTATCGGAGATGTTCACGCTTGTTACGATGAACTTCTAGAAATACTCGGAAAATTAGGGTACAAATCGAATGAAGAAGGATTCTATATTCATCCTCATGGCAGAAAGTTTGTTTCTGTTGGAGATATCATGAGCCGCGGTCCACGCTCATTAGATTGTATGATTTTTATGAAGAAACATGTAAATGCTGGACTTGCTTACATGATTGATAGCAACCACGGTTGGAAAGTGGCAAGGTGGCTTAGTGGACGAAATGTGACCATGTCCCATGGGGATGAAAAAGTAGTCGCCGAGTTTGAAAAGTACGAAAGTAACTATGGAAAAGAAAAAACGCTACAATTAAAAGCTGACTTAAAAGACTTTTTATGGGCTGCACCCTCACATTATGTTTTTATAAAAAATGGAGTCAGGGTGCTTGTCGCAACCCATGCTGGGATGAAAGATGAATATATTGGTAAACAATCAGATGTAATTTCAGATTTTTGCCGATATGGGGATACTGCGGGTTTTGACGAACAAGGAAAACCGATCCGCAACGATTGGTATACTGGTCATAAGAGTAAAGAACTGATTATTTGGGGGCATGACCCTAAGCCCGCAGCGCTTATAACGAATAACACGATAAATATTGATCAAGGAGTTGTTTTTGGGGGTCAGTTTACAGCTTTTAAATACCCTGAAAAGGACTTTGTTTCTGTTAAAGCAAAACAGGATTATACAAATGATACAAATAATCCATTAAATGCATGGCAGGAAAAGCGTTTAAACCCTCCTAATCTAGCTAGATATATGAACGGCTATTCCGTATTAACAAAACATGATGGAGAAATCGAAATTCAAGAAGCTGTCGTAAAATCTGCCATTGATACAGTTTCACATTTTACAGTACCTATCGAAGAGTTGGTATACATTCCACCAACTATGAGTCCAGCTCCAAAAGCGTCAAAATTAGCAGATTATTTAGAACATCCGCAAGAAGCATTTAACTACTATATTTCTAATGGCATTCAAAGGATGGTTGCTGAAAAAAAGCATATGGGTAGCAGAGGAATTTTACTATTATTTAAAGATAAGGATTCAGCAATTCCGTATATCGGCAGACGAACATTAGGAACTATCTATACACGCACAGGCAGACCATTTTTTACTAAGGAATTGGAAGAAGAAATAGTTGCTCAGTTAAATCGAGATTTATCTCAATCTCGTTATTTTGAAAAATACGAAACAGATTTTATCTTACTAGATGCAGAAATTTTACCATGGAATTTGAAAGCGAAAGAACTCATTAATACTCAGTATACCCATGTTGCTGAAGCTGCATTAATGGATCGGGTCAAGCTAATAGAAAAGTTAGAGAAGGCTTTAAAGTATAATGGGGCAGTAGAGGATTGGCTAGATGAAATGAAAGCTAAATTACAAAATGCCCGTGTATTTAACGATGTGTTTCAAAAATATTGCTGGAATATTGAAGGGAAAAATAGAATTCAAATTGCTCCGTTTCATCTTTTAGCTCACAGTGATGAAACATACTTTGATCGCTCTCATATTTGGCATATGGAAAAAAACCAAGAATTTAGTTCAATGTCTCATTTATTTATTGAGACGGAATTTATGGTCATTTCTGATGAAACATCAATGAAAGAAGCGATAAACTGGTGGACATCGTTAACTGAAGATGGTCATGAAGGCTTTGTTATCAAACCAGAATACTATCTTTCTAGAAATGAAAAAGGAAATCTGCTTCAACCTGCGATAAAGGTGAGAGGGAGAAAATATTTACACATGATTTATGGCATGGATTATTTACAACCTGAAAACTTAAAAAGACTTAAAAACCGAAATGTCGGGAAAAAACAGCGCCATACACTAATGGAATTCAGTCTTGGAATTGAAGGTGTAGAAAGGTTTGTTCATAAGGATTCAATTGAGAGAATTCATGAATGTGTATTAGCTACTCTTGCTTTAGAAGCAGATCCAGTAGATCCTCGTCTTTAATGTCTAAAGGAAAGCGACGTGTCGCTTTCCTTTTCGCAAGCATTTTAAAAGGGATAAAGTACTCGACTACTACGTGTGTCGTTCTCATTCAGATAATCGAAGTAATGAAAGTACAAGATCAAACTATTTCTATTAATGACCGATTCTTATGATAGCTTACGTTTGTAAAAGATAAAGAAATAAGTGTTTCTACTAATATGAAGGGCTGTGTGTGAATGGAAGAGTTTTATTATTCTAAAAAAAAGAAAATTCGCGGCTGGAAACGACATCAGCGAAAGATAGAAAGTTGGAAACAAAATGTAATCGAAGATTTAGATATGAATTACATTCGTGAGTATCAAAGGGATTACGCAAAGTTGTGGATTCACCCCTTTTATTCTTTCATCCGCAGAAATCCTCCCAATTGGTTTAACCGTTTATTATTAAACGAAATGATAGATGTATATCTAAACTGGTATCAAAAAATGACAAAAGAAAATGAAGACTTTTACCTGAAAATTTGGTTATACGAGCCAGATTTTATAAGCTCACAAATTGTTGTTTCATATAAGGCTTGGATAAATTATTAACGATATGACTAAAATATTTCCCATCCATAAATATAAATCATTAGAGGATAAATTATCTCTGTTTGATTGGGAATTACACATTGATGCGGAGATATATTGGGAATCAGAACTTAAAGAAGAGATAGAATTAGGATATAGAACAAAAGCTGATGTAGAAGAAATAAGAAATAAAGCTTATAAAACCGAAAAGGTTGGACTCGGAGATGACGTACTTTATAAGGTTCATACTGGAGATGTATGGTTAGGAACGCAAAAAAAGGGGAATATCCTACAATATTGATCCCCTTTTTTGTCCTAAAATGAATAAATAAGAATGAGGTGTAAAAATGATCAGAAAACCATTTAATAAAGATTTTTAAGAACGCATTACATAGAGATGATGGAATGTTAGGGATTCCTTTTCTGTAAAAATTTGATGGAAAAATAACAATAAAAGATATCCAAAAACGTCTTCATGATCTTCTAAAAATAGCGAAACACTTTTTCGTGAATAACTAGCGATATTTTAGCATTCATCCTGAGAAATGCAATGAAAGTTTATCGAAGCGGTTATCACAAATAGGTAAATTGTCCAAAAAGTAAGAAGGTAAGACTTGGCTTTGGCATGTTTATAAAAGAGAAAGAGTTATTTTTGTTCCCTTGAAAGACTAACTTCAAATAAATTTATGATTTCTAAAAATCTTTCCGCTTCTCTAAAAACATGATCTGCCAGAAGGGGATGAATATTACTTTTAATGCGACAGGCGTCTATTAGCTCTTTAGCTGCTTTCTTAAAGTCCCTTAGCGATTTGACTGATACTTTGTTTTCGTTTAAAAACTGGCTTAATATAGGTTTAGTTTCAGATTGCGGTCTCATAAAATCTAAATCAATTGCCTGAAAAACCAGCTTGTCAAAATCATCACTAAACTCTCTTGCTTGTTCAACTAACTTACGTTCAGAGGGATCTAATAGATGGCCAATGAATTTAGCATGGTCTGCCATTATCTTGAGAAAGAAAATATTTTCCTCAATAATAGCTTCTCGTTTGGGCACTAGTTTCCCTTCGTTAAGTTCCTTTAAGCGATTTGAGAAATAGGCGGCCTCTCTGCTTATATGATCAACTAATAACGGATAATTATTTGAAACAATTTCACAACGCAAAGTTAATCCTAATATTTTCCTTTTGTAGTGCCAAATAGAAGCAGCCGCTTGATAAACTTCGCTATTAAAAGCTTTTACTTGATGAATGTCTGAGTTTTCATTGAATTTAGCTAGTTTTTTTTTTTTCCTGAATTCTATCAAAAATAGTAATAAATTGATGTGCTTCATTAATCAATTGTTGCTGATCACTTGAAAAACCTAAACTTAAAAAGAAAGCATGCTCTTTCATTATTCTAGACCAAAATTTTATTTCATCTAATGACCTGACTACAATTGGATTTGCCAAAATGTCACCCCCATTTAATACTTCTATACATCTATATGTGGATGAGATTTTGTCCTATTTCTTTTAAACAATTATTTATGTCTCGGTTTTAGCACCTGTCTTTGTGCCAGCTTTGTAAATGCAAGGATAAGAATGTATAGATAATGTGTATATGTAAAGATTTGTAGCTGTCTTTCTGCGTAAATAATTGAAATAGCAGTTATGCTTAAGTATGGGGTAACCTTTTTTTTTTATGTTTAAGACTCATGTCGAATAACTTTAGCTTCGAATACTACCTAAAATATGGACAAAAAGGTGCATTTAATAAGGTTATTAGTGGTAAAGTAATACAAGAGAGGATGGTGATGCCTTTATGTCAACTAACAAAAAGCCCAATAGATTAATTGCTGAAAAGTCTCCGTATTTATTGCAACACGCCTATAATCCAGTGGAATGGTATCCATGGGGGCAAGAAGCTTTCGAAAAAGCGAAGGCAGAAAATAAACCAATTTTTTTAAGTATCGGCTATTCGACCTGTCACTGGTGTCACGTTATGGAGCGTGAATCGTTTGAGGATGAAGCTGTCGCTAAGCTCATTAATGAACGATTTGTTTCGATAAAAGTAGATCGGGAAGAGCGACCTGATATTGATTCTGTTTATATGAATGTTTGCCAAATGTTAACAGGTCAAGGCGGCTGGCCGTTAAATGTATTTTTGACGCCGGATTTAAAGCCATTTTATGCCGGGACGTATTTTCCGAAGGAAAGCCGTTACGGTCGTCCCGGTATTGTTGATGCCATTACACAATTGTCTGATAAGTATCATCATGAGCGTGAGCGAATTGACTCTGTTGCCGGGCAAATTACCGAATCATTACAGCAAGCGGCAAAACGGACGGGAACGAAAAAGCTTTCAGCACGTATTCTTCATAAAACATATGAGCAGCTTTCAAATAGCTTTGACAGTATATACGGTGGTTTTGGGGGAGCACCAAAATTTCCGATTCCTCATCATTTAATGTACTTGCTACGTTACTATAAGTGGACAGACGCTGAGCTTGCGCTTAAAATGGTCGAGAAAACACTTGATAGCATGGCAAATGGGGGAATTTATGATCATGTCGGCTTCGGTTTTGCCCGCTATTCGACAGATCAAATGTGGTTAGTTCCTCATTTTGAAAAAATGCTATATGATAACGCTCTTCTTCTATATGTTTATAGTGAAGCGTATCAAGTAACGAAAAAAGATACATATGAAAAAATAGTTGCGGAAATCATTCAATTTATTAAAAAAGAAATGACTGATCAGCACACGGCTTTTTATTCAGCACTTGATGCAGATAGTGAAGGAATAGAAGGGAAATATTACGTTTGGTCAAAACAAGAAGTCATCTCAATACTTGGCGAACAGCTCGGTCCGTATTATTGTGATCTGTATGATATAACGGAGAATGGGAATTTTGAAGGAAAAAACATTCCCAATTTGATACATACGAATGTACTTAGCGTGTCAGAAAAATACGGCTTTACAGTTGAAGAAGGAAAACAGCAACTTGAAAAAGCGCGACAGCGGTTGTTTGAGGAACGTTCAAAGCGAGCACGACCTCATCTTGATGATAAAGTGTTAACTTCCTGGAACGCACTGATGATTGCTGGACTTACGAAAGCGGCCAAAGTATTTAACAAGGAAGAATATCGTCAGCTGGCAGAAAAAGCTTTTTCTTTTATCGAAAATACGATGTTCCGACATGACCGTTTAATGGCACGATATCGTGAGGGAGAAGTAAAGTATGAAGCATATTTAGATGATTACGCTTTCCTTCTTTGGGCGGCTATTGAACTGTATGAATTAACTTTTGAAGTTCACTATTTACAAACAGCACTTCGGTTAGCGGAACGAATGAAAGATTCCTTCTGGGATGATGAGAAAGGCGGTTTCTTTTTTACGAGTAAAGAGGCAAAGGCTGTTCTTGTGAGGGAAAAACAAATTGCCGACGGGGCTCTTCCATCAGGAAATAGTGTTGCGGCCGTTCAGCTTATTAAGCTATCTCATTTAACGGGAGAGATGAAATGGCGCGAAATGACGGAGAAAATGCTGACGACGTTTGAACAAGATGTATCAAGCTATGGAGCAAGCTTCACTTATTTTCTCCAAAGTATATTACTAATGGAAATGGGGCTAAAAGAAGTTGTTATTCTTGGAAATAATCCGGACGTCATGGAAATGCTGACAACAGTGAGAAAACAATTTTTACCAGAGACGATCGTCTTAAATACAGATGATCCAAAGCGTTTGGAGCATGTATCTCCATTTGCGGGTCAATATGAGAAGATTGCAGAGACAACGATTTATATTTGTGAAAATTTTGCCTGTCAACAGCCGTTAACAGATATTAATAAAGCGCTTGAAGTGATCATTGAAACGCCGAATCAGAATGCTTGATAAGTTTTTCAAAAAAATTTGTCAATTGAGGCGGAAGTAACTAGAGCGACGAATGCAAGTGAGAGATCAACAATCCAAAGCCCGTTGCGACAACGGGCTTTCTTTCATTATTTACTACAAATCATCAAAACCATTATCAACATTATTCACTTTTACATATTGCCGTGATTTTTGCTCGAAAAAGTCTGATTTTCCTAAATCGACTTCTTCATAAGCGATAATCCAGCGCAGCGGATTTGTCCGATACCCTTCAAATGGACGGTTAAAGCCGAGTTGATTACAGCGAACGTTAGCATAAAATTTTACATAGTCTTCAACATCCTGCAAAATGATGCCGGGGATTTTATTCCCAATAATATACCGCGCCCATTCGATTTCTAATTCAGCTGCTTTAACAAACGTTTCTTCAAAAAAATTTGCTAATTCTTTCGTATTGTATTGTGGATATTGAACAAGCACTTCTTTAAAAATTTTCACGAACAAGTCAACATGAATTTGTTCATCTCGATTAATATAGTTAATCATCGTACTCGTTGCGACCATTTTTTGATTTCGTGCAAGATGATAAAAAAAGGCGAATCCAGAATAAAAAAATAATCCTTCGAGCACAACATCAAATACGATCGATTTTAAGAAGTTTTCGACTGTTGAATGTTCAGTGAAATGTTTATAACCGTTTGTAACAAAATCATTTCGTTTTTGTAAAATTGGTTCAGTCCGCCAAAATTTAAACACTTCGTCTTGTTTTTGTTTTGACACAAGACTTGATAAGACGTACGAGTAGGAATGATTATGGATTACTTCTTGCTGTGCTAGTATAATCATTAATGCAGATATACTTGAATCTGTTAAATAATCCGCAACTTTGCCGGCATAATCTGTTTGAATGCTATCAAGCATTGCAAGCAAACCGATCGTCTTTAAAAACGTCTCTTGTTCGTGAGCTGTTAATGTAGGAAATTGCTTCATATCTTGAGACATGTTAATTTCAAATGGCGTCCAAAAGTTTGCTAACATTTTTTTGTATTTAGGATAAGCCCATTTATATTGGACATCATCCCAATTTAAAATATTTGAACATTCCCCATTAATAATGGCTGTCGCTCTATTTGGAGCTGTTTTGTTTGTGATGGGTCTTTTAATTACTTTTTCAGTCATGATTCATTCTCCTTTTCACTTTTAACTAGAACACGAATCGCAATCTTCAATTTCCGATGAAGTGGAACGTAAGTAATAGGTTGATTTTAAACCGCTTTCCCAAGCATCGAGATGGAGGGCTAGCAATTCTTTCGCCTTGATCGTGTTTTGGATATATAAATTAAAGGAAATTGCCTGATCAATATGGCGCTGGCGTTTCGCATTTTGCATTATGCTCCAATGCTGGTCAATTAAATGGGCCGATTTATAGTACCAAGTCGTATATTCTGATAAATCAGGCGCAGTGACTGGAAGCTTATAATCTTTTTTCTCCTCTGAATAAAACTTTTTAAAAATCGGATCAATACTCGGAGTGCTGCCTGCAATTAGCGCTGTTGAAGCATTTGGGGCAACAGCCATTAAATAACCGTTGCGAATTCCATTTTCGCTCACCTTTTCCTTCAGCTTGTCCCAAGGAAGAGTAGAGTGATGACTACAATAATTTCGTTTTGTAAAATAATCTCCTGTACTCCAATCAGAGCCTTTAAAAACTGGGTATGCGCCTTTTTCAATTGCAAGCTCCATACTTGCTTCAATCGTGTAGTGGGCAATTTGCTCATAAAGAGTGTCGGCGTAACTAACTGCCTCATCACTTTCCCATTTTATATTCTTCTTTGCGAGAAGATGGTGCCACCCGAACGTTCCAAGTCCAATTGCACGGTATTTTTGATTTGTAAGCTTTGCTTGTAAAACAGGAATATCATTTTGATCGATTACATTATCAAGCATGCGAACTTGAATCGGAATGAGACGTTTTAACACGTCATCTTGAACCGCTTTTGCTAGATTAATAGACGAGAGATTACAAACGACAAAATCTCCAGGCTGCTTTTCAACAATGATTTTTCCGTCTTTCACAACTTGTTTACATACATTTGTTTCACTTTGGTTTTGGGCGATTTCTGTACAAAGGTTCGTACAGTAAATCATTCCGAGATGATGGTTAGGATTTTTTCTATTCGCTTCATCTCGATAAAACATAAACGGAGAACCTGTTTCAAGCTGGCTTCTCATGATTCTCTTCATGACTTCGATTGCCGGGACGGTCTCTTTTGAAAGAAGTGGATGTTTGGCACATTGGAAATACTTTTCACGGAATGAACCTTCACCGCGTTTTTCATCATAGAAATCCTCTAATGAAAATCCGAGTACAGACCGAACTTCATGCGGGTCAAATAAATGCCAATCGCCACGCTTTTCAACTTGCTCCATAAATAAATCTGGAATACATATCCCAGTAAATAAATCGTGAGTTCGATAACGTTCATCTCCGTTATTCAACTTAGCATCAAGGAACGAGAAAATATCTTTATGCCATACATCCAAATAAACACTAATCGCTCCTTTCCGCTGTCCTAGCTGATCAACGCTAACAGCTGTATTATTTAATAATTTCATCCATGGGATCACACCTGAGGACGCTCCTTTAAAGCCTTTAATGTCACTACCGCGGCTCCGTATTTTTCCTAAATAAACGCCGATCCCGCCGCCGTTTTTTGATAAATTTGCAATGTCTGTGTTGGTGTCATATATACTTTGCAAACTATCATCAATCGTATCGATGAAGCAGCTTGAAAGCTGTCCCCAACGCTTACCTGCATTCGTTAATGTCGGAGTTGCAACTGTCATATAAAGATGGCTAAGAGCCCAATACGCTTCACGGACGAAATGAAGTCGCTTCTCTTTTTCTTCATGCATCATTAACGTCATTGCAATCACCATAAAACGTTCTTGTGGAAGCTCATAAATATGCCCGCGTCGATCTTTAGCTAAATAGCGGTCAGAAAGCATGCGAATACCGATATAGGTGAATAATTCATCTTTCTTCGGATCAATTTCCTCTCCTAAAGCATCAATTTCTGCTTTATCATAATTTTCTAAGAGGGAAGGGGAATAAATTTCTTTCTCTGTTAAAATTGAAATTAATTCAAAAAAAGAACCGTAAGTTGACGACGTTGAATTCCGATTTGTTTTCGCTTCTTCATACAAGTGCAACAGCCAAATTCGTGCTGCAACAAATGTCCAATCGGGCTCCTGTTCGCTCATATTTGCCACGCACTCAAGAACAAGAAGATGACAAAACTCATCCATATTTTCTCTGTTTACTTGTTCCCAAATGATTTCCGCTCGTTCCTTTAATGAAGTAATGTTTAAATGTGGAAAGCTTTGTTGAACAGAATCAAGCTCTTTCATCCAAGTAATAAAAGCTTCATCGATTGGAGCTTTTACAGTCATAAAGAAAACCTCCTAAAATATATATTCATAGTCATTGAAAATAAAAAAATCCGCTCGGGTCAGAGCGGATCAAACGATAGTAAAAAAGACATCAATTCAAATTTGTACTATCGTTTCATCTTCTCAATCCCCGAAGAATCGAAACTTAAAACAAGCTTTGGCAGGTCTCCTGGCTTGTGCATCGTTCTACTTTAAGACCTTCCCATACATTCCTTTGAAAGCATGTACAGTGGATTTCTTATTTCGTCCGCACTTACAGTTGCGGGGACAGCTCCGGAATTTCACCGGATTCCCTATTAAGTCACGAATGACACCAACTCTTGTCAGTTTTCAATATATAGTATTAAATTTTAATTTCAAATCAATATATTGTGTATTTTATCATACTTCAGTAAAAAGACAATGAAGCTTTGCAAAAAATAAAACAAAGATAATGTTGTTAAAATAGGGATTTTTTATAAAAGGACAACAATGATGAGATTTCATCACATTTTTAACTTAAATTAGGAAATATTAATGAAGACCATTTGTAGTTAGGAAGGTGTAGTAAAAATGCCCTATTTTCAATATAATAAAATAAATATTTTTTTTGATGATAAAGGTACAGGAATTCCGCTCGTATTTATTCATCCTCCTGGAATGGGCCGAAAAGTATTTTATCATCAATACTCTCTCAGTAAACATTTTCGGATTTTAACTCCCGATTTAAGCGGTCATGGAGACACTTCCGGTGCTTTAGAACATGTAACGATGAAAAATTTCGCCTCCGAGATTCGGGCGTTATTAGATCATTTATCAATTGCTAAAGCAGTCATTTGTGGTTATTCTTCTGGAGGATGTGTCGCCCAAGAATTTGCTCTTTCTTATCAAGACCGCACTTTAGGGCTAATTTTGGCGGGCGGATTTCCAGAAATAAGATCAGCTGTATTACGGTATGAGCATCAAATCGGAATGTATTTTATAAAAAACTTTCCAAGTGCTATTAAATTTGCAATTGCCGCTGCTCATACATTAGAGCCGAATTTACGCAATATGTTAAAAGAGCATATGGATCAAGCGAACCGAAAAGTATGGTTTGATTTTTATAATCGTTCATTGCACTTTTCATGCGTGGACAGACTGCCTCAATTAAAAATCCCTTTACTATTAATTTATGGCGCAAAAGATTTCACAAACCAGCATATTCGAGCTTATCGGAGAGTGACTTCATTTCAAGCTGCTTTTATTAAAAAAGCACACCACCAATTGCCCTTTAAAAATTGGCAGCTATTTAACCAAATCATTACTGGGTTTGTTGTTGACCATTTTTCAACAGATGAGCAATCATAATCGGAATTTTCACCCCCTGCCTCAAAGTCAGGAAAAAGAATGATGACCAATAGTGCGGGGGATTCCTCTTTAAATTCAAGTCAACAATAATACCTTCTTAAATGAAATAATCAGGAAATAAAATTGCTTATTAATCAACAAAATATCAGATTAACAAATTACGTCAAAAAACTTAACACAACCCCTCTTCGGTTTAGGTCTTGGCAGTCGGCCTATACATTTGATCGATCGTTCGCAGGGAACAGAGTATATAAACAGTAGTGTTGGATGGCCCCTTGCAGAAGAAGTAACGATTAATTATAATCCTTCAGCTGAATAATAAAGATCAAGTAGAGTCTTTATTATGATGGGGTATTAAGATCTATATTAAATAGCAAAAGGCCTAATGGAATATCATCTGCATTAGGCCTCTTGTTCAGGACGGATCGCTTTAAAGGAAAGAATCGCGGCTAAGACGCATAAACCGCTTAATCCCCAAAATATCCATTTTTCCTGTCCTTTCATGAGCAAAGCAATAACAGGTGGTCCAGCTGCAACTCCGATAAATCTCATTGAACTATAAATCGAGGTAATCGTTCCCCGTTGGTCTTTCGCTATACCTTGTGTAATCATCGCATCAAGACACGGAAGGGCTACGCCAATTCCGACTCCGCTAATAAAGAACATAATAATTAAATACCAAAGCTTATCTGAAAGACCTATTAGTGCAATAGAGCTACCTAGTAATAAAATCCCGCCAAATGTAACCCATTTCATTAAAACTTTATTTTCTTTAATCAATTTTCCTGCCGTAAATGATGCGATACATAATGCCCCGAGTGGAATTGCTAATAATAGCCCTTTTTTGACATCCTTCACTTTATAAGTTTCCTCTAAAATTCCAGATAAATAAAAAAGAACACCAAATAATACGAACATAAGAATCCCGCCAATGATAAAAATAGCGGTAATCCATCTTCCATTATCAGCAAAAATCTGCCTAATTTTCTGAATAAACCTTTTAAACGGCAGAACGTCTTCTTCCTTTTTCTTTGGATTTTTTACTAAAAAAAGCATTAATAATATTGAAATAACGCAAAAAACAGGAATTGCAAAAAACGGAAGAAACCAAATGATCCCTGCTAAAAGCGCTCCTAAAATCGGACTTAATACTTTTCCCATTGTATTAGATGTTTCAATGACTCCAAGCATACTGCTTACATCTGAATCTCTTCGAAACATGTCACCGACAAGGGGAAGGACAATGGGGGCGGCGCCGGCAGCTCCAATTCCTTGCAGCATTCTGCCTAGCAAAATGACTAAATAGGCATTTTCCATTTTCCACGCTGCAAATCCAGAAATAAGTCCGCCAATTCCAGCAATAAAAAGGCTTGGAATAATCACCTTTTTTCTGCCAATCCGATCTGATAAATAACCAGCTAACGGTATTAAAAAAATGGCAACGACAGAATAAACTGTAATAATCATACTTGATTGTAATGAGGAAATTGAAAGCTTTTTCTCCATTGTCGGCAAGACAGGAATGAGCATCGAATTTCCAAGTGTCATCACAAGAGGAATAGAAGAAATAGATATAATCGCCCTTTTTTTTTCAGACACTTCATTTGTCGATTCGTTATTTTGCTCTAATCCAGTAGGTGTCTTTACAAAACGATCCATCTTTAAATACCGCCTTTTTAATTTGTCCACTATTTATAGATCTATATGTATACTATTTACAGTTACTTTTTAAAATATCGCTATTTTCAATAGTTATTTTCTAGGAAATATAAATATTTGTGAAAAATTTTAAAAATACTCTTGACATTTTCCCTTTTACCATTTAATATCAGTTACAAATAGAAAATGTTATAAGCCTTGACGAAGAGGAGTAGCTATTACAGATCCGACAGAGAGCTGATGGCTGGTGGAAATCAGTGTTGAAGTAATAGTGAATGGACTTCTGAGCTTCCAAACCGAACCTTTCAGAGCAGTAGGCTTTGGCGTAACGTCTCATCGTTAAAAGAGACCGATATTATGAAATGATGATGAATTTTTTACGATGATATCGTTTAAGTGAGCTGTGCAAACAGCTAATAAAGGTGGCACCACGGGTCTCCGTCCTTTAAGGATGAGAGGCCCTTTTTTTGTTTTTCATTATCCTATTGCAATAAGTAAAAAACAAAATATGAATAAATTGTTGAGTAAGAGGAGTACAGTATTTTGAAACGTTTCAGAGAGCTGGGGAATGGTGTGAACCTAGTACGATAGCAAATACATGGAATGGACTTACGAGAGGCGTCTTGAATTCTTTTAGTAGGGGCGCACGGCTTCCACCGTTAAAAGGATAGGGTATCGGATGATTTTGTATTCCCGTACCTGAAAAGAGGGAGCTTGTTAAGGGCTCTAAAAAGAGGTGGTACCACGGTGAACCAAATCGTCCTCTATATGCACGAAATGTGCGTATAGGGGATTTTTTTTATTTTAAAAAAATGGAAAGGGGACTATCTATGAAGCTTAAGTTCATTGTTGAAGAGGTAGAAGGAGATTTATTAACGCCAATTGCAATTTATCAACGCATCTCTGGCAAAAAAAAATTTTTATTAGAAAGCTCATTAAAGCATGAAGATTCTGGACGGTTTTCATTTATTGGGGCTGAGCCTGTATTTGAGTTAATCGCAAACGGCGATATTTGTCATGTTTTTTACAAAGACGGTACTACAAAAGTGATGGAAGAAAATCCGTTAAATTGTATTAAGAAACTTCTTCCAAGCTATAAGATCAATGAACCACTGTTCCCTTTTATAGGTGGGGCAGTCGGTTATATCGGTTATGACGTTAGCCACCACTATCTCGAGCTTAATAATGGTCCGCAAGCTGATGAACTAAAGATGCCCGATGCCCATTTAATGTTTTTTGAAGAAATGATCGCTTTCGATCACTTGAAACAGAAAGTATACGTTGTTGGAATTCCTTTAGTAAAAACAACGAAAATGGAAGAGTTGAGAGCTCGCGTCGAAAAACGAAAGAAAGAATTAACTAAATATATGACGGAACAGAAGACAGACAAATTTTCAATCTCTTCCTTTCAACCTTCTACAAGTAGGTCGCAATATATGGAAAAGGTGAACACTGTCAAAGATTACATCGGTCAAGAAGAAGTTTTACAAGTCGTATTATCGCAAAAATTAACCGCTTTTTATAAAGGAAATCCGTTATCTTTTTATCGCAAGCTTCGTGTTGCAAATCCATCGCCATATATGTTCTTTATTGATTTTGATTGCTATGTGCTAGCAGGCTCATCACCTGAAAGCTTAGTAAAGGTACAGCATCAGTACATGTATACAAACCCGATTGCAGGTACGCGGCCGCGTGGAAAAACGCAGGGAGAAGATTTACGGTTAGAAGTAGAGCTTTTGAAAGACGAAAAGGAATTAAAAGAGCATCGGATGCTCGTCGATTTAGCACAAAGTGAGCTAGAACAAGTATGTGAGCGTCACACGATTAACATTGACCAATATATGAAAGTTGAAAAATTTCAACATGTCATGCATATCGTATCTGTCCTTTCTGGAAAGCTTAAAGCTTCATTTCATTCGATAGATGCATTAGCTTCATGTTTGCCAGCGGGCACTGTATCTGGCTATCCAAAGCGAAAAGCTATGGAATTAATTAATGAGCTTGAGGAAACGAAGCGAGGACCATATTCTGGAGCAGTCGGCTATGTTTCGGCAAACGGTTTTTGTGACTTTTCGATTGCCATCCGCATGATGATTATGAAAGATGGAATAGCTCACGTTCAAGCAGGCGCAGGAATTGTAGATGATTCTGTTCCTAAGCTTGAATATGAGGAAACGATGCATAAATTAAGATCTTTATTAGAAGTTGAAAAGCCATTATTAAGAAGTTTTTCAAAATAGAGAGGAGTGTAAACATGAAAGAATATTTAGAGAAACTAGCAAAAAACGAAACATTTTCTGAAGCGGAAATGCAATTGGCAGTTAAATCATTATTAGAAAATGAGATTACAGATAGTGAAATTGCAGCATTTCTCTTCGGCTTAAAACTAAAGGGAGAAACAATTGATGAAATTACCGGAATTGTTAGTGCCCTACGTGAAAAAGCCCCGTCATTTTCTGCTCCAGCAGGTACGATGGACAATTGTGGCACAGGAGGTGACGGCTCACAAAGCTTTAATGTGAGTACAACTTCAGCATTTGTGATTGCAGGGGCTGGAATTCCTGTTGCAAAACATGGAAATCGCAGTGTTTCAAGTAAAACAGGCAGCAGCGATGTTCTTGAGTATTTAGGGGTAAATCTTAATTTATCTCATGAAGCTGCGGAAGAACTATTGCAAAGTGTTGGAATCACGTTTTTATTTGCACCTAATATCCATCGGACAATGAAGCGGGTGATGATCGTGAGGAAATCATTAAAAATTCCAACTATTTTTAATTTAATTGGTCCATTAACAAACCCAGTTCAATTAGATTATCAAATGGTTGGGATGTATCGGCGCGATTTATTACCGATGTTTGCAAATGTATTAAAAAGGCTTGGAAGAAAGCGCGCTGTTTTGTTAAATGGGGCTGGCTATATGGATGAAGCCTCACTGCAAGGAGAAAATCATTTAGTCGTATTAGAAAATGGGGAGATCATAAAAAAAGTCATTCAGCCTGAACAGTTTGATTTACCGACATTTTCGAATGATAGTATTAAAGGGGGCAGTGCAAAGGATAATAGTGAAATTTTACAAGATGTTTTACAAGGTAATAGAAGCCCATATTACTATACCGTTTTATTAAATGCAGGGATCGGTATTTATACAGGGGGAAAAGCAAGTTCAATCGAAGCTGGCATTCAATTAGCAAAAGAGAGCATTGATTCCGGTGCAGCTTTACATAAGCTGAATGAGCTGATTGAAAATAGCTGCAAATATGAAAAGGAAGTGATCTAATTGTCGACTATTTTAGACGAAATTTTAGCCGAGAAGGCTAAAGAAGTAAAGAAAATGAAGGAGGATGGAATCGAGCGTTGTGATAAACCGAAAAAAACACTAAATTTATTTTTAAAAAAGATTGCTCAAACGACAGAGTTATTAATTATTAGCGAATTTAAACGCGCTTCTCCGTCTAAAGGAATTTTAAACATCCACCTCGATCCAGTTGAGCAAGCGGTTCGATATGAAAAAAACGGTGCAGCGGCGATTTCAGTATTAACAGATCAACCATTTTTCAAAGGTTCATTTAGAGACTTAGAGCTTATCCGACAAAATGTGTCGGTTCCAATTCTTTGTAAAGATTTTATTATCGACGAAATCCAAATCGATGCGGCAAAAAATGCTGGTGCTGACATTATTTTGTTAATTGCGGCTGCTCTCGATACTAAAAGAATAAAAGAGTTATATCATTATGCAACTGTTAATGGGTTAGATGTCTTAATGGAAGTACATGATGAGTCGGAGTTAGAGAAGGCGTTTTTGACGGGCGCAAAAATAATCGGTGTAAACAATCGTAACTTAAAAACGTTCAAGGTAGATTTAAGCGTAACCGAAAGACTTGCCCCTTTTATTATAAACGCAGGAGCCCATCTCATTAGTGAAAGTGGGATTAAAACAGAAGAGGATATTAATCGTGTAAGAAGAGCAGGGGCAAAGGCAGTTTTAATCGGAGAGGCGTTTATGACAAATGAAAACACCGCTCAGTTGCTTCAAAGTTTCGCTGAGGTAAAAGTGAAATGAAAGTCAAAATTTGTGGAATAACCGATCTGGTGACAGCAATGAAAGCAGTTGAGTATGGCGCAGATGCGCTAGGGTTTGTGTTTGCACAAAGTAAACGAAAGATTGATCCAATAAGCGCAAAAGAAATTATTCACAAGCTTCCAAAAAACGTTCTAAAAGTTGGTGTGTTCGTAAATGAGTCTAAAGAGGTCATTCATCATATCATTGACAGTTGTAAGCTCGATCTCGTTCAACTGCACGGCGAAGAAACTTCAGAATATTGCAAAGAGTTTGGTAAAAAATCAATGAAAGCAATGGGAATTCGTTCAGAACATGATTTAGAACGAGTGGGGCATTTTCCTTGTGAATATATTCTATTAGATAGCCCGAAAGGTAAGTATTATGGTGGGAACGGGCGAACTTTTGATTGGTCTTTTATTTCACAGCAACATCTACACAATAAGAAAATCATTTTAGCAGGTGGATTGAACGAACAAAATGTGAAACAAGCGATTTCAACTGTTCAACCTTATATGGTCGATGTTAGCAGCGGTGTTGAAACGAATGGTAAAAAAGATATTGCTAAAATAAAAAAATTCATTGAAACAGTTAAAAGTTAAAGGAGGAGAAAGAATGACTGTTTATTCATTACCAGACAAAAAAGGTCATTTTGGAATTTATGGGGGAAGATTTGTTTCAGAAACACTTATTGAAGCTATTAAAGAATTAGAAATCGAATATGAAAAGGCGATTCATGACGAAACGTTTATAAATGAATTCAAACAGCTTTTAACAAATTATGTCGGCAGGGAAACACCGCTTTATTTTGCAAAAAATTTAACAGAAGAAACCGGTGGAGCAAAGATCTTTTTAAAACGTGAAGATTTAAACCATACAGGCGCCCATAAAATTAACAATACGATTGGGCAGGCTCTCCTTGCCGTTCGGATGGGAAAAAGAAAAATTGTTGCAGAAACGGGAGCGGGTCAGCACGGGGTTGCGACAGCAACAGTTTGTGCATTGTTAAATTTAGATTGCGTTATCTTTATGGGAGCAGAAGACGTAAAAAGACAAAAATTAAATGTGTTTAGAATGGAATTATTAGGAGCAAAAGTTGTCAGTGTAGAAGGGGGAAGTGCAACATTAAAAGATGCAGTAAATGAAGCTTTGCGTTATTGGGTCGCAAATGTTGAAGACACTCACTATATATTAGGTTCAGTTGTTGGTCCCCATCCTTTTCCAAAAATTGTGCGTGATTTTCAAAGCGTCATAGGAAAAGAAACAAAAGCGCAGTACTTATCATTCCAAGGAAAGCTACCTGAAGCGATTGTTGCATGTATTGGTGGAGGAAGTAATGCGATGGGAATGTTTTATCCATTTATTAATGATAAAGCAGTGAAGTTTTTTGGAGTTGAAGCTGCTGGAGCAGGTATTGACACCGATCAACATGCTGCTTCGTTAACATTAGGAGCACCAGGAGTTTTGCACGGGGCTTTAATGTATGTCATGCAAGATGATGCAGGACAAATTTGTGAAGCACATTCCATTTCGGCGGGACTAGATTACCCTGGGGTTGGGCCTGAACATAGCTATTTAAAAGATATCGGCCGTGTCCAATACGAGTCAATTACTGATGAAGAGGCACTATCTGCTTTTCAAACACTTTAAAAAAAAGAAGGGATTATTCCAGCATTAGAAAGTGCGCACGCAGTAGCCTACGGAATAAAGCTTGCAGCTAAAATGAATGCTGATGAGGGAATCGTTATTTGCTTATCAGGCAGAGGAGATAAAGATGTTGAAACAATTAAACATATTTTCGGAGGTGCACAATGAATAAATTAAAAGAGAGATTTAATAAATTACTACAAGTTGGTGAAAAAGCGTTTGTTCCATATATTATGGCCGGTTCATCCGGTTTAGAAAAATTTAAAGAGCAGCTTCTTTTTTTACAAAAGTCAGGCGTAACTGCTGTTGAGGTTGGGATTCCATTCTCAGATCCAGCTGCAGATGGAGAAACGATCCAAAAAGCGGGCAAGCGTGCATTAGAACAATATGGTGTTACATTAGAAGGCGTATAAAATTTTTTGCAAAAAATGAAAAATGAAGTGACAATTCCCATTGTGATCATGTCTTATGTGAATCCTATTTATCGGTTAGGAGTTGAACATTTTATTAATCTTGCTCAAAAAAGCGGGATTGCAGGCTGTATTATTCCAGACTTGCCTTTAGAAGAAGAGGAAATGATGACTCCACAATTAGAAGCAGCGGGGATTGAACTAGTCCGTCTCGTTACGTTAACAAGCAGTGAAGAACGGATTAAACAGATTGCTGAACGCGGAAATGGCTTTTTATATGCAGTAACCGTTACAGGAATTACTGGCATACGCCGTTCCTTTCACGATCAGTTTGCTTCTTACTTAAATAAAGTAAAACAATTAAGTCCGATTCCAGTGCTTGCTGGTTTCGGGATCTCGACTTCAGAACAAGTTAGCGAAGCGTGTGAATATTGCGATGGAGTGATCGTTGGCAGCAAAATTATTGAGCTGTTTGAACGAGATGACTTCGCATCAATCGTTGAACTAATTGAAGCAGTGAACGTAAAAACTCCTTCTTAAGAAACTATTCGTTAGCAAAAAAGAATAAAAGTGTATTTTTATAGTTAGAAAGCACCGAATATTCGGTGCTTTTAAATTGCAGCTCCAAATGACTTTAATCATATATATTTAAATTTTTAACCGCTATGTTATAATCACTGACAACTCCTTAAAAGCTACGAATCTTAAATATTTACAAAACGTTAACAAAAGTTTGTTACAATAAGGAGAAACTTTTTTAGGCGGTGAATAGATGGTTAAATGGAAAACTTATTTGGAAATATTACTTGTATCAACTCGTCTCGGACTTACTTCATTCGGTGGACCTGTTGCACATCTTGGGTATTTTCAAAACGAATACATAAAAAAGCGAAAATGGCTTGATGAGAAAAGCTATGCGGATTTAATCGCCCTTTGTCAATTTCTCCCCGGTCCCGCAAGTAGTCAAGTCGGAATCTCTATCGGCATCATTCGAGGCGGATTATTTGGAGGATTGCTGTCATGGATCGGTTTTACAATGCCGTCAGTAATTGCATTAGTTCTATTTGCTTTATTATTAGACGGAATTGGCATGGAAAGTGCAAGCTGGATTCAAGGGTTAAAAATTGTGGCGGTGGCAGTCGTTGCTCAAGCAGTACTAGGAATGGGGAAAAAGCTTACACCTGATCGTACAACGATAACAATTGCGGTATTGGCTGCAATTGCGACACTTTTATTCCCAACATCGCTTGGGCAAATTTTAATTATTGTCATTGCTGGCTTGATCGGTTACACTCTTTTTAATAAAGGCGAAGCGGTTTCACTTCCTGATATGGAAATAAAAATAAATCGCAAGCAAGGAATCATTGCCTTAAGCTTGTTCTTTATTATGCTATTCGGGCTTCCAGTAATCAATCGAATGTTCCCAACCCTTTTTGTTGGACTTTTTGATATTTTTTTTCGGGTCGGTTCGATCGTTTTTGGTGGAGGACATGTCGTTTTACCATTATTAGAACGTGAAGTCGTTCCTCAAGGCTTAATTAGCAGTGAGTCCTTTTTAGCAGGTTATGGTGCCGCCCAGGCAGTTCCAGGCCCGCTCTTTACATTCGGCAGTTACTTAGGGGCTGCAATTGCGGGTTGGAAAGGAGCGGTCATTGCGACAGTAGCGATTTTCTTACCGTCATTTTTATTAGTCGTTGGTGTGTTGCCGTTTTGGAATAAAATTCGAAAAAATACTCACTTTCAAGCAGCACTGACGGGGATTAACGCTGCTGTAGTCGGAATTTTACTAGCTGCTTTATATGATCCTGTCTGGACAAGTGCGATTTTACAACCGCTAGACTTTATATTAGGACTAATTGCCTTTACTTTGCTTGTTTATTGGAAAGTACCGCCATGGATAGTCGTTGTATTAACGGCGCTTGGCGGTATCATGATTAGTTATGTATAATTTACTGATGTTAGCTGTCGAGTTGCTTCGACAGCTTTTATTATGACTACAGGAGAGAGTAAAAAAATGAAGCAATTATGTATCATCCCTTGTGGAAAACGAAAAATTTGGGATAAACAACCAGATGCAGGGGAACAAAAAGCACAAGATTCATATATCGGTACCTTTCATCAGCTTTGTCAGCAATATGCACGTCTATTTTTTACAGATTGGGTGATTATTTCAGCAAAGCATGGGTTTTTGTTGCCAAATGATATTGTACCTGAAAACTATGATCTATCATTTAGCATGAAAAAAACAGAGGTAATCGGGATCAAAGAGCTGCAAAAGCAAATTGTAATGAAAGGCTTATCTTCATTTGAACACATTGTAGTGTTAGGAGGAAAAAAGTTTAAACCGATCGTTGAATCGGCCTTCGGGCTTGAACATAAATATACGTATCCTCTCGATGAATGCGGCGGTTTAGGCTACATGCAGCGAAAATTAAAATTAGCGATTCAAACGAATAAAGCAATCCATACTAAATCTTAACTGATACAAAAAATAATTAACTATATTTTCCAATTTGTTTACGAACTGTAGTGAATAGATTAAAATATAAGAGATCACGATAAAAAAACGGAGGAGTCAACTTTGCATGAACTAACAATCGATGAATTTCTCACAAAAAACAATCTAATCCTAGTAGATGTTCGCTCTCCCGTTGAATTTAATGAAGGATCGCTCCCTAATGCGGTAAACATTCCGCTGTTCACTGACGCTGAGAGAAAGATAATCGGGACAATTTACAAACAAGAAGATGAAAGAAAAGCAAAATGGAAAGCAATGGAATTCGTTTCTCCTAAAATTCCAATAATGCTTTCTGAAATAAAAAAAATTGTAGATGAGCAAAAAGAGCCTATTTTTTACTGTTGGCGAGGCGGTATGCGAAGCAAAGCAGTCGCAACTTTTGCCGATTACGCTGGCTTGCCTTCTAAAAGACTGATCGGAGGATATAGAGCGTATCGAAAATATATTTTAGAGCGTATCCCGAAAATGCTTCCAAACAAAGCAGTTGTCTTACATGGTGGAACTGGGGTTGGTAAGACGGAAATATTGCACCGTTTAGAAGCGAAAGGATACCCAGTACTAGATCTTGAAAAGATTGCAAATCATCGTGGCTCAGTGTTTGGAGCAATTGGTCAAGGGCAAGGCAATAATCAAAAAACGTTCGATGCGTTATTATTTGAACAGCTGAAATCTCTGGAAAATAGTCGTTATTTTCTTGTTGAAGCAGAAAGTAAGCGCATCGGAAGGGCGATTCAGCCAGATGAACTGCTTCTACGAATCAAAAATGGATTTCATCTCCAAATTAACGCACCGTTAAATGTAAGAAAGGAACGGATTTTATCGGAGTATACGATTCCTTTTAAGCATGAACCATGGTATAAAAGTAACATTAAAGAAGCGTTATCGCATATTGAAAAAAGGATGAAAAGGAAAGAAGTGAAATCTTTATTACAACAGTCACTTGAGCTTGAACGATATGATCAAATAGTAGAGCAGTTGTTATTAGAATACTACGATCCCCGTTATCAATACGCCCAAAGAAACTATGAGGGAGAATTTGTACCGATTAATGCTGAATCAATCGAATATGCTGTTAATGAAATTGAAGCTATTTTAAAAAACTTTTAATTAGTCATGTAAAAGATCGCATATGTTGTATATGCGGTCTTTTAAAGTTCGAAAAGGATGAAATTAACAAGATTTCACTATGTGTATAGGTATAACTTTTGAACAATCAAATTCTCCATGTTAAG
The DNA here is from genome assembly GCF_019915265.1 of Bacillus aquiflavi. Taxonomy (NCBI): domain Bacteria; kingdom Bacillati; phylum Bacillota; class Bacilli; order Caryophanales; family Bacillaceae; genus Bacillus; species Bacillus aquiflavi. The sequence continues at coordinate 1,760,553 of NZ_CP082780.1, forward strand.
ATAATAAATGAAGTGATTAGTCTTCCAATCTGAGTAAAATTTTTAAGTGAATAAAACTTACAAAATGTGTCTAAAAACACTACATTAGAGGGAGGATAATAATTACGATATTTAAAAACTCGCGGGGGGTATTTATTATATGAAGAAACAAGCTGTAGTTCGAGATGAGCCTTGGCAAAGTTTTTATGGTCCGAATCTCGGCTATGTAATGGAGCTGTATGAACAATATTTACAAGACGAAAATGCTGTTGAACCTGAAATGTGCGAATTTTTCTCAACTTGGACTCCTGAATCAAAGAAAGAAACGGCAAGAAGAGAAGTAATTCAAAATCAATCAGTTGGAAATGTTCATATTGATAAATTACTTGCTGCCATTAAACTTATTGATCGTTTACGTGTATATGGGCATTTAGCGGCGGAAATTTACCCGTTAAAAAATCGAAAAAGGGAGACAAAGCTGATTGATCCAGAGCATTATGGATTAACTGAAGCTGATTTAGAAAACCTTGATGCAGCCCTCATTTGGCCGAACGCTCCATCCCATATAACAAACGGACTAGAAGTATACAACCATTTAAAACATGTGTACACGAAGTCAATAGCTGTTGAATTTCATCACGTTGAAAATCTTGATGAAAAACAATGGTTAACAGAGAAGTTTGAAAACGAGCTTTTTTCAACATCAATCTCACCAGAGAAAAAAATTAGTATGTTAACACGTTTAATTGAAGTAGAAGAGTTTGAAAAATTTCTTCATCGTACTTTTGTCGGTCAAAAACGATTTTCAATCGAAGGCTTAGATGCGATGATTCCGATATTAGATGAAATCATTTCACTTTCCGTTCAAAGCGGAGCAAAAACAATTAACATCGGGATGGCCCATCGTGGCCGGTTGAACGTATTAGCACATGTTCTTGAAAAACCATATGAAATGATTTTTTCAGAGTTCCAGCATGCGCCAAATAAGGAACTAGTGCCTTCTGAAGGTTCAATCGGAATAAACTATGGCTGGACAGGAGACGTAAAATATCATTTAGGATTAGATCGACAAATAAAGGATGACAACACAGTTCAAGCTAGAATAACACTCGCAAACAACCCGAGTCATCTTGAATTTGTTAGTCCAGTAGTAGAAGGCTTTACTAGAGCGGCTCAAGATGATAGAACGAACCCTGGATACCCGAGTCATAACCCGGCGACTGCATTACCGATATTAATTCATGGGGATGCTGCTTTTCCTGGACAAGGAATTGTTGCTGAAACATTGAATTTAAGTAGTCTTTTCGGTTATAAAACTGGTGGAGCAATTCACATTATTGCAAATAACACAATTGGATTTACGACAGAGTCTAAAGATTCTAGATCAACAAAATACGCAAGTGATTTAGCAAAAGGTTATGAGATTCCTATTATTCGTGTTAATGCAGATGATCCTGAAGCTTGTATGATCGCTGTTAAATTAGCATGTGAATATCGTGAGACGTTCAAAAAAGATTTTTTAATCGACTTAGTAGGTTATCGCCGCTTTGGTCATAATGAAATGGATGAGCCTTTAGCAACAAACCCATTACTATACTCAATCATCCCTGCACATCCAACTGTGAAAACAATTTACAGCAAGCAGTTAGTAGCTGAAGGAGTGATTACGGAGAAACAAGTAAATACAATTGAGCAGAGTGTACAAGAGAAGCTTCGGTCAGCATATGAGAAAGTACCTAAAGAACGACATGATTCAAATGTCGAACTTGATCCTCCAGAAACTGTTGAAAAAGGTTTACCTAAAATGAATACGTCCGTTCCACTGAATATGTTGAAAGAAGTGAATGATGGACTTTTAAATTGGCCAAAGGACTTTCATGTTTTTAATAAGTTAGAAAAGATTTTAAAACGCAGAAGTGATGCGTTTACGAAAAAAGACCTTGTTGATTGGTCGTTAGCTGAAGCTTTAGCATTTGGAACAATTATTAGTGATGGAGTACCAATTCGTTTAACTGGTCAAGATTCAGAGCGGGGAACGTTTGCCCATCGTCATATCGTTTTACATGATCATGAGACAGGAGAAATTTTTTCTCCACTGCATACGTTACAAACGGCAAAAGCTTCGTTTGCGGTCCATAACAGCCCGTTATCAGAAGCATCTGTTGTCGGCTTTGAATATGGTTATAACGTATTTGCTCCTGAAACACTTGTACTTTGGGAAGCTCAATTCGGCGATTTTGCCAATTCTGCTCAAGTAATGTTTGATCAATTTGTTGCTGCAGGCAGAGCAAAATGGGGACAAAAATCAGGTCTTGTCATATTACTGCCTCACGGATATGAGGGACAAGGACCGGAACATTCAAGCGGAAGAGTGGAACGCTTCCTTCAGTTAGCAGCCGAAAATAACTGGACTGTTGCTAATTTAACAAGTGCAGCCCAATATTTTCACATTTTAAGAAGACAAGCTGCAATTTTACAAAAAGATGAAGTAAGACCGCTTGTTTTAATGTCACCGAAAAGCTTATTACGAAACCCTAATGTTGCAAGTTCTGCTTCGGAATTAACAGAAGGAGAATTTAAAGCGGTCATTGAGCAGCCGAAATTAGGCGGCACCCCAGAAAAAGTAGAACGAATTGTGCTTTGTTCTGGTAAAATTGCGATTAATTTAGCAGAAAATATACAATCATTTGAAGAAATGGATTGGCTCCATATTTTACGAATCGAAGAAATATATCCGTTTCCTTTCGAAACTTTAACAAACATTATTAAGCGATATCCAAACTTGACAGAATTAGTCTGGATTCAAGAAGAACCAAAAAATATGGGCGCTTGGAACTTTGTTGAACCTCGAATTCATTCAATCGCAAAAGAAGGTGTCTCTATTAAGTACATTGGACGGCGTCGTCGTTCAAGTCCAGCAGAAGGAGATCCAAATGTCCATAAGGCTGAACAAGCGCGCATTATCACTGAAGCATTGACACGGAATATAGAAGGGGGATTATAAACGTGGCAGAAATTAAAGTACCCGAACTCGCAGAATCGATTACTGAAGGTACAATTGCCCAATGGTTAAAAAAACCGGGTGATTATGTAGAGAAAGGTGAATATATCGTTGAATTAGAAACGGATAAAGTAAACGTGGAGATCATTTCTGATTATGCAGGAACTCTTACCGAACTAAAAGCAGATGAAGGCGACACCGTTCAAGTAGGTGAAACAATCGCAATTGTTTCTGATACAGCCGAAAAGCCTGCAGAAAAAGTAACTGAAGCTACACCTGTTGAACCCAAGGCAGATAATGAGCAGGAAGAAGAGAAAAAGCTAGAACGGCCAATTGCTTCTCCAGCAGCCCGAAAAATGGCCCGTGAAAAAGGAATAGATTTAAATAATGTTCCGACAATGGATCCGCTTGGAAGAGTGAGAAAACAAGATGTTTCCTCTTATTCTGAGCAAAGTGCGCAAACGCCAACTCCAAAAGTTGAGAAAAAACAAGTTGAACAAGAACAACATGTAACAGATCCGACGAAACCTGTTGAACGAATTCGGATGTCACGCCGTCGTCAAACAATTGCCAATCGTCTTGTAGAAGTACAACAGACAGCAGCAATGTTAACAACCTTTAATGAAGTCGACATGACAGCCATCATGAACATCCGCAAACGCCGTAAAGAAAAGTTTTTTGAGCAGCATGATGTTCGACTAGGCTTTATGTCATTCTTTACAAAAGCTGTTGTCGCAGCTTTAAAGAAATATCCTTACGTTAATGGTGAAATTCAAGGAGAAGAAATCGTTCTAAAAAAATATTATGATATTGGAATTGCTGTTGCGGCGCCTAATGGACTTGTCGTTCCAGTTGTTAGAGATGCGGAACGTAAAAACTTCGCGGAAATCGAAAGTGATATTATGGAGTTAGCCGAAAAAGCTCGGACAAACAAATTATCGTTAAATGATCTCCAAGGTGGAACGTTTACAATTACAAATGGCGGTGTATTCGGTTCCTTATTGTCTACACCGATTTTAAATGGACCGCAAGTTGGGATTCTCGGTATGCATAAAATCCAACTTCGTCCAGTAGCAATTGATGAAGAACGCATGGAAAATAGACCAATGATATATATCGCTCTATCATACGACCACCGTATTATCGATGGAAAAGAAGCAGTCAGCTTCTTAGCAACTGTAAAAGAGCTGCTTGAAGATCCAGAAACATTATTACTAGAGGGTTAAAAATATGAGGTGGGTGTCCCAAAAGCTTGCTTTTGGGACACTTTTTTTGTGCACTAAAAAACAGGAACGTGTTTGAGGACATAAACTGTGGGCGACTTACGCATCTACTACCGATAAACTGCTGCGATCACACCAGTTAAAATCAACAAACCAAACAGCCACCAAATCCAATATTGTTTAACATAATCGGCAATTTGTTTCAATTTAAAATCCCTCCCTTAAGTTAGGTTGCTCTTAATATTTTGAGGAGAGGAATCATAATTATACATAGGCAATATAATTTGTCATTTATAATATTTTTGCATTCAAGAAACATTTCCCTAAATATAAATTAAATAAAAATCCACTGCTTTTTGAGCAGTGGTTGACACAATTATTACGATTGTTTCTTGAATGGCTTTAATCCTCTTCGATAAATTTCATCTTTTAGTATCCTTAGCCATTCTTTATCCTTCCCTGATTTCAATGCATCCCGATACGAAACTACTAGTTGTTCATTACTCATAATTTTCATTCGCATGCCTCCCTGGAAAGGATTAAATTTTCAAATTATACACTTTAATTGTAACCTTTATATTAATTTTTTGAAACCCCTAAGTTAAAATAATGTAAATTTTCCTAATTGCTTTAGAGAAATATTAGAAAATGCCCAAGTTTCTTGCTTAATTGACCATTTATGATTATCATACCTATAAGGGTATAAAAATTTGAAGGGGGGCATTATCATGAACGATAAACAAAAAACGAAATCTTGTTCAGGAATGACTTGAGGAAGCACTCCAAAAAGTTCTGGCAAACAAAAGTCGGCAAAGAAAAAAAAATTTCCGCCGATATGACCAGCAACATATGTTTGGCTCCTGGTAGGAGTCATTTATATTATTTATAAAATTTTTTCATAAAATAAAGGAGTTTCGATCATGCTTGATGTAATGATTATTGGCGGTGGAATTTCAGGCGCTTCAGCAGCCCTCTATTCCACCTATGGAAAATTAGCGACAGCTGTTATTGATAGTGGAAAATCGCAAATTAAAAATGTATCGACAATTTTTAACTATCCGGGAATTAAAGAAACAAGTGGTGAAGAACTGTTAACGAATATCGTCTATCAGGCACAAAATTATGGGGCAGAATGGATCAACGACCACGTAAAATCAATAGAGCGAGAGCCGGATTACTTTGTTATGATGACAACTTCCGGACAAACCTTTGAAAGTAAATATGTTATTATCGCCACAAATTTACATGTTGATTTACTTCTAGATTTAGGTATAGATGTTACTGTAAACGAAAAAATCCCAAGCGGAAAAATTAAAAAAGTGCCTAATTTACAAGATAACGGTTTAACGGATAAAAAAAATCTTTACATGACAGGATTGTTAGCAGGTGTGCCTAGCCAGGCAGTTATTGCTGCAGGCCATGGTGCTAAAGTAGCGATTGAAATTGTGACAAAGGAAACAGGACAAACGTTTATGTGGCATGATAAGTAAAAAAGAGTGTGCTCCATAGAGAATCGGGGAGTATAAATTATTTTGTGTAATTGGAATTTTTTACAATAGCCATGGCGATACTTTTAACAGTGCTCTTGCTCATTAGGGGGATAGGGCAATGCTGGGGAGCAACCCGAGCACCTAATGGGATTCTGCCAAAAAGGGAGGGACAATCTGTTCCTCTTTTTTTGTTTCCTTTTTGGGAGAACCAAAAGCGAAAAAACCCATTGGGCGGTAGCCCAATCCTTAAATGATCAGTTCATCTTTAATTCTGTCTTCGAAGATAATGGCTAATTGTGATATACATTCTTTCCATGCCCTTACCGGCATAGTCCACTTCTTTGAAATTTCCATTGTTGCCAAATAGATAATCTTCTTTAGGGACTCATCAGTTGGATAAGCTGTTTTCGTTTTTGTGACTTTTCTAAGCTGTCTGTGATAGCCTTCTATCGTATTGGTTGTATAAATGAGTCTTCTAATCTCTGCAGGGTAGCTAAAGTAAGCAGTAAGTTCCAACCAGTTGGCCTCCCAGGATTTAATAATGATCGGGTGTTTCTTACCCCATTTCTCATTGAAGTTGGAGAATTCAAGTTCTGCCTCTTCCAAAGTGAGCGCTTGATAGACTTTCTTTAAATCTGCCATGACAGCCTTTTGTTCTTTATACGATACATATTTCATGGAATTACGAATCTGATGGATGACACACAGCTGAATATCTGTTTGTGGAAAGACAGAATGAATCGCCTCAGAAAAGCCCGAAAGGTTATCCTTGCAGGCGATGAGGATGTCCTGCACCCCTCTATTTTTCAGGTCATTACAGACGCCCTAGCCAAAAACTTGCACTTTCGTTCTCCCCAATCCATATTCCAAGGATTTCTTTATGGCCCGACAGATTAATCCCCAAAACACTATAGGCAGCTTTATTTACTATTCGGTTCTCTTTCCTGACCTTGAAGTGAATGGCATCTAGGAATACGATAGGATAAACCCTATCCAATGGCCGGGATTGCCACTCAGCTATCAAAGGCATAATCTTATCGGTCACCTTGCTTACCATTGCGGGTGAGATGTCAATCCCATACAGGTCTTTCATCTGGTCTTCAATGTCCCTCGTTGACATTCCCTTGGAGTAAAGACCAATAATTTGATCTTCCAATCCGTTGGCGGTTGTTTCATATTTCTTGATAATCTGTGGTTCATATTCACCTTTTCGATCCCTTGGAATGCTTAATTCAGCATTGCCGAATTTAGTTTTTAATTGTTTTTTTTACTATAGCCATTACGACTGTTTCCAGAGTGGTCACCTGCATTATCATGCTTGGCATAGCCCAATTGATCATCGATTTCTGCTTCAAAGACATGTTGGATGGTTTCCTTAAAAAGTTCCTTTAATTTTCCTTGAATATCTTCAACTGTACGGCAGTCTTTGGCTAATTCCTTCGCTAATAAGTTTGTTTTGTTTTGCATAATTGATCATCTCCTTAGTTGGTAAGTTTAACCAATTACACAAAACTTTTTACATTCTCGAGAATCGAATTTATACACTAAAGATTCTATTCTTCTACAAACTGCAAAATAAAAAAGGGGCTGCATTCATTTGTGGCCCCTTTCGTATTTAACCTTGCTCATTGGATCATTTCGCTCATTCTTGAATTTCATGAATACTTCTTCCTTCTAAGTAAGCGTGTCCCATTTTTATTTTTTCTACGGTTGTAAACCCATATTTTTGATAAACTTTTCCTATTTTTTCATTTATAGGGAATACCCATAAATTTTCTAAACCCATATTTGCTACTTCCTTTTGAATATGTTGAATTAAGAATCCGATGAACCCTTTTCCTCTATAATCTTTCAGTGTAGCTACACTTTCCATTCGGGCTTGTTGCTCATTGATAAATAAACAAGCTGTTGCACAAGCAATATCATTATATCGAAGTAAATAATGGTTATATTTTGAATGCTTAAACTCTTGTTCAAATGCTTTCTCTCTTACTTCTTTTCCACCAAACTCTTTTATACTACATTCAATTTCTAATGCTTCAACATAATTTTTTTCTGTTACTAATTCAATTGTCATATTTTCAGGAGCTGCCTTTTCGAAAATTTTCTTATTCCATAATTGAACAGGAGTAATGAGTTCTTCAAATCTAAATTTATTTATTTTTAGAAGTGAAATAAATTCTTTCTGCTTGTCTAAATTATAAATATAAAATCTTGGTATAATCCCTTTTGATTGATAAAACTTGACGACTTCATGAATAATAGATTGAGGTTCAGTTGAAAACTCGCTTATATGTGCATGATTTGCATCAAAATATAGAGGATTGTTCTCATTGCAAAATAATATTCCCCAATTCGTATGAGTATGTGTTGTAAAAGTTTCTAAATAGGCAAAATCTAAAGCAAAAATATGTTGTAAATCATTCATCATAGCCCCCCCACACATTGTAAAATGCTGTCGTAGACAATATAAAATCTACTATTAATATTTTTTTAAATGAAAATTGGATTAGCACTATCCTATTGTATCAAGAATTTAATGGGTGAACGATACGAACAGAGTAATTTCACATGTTTTTTTAAAAAGTGGTATTCTGACAAAAATAAAAAATGCATAAATATAATATGAACGATTCTTTTTATTATATAGAAATAATTTACAAACAGATTAAATATATTTTGAATTTATTGAATATTCAATTGAATATGTTACGATGAAGAAAAATATTTATGCTCTAAAATAATCTTCTAGCGTATACATGATGAGTATGGGGCTAATAAAAGGGGGCATTATTAATGGGGGATTTACTATATGTAACGGTTGGGAAACTGCTTGAAGAAAAAGCTCAACTTCCCCCAGAACATGAAGCAGTCGTATATTCAGAATTAGCGTTAAGAATGAATTATAAGCAATTTGATGATCACTGTCGGCTCGTTGCAAAGGGATTAATGAAATTAGGGTTAGAAAAAGGGGAGCATCTTGCTGTTTGGTCTTCAAATACCCCAGAATGGCTCACACTTCAATTTGCAACTGGAAAAATGGGGGCAGTTCTTGTAACAGTGAATACGAACTATCAAACTGCCGAATTGGAATATTTACTAAAACAATCTGATTCAACGACATTAATTTTGATGGAACAATACCGTAACTCTTCATATATTGACATGCTTTATGAAATCGCTCCTGAGCTTAATAATTGCGAGCCTGGTCAGCTTTGCAGTGAGCGCCTTCCTTATTTGAAAAATGTCATTGTATTAAGTGAAAAAAAATATCCCGGAGCTTATAACTGGAGTGATATTTTAAAAATGGGGGCTGACGTATCTGATGATAACTTACATGAGCGAATGGACAGCCTGCATCCTGATGATGTGATCAACATGCAATATACTTCAGGAACAACTGGGTTTCCAAAAGGTGTCATGCTAACGCATTCCAACATTGTGAACAACGGTTACAACATTGCTAACTCCATGAAGCTCACTAAGGAGGATCGACTTTGCATCCCTGTACCGTTTTTTCATTGTTTCGGATGCGTGCTCGGTACGTTAGCGTGTGTTTCTGTCGGAGCGACGATTCTTCCTGTACAAGAATTTTCCCCTGAAAAAGTGTTGCAGACCGTTCAAGACGAAAAATGTACTGCCCTGCACGGTGTTCCAACAATGTTTATTAGCGAGCTAAATCATCCTAATTTTGAAAAATATGATCTTTCTTCATTAAGAACGGGCATTATGGCTGGTTCAAACTGTCCGATTGAAGTAATGAAAGGGGTCATCGAGAAAATGGGAGCGAAAGAAATTACGATTGCTTATGGACAAACGGAGGCGTCTCCAGTAATTACGCAAACTCGGACAGATGATCCGATCGAGCTACGAGTTGAAACTGTTGGCCGCGCCTTGCCAAATGTGGAAGTGAAAGTAGTTGAACCAGGAACAAATAATATAGTGCCTCCAGGAGTTCAAGGTGAACTTTGTACAAGGGGCTATCATGTTATGAAAGGATATTATAAAAACCCAGAGTCAACAAAAGAAGCGATTGATGATGACGGTTGGCTTCATACAGGAGATTTAGCCGTCATGGATGAAAACGGTTACTTTCGGATAACAGGGCGTTTAAAAGATATGATTATTCGGGGGGGAGAAAACATTTATCCGCGAGAAATTGGAGAGTTTTTATATACTCATCCAAAAGTATTAGATGTACAGGTTGTAGGAATCCCGGACGCAGTTTATGGAGAGGAAGTCATGGCATGGATTATTTTAAAAGACGGACAAACGGCAACACAAGAAGAAATTCATGAATATTGCAAAGGTAAAATTTCCCGACATAAAATTCCTCGTTACATTGAATTTAATCATTCATATCCAATGACAGCGTCTGGAAAAATTCAAAAGTATCGCTTGCGAGAACAAGCGCAACAGTTCGTTAAAAATCAACAAGTCAACAAGTAAAAAACCGCATTAAAGCGGTTTTTTAGTTTGAATCCAAAGACAAAAAGCTAAAAACCTAATAATTAAGAAGAAGTCGAGTGTTTTTAATTTACCTTTACAGTTAAATGTGTGCTCATTTCACTTTCGTTATGGAGCCGATCAAATGCTGTAATGACATATGTGTAAGTTTTTCGTTGCTCGACGGTTGTATCAATATAAACATTTGATTGCCCGGTTGTCCGGATAGTTGTTAACAAATGTTTTGGATCATTGATATCTCCTATATTTGGACCATTAAAACGATAAATAGCATAATACGTAGAATGATTTAAATGAGCATCATCTATTTGAAGTTCAACACCACTTTGTACTTGTCTTGCCTTTTTGAGAACAGGCTTATGAGGAGCCTTTCCTCCTAACCATGGCATCGTAGGAACTAATGCGGGGTATTGATAAATGTCATTTATTAAACGATCTTTAATGTTTAAAGGATTTCGGTTTAAATCTTTTAAACTAAAATGCATGCTGCCGCTCACTTCACTAAATTGACGATTGAGCGCAATTTGCCGTGGATATTCCTCGGGATCAGACCATTCAGGCACAGAGTTGTTATTAATTTTATATGCTCCTTGACCAATGTAGAGATGAATTGATTTACCTTTTGTTTCATTTACCCACCAATAAAGCAATACATCATATGCTGCTGGTCTATAACCGATATTCCAATAAATTTGCGGAGTGATATAGTCTAAATATTGTTTTTGAATCCATTCTCTCGTATCGGCATATAAATCATCGTAATTTGTTTGCCCTGCTCTAGTATCAGACCCAGTCGGATCTTTATCTTTATTTCGCCAAACTCCAAATGGACTTATGCCAAACTTTACATATGGTTTTATACTTTTAATCGATTGATTGAGGTGTTTTACAAGCTGATTTACATTGTCACGGCGCCAATCTTCAATATGACTAAATTGATCAGCACCATATTTTTCGTAAGTAGATTGATCAGGGAATTCAACATCTTTTATTTTGTAGGGATAAAAATAATCATCCATATGGACTGCATCAATATCGTATTGATTAACAACTTCAAGTATTCCATCGATAATAAATTGCTTTACTTCAGGAATGCCCGGATTATAAAAAAGCTGGTTCCCATATGTGACGACCCAATCTTGATGTTGTCTGGCCGGATGATCACTTGATAGCTTGTTCAAGTCTGTATGGTTCATTGTAATGCGATAAGGATTAAACCAGGCATGGAACTCTAAATTACGACTGTGAGCCTCTTCAATCATAAAAGCGAGAGGGTCATATCCAGGGTCTTTTCCTTGTACTCCAGTCAAATATTCAGACCACGGTCCATACTGTGAAGGATAAAAAGCATCTGCCGTTGGTTTAATTTGAACAACAACTGCATTCATGCCCATTTCCTTTACATCATCTAAAAGTCTAATAAACTCTGTTTTTTGTTGCTCGACTGTCAAGCCTTTTCTCGAAGGCCAATCAAGATTATAAACGGAAGCAATCCAAACCGCTCTTAGTTCCCTTTTTAATTGATTCGTATTTACCTCTGCAAAACTACGATTACTTCCATGAAAAAGTAGAGAGTACATGAATAGTAGAACAAGAGCGGCTATCCCACATTTTTTACTTGCTTTTAACACGGTATCACTCCTTTGTTAAATTCAAATAATAACTGATATCCTCCTTTCCTTCATTTTTTTAGGTGAAGTTTTATCATCTTCATCATACAAGAAAAATTGGTTTTTTTGTCTATATTTTATATAAAATATAAAAAATAGTAAAAATGAATCTCATTTTGAATGATAGATTAGCCCTAAAGAAAGTCGTGCTTTTTTTCTTTCAGTTGCTTATAATGTACTTTATTCTTTATACTTAATAAGAGTGTTAGTTAAAGGAGTGGTGAAAGATGATTCATGAAAAATGGCACGAATCAGACACGATAAAAAAAGTAAAATGTGTACATACAAACGCAAAAAAATATGTCGTTGATCAAGTATTAACTGTAGGAAAAACGTACGAAATAAAAAATGAAACAGACGAATTTTACTTTATAATTGATAACACTGGTAAGATGGGCGGATATTATAAAGATTATTTTGTCGAACAATCATAAAAAAACTGTCAACTGACAGTTTTTTTAATTGCTCCTTATCCGTTCAAGTTTTTCTTATCCTCACTTTCCCCCATAAATCATTTCTTCATTTATGCATTTCCAAACTGGCTTCTAACATATACTTAATAAAACATCAATATGATCGCAGGTTAGAAGGAATAAAACAGAATGAACTCTCTTCTGACCATAAATGAATGTGATGTCGTGAGTAGAGGTGAGTTCGATGGAATCCAGGGAAAAATTAATGAAGACGATTAATCAGATCATTCATTATGTTCAAGCAAAAATAAATCATTCCGATGTTACTATAGGAAAAAGTCCCCTTAGTTCTGAAAACTTAATGGCATTTTTAGCACTAAGATCACTGAAGCTTTTTGAAGTAGATAAAGCATTGCGAGAGGAAGGACTCATTTCCATTTCGGATATCACTCCGCATGTGCTTTATTCATTGGAAAAAATAAAATTAAATTTAGGAATAGATAACATCAATAGTTTCAAACAACTAGTAAATCCTGAATATGCTCATAAAACGATAGAGAGCAGAACAAAAAAATTGTTTGGCTCAACGCAAATGTCTATTATGGTCACACTTGATAAAGATATGCTCGGAAACAAAGCGTTATTTAAAGAGCTGCTTTTAGCAGGGATGAATATCGCGCGAATAAATTGTGCTCATGATCATCCTGAAATTTGGGAGCAGTTAATAAAGGCAATTCGCCTAGCAGAACATGATTTAAAGTTAAAAGAGCCATGTAAAATTTATATGGATTTAGCAGGACCAAAAGTGAGAGTTGAAAAATTAACAACAGCGAATGAACAAATAAAACTAACAGCAGAACAAGAGAATAGCTGTACGAATACGAAAATAGGAATGTTGGCTTTAGACACGAACGAGTCAATCATAACCGAAAATAGCTTTCGTCTAGCGGTAACAGGAAATAACGATTTTAGTCTTGTGACGATTGGAGATCAATTGACATTCATTGATGCAAAATCAAAAAAAAGAAAATTTACGATTATAGAAATACTTGATTCAACAAAGGTAAAGGTAAAACTAAATAAACAAGCGATCATTCATCATAATATGAGCATTTCGACAGGAGAGCTTGAATGGAAAGTGGACCTGTCAAAAACTGAAGTAGAAGAAATAATAGTCCGTAAAGGGGATATCATTCGAATCTATCGAACGAAAAATGCAAGGGCTGCAAAAAGAAGCATGACGATCACTGAATCAAAAGCATTAATTAATGTAAAAATAAACGATCGAATTTTTATTAATGACGGAAAAATATGTGGAGTAGTATGTAACGTAACGAGTGATTTTATCGATTGGAAAGTGGTTACAATAGAAAAGAAAATGACAAAAATAAAAAAAAGAAAAGGAATTAATTTACCAGATTCTTTTTTACATTTTAATTTGCCTGCACTGACAACAACAGACATATTTCATTTACCGTTTATTTGTAAGCATGCTGATTTAATCGGATTATCATTTGTTCATCATCCAGAAGATATAAGAAAGTTAATTTCACATATCAATTCAGTAACGACAAAAACACCTGGTATTATTGCCAAAATCGAAACAAAGGAAGCGATCTATCATCTTTCTAAAATAATATGTGAGGGCTTACAATATAAAGCATTTGGCGTAATGGTTGCTCGGGGTGATTTAGCTGTTGAAATTGGCTTTGAGTTACTTTCAAGTATTCAAGAAAATATTTTGAGTATTTGTGAAGCGGCACACGTTCCTGTTATATGGGCGACTTGTGTTCTTAATCATTTAACAAAAACAGGTATTCCAAGCCGAACAGAAATGAGTGATATTTCTCTTGGAATGCAAGCGCAATGCATAATGTTAAATAAAGGCCCGTTCATAGTTGATTCGGTTCAAATGTTGAAAAGAATATTTGTCAAAAGAGATGATCGCTCACATTCTCGATATGATCGTTTTGATCGTTTTATTACCCAGTATGTTTTTTAAAATTAAATGATGAGGAGAAAAGAAAGATGACATATACAATAGAAATTATACGAAAAATTGGCGATCATGTGTCAGCAATTACAACTGAAGTCGATAAAGAGATGGCAAGCATGCTTATGTATGCGGATATAATTAAAGTGAAGCAGTATCGAATAAAAGTAGAGACTCGCGAATTGATTATATCGCAACAGAAAATTGTCTTTACTGGCGATGAATATTATGAACCAAAATAAAGATACAAAAAAGGACTTCGAGATAAGAAGCCCTTTTTTGCGTTGCCAAAATTAACGAACATTATTAGGGAAAATGCGGCGCACTGTTTCTGTAAACTCATCAAAAAAGCCAGAAATTGGACGTCCTTGTCGAATATCTTCTGCATATGTCGTTGTTCGGTCGTAAAAATCGGGATTAACAGATACATACACGTTATCAATGTCACGATCAACCGCTTTTACTTGATTAGAAATTTTTCGCTCAATATTGCTTGTTAACCCTTTGCCCGATGAATCATCTAGCTTTGCAGCAACATAAGCGTTGTTTTCCGTTACAATGACGTTAGCTGAATCAACCTCAGGCAATGCAGCAATTCGATCTGCCACGTTATCAGCCACTCTCATTTTTGGAGTATCGTTTCGATCTCCAACATTTCTGCCCATATTTCTTACGTTACGTGTTCGAGTATCATTCGTAATGATGTCATTTCTTCTATAATCACGAGTGCCATCTAATGTATTATTATCAACGCGGGCAGGCTTTGTTAAATCTTTATCCCTTGCAGCATCAGTATTGTCAAAATTACCTGCACAGGCAGATAACAATCCAATCGCTAAAAGAGCGACAAAAAATAAATATTTTAGTCTCATTCAATATTCACTCCTTTTTAAGATGTTTCAAAATTAGCATTCCTGCTCCAGTTTAAAACTATTCAATAAAAAAATTTCCGAGTTTTAACAAAATAGATGATTGCATTATATAAGTTTCACTTGATGAAAATGTATTGTAAAGTAAAATAAGTTATAATTTACACTGGCTTTCGTTCAGGAACACACCTAGATGATGTGTGATGATGATTTATCTTTTTGTAGGTATTGGAGGAGCGATTGGAAGTATAATGAGATATTTTTTGTCCATTGCGTTTCAGCCCATATTTCCAATTGGGACATTTGCCGTAAATATAATTGGTTCGTTTTGTTTAGGCTTGTTTCATGCCTTTTTTATCATGCAAAATCGAATCAATTTATATTTGGCAAAAGGGATTAGTGTTGGGTTAATTGGCTCGTTTACGACTTTTTCTGCATTTAGCAATGAAATGGCGATGTTAATAAATGATGAAAAGTTTGCACTTGCTTTCATTTATATATTCGTCAGTTTATTTGGCGGTCTTTTATTAGCATGGACAGGCTTTCGTTTAGGCCGTTTGTTTGCACGTTATGACGGTGATGGCAATGAATGAAATCATCGCTATCGGAATGGGCGGTTTTTTTGGAGCGATGACAAGGTTTGCGGTTAGTAATTGGTTTAGTAAAAAAAATATTACTATATTTCCACTAGGAACATTAACCGTGAACTTAATTGGTTCGTTTTTATTAGGTTTGGTTATTAGTTTTAGTTTAAAAATGATTCCTTATGCTTTTTTTGCAACTGGATTTCTTGGGGCATTTACTACATTTTCAACGGTCAATTTAGAGTTCATTCAATTATTTGAGAAACGTGAGAAAAAGCTGTCCTATCAATATATTTACGTAACTTATATCGGCGGAATCATCTGTGCTTTTCTCGGGTTATGGCTAGGAAGCATAATACTTTGAACTTATGCTTGTTGTTTAACGATTGTATGTTACAGTAGTAAATAGACGGTTGAAGCTCTAAAAGATGGTGGTTCTTTGAATATTGGGTAAAAAAAAAGCAGTATTAAAAGATTAAAATGGTGTATTCCGATCATTTTAATCATTTTGATTGTCTTTGAACTTGATGAAATATTTAAAGACTTTAATTGGAAAGTGCTTGAACAACATATCGATCGGTTATCTTTTATTAACATAGTAACTGTTTTGTTGATGAGCTTAGTAGCGTTGTTTCCAATGCACTTTTATGATGTCATCCTTGTTCGATTATTTAAAATAAATATTCCGAACAAAAAGCTACTTTTATACTCTTTATCCGCTAATGCTTATTCTAATTTTGTCGGATTTGGCGGTGTGGCAGGTGCTACATTACGTACATATTATTATAAAAAATATTTGCATGATGACATACCATACATACAAATAATTGCAAAACTCTCGTTATTTTTCTTAACTGGCTTGTCTTTATTGTGCTCGGTGATTTTGTTTTTCTTTTCTCACTCCTTGTTATTTTTGGAATTAAAATGGATGAAGATCGCCGTATGGAGTATTGCTCTTTATACGCCATTTTTATTCATTATTTTATTTTTAAAGAAAGACTTTTGGAATATAAGAAAAACGAGAAGGACATTCTTTTTAGAACTAATGATTATCTCATTTTTTGAGTGGTTATTTGTAACTGGATGCGTTTGGGGAATTACACTCATTTTACACGTTCCAATCACATTGGAGCAGCTATTTCCGATAGTCGTTATTTCATCTTGTGCAGGAATTATTAGCCTCATTCCAGGCGGAATTGGGTCGTTCGATCTTTTGTTTTTAACAGGGTTTGAGCTTTATGGGATTGATACTGAACTAAGCTTGCTTGTCATTTTATTATACCGTTTAAGCTATTACGTTTTCCCAGTGTTGTTAGGAACACCTGTTGTGTTCATAAAGTTATTTAAAAAAGGGTAAAACGACACAGCGTTGGTGGTGACCCCGAAAAGTTAGAGTGATAAATCTAACTTTGGGGGGTCGGTACCGTTTTACTTTTTTCCTTGTAGTTTTTTATACCAAAGAGAATGACGGTGTTTTGCATATTCTTCATTTACATAACCAGTAAACATTCCCGGTATTAAGCTGCGATTTTCTTTAAAAATAAATGCTGCAAAATGTCCGATAATTAATAAAATTAAGAGGATAGTTGCAAAATTGTGAATATGTGCTGCTAATGTGACAGCACTATTAGATATATTGAGAAAACTTACATTCTTCGCCATTTTTAACAGCCCGGTCATTACTAATATGAATAGCGTGACAGCAAATGCAAAGTATGCAAGTCGCTGCTCTGCTAAATATTTATCACTAGGCGGTTCTTCTCCTTTTGTCATCATCGCTTTAATAATTTGATATGATGCTTTTATATCACCCGGCTTTGGAACGATATCAAACTGTTTCAGAAACAAATGGACAAACAAGTGATAAAATAAAATGAGTATGAGTACAATTGCACCAATATAGTGCATGATAAGTGTTAAAGAATATTCTCCGAGCCATTCGGCGCCAGGGAGCTTTACAATATTGTATCGCTTATACATGGGCAACTGCCCAAATCCACTTATTATAAGAGAGAAAATGGATATGGCCGTGATCCAATGGACGAGACGATTAGATAGACTTTGGCGGTAAACTTTACCTTGTTTATTTTTCATCTCGTTTACCTCCTGTTAACTTTCGATAAGCAACAAAGCCGGCAGCTGCAATACTTGCAACAGGGGCAAGTACCGCACTTAAAGCCATACCGTTAAGCGAATCAAGTTTATTTTCAACCGCTACGTCCATTGTAGGTCGTCCTGGTTTAATATCATTTAGTCGTTCCTTACTCACTTTTATCGCTTTATCAATTTTTTCAAATGGAACTTTCGATACATAGAAAGTTGCTGTACCCCCGTTTTCTTTATCTCCGTATACGTAACCGTCTATTTCCTTTGCTCGTTTGTAAGCATATTTCCGCATGTCAGCTTTACTGCCAAAGGTAATTGCTTTATTTGGACAAGCAGTTACACAAGCAGGTGGTTTTCCTTCCGCAAGCAGATCAGCACAGAAGTCACATTTATACATGACACCGCCGCCTAAATATTCAGGAGCAATTTTTGTGTAAAGCCCAACTCCTGCTTGTCTTTGAGGAATATCCCATGGACAAACATCACGGCACTTTGCCCCACCCATGCACATTCCGTCATCAATTTTCACCGCACCATTTTTGTCTTTTTCGATTGCCCCGAAAGGACATAAACCTTTGCATGTTGGATGGTCACAATGCATGCAACGACGCGGGACGAAAACTTCTTCTATTTTTCCTTTATGTTCAACTTCGACTCGATCAATAAAAGTCCAATTATATGGAGTTAATCGTCCTGTCTCATCTTGTTGATTTGAATAGTCTTCGTATTTCTTTTGGGGCCAGTATGGTTTTAAATATTGATGATCGACCTTTGGAAATTTCTCCTTATTTTTTTCACGACATGCAAGAACGCAAAGGGGAGTATCCTTTTGTTTGCAGCCATCACATTTTGATAAATCAATCACTGTTCCTTTTTCAGCGCTTGTATCTGTACTAGCTACTATTTTATCCGCACCAGATAAAACAATCGCTCCCACGGTGATCGCCCCGCCGGTTCTTTTAATAAAATCTCGCCTCGTTATATTACTCATAAGTAATCCCTCCAAAATACCCATATTGGTATATTGTAATATATACGATATGAGGTATATTAACTGTGACTAAAATCACATTTAGCGATTGTGAATTTTTTCCCTTCACAATTTTGTTATTATTTAAAATAGATATCAACCGTCTTTTTATCGTATTAAATCAGACGATGGCAAACATGTGACTATAATTACCTTGCTTCGTTTTTATTTGTCGATAGTCGCAGTAACGAAGGTAGGTACAAATAAATATATTAAGGGATTTAAAGGGATTTATGTTAAAAATATTTGTGTTTGAAAATGACTGACATATTTTCGTTAACAGACCCAATGATTGAAAGTAGAACAAGACGTTTTCGGTACTGAAAACGTCTTGTTCTTTGCTTCCTGTTGAAGAAAATTCGCTAACAATAAAACAGCTAATAAAACTATTTTACGGGTACACATATTTCACAATAAGGGTTGTTAATCATATCACCAATGTATCTTTCAAAAATTGGTTTGTGATCAATTTTATAACCATTGCTTTGTAGAGAAGGAAAAATATCCGCGTATGCTTTTTGAATATCTTGTGCTGTATGTTTGACTTCGTAAATAAGATATTTCCCACCAGGAAGGTCGCCTTCGCAAATTGAATCATCCAAACCGTCCATTAGATGATCCTTTGAAATCACAATACAAGCATCAAATCTACAGTTCTTAGGAAGAGTTGTCTCGGGGTTATCTTGTGGTATTGCAAGTAAGATTGCCGATTTAAGAAGATTTTTCTCCTTCGCCCATTTTTTTAACTTCTCCATTACTTCAATATTTGCTGGTCCATATCGCCCAACACGTCTCATATAAGCAATGCGATAGTTTGGAAGTGTTTCGACTTTAAATTTCATAAGTTATTTTTTCCTTTCTTCATTAACATTGTTTGCTGCGTTTCGAATGTAACACGCTTTAAAATGATATACATTCATTTTTTTAAAAAGATTGAAAGTTTAACAGAGAATAGATTTAAATGAGTGAGACTTCAAAAAGGCTTATTAGTAGAGGGGAGGCGAAGAGAACAGTGCTTTAACAACAGTTTGAGACTAGCTCAAGGTTTTGCTAGTCTCATTTGCCCATAAAAATAGAAGAGAGGATGTATTCTAATCAACAACGATATTCGCAACCATCGGTACATGATTATTTTCATCATGATGAGTGAGGCATACTAACTTAAAGACTCCTTCTTTATCAAATTGAACTGGTACGATCGTCTCTTCCCCTTTTTTTACAGTTCCTTCTATCTTTGTTCCTTCAATCATAAATGCATGCTCATGACCATTTACTCCAAAAAGCCGAAGCTTTACTTTTTCTCCTTTATTGACAAAAATTGTTCCCGGATCCCAACGGTATGCTTCAATGATTTTACCATCATCTGTTTTACTTTTATATTCTACTGTGATGAGATGGATTTCTCTCATTTCGGCACTGTTTTGATCATTAAATACAGGAGCATTTTCATTTTTGCTGAAGAACCAAATAGATGCACTGATGATTGCCATAAAGAGGAGTAAAAATAAAATAATTGACCGCTTGTTTAATACTAGAAACTGCATTTCATTTCACCCCCTTTTAACTTGTCCATTAAGTATATGCATCAATATAGTGAAAACTTGTCTAAAATCTCTTTACATATTAATTGGAAAAATGAATAATGAAGGTGAAAGAAAGGATGTGGCGCTGTTGAATAAAGTATTAATAGCTAATCAAGATGAGTTTGAGAGTAAAGGTATTCAATGGTTGCTTGAATCTTCATTTACAACATTAGAAGTTGAAAGAGCATTAACGCTCACCGAAACGATTCATAAGCTTGAAAGTTTAAAGCCAGATATCCTCATTTTAGAAATCGATCTCATTGGCAGAGAACAATTCAAAGCTTTTAAAAGAACATTGCAAATTACAAAACCGCTCATTTTAGGGATTACGATTGAAGCGACATTTGAAGCAGCTAAAAAAGCAATTAATCTCGAAGTTAAAGATTTATTTGTGAAACCTCTTTCTCCAGAAATATTATTAAGAACAGTACGAAAGTCCATTCGAGAAATGTCCAGTATTATTCAAGCTGAATCATTTATCTCCTCGAAAACCGTTAAAAGGACAGTTAGTGATGACGATTTATTTATTCCTTCCCAAGTAAGGGGAGACGATTATACGATCATTGGTTTACAAACAGAAAATCATCATGACCTTAAGAGATTGTTTTCGTTTCTAAAAGGATATCAATTCATAGATGAAACAGACATAACTCCAACAGATGAAATGATTATTTGCATCGTCAACCGCACTGCCCAAAACGTTGCTACTAAGTTTAAAAAATTATTAAGAGACTGGCATGAAAAAGGGAATGGACCTGTTGCAATTGTCATCCATAGCGGAACAAACGATCAGTTAAGCCTCCATGAAAAATATATTGAGACAAAAAAGATGATGAAAGTTACTTTTTTTGTAGGCTATAATCAAGTACTTGAATTTAATCAATTGTTTGATTGGAAATTTATTGATCCGTTTCTCACTCCTAAAGAACAACAATTTTGGATAGAACACTTACAAGGAGAAAATCGAAAACAGATTAGGGAGTGGCTGTATCATGAATTTTTGCAGCTAGAGAAGCCCTATCCAGAACCAAATTTGCTGCGCATTCGTTTAACAAGTATATTAGCGCAAATTCGCAGGTTTATGAAAACTTCTCAAATTAATCAAAAAGAATACGAAGACGAATATTTAAATTTATTTCATGGGATTTTATATCATCCACTTTTATACCGAATTGTCCAGCAGTTAATTTTATTTATCGCCAATATTCTTGATGAAAAACAAAAGCTTGAGAAGACGAGATCAATAGACGTCATTTCTAAAAGTATTGAATATATTAAGGCAAATTATTGGAACACTCACTTATCGCTTCGTGATATTGCACTATTTGTTGAAAGAAATCCATCTTATTTAAGTAGTCAAATTGCAAAAAAAAAAAAAACAGGAAAAACATATAAAGAGATCGTAAATGACATTCGAATACGCACTGCAAAAAAACTCCTCCGCGAAACGAATATGTCTGTAAAAGAGATCTCAGCTTTATGCGGTTTCAACACACAGCAGCATTTTAATAAAGTGTTTCGCAGTATTAATAAGCAATCTCCAAACCAATTTCGAAAGACAAATACATAAAATATAGATAAAATATAAAATAAAGATAAATTTAAATATCGAAAACCGTTCTTTTTAACTTGTAATAATAAAAAAAATTTAAAAATCTAATAAAATTACGCTCATTTTTTTCACCAAACTCATTTACACTTATTTTAAGATCTTATGAATATAGGAGGGTTTGGTAATGAAAGCGAATACAAATAGGGTGATTAAAAATTATCTCGGGACGGAGCTTCATGCAAAGGGATGGATTCAAGAAGCAGCCTTACGAATGTTAATGAACAATTTAGATCAAGAGGTAGCGGAAAGACCTGCAGACCTTGTCGTGTATGGCGGTATCGGAAAAGCAGCTAGAAACTGGGAATGTTACGATGCGATTGTTAAAACACTTCATGAACTCGAATCGGACGAAACGTTACTTATTCAATCTGGGAAACCAGTAGCTGTTTTTAAAACTCATCATGATGCGCCCCGAGTCTTAATTGCTAATTCAAATTTAGTGCCGGCATGGGCAAATTGGGATACATTTCATGAGCTCGATAAAAAAGGATTGATGATGTATGGACAAATGACCGCGGGCAGCTGGATATATATTGGCAGTCAAGGGATCGTTCAAGGAACATATGAAACATTCGCAGAATTAGCAAGACAACACTTTAACGGATCGTTAACACAGACGATCACATTAACTGCTGGTCTAGGAGGAATGGGCGGTGCACAGCCTCTTGCTGTTACGATGAACGATGGGGTTTGTATTGCCGTTGAAGTTGACCGCGAGCGGATTCAGCGCAGAATTGATACACGTTATTTAGATACGATAGCAGAAACAATAGAAGAGGCGATCCGGCTGGCACAAAATGCAAAACAAAGAGGAAAACCTTTATCGATCGGTTTAGTAGGCAATGCTGCTGAAGTTTTACCAAAAATGATTGAGATTGGCTTTATTCCAGATGTACTGACAGATCAAACGTCTGCCCATGACCCTTTAAATGGCTACATTCCAATTGGATATAGTCTCGAAGAAGCAGCTTCATTACGAGTGGCAGACGAAGAACGATATATAAAAGAATCAAAGAAAAGCATGGCGGTGCATGTTCAAGCAATGTTAGCAATGCAGAAACGCGGAGCAATTACATTTGATTATGGAAATAACATCCGGCAAGTGGCGAAGGATGAGGGCATTGAAAACGCATTTCAATTTCCAGGCTTTGTTCCTGCTTATATTCGTCCCCTCTTCTGTGAAGGGAAAGGGCCATTCCGTTGGGTGGCATTATCTGGTGATAAAGAGGATATTTATAAATTAGATGAAGTGATTTTACGTGAGTTCAAAGACGATCATCATTTATGTAAATGGATTCGCCTGGCACAAGAAAAAATTCAATTTCAAGGATTGCCATCGCGAATTTGTTGGCTCGGATACGGAGATCGGGCAAGACTCGGGAAAATCATGAATGATATGGTAAGAAGTGGTGAATTAAAGGCACCAATTGTTATCGGGCGTGATCACCTTGATTCAGGTTCAGTTGCTTCACCAAACAGAGAAACTGAAGGAATGAAGGAATGAAGGATGGCAGTGATGCGGTGGCGGATTGGCCGATTTTAAATGCATTAATTAATGCTGTCGGTGGTGCAAGCTGGGTATCAGTTCATCACGGCGGCGGAGTAGGAATGGGTTATTCACTGCATGCGGGCATGGTGATCGTTGCCGACGGTACGAAAGAAGCTGAACAAAGATTGGAGCGTGTATTAACGACAGATCCAGGAATGGGTGTTGTTCGACATGTTGATGCTGGTTATGATTTAGCGGTTAAAACAGCAAAAGAAAATGGCATTCATATACCGATGATCGACTAATAGGAGGGTAAAACGTGCAGAAAAAACCGATATTTGTACAAAATGCAAATCAAATCATCACATTAAAAGGAAGTTCAGAAAAACCGTTAACAAAAGAGCAGATGAATGAGCTTCATATCATTGAAAACAGTTCTTTATGGCTTGAAGATGGAAAAATTCAAATGGTCGGACCACACGATAAATTGGTTGAGCAATATAAAGACCGACTTCATGAGGCGGAAATCATCGATAGTTATGGAAAAATCATTCTACCTGGACTTGTTGATCCTCATACACATTTAGTGTATGCAGGCAGTCGTGAAGGTGAATTTAATATGCGGTTAAATGGCGCGACTTATATGGAAATTATGAACAATGGCGGCGGTATTCATGCAACAACATCAAAAACTCGTGAAGCATGTGAAGACGAATTGTTTGCACAAAGTTTCAGACGATTAAATGCGTTTTTACTTCACGGTGTTACAACTGTTGAAGCAAAGAGCGGCTACGGACTAAATTGGGAAACAGAATATAAACAATTAAAAGTTGCTAAGCGGTTAAATGAAGCGCATGTCATTGATATCGTAAGTACGTTTATGGGTGCACATGCTGTACCAGCAGATTTTAAACATCTCGAAGACAAGTTTGTTGACTTTGTCATTGAAGAAATGCTGCCAAAGGTAGCGGAAGAGAATTTGGCCGAATTTAATGATGTATTTTGTGAAAGGGGTGTATTTACTCCAGAACAGTCGCGGAGAATTTTGTTAGCTGGGAAAAAGTATGGGCTTATTCCGAAGTTGCATGCAGACGAAATCGAACCATATGAGGGAGCGGAACTTGCTGCCGAAGTGGGGGCAATTTCTGCAGATCATTTATTAAAAGCATCTGAAAAAGGGATGAAGGCAATGGCTGATAAAGGAGTCATTGGCGTCCTTCTCCCTGGAACAGCGTTTTTCTTAATGGCAGAATCGGCAAATGGTCGTAAAATGATTGATCTTGGGGTGCCCGTAGCATTATCAACAGATTGTAATCCAGGGTCATCACCAACCTGTTCTTTACCTTTTATAATGAATCTCGCTTGTTTAAAAATGGGCTTGACACCTGCTGAAGCAATTGTAGCTGCAACAATCAATGCTGCTCATGCAATTAACCGGGGTCAAGAGATTGGCAGTATTGAGATTGGCAAAAAGGCTGACATTGTGATAATGGATGTTCCAAATTATATGCAGCTTGCGTATCATTATGGAATGAATCATACAGATACGGTTATTAAAAATGGTAAAGTTGTAGTTTTAGGAGGTCAAATACAATGAAACTACCAATTTCACCGCCAACATTTTATTGGCCAAAACAAGCACCGGCAGATGATGTGAAAGTTCATGAATGGATTAAACAGCCTGCTAGTTTAAATGAAACTGTCATTTATAAAAACTGGGATGCCATTTTATTTGGCGTCCCGTTATCACGTTCATCGATTAGTGTTTCTGGTGCATCCGAATTTCCAGAGGCATTTCGGCGCTCATGGAACGGATTTTCCACTTATAATCTTGATGATGAAACAGAATTAAAAGATTTAAAGATTGCTGATATAGGCGACGTGTCAATGCATTTTACAAATATTTTAAAATGTCATCGCAATATAAAAGAAACGATGCTAGGAGTTCGCCAACTTTTCCCCAAAGCTTATCCAATTGCAATCGGTGGAGATCATTCAATTACAGCAATGTTAGTTGCTGGATTAAAAGAGGCCGAACCAACAAAAGAAATCGGTATTTTACAGTTTGATACCCATTTTGATCTACGCAGTTTAGCTGATCATGGTCCAACTAACGGCACACCAATTCGCAATTTGATTGAAAGTGGAATAATAAAAGGGGAAAATGTTTATAACATCGGACTTCACGGCTTTTATAACAGTCAATCATTAATTTCATATGCTAAAGAGCATCGTGTTCAATATGTTACCATGAAGCAAGTGCGAAAGAGCGGTATTAAAGAGACTGTAAAGAAGGCACTTCATTATTTACAGAACAAGGTCGACACAATTTATGTAACTGTTGATATGGATGTATTAGATATCGGTTTTGCACCTGGTGTTCCCGCATCAACTCCAGGTGGGATGAGAACGGATGAGCTGTTTGAAGCAGTTTATTTAGCAGGTGCTGCTTCAAAAGTGAAAGCATTGGATATTGTTTGTTTAGATCCTACACGTGATGAAGCGGCTAAACCGACAGTAAAGGCAGGCACGTATACGTTTCTATCATTTTTAACTGGAGTTCAGCATAAACGGTCAGGCTAGGAAAAAAAGCTACATTTCTTCTGTTAAACATGACAAAATTAGTATAATATAATAGTAGTTGTCTTGAATGGAGGAGAATGGCTAGGCTATGGGAACTTTTATTTTTATTGCGTTATTTTTGATTGCTGTTACTTTATTCGCTGTAAAGAAACGTAAGAAATTGCCTCAAAAACCCAAATTACATCGCATTGATATCCCAGAACATTTAGGTATTCGTGACAAGTCATTAGTAAGTATCGTTGAAAGACTTGAATCGTCTTTATCAGACGAATATATAAAAAAAGTTCAAACTCGTGTTCTGGACCATCATCCAGACTGGACTGAAGCTGATTTTGATTGGCGGTTGTTTGAACTAAAACGATATTTTATTATGAATAGTATTTTACAAACTGTGCCAATGTTTAGTCATGAAGTGGATAAAATTTGGCATGAAATGCTTTTATTTACAAAAGAATACGAAAATTTTTCAAACGCTTTTCTTGGAAGTTACTTACACCATACACCTAATTTAAATGTTCAGCCGATTCCCGATGAAAGAGCATTTTTCGATTGGGTCTATGTACAATTATTTGAAACGACAAAAAACAGTCACCTATTGTGGGGGAGGTTTTTTCGCGAGCCGCTAAATCAAACGCTGTTAACTGAATTCAAAAATCGTACAGAAGCTGAAATACTCGATAAATATTTTAGTCGCAATGAAGATGGGAATACAATTGGTATTTATATAATTAGAAAATTGAAGCAACAAATTGAAGATAGTAAAAAAATAAGAAAGACGGGAAATAAAAAACCATTTAATCGTACTGCATCGGACGGTGATTTCGTCGAGTTAATAATACCAATGGTTTTTTTATCGCTA
This sequence comes from Bacillus aquiflavi, assembly GCF_019915265.1. Lineage (NCBI taxonomy): Bacteria > Bacillati > Bacillota > Bacilli > Caryophanales > Bacillaceae > Bacillus > Bacillus aquiflavi. The sequence goes on from NZ_CP082780.1 coordinate 1,787,504, forward strand.
TATTATTCCGATACATATGAAAATGAAATGAACGAGCTCATCCCAATTGATTTGTCTCAAGAAAGCAGTTCTAATTCTGGAAGCGGTTTTTTTGGAGATTCAAGCGATGCGAGCGGCTCAAGCGATTCAAGTTGTTCAAGCTGCTCGAGCTGTGGAGGAGGCTGCAGTTAAGCCTTATAAATCTTAATCCCCCACCGAAACAAGTGGGGGAACTTATTTAATGTAGTTTACTTTCTACTTGCTGTACTACTTCTTCTGCTGAAAGTCCGTTTGCTTCGATTACTGGCCCTTCAATTATTTTATTTTGAATCCCCATTACATTTGAATCAATCCCTGTTAGAACACAAAGTGAACACCCTTTTGCATCAGATTCTTGTCGGATCTCGATAACATCATATCCTTTTTCACGAAGTGCTTGTTGAACATTTGTTAAAGATTCCTCAACCCCAATTTTCTCCATTCGCACCACCTCCTTGTAAATAATTTTTCCTCTAAAGGAGTAAAATATTCTATATGTTGTTTGCACATGATTTAGCTCTTTCATTCAAATCATGTGAATGGAGGTGAACACCATATGGGAAAACGGAAAAAAGATCCTTCCAAAGGAAAGCTGTCTTCTCCAGAAGTTGAAGGGCAAGGAACAACAAATATAGAAACTGATGGCGTAAGTGCATCATCATCACGAAAGAAAAAGAAGCGATGATAAGATAGAGCGATCGGGATTTTTCCGATCGCTTTAGACAGTTGACAAACGGACTCATAAACGACTTCGACTTGTTCTTTTTGCTGCTGACAGAAGGGGTATTTGCCTCAATACTGCCTTTGTCTACAAGCCCAAAAACGCTCCGACTGTCTTTTCACGCTAGCCCAATCGATAAAAAAAATTTTCTTTTATAACTTCGCTTGTTGACATTTTTTAATTTACATCGTATTATACCCATAAGGGTATAAAATATTACGTAAGAGGAGTGATAATAGTGTTAAAGGTTGTTTCTTCTCAATAGCATATTTTTTTACCTTTTTATATACCTGTATGGGTATAATTCGGAATGAAATCTTTTTTCTATCATAAACTAAATGGAGGTATACAAGAATGACTGCAAAAGCAATGAAAGCAAGTGAAGTAGCTAAAAAAGTTATAAACAAAGAGGAATTATTTATTTTAGACGTAAGAAACGAGGCTGATTTTGCCGATTGGAAAATCGAAGGTGAAGCAGTTACATCAATTAATACTCCTTATTTTGAGTTAATTGATGGAATTGATCCTGTACGAAATGATTTACCTAAGGATAAACCCATTTTAGTTGTTTGTGCTAAGGAAGGATCTTCAAAATTTGTTGCTGAAATGCTCGCTGAAGATGGATTTAAAGAAGTATCATATTTAGAAGGCGGAATGAAATCTTGGAGTGAGTATTTATATAAAACTAAAGTGTATCAAGATGAAAAAATAAAGGTGTACCAATTAATCCGTGTAGGAAAAGGTTGCTTATCTTATATGGTTATTTCAGGGAAGGAAGCTCTTGTTGTAGACCCAGCACGTTTCCTTGATGTGTATGAAACAATCGCAGCCGATGAAGGAGTAAAAATTACTCATATTGTTGATTCGCACTTACATGCAGACCATATTTCAGGTGGAAAACAGTTAGCTGAAAAAACAGGTGCAGCTTACTATCTTATGAAGAGTGAAGGCGCGGTGTTCGACTTTGAACCACTTGAGAACTATCATAAGATTCACTTCGAACAAGTTAACCTTGAAGTATTAGCAGTAAAAACACCAGGACATACACCTGGCAGTGTTTCTTTCTTTGTGAATGATAAATTATTATTCTCAGGAGATACTATTTTTGTAGGTGGACTTGGCCGCCCTGATTTAGGCGGAAAAGTAAGAGAATGGGCAAACGATCTTTATGATACTGTTTATGAAAAGGTTGCTACTATTGCTGATGATGTAGTTGTACTTCCAGGCCATTACGCAAGCTTAGATGAAGAAATGAATTCAAATGGCTACATCGGTGATTTACTCGGCAATATTCGTTCTCGTAACGATATGATGAAAAACAAAGGAAAAGCAGAGTTTGTCGATATGGTTGAAGCAAATGCAAACACAGAAACACCACCAAACTTTGAAGAAATCGTTGCTATCAACCGTGGGGAACTTGAAGCAGATGGTGAAAAACAGCAAGAACTAGAAATTGGACCAAACCGTTGTGCACTTCACCATACTAATTAATTTAGGTGTTTTGTAAAGGGACATTTTTCATGTCCCTTTACAGCTTTAATTGAGGAGGCTTTATTGTTTAATGAACAAATTTATTCCTGCATTTGACTGGATTCGAAATTATAACAAAACAGATTTGACAGGTGATTTGCAAGCGGGATTAATTGTCGCAATTATGCTTATTCCTCAAGGGATGGCATATGCTATGCTTGCAGGATTGCCGCCCGTAATTGGTTTATATGCATCGACAGTTCCGTTAATTATTTATGCTTTATTTGGGACATCCCGTCAATTAGCGGTTGGCCCAGTTGCAATGGTTTCTCTTTTAGTATTAGCAGGTGTATCTACGATAGCAGAGCCTGGTTCTAAAGAATATATTTCACTTGTGTTATTACTTGCACTTATGATCGGGGTTATTCAGTTTTTGATGGGGTTATTTAAGCTTGGATTTATCGTTAACTTCCTTTCACATGGTGTGATTAGTGCATTTACTTCAGCAGCAGCCATCATCATTGGGTTAAGTCAGTTAAAAGAGCTGTTGGGGATCAAGATTGAGTCAAGTAATGTCTTCGGCAAGCTTTGGGAAGTGATTAATAAGTTTACAGAAATTCACGTGACTACGTTTGTAGTTGGAATAATTAGTATCCTTTTACTTGTCGGTTTAAAAAAGTTTCTTCCAAAGGTGCCAGCTCCACTTGTAGTTGTTGTTTTAAGTACACTCTCTGTGTTTTTTTTAAATCTTGAAGAGAAGGGAGTAAAAATTGTTGGAAGCGTTCCTCAAGGTCTTCCATCACTTTCATTTCCTTCTTTTGATATGAATGCTCTTGTAGTATTACTGCCAATTGCTTTAACGATTTCGTTCGTCGGATTTATGGAATCAATTGCAATGGCAAAGGCGATTGCAGCTAAAGAGAAATATAAAGTTGATGCAAATAAAGAACTTATTGGATTAGGTTTAGCAAACGTTGGAGGGTCTTTTTTCTCAGCATATCCGGTAACTGGTGGATTTTCACGTTCAGCAGTTAACTACCAAGCAGGTGCGAGAACACCATTAGCATCGGTTATTACTGCTGTTTTAATTATTTTAACTTTATTATTTTTCACTCCTTTATTTTATTACTTACCAAAGGCAGTGTTAGCAGCAATTATTATGGTCGCTGTGTACGGATTAATCGACTTTAATGAATCGAAAGAACTGTTTAAAATTCAAAAAACGGATGGTTTTACATGGTTAATCACTTTTTTAGCTACATTAACTTTAGGGATTGAACAAGGAATTTTAATCGGAGCAGCATTTTCATTAATTATCTTTATTTGGAGAAGTGCTAATCCACATGTAGCTGAATTAGGTTTATTAGAGACAGAATCAGTGTATAAAAATATTAATCGTTATCCAAATGCAAAAATAGATCCTGAAGTATTAATATTCAGAGTAGATTCATCATTATATTTTGCAAATATGACTTTTCTCGAAGATAAATTATGTGACGCAGCTAGTAAAAAGGAACGATTAAAATGGATAATTTTAGATTTTTCGGGTGTTAACTCAATTGATGCAGTTGCCATTCATTCTTTTGAGGATTTAATTGCTAATTGCAGCAAAGGCGAAGTCAAATTTTTAGCCGCTGGAATGAAAGGCCCTGTTTTAGATTTATTTAAAAAATCTGAGATAAAAGAAAAACTCGGTAATCGGTTTAAATATCATTATTTAACGATTGATCATGCATTAAAAGACATTGGAAAGTAAGGTGACATCGGATGAATGAGCTTGAACTTAAAGAGAAGAATCACTTATTTGTAAAACAAATGAAGGATAAAAATCCATTCTTTTTTGATGAATTAAAAAAAGGACAAGCTCCCGATTACTTTGTCCTTTCTTGCAGTGATTCACGAGTAAGTCCATCTATCGTTACGCAAATGCCATTAGGGCGAATGTTTACACATCGAAATATCGCAAATCAAGTAGATGAAAACGATGGAAGCTTCTCAGCGAGTTTATTTTATGCTCTTAAGCATTTAGGAGTAAAAACAATTATCGTAAAGGGACATACTGATTGCGGCGGTGTAAAGGCAGCTTGGTCTAATAATAACGACGAAGAATTAAAGCCTTGGCTTAAAAACATCACAAAAAGTTTACCTGAAAAGGGAAGCGGAGATTACTCGATTGATACATTAACGAAGCTGAATGTCATTAAACAAGTCGAACGGATAAAAAAGCACCCAATTTATCAGCAGTACGGTGAAGGTGTAGATGTAGTCGGCTGTTTATTTCACGTTGAAAACGGAGAGCTTGAATGCGTAACATCAAGCTTTGAAAAATAAGCCTTAAAGTAAAGCAGGTTGATAAAAACAAAAAATTGTTTTTATCAACCTGCTTTTATTTTATCAATACATCTTTTCTACCTGCTTTTGCAGTTCTTCATTAGCTAAATATTCATTATATGTCATTTGTTGATCGACTAATCCCGTTGGAGTGAGTTCAAAAATTCTGTTAGCGATTGTTTGAATAAATTGATGATCATGGGATGCAAAGATAATAGAACCTTTAAATTGTATTAATCCGTTATTTAAAGCGGTAATTGATTCTAAATCTAGATGGTTCGTCGGCTCATCAAGAAGAAGGACATTCGCTCCACTTAACATCATTTTTGAGAGCATGCAACGTACTTTTTCACCGCCTGATAAAACACTCGGCTTTTTTAAAACTTCCTCTCCTGAAAATAGCATTCTTCCTAGAAAGCTTCTTAAAAAGCTATCACTTTGATCGTGAGGTGAATACTGTCGAAGCCAATCAACGAGTGTTAATTCGTCTTTTTCAAAATAACGAGAATTGTCTTTAGGAAAATACGCTTGGGAAGTAGTCACTCCCCATTTAAAGGAACCGCTGTCTTGTTCGATTTCTCCCATTAAAATTTTAAAAAGTGTTGTTTTAGCGAGTTCATTTTTTCCAACAAGAGCAATTTTATCACCTTTATTCATCATGAAACTGACGTTATCTAACACTTTCACTCCATCGATTGTTTTCGTTAAACCTTCAACTCGAAGCAAATCATTGCCAATTTCACGCTCTGGTGCAAAATGAACGTATGGATAACGGCGGGAAGAAGGTTTAATATCTTCCAATGTAATTTTGTCAAGCAGCTTTTTTCTTGATGTTGCTTGGCGAGACTTCGATGCATTGGCACTAAAACGAGCGATAAAGCTTTGTAGCTCGTTTATTTTTTCTTCTTTCTTCTTATTTGCATCTTGTGACATTTTTAAAGCAAGCTGACTAGACTCATACCAAAAATCATAGTTTCCAACGTATATTTGAATTTTACCAAAATCGAGATCAGCGATATGTGTACAAACTTTATTTAAAAAATGACGATCATGGGAAACGACAATGACTGTATTTTCAAAGTTAATTAAAAATTCCTCAAGCCATTGTATCGCCTTAATATCGAGGTGGTTTGTCGGCTCGTCTAATAATAGCACGTCTGGCTTGCCGAATAATGCTTGAGCAAGAAGCACCTTCACTTTTTCTGCTCCGTTTAACTCAGCCATCGTTTTATTATGCAGCTCTTCTTCTATACCAAGACCTTTTAATAAAATAGCTGCTTCTGATTCTGCCTCCCAACCGTTCATTTCCGCAAATTCTGCTTCAAGTTCAGCAGCTTTTATTCCATCCTCATCTGAAAAATCAGCCTTCATATAAATAGCATCTTTCTCCTGCATCACTTGATAAAGCTTTTCATGACCCATAATGACGACTTGTAGTACGTTATACTCTTCATATTCAAAGTGGTTTTGCTTTAACATTGCAAGTCTTTGTCCAGGTCCCAGGTAAACAGAGCCAGTTTGCGCCTCAATTTCTCCGGCTAAAATTTTCAAAAATGTAGATTTCCCAGCGCCGTTTGCTCCGATAAGACCATAGCAGTTGCCAGGTGTAAACTTAATATTTACATCCTCAAACAACTTTCTGTCTCCATAGCGTAAACTTACATTATTAACAGTAATCATGTATGTTTTATCCTCCATAAACCGTAATCTATCCGATTATATCTTTTTTTAGATGATGATGGTGAATACAAGCAAAAATTTGAAATATATCGTACTATAAGATATAATCTTATAGTACGATATAGAGGAGGGGTGCTTCGCTTGGACCATAAAGTAAAACTGTTAAATCAATATTGGACAGACATTTATTTTTATTTGCATTATCAGCATAAAGATAAAATTTCACATCAAGTCATTCGAATTTTGCAACTTGTAGAAAAACAAGATCAAATAGGAATAAATGAAGTCGCTTCATATATTAACGTCTCCCATAATACCGCATCAGAACATGTTAGACGAATAATAGAGAAAAACTATCTTATTAAAAGAAGGGATCCTCATGATGAAAGAAAAGTTATTCTTCATTTAACTCATTTAGGGAAGGAGGTTTTACATCGAAATACAAGCCTTGATGAGGAAAAATTAAAACAAATTCTTCAGAAATTAAGTGATGATGAAAAGGATTTGCTTGAAAAAGCGTTTAGAATATTGAGTGAAGGTGCAAAAAGATGTATATGATTGGGAAAATTATTGTATCGTCTATTATTATTGGGATTGTTACAGAAATCGCAAGAAGATTTCCTACCTATGGAGGAATTGTAGCCGCTCTTCCTTTAGTTAGTTTATTAAGTATTATTTGGCTGCATGTTCAAGGGGAACAAACAACAACATTAAGTAAATTTATCTTAGGTGTATTATTAGGGTTTCCTGCCTCTGCCGTTTTGTTATTGATTACTTACATATCGTTAAAGAACTCTATTCATTTAGTTATCTCTATTTGTTTCGGAATAGGGGGATGGTTTGCTTTTTTACTGATCCAAGAAGTGATGTTGAAATATGTAGCAGAAAAGATGTAGGAACGGACCGCGGTTAATTTACTTGATATATTAAAATAAAGCAGTTAATAATGAAGTAAATGAGCGTATCATTTGAGAATCGCCCCAGACTGGATTATACACGTTGGTTCGTTTGCCAACAGTTTGGGAAGCTTCGCATCTTTTACTGATAAAATGAAGTGCAGAAAAGAGGGAAAGATCCTTATGGAAAAATCCGAAAAGAAAAATTATCTCGGGATTTGTATCGTTGGTGGAGTATTAATTTCAATTTTAATCGCAGTTGTAGCAAAGCTTGATATGGCTACTTCTCTTATTGTTGGAACGATTATTAGTTTAGCAATCGGTAGCTGGGTTCAAGTTAAAAGCAATCAAAAAAGAGCTAACGCAAGTCATAAGACTGATTGAAAATAGTTGAAAGCGGTAAAACAGCTTGGGGCTGTCCAATAAGCCAATTTTCAGCTATTGGATGCCCCATTTTTATTGTATTTACCCTTTTGGGACAGCCCGACAAAGTTAATGATTGCATTCGCTTCGCTTCTTTTTGAGACTCGATGAAAACGCTTGAACAAGACGGAAACGAATAGAGCAGACGTTCATAAGTTTGTATGTGATGTTACGGTTTATAAATGTTATATTTTTTCATTTTATTATAAAGGGTAACTCGAGAAATTCCTAATAATTTCGCAGCGGCAGATTTATTACCGTACGTTTTTTGCAATGCAAATAAAATAGATGATTTTTCATCATGAAGTCCTGAAGGTTCTATTTCATTGATCGGACTATTCACCGGTTCATTCCGTTTCGTTAATACAAAATTACTTGGTAAGTGATCGGACTTGATAACATCTTCATCGGCTAAAATCATCATCCGTTCAATTGTATTTTTAAGCTGACGAATATTTCCGTTCCATGGAAAATGCATAAACGTTACCATCACTTCTGGATCAATAATTGGAACGGGCTTTTTATATTTTATTGAAAACTCTTTTAAAAATAATTGGATGAGTTCTGGAATGTCCTCTATTCTTTCTCTAAGAGGAGGGATATGGATAGAAACGACGTTTAAACGATAAAATAAATCTTCACGAAACAGACCCTCCTCAATCATTTCTTCTAAGTTTCGATTGGTGGCTGAAATAATTCTCACATCAATAGGGATAGGAGACGTCCCACCAACTCGGTAAAACTCTTTTTCTTGAAGAACTCGTAATAATTTAACTTGAAGTTCTAACGGCAGTTCGCCAATTTCGTCTAAAAATAACGTTCCTCCTTTTGCAACGTCAATTTTTCCAATTTTACCTTCTTTTATCGCGCCAGTAAAAGCCCCTTTTTCATAACCGAATAATTCGCTTTCAAAAAGTGCAGCGGGAATTGCACCACAGTTTAGATCAACAAACGGCTCGTTTGATCGCGGGCTTTCATTATGAATAGCTTGAGCAAATAGCTCTTTTCCGACGCCACTTTCTCCAGTAATGAGAACCGTTGCATCGGTAACAGCCACTTTTTTTGCTAAATGAATAGCAGAAGATAGCGCTTGACTTCTTCCTTTAATTTTATGAAATGAATCATCGATATGTTTCATTTCAATTTTACTTTCTAAATCGCGAATATAAGCGGTTGTTGTTGTTAGCTCATCATTCAGTTTAACGACATCAGTAATATCTCTTTCTACAGATATTCCTCCAATCAATTGGTCATCTTTCATCATTGGTAAAGTATTAATGAGCACGTGAACACCTGATTGTGGTTGATTGTATTGGCGAACGACTCCGCTTTTTTCTTTTAATGTAGACATAAGAACAACTGATTCTTCTTTGAAAAAATCAGTAATAGGCTTGCCAAGCATTTCCTCAGTTGTTGTTTCATAAAGCTCTTCAGCTTTCGGGTTCCAAGCGATTACTTTTCCTTCGTTATCAACAATTGTAATCGCATCATCAACAGCACGAAGTACCGTATCATTCAAGATAGAGAGATTTTTCCATTGATCTACAATCGCTTTTAATAATGAAGCAAATGGGATCCATCGAACAGGTTTCCCGTCATCATCAATTAACAAGATATCCTTTTGATCAGTCATATCATTAACGTCGGAAAGGAAACTATTTTTATGATATTGATTCATTTTTTCGAGATTTTCTTGCTCAGCTAACGGTAATGAAAGAGAGTAAAGTGTTATGTTGTCTTTTAACATTTACAATCACCTATTAATTGTTTAGTCATTTACAAAAGTGTAAACATCCTTACACATATTATACACTTTTGTTTACACATATTATACACTGCTCTGGAAAGAGACGAATATAATCCACATTAATGATTTGGCACGAAAATTGCATTAATAATTAATAGTATGACAATTCATTCAGAGGAGGAAAAAACATGTTACCTTACAAACATGAACCATTTACTGATTTTTCAAACAAAGAAAATATAAAAGCATTTAATGAGGCACTAGAATTTGTCAATTCTCAACTCGGAAAAGAGTATCCGCTTACAATTGGCGGTGAAAAGGTGACAACGGATGAAAAAATTGTTTCAACAAACCCAGCTAATAAAGAAGAAGTAATTGGAATTGTTTCGAAAGCAAACAAAGATTTAGCTGAAAAAGCGATGCAAGCTGCGGTTACTTCGTTTGAAACATGGAAGAAATTTAATCCAGAGACTCGTGCACATATTATTTTGCGTGCAGCAACGATGCTTCGCCACCGTAAGCATGAATTTTCAGCATATCTCGTAAAGGAAGCTGGAAAGCCGTGGAAAGAGGCGGATGCAGATACTGCTGAAGCAATTGACTTTCTCGAGTATTATTCACGACAAATGTTAAAGTTGAAAGACGGTATTCCTGTTCAAAGCCGGGAAGGAGAGCTGAATCAATTTAACTATATTCCGCTTGGAGTTGGTGTCATCATTTCACCATTTAACTTCCCGTTAGCGATCATGGCTGGAACAACAGTCGCAGCAATTGTGTCTGGAAATACTGTGTTATTAAAACCAGCTAATACTACTCCAGTCGTTGCGGCAAAATTTGTTGAATTATTAGAGGAAGCAGGGTTGCCGGCAGGAGTAGTGAACTTTATTCCAGGAAGCGGAGCGGAAATCGGCGATTATCTTGTTGATCATCCAAAAACTCGGTTTATATCATTTACTGGCTCACGAGATGTCGGTTGCCGTATATATGAGCGAGCAGCAAAAGTAAATCCTGGTCAAATTTGGCTAAAGCGTGTCATTGCTGAAATGGGTGGAAAAGATACAGTTCTTGTTGATAAAGATGCAGATTTGGATTTAGCAGCTGCTTCTATTGTATACTCAGCATTCGGCTTTTCCGGGCAAAAATGTTCTGCTGGCTCGCGGGCGGTTATTCATCAAGATGTATATGATGAAGTATTAGAAAAAGCAGTTTCCTTAACGAAAACGTTATCGCTTGGAAATCCTGAAGATGTAAACACTTACATGGGGCCTGTCATTGACAAAGCAGCATTTAACAAAATAATGAGTTACATTGAGATCGGAAAAGAAGAAGGCAAATTAATGACTGGAGGAGAAGGTGACGCTGCAAAAGGCTACTTTATTCAACCAACAATATTTGCTGATGTGAACGAAAAGGCGCGAATAATGCAGGAAGAAATTTTCGGTCCGGTTGTTGCCGTTTGTAAAGCCCAGGATTTCGATCACATGCTCGAAATTGCTAATAATACAGAATATGGATTAACGGGTGCTCTCTTATCAAATAATCGTGAGCATATTGAAAGAGCGAGAGAAGAGTTTCACGTTGGAAACTTATATTTCAATCGAGGTTGTACTGGTGCAATCGTTGGCTATCAGCCGTTTGGAGGTTTTAATATGTCTGGAACTGATTCAAAGGCTGGAGGTCCAGATTATTTAATTCTTCATATGCAAGCAAAAACAACTTCTGAAATGTTTTAAAAAATATAAGCGGGCAGTGTTTTACACTGCCCCAACAACATGGGGGGATCAACATGATAGAGACGATATCAAAAAACTTTTTCTTGCGCATATCTGAAAGTAAGTTTTTAAACAAGGCAGCACGTAAATGGGGACTTAAATTTGGAGCTGGCCAAGTAGTAGCTGGAGAAACAATTGATAGTGCAATTAAAAAAGTAAGAGAGTTAAATGATAAAGGATTAGTATGTACACTAGATCATTTAGGCGAGTTTGTCTCAAGCAAAGAAGAAGCAAGCGAAGCGACACAATATTGTATCGATACTTTAGATGCGATCGCTAAATCAGGTGTCGAGTGTAATCTCTCTGTGAAAATGACTCAGCTCGGGCTAGACATTGATAAAGATTTTTGTTTAAACAATATAAAAAAAATTGTGTCTACCGCTAAAAAGTATGATAATTTTGTTCGCATTGATATGGAAGATTCTCCTCGATGCCAAGTAACGATGGATATATTAAAAGAATTGCGAAAAGTATATGATAATGTTGGTACAGTTATCCAAGCTTATTTGTTTCGTTCGCAAAAAGATGTAGAAGATCTAGCAGGGGTTCCTCTTCGCTTAGTAAAGGGCGCTTACAAAGAACCAGCGGAGGTAGCCTTTCAGGAAAAGCAAGAAGTTGATAAAAATTATTTAAAAATCATTCAAACACATCTTTTAAGCGGAAGTTATACAGCTATAGCAAGCCATGATCATCGTATTATTGAAAAAGTAAAGGAATTTGTTGAAAGTGAAAACATTTCTCACGATCAATTTGAATTTCAAATGTTATATGGTTTTCGAAATGAGCTTCAACTCAGTTTAGTTAAAGAAGGTTATAAGGTACGAGTATACGTGCCTTATGGTGATGATTGGTTCGGTTACTTCATGCGCCGGTTAGCTGAACGGCCACAAAACGTCAGCTTTGCTTTTAAAGGATTCTTTTCTAAATAAAAAAATACAGTTAAATTTATCGTCATGTGCTTCGTTGTTAGCTCATGACTTTTTGTTTCCGCCTCTTTTTGGTCTAAGTATACATAAGATATCATTTATATAACTTAAACGAGAAATGTCATAACTAATAATGTTTCTCGTTTTTTAAAATTTTATTTGTCAAGTAATAATATGAAGTTGTTCAATATATTACATAGGTTTTAATACCTATATAATAAGAGAATTTTATTTTATACTAAACCGATTATGAACATGAAAAATATTGTTCGAAATTTAGACAAACATTTACAGATTTATTACAGATAATAATTTTTTCGACAAAATATATGTTACTCCAAATAAAATAAAGGTTCACAAAATTTTAACATTGTTAAATATTTTTCTAGAAAAATATCTTTTTGTATAGTGTTTATAGATCGTTAGAATAAAAAAAAAGATAAATATTGTCGAATATACAAATACATAAGAGCTATATATAAGTATAAATATCTTTAGAAAGTGTGATAATACCTATTTAATATAGATATTTAGCTTTATTTATCATAAATGATCAAATTTTTTTGAAAACTGGCTAAACTGGCCTTTTGTCATATTTATTCGTTCAAAATAAAACTTTATTATAAAGTTAATGGGAGTTATAGATATGTATTATGAAGGCGTCGTTTATGTTTTAACTAAAGTAAAAACAGAGAGAGAAGAGAGATTAGTTAATAGTAATTTAAAGTGATTTACTAGGCAAGCCAGAAAAGAAATACATATCAAGAAGGCTTTATAACTGAATACGAAAAACTTTTATAGTTTTGATTTTGATAGGGGGAAGAACTGTGGGTCTAATAATTACAATTTGTTTGTACTGTGTATTCTTTATTTTTCAAGCCTTATACATATTTGTCCCATTATTCACAGTAAAAGGTAATAGATTTAAAGAAAAGCTTGATAAAGAAAAAGGGATGTCGGTTCTAATTCCAGCGTATAATGAAGAAAATATTATTAAAAACTGTATTCAAGCAATCCTTCATGTCGATTATAAAAACTATGAAGCATTTATCATAAATGATGGTTCGACTGATAAAACGATGGAATTGCTTCAATCTTTATTAGTTTTAGAAACTGTAGAAAAAGAAAAAGCAGGGAAACTAAAGCATAAAAAGATAAAGGGGATCTATCAATCAACGGTATACCCAAACATTTATGTAATTGATAAGGAAAATGGTGGAAAAGCAGATTCTTTAAATGCAGGAATTGAATACGCAAAATTTGATAACATTATTACTCTAGATGCGGATAGCTCTTTAGATGTTAACTCTTTACAAGCAATAAATTCAGCTTTCCGTGACGAAAAGGTTATTGCAGCAGGAGGAATGGTTCACATCGGGCAAACGTTCCATGGTGACTATACGAATCCTAAACCATTTTTTAAAGTAAGTAATTTACTTAAATTCCAGTTTATTCAGTACTTAGCGAACTTTTATTTATATAAGATTACTCAAACAAAATTTAATGCGTTAGCAATTATTTCTGGTGCTTTTGGTGTCTTTAAAAAAGATGCATTATTCGAAGTCGGCGGTTATCGGATTACTGTTGGCGAAGATATGGATATCACAATGCGTATCCAACGGTTAATAAAAACAAAATATAAAGACCGAAAAATATTATTTATTCCAGAAGCAGTATGTTTTACAGAAGGACCCGAAACGTTAAGAGATCTATTCAAACAACGGATTCGTTGGCAGAAAGCATTTATTGACTGTATTATTATTTATGGAAAATCATTATTTACCAAATTCGGATTGAGTATGTCGTTGTTCTTGCTAGTAGACTCTTTATTGTTAGGGACTTTGACTGCTTTTCCGACACTGATTATTCCGTTCATTATATTATTTTCAGGTAATGGAGCACATTTAGCACTTATGTTGTTCTGTTTCTCTTTTAGTTTAGGAGTTTTCCAAAGTATCGTTGCGCTCATTATTACAAATAGATATGGCTATAAGTTTAAAGGATTTGATCGAGTAAGACTTAGTTTGTTTGTTCCATTTGAAATTGTCACTTATCGATTTTTAGGTGTGTTATTTAATACATTTGGAACTGTTGGTTATTTTATCAACAAAAATAGCTGGAATAAAGTAGAGCGAGTTGGCACGAACAACCAAACTTATAGCAGCGACCTCTCTTCGGATGGAAAAGTCGTTCCAATTAATCGAAACAAAAAGAAAGTTGGTTAAAAGGGAGGCATAGGAAAAATAAAAAAAGCGTTTAATTATATATTTACAACCGTTTTTCTTTTACATTTTGCTTTTTTAGGAGTGATATTTGCACTAAATTACGAGACAATTGTTCACTCGAAAGTTGCTTTTTCAATGGATAAGAAAATAAAAGTAGAACAAGATGATGAGCTTCGAGATTTTGGACCACTTAAAGAAAACGAGAAGGCGGAAAAAGTTCCTGTCTTAATGTACCATCGAATTATTGCCGATGAGGATCTCACTTCCGTACATCGTGATGAAAATGGCAAAATCTACGATACAATTGTTACTGTAAATCAATTTAAAGAACAGATGAAGTTTCTTCATGACAATAATTTTACTACATTAACGTTAAAAGAATTTGAAGCATTTATGGATAAAAAATTAGATGTGCCAGAAAAAAGTGTATATATTACTTTTGATGACGGGTTCAAAGATAATTATGCAAACGCATATCCAGTTTTAAACGAATATGGTTTTAAAGCGACTATCTTTCTCATTACGGGTAATATTGACAAAAAACCTCGAGACTACGATCCTTCAGATGCACAATACTTAAGTCATGAAGATATTACTAAAGGAAGTAACGTTTTTAATTACGCAAGTCATACACATAAGTTTCATGAAAAAGATGAAAACAATGAAGCATTTTTAGTATCAAAGGATAAAAAATCAATTACAAAGGATTTAGAAAAGAGTATTAAAATTATTGGTGATAATACCGCATTTGCTTATCCTTTTGGAGCCTATGACGATGAAACACTCGATATTTTAAAACAGCAAGGTGTTAAGATCGCCTTTACAGTAATCGACAAAGGGATGGCTCACCCGAGCGATGATTTCCTTCAAATCCCTAGAAGAGGTATATATCCTTCTACTACGATAGATATTTTTAAAAATTTAGTCACCTATGATTAAGATATAAGATATCATTTCATTTAAAGGGACAAGCAGTGCTTGTTCCTTTAAATTCCTATCCTAAATTTATCCTTTTAGTTGAAAGAAGCGAATTTTTTTTCGCGCAAACCTTGGTTTAACTAATTCATTTTTGAGCAAATGGTCGAAAAACAATGGATAGAAAGAAAGCATTGTTTCTAAGTCTTCATATAAAAAATCAGCTTTTTTAGCTACTTTATACATGTCTTTAAAAAACACTTTCGATAATAATAATTTTTCTTTATTCATCTCATATTTTGCCAAAGATCTTAAATAAATTTGCTCTTGTTTGATATGAGCCATTTCATTTTTGATCTCCTTTATTGCGAATAAATGCTTTAATGCATTTTTAGACGCAAGTGGTTTGTACGTATTAATTTGAATGAAAATATCATCTGCTAAATTTAAGACGTCATCCATTTTTTTAGTTTGCTTTGTTCGATGGTCATTTATAATATATAGTTGTTTTTCAAAGCATCCATTTTGTTTTTTTATAAGTGCTGCTTTAATAATAAGAGGGGAGTACAAAGTCGAAAAAGTTTTTTGATAATAAATTTGTAATTTTCTAACTTGTTGTTTAACGATTAAAATAATGATGGTAATTCCAATGATCAGTATAGAAATGAGTAATCCATAAATAGAAAGAGCTTGTTCCATTAAAATAACCACCTTTATTTAGTTTTGAAATGACAAAATAAAACCATTATATTGATATTTATGTTACTAATACCCGTATAGTGATATATGTAAACATTTAAAAAAATTATTTGGAGGATTTATGAAGAAATACGTATTATTCTTTTTAATATGTACAGTTGGGGCAGTGAGTTTATTAATGAAATCGTCCCCTCATAATGAAAAATATAGTGTGTCGTTTTTATATTTCGGAGAAACCGATGAATATGTTAAAATCATCGATCATACACGCGGTAATTTAAATGTGATTTCCCCCCATTATTTCGATTTAAATGATGATGGTACTCTTAAAATAACAGAAAAATATGATGATAGCTTCATAGAAAAAATGAATAGCAGGTCGATAAAAGTCGTACCGTTTATTTCAAATCATTGGGATCAGAAACTAGCAAGAAAAGCATTGAAAAAGAAGGAAAAATTAGCTGGACAACTTGCAGATTTTATTAAAGACAACAATCTTGACGGCATTTCCGTAGATTTTGAAAATTTAACAGAGACAGATAGAAACGATTATGTTGATTTTATTTCATTACTTCGTAAAAAACTTCCAAAAGATAAGGAGATTTCCGTTTGTATTCCCCCGAATCCTCATGGAAATGAAGAAGGTTACTTAGGCTCCTTTCATTATGAAAAGCTTACACCGCTCATTGATCATTATGTGTTAATGACATACGATCAAAGCTATGAAGGGAGTGAGGAAGGACCGGTTGCAAGTCTTCCCTGGGTAGAGAAATCAATTGACTATGTATTATCTCGCCAAGTTCCCCCATCAAAAATAGTAATGGGAATTCCGTTCTACGGCAGAATTTGGTCTGAGGATGGAAACTTTAAAGGTATAAGTATGGGGAACAATTTAATTCAAAAGATGATTAATAGATACCCTGCAGAAGTGTCCTATAATGAAAACCTTCAATCTCCAAAAGTAACGCTAAATATTACGGAGAATAATGAATATTTTATCAAAGGGAAATATCATATTTGGTACGAAGATCAAAAATCAATTACCGCTAAACTTAAGCTTGTCCATAAATATAATTTAAAAGGTGCAGCCAGCTGGGCATTAACACAAGAAACAGAAGAGACGTGGACTTATTTTAAGGATGTATTAAATAATCAACAATAAAAAGGGAAGAGAAACACTCCCTTTTTTTAATATTAATTCATAGTTGACATATGGGAATTATATGATTATAATCATTTTTAATATTAAAAAAAGCTGAATGGTCAACCATAGGCACCTGTAAAATGCAGGGGCCTTTTTTGTTCCATTTTAAAGGGGGAATAAGATAGCGAAAGCTAAATAGAAAAACATGTTTGTCGATGTAGCAAAATCGTAACATTTTCATTCATAACATTCAAATCGGAGAAAAAAGACATTACTAGAAAAAGAGTAAACAAACACAAATTACGTTCATGCATTCGCAAGGATCATGGCAGCAATCAAAACGATTGGTGGGGAGAATATAAAATGGCAGAAAATTACCGGTTAGCAACTTTAAACGATGCAGAAAATCTTTTACAGCTAACATTGAGAGCTTATGAACCAATTCGCGAGCTTGATTTGAAATTTCCAGCAGCAACCGCAAATATTGATTTAGTGCAACAAAATATTGATAAAAACGCTTGTTATTTATTGGAGGTGGATGGAGAACTTGTTGCAACAATTACGATTCAGTTCCCTTGGGGAGACAACTCAGTCAAGCTGGATATTCCTTATATTTGGTGGTTCGCTGTAGATCCAGGTTGGGGAAAGCAAGGCTTCGGTTCGAAATTATTAGCATGGACGGAACTATACATTAGGGATAATCTTAAAGCTCCAGCAGTTTCATTGGCGACATCTGATCGTCACCCGTGGCTTGTAGCAATGTATGAGCGAAAAGGGTATGAACGGGCTTTTGAAAAGGATTTTGGCAAAGATGGAAAAGTTGTTTATCTTAAAAAGGTTCTTCGCCCGAAGGCTATACAACAGCAACTTATAAAAGAATAAAAAATACTGATTCAAACAGGAGGGGGAAGAGATCATGGGGGAATTATTTTTACCTAATTTAGAAAAAAAGCTGGTGAGTATTCGCCGTAAACTTCATCAATATCCAGAGTTATCTAATGAAGAATTTGAAACAACAAACGATCAAAAAAGCTGGCTTGAGGAAGTCGGAATTGAAATAGTCGAATCAAGCTTAAAAACAGGGGTAATAGCAGAAATATCCGGAAAAAAGAAAGCACCGATTGTTGCTGTCCGTGCTGATATTGATGCTCTTCCGATTACTGAGGAGACAGGGCTATCTTTTGCATCAAAGATCCATGGTAAGATGCACGCTTGCGGACATGATTATCATACAGCTGCTTTAATAGGCGCGGCGTATTTATTGAAACAAAAGGAATGTGACTTAAAGGGAACGGTCCGATTTATTTTTCAACCTGCTGAAGAAATCGGCGGAGGGGCTTTAAAAGTATTAGCATCAGGAGCTTTAAAAAATGTCTCAGCTATTTTAGGTTTACACAACAAACCGGATTTGCCAGTCGGAACAGTCGGGATTAAATCAGGGGCTCTAATGGCAAGTGTTGACCATTTTGAAATTAAAATTGAAGGGATTGGGACACATGCAGCGGTTCCTCATGCAGGGATTGATCCGATTGTGACAGCTTCCGAAATGATTATGGCACTACAAACAATTGTGAGCAGGAAATTAAGCCCGTTTCACAACGTTGTCATCAGTGTTGCTCAAATCAGATCTGGACATACATGGAACGTAATTTCTAATAGTGCACATCTCGAAGGAACAGTACGCACGTTTCAAGAAGACATTCGTGAAAAAATACCAGGGCTTATGAAGCAAATTATTGAAGGGGTGGCAGTAGCACATGGAGCGCGAGCTGTTCTTCGCTGGTATCCAGGTCCTCCTCCAGTTAATAATGATGAAAAACTGACTAAGCTAGCGATCAAAACAGCAGAAAAATTAAAGTTGAAAGTTGTTGATCCTATTCCATCAATGGCAGGGGAAGACTTTGCCTTTTACCAAAAAGAAGTTCCTAGTTCGTTTGTATTTATGGGAACATCGGGAACAAAAGAATGGCACCATCCAGCGTTCACCCTTGATGAACGGGCTTTATCAATTAGTGCTCATTATCTAAAAAAAGTAGCAGTAAGTACTTTAACTGAATTTAATGTTTCAAGTGATGACGACGGAATGGAGTGAGAACGTGGAAAAACAGAGACTTTTCTCTTTGCTGCTCATCGGATTCATTATTTTATCCGGATGCGGTAATGGTTCTAGCGTGACATCAAACGATGATAAAGAAGCTGAAACTACTTTAAAGGTTGGAGCATCCTCAACAATTCTCGAGTTTATTAAGCCTATTCTTAAAGAGGAAGGATAAAAAATTTAAGTTTATCCCGTAGATGGACCACTGCTTACTCGTGCGTTAGATGATGTCGAGCTATCAATCATCAATACAAACTATTGTTTAGAAGCGGGTCTTAATCCGAAAGAAGACGCACTTATCATTGAAAACGATCAATCTCCATATGTAAATATTTTAGTTTCACGTTCTGACAGTAAAAACTCTCATGCAATCCAAAAACTAGCGAAAGCGTTAACGAGTGAAAATGGAAGAGAATTTATTGAAGAGCCATATGATGGAGCGGTTGTTCCGGCGTTTTGACTATTTTATACCAAATTTAAATAAAGGCTGGGGAAACAATTTGATTGAATTTCAACATGTGTCAAAGGTGTTTGAAAATAATGGTCGAAAGGTGGAAGCGTTAAAAGATATTAATTTAACAGTAGAAAAAGGAGATATCTTTGGTGTAATTGGCTTTAGCGGTGCTGGAAAAAGCACCTTAATTAGAACCGTCAACTTACTTGAAAAGCCGACTTCTGGGAGAGTTGTTGTCGATGGTCAAAATTTAGCAAATTTATCAAAAAAAGAGCTACAAAAGGCGAAGAAAAATATCGGGATGATTTTTCAACATTTTAACTTACTTTCGACGAAAACTGTATTCGATAACGTGGCTATGCCGCTTTTGTTAAGCAAAACACCGAAAAATACGATTAAAAAACGAGTTCAACAGTTATTAACATTTGTTGGTTTAGCCGATAAAGCGAAAAACTATCCAAACCAACTGTCTGGAGGACAAAAACAACGGGTAGGGATCGCTCGTGCCCTTGCTGCAAACCCGTCCATTCTTTTATGTGATGAGGCAACTTCAGCTTTAGATCCGGAAACAACGACGTCTATTTTACAGCTTTTAAAAAAAATTAATAAAGAATACGAGATTACGATTTTAATGATTACACATGAAATGGAGGTTATCAAACAAATATGCAATCGTGTTGCCGTCATGGAAAGCGGTCAAGTAATAGAAGCCAGCTCGATTATCGATCTATTTTCAAACCCTAAAACTGAAACTGCAAAAAACTTTGTCCATTCAGTCATAAAAAATGAGATTCTTCAAAGTGTTTTGAATAACACGAATACAAATGGGAAGAATAGTAGACTTTATCACGTTAAATTTATAGGGGAATGCTCTAGTAAACCGATTTTCTCACAAGTGGCAAAAACATTTGCAGTAGACGTCAATATCCTTTTCGGAAATATTACCGATTTGCGAGGAGTTCCGTTCGGCAGTTTAACTGTTGAACTGCAAGGAGATGAAGCGGAGATTGTCCGAGCCTATGAATATATTATAAAGCAAAATGGAATCGCGGTCGAGGTGGTTAATGATGGAAGTTAGTGTAGAGCTTATTTTGCAATCGGTATGGGAAACACTTTACATGGTAAGTATTTCACTAATTTTTGGATCGATCATCGGTCTATTGCTTGGAGTTTTGCTAGTCGTTACTCGCAAAGGGCATATTCTTGAAAATAAATATATCTTTTCAATTTTGAATCCGATCGTCAATATTTTTCGTTCCATTCCTTTCATTATTTTACTTGTAGCGATTATTCCGTTTACTCGGTTTATTGTCGGAACATCAATTGGAACTACAGCAGCAATTGTTCCTCTCGTTCTTCATATCGGTCCTTATATTTCACGTCTAATTGAAAATTCGCTACTTGAGGTTGATAAAGGAATTATTGAAAGTGCTCAAGCGATGGGGGCTACCCCGTTTCAAAAAATGTTTCGCTTTTTGTTTCCAGAAGCATTTGCTTCGATTGTTCTCAGTATTACAACGGCAACAATTGGATTAATCGGTGCAACAGCGATGGCAGGAGCTGTTGGCGGCGGTGGTCTTGGAGATTTGGCTATTACGTATGGATATCAGCGGTTTAGCACGCTGACGATTATCGTTACAGTTGTCATTCTTGTTTTACTCGTTCAATGCGTGCAAATGCTCGGAAATTTCCTTGAACGGAAAATGAGAAGAAAATAACACGGAGGGCTTCGCAATGAAAAAATGTTCGTTTTCTTTTTTAATTATAATGTTAACTTTGAGTTTAATCGGTTGTGGCAAGTCTGTAGAAGGGGATACGAAGAAAGTGAAAGTTGGAATAAGAAGTTCAGAGCTTCGCACGTGGGAATTTATTAAGGAAAAAGCACTTAAAGAAGGACTAGAGATTGAAATTGTAAATTTTAACGCTTCAGTTGATCCTAATCAAGTGCTGCTTGAAGGAGATATAGATGTGAATGCTTTTCAACATATTGCCTATTTAACAAGCTTTAATGAAAAAAATGGCGCTGATATCGTCCCAATTGGTACGACGCTTATTGCTCCATTAGGACTTTATTCAACGAAAATTAAGTCAATTGATGACATTCCAAATAATGCAAAGATTGCTGTACCAAATGATACAACAAACTGGGGTCGAGCTTTATTACTTCTACAAGAAGCAGGGTTAATTAAAGTCGTCGACGACTTTGACGGTAATGGAGGGGAAGATAAGATAAAAGACAATCCAAAAAATATTCACATCGTCCCAGTCGATGGAGCAACGACTCCGAGGGTGATGGAGGATGTTGATGCTTCAATTATTAACAATGGTGTTGCCGTAGAAGCTGGTTTATTACTTAAAGATGCGATCATACATGAAAGCAAAACGGCAAAGCCTTATATTAATGTCATTGCTGCACGTAAGGAAGATCAACATCGGAAAGAGCTGAAAAAGCTTGTTGAGCTATATCAGACAGAAGAGGTTGAAAATTTCATGAAGAAAACATATAACGGAAACTATATTCCTATATTTATTCCTTTAGAGGAATTAAACTCATTCAAGGAAACTTTTAAAAATTAATCGTATAGGAGGAGCAGGATTGAAGAAGAAAAAACAAATGATATTAGCTGCGTATTTAATTGGAACAGGAATGCATGTCGCTTCTTGGCGTCATCCCGAGTCAGAGCCAAGCGCAAGTATCGATGTAGAACATTATATAAAACTAGCCAAAATTGCCGAAAAAGGAAAGTTTGATATCGCTTTTATTGCTGATAGTTTAGCGATTAATGCAGAGTCCCATCCGAATATTTTGAACCGATTTGATCCAGCTATTTTAATTACGGCTCTTGCAAGGGCAACGGTTAAAATTGGTGTAGTAGCAACGGCTTCAACATCATATAGTGAGCCTTATATAATTGCTAGGCAGTTTGCCTCTGTCGATCATATAAGCAATGGCCGGGCTGGCTGGAATGTAGTCACGACAGGAGATGCAACTGGTGCTACCCCGCAACGGTTGCAAAACGTGCGAAAGATGGCTACATTATTACAGGGCGTAAAGCATTTGCTACTCTTGCACCAGTCCTTCATCATTTTACAATTAATGCATATTTAGAGGATGAAGATACGATAGCTGAATTTTTAATTATAAAAAATGAGCAAGTGAAAATAATTGAAACTTGGAATTCAATCGGTATGAGGGGAACTGGAAGCCACGATATCGAGCTCAATCATGTGTTCGTCCCAGAAGAGGCATTATTGTCACGACTTGATCAAAATGATCATCATCGTTTTACTGCGGACAGCCGGGCTTATTCTCTCCTAATTCCTGCTGTATATTTAGGAATTGCCCATTCGGCGCGCCAATTTATTTTAGATTTTGCAACATCTGAATATTCTAATAGTCTGGGCGCTCCAATCTGTCATGCTTCTCACGTTCAAGAAAAACTCGGTCAAATCGAATTTTTATTAAAATCCTCTCGAACGATTTTATATGCCATTGCAGAAAAATGGGAGCAGCACTCAGAATTTAAACATTGTTTTTCAGATGAAGTGAGTATTGCTAAATACTTTGTATGTAACAACGCGATTAAAATTGTTGAATTAGCAATGCGGATCGCTGGCGGCCATGGATTATTAAAAAGTTATAAGTTAGAAAGGCTATTTCGCGACGTGCAATGCGGTCCATTTAATCCGCCTCAAGATGATATGATTATTCATCAGCTTGCAAAATCAGCATTAACAAATATTAATTCCGACTTGACATATATGAAATAATGGTATTAAATATGGATAAAAGATTTTAAATTTTACCAGTTTCATATAAACATGAACGGCAAACTTTCAAATAGCACAAGAAGGGAGGGAATTGGAGATGAAAGAAAAGCATAAAGTAATCAAAGGTGCAGAATCATTTTCTTTTCCAGGAAACGAGATTGGGGTTCTCATCATACATGGTTTTATCGGCACTCCCCAAAGTATGAGCTTTTTAGGAGTGAAACTTGCTCAGCTGGTTTACAACTGTAGAAAAGGCATATATAGCATTAAAGCAGCAGTGTACTTATATTTTCATTGTTGGCCAGTCAATGGGTGGAACGTTAGCGCTTATGCTTGCTAATAAATATAAAGATATTGCCGGAATTATTTTAATTAATCCCGCTTTATCAATCCCGAAATACGAGCATCTAATAAAAGAAAAAACAAACAAGCCCTATATTAATGAAAGCAAACCCGATATAAATAAAAAGGGAGTTTATGAAATTACCTACGATAAAGTTCCACTAAGCGCTATTTACGAACTGCAAAAATTAATGAAACAAACAAGAACTTTGTTGCCGAGCATCACTTGCCCAGTACTTTGTTTTAAATCAAAAGAGGACCATGTCGTTCCTCCTGAAAACAGTGATGCTATCATCGAACAAATTGCTTCAATTGAAAAGAAAGTCGTTGTTCTTCATCATTCGTTTCATGTTGCTTCAATGGATAACGACAAACAACAAATTGTTAAAGATAGTCATCAATTTATTTGTCAGCAAACTTTAAGTTTAAACACAATAGTTTAGAAAGGAGAATGCTTAAATGAGAGAGCAAGATCAAGAAAAAATTAAATATATTTTAGACTTGCTCAATGAATTAGAATATGGTTCATTAGTGATCACAGTACATGACGGACAGATTACTCAAGTTGACAGCACTACGAAAATGCGTTTTACAATCAATAAAAAACGAGAACTAAAAAACTCTCTCAAGTATGGTTAATACATTTAACGTGTAGGGAAAAAGAAGATACTTTTTTCTCCTTACACGTTTTTCATACTTGTTCATTTATTAATGTTAAAAGCCAAGCTTTTAAATCGACAATGCGTGAATATTTAGGTGAAGAATGAGTGCCTGTTACAATCATAGGCACGAGTGAATCCTGTTTATGCAAACCTCCATGGCTTGCACCGCCAACATTAGTAGGCGAGCCTTCACCGATAAATTCAAACCCAGGCTTTGCACTTAAAACAAGATAACTTCCTTCATGGGAAATAACTGCGCTATATAATCTTGCTAACGCATCAGGATAGCGATTATACTTAACCTCATTGTTTCTAATTAATAAATCTAAAATACTTGCTTCTCCTGTTATACTCCACGATTGCTCGTATTGATCTTTGTATTTTCCTTCCGGCTTGAAGTTAAGTCGTCCAGCTTTTACACTAGATATGACGTGAACAAAATCTGTCTCCTTCCAAGCGATCATATCAATCCTCTTATCCTTTTGTAAAACCTTTGCGATCTTTTGTAATGGTAATTGTGACGGATTTAATGAGTAAATAAACGCCATTCGTTCATTTACACCAAGAACAATTTCATCCTCTTTCTTTACTCCATCCTTTAATTTCATTATTCGGTAAGAATGAAGTAATCTTCTCAAATCTATTAAAGCTTTTTTCCGCACAGCATGAATCGGTGCTTGACCGCTGTCACCCATAATAATCCAAATGTTTTCTGTTAATGCTTCCTTCCAAGAAGGATAAGTATTCAATATTTTTTGAAGTTGCCGGTCAACTTTATTCACACCTTTTATATATAGTGGCCCGTTTTTATGAACATCTTTATCAAGATTAGGCAAGTAGACAATTGTAAATTCGGGAAGTAAGTCGTTATGAATAAGATAGTTCAATTCTTGAACTGAAAACGCATCGTTAAAACCATACTTTTGCCAAAAATGATTATTTCGTTTTAGTTGACTAAACTGAGATAAAGCTCCATAAGTAAATAACGACGGCCCATTTGTCGGCCAGTTGATATTAAATGATTTAAATAATGTAAACAGTTTAGGCAGCTTTAATTGATATTGATCATTTCCACGATACATAAGTGTATTAATAGAAGCAGATTGTTTTCCGAGATGAGCTAGCTCTTCATGAATTGTTTTTACGTTTTTGCCTAAATGATCGTTGTTTAAATGAATCAGAATATCTTTAACTGAACGTGTAAGACCTAGCTTTAAAAGTTCCCTTACATGACTCCCGTAATTAATTAAGCGATTTTCTTCTTTACTGAACCATACTAATCCAGGAAGTCGATGGATATCCCCATATGTCCCAGTTAATAACGTACTATCAATATTAACCGACATCGTTGGAAAAGAACTAACAACAGCTGGATAAAGCTTACCGTGTTCAATAAAAAACTTTAGTGCAGGCGCATGTCCATGATTTACTGCCTGTTGTAAAGGTGCATTCATTAACGAATCAATTACAAGCATAATGACATGTTTTTTCTGATCATTTTTCATTTTTAAAACCCATCCGTTTCTTCATAAAATGAAACCTTCGTTGAATCATTATGTCTATTTTTAACCATTTAGAGGAATTTTAGTAATACAAAAAACAATAATTACATAAAGAAGGGCAACCATAAGGAAAACAATTTAAAAACACTAGTATTCAATAATATTATTATGTAAACTAAATACATACAAATTTTACGTTGACAAATCTTTATTTATTGTTAAAGTAAAATTTATTCTCCCTGACACTAAATGTCATGTTATATAAATGTTTAGAGGAGGCACAGTTATGGAAACAAAGAAAAATTTACCGGATATACGGAAAACGATTGTACTTAATGCTCCAATTGAGAAAGTATGGAAAGCCGCTGCAACATCAGAAGGTATTGCTTCATGGTGGATGCCAAATAATTTTGAACCGATTATAGGACGTGAGTTCATACTTCATGCAGCTCAATTTGGTGATTCACCCTGTAAAGTAACGGAAATCAATTCTCCAAATCTAGTTGTTTTTAACTGGGGTAAAGACTGGCATCTTACTTTTGAATTGAAAAAGTTAGAAGATCAAAAAACAGAATTCACACTCATACATTCCGGCTGGGATACAGAAAAGGTCACCGAGTTTGGACAACCTCACCCTGTTGTACGCAGTATTATGGAAGGCGGATGGGAGAAGTTGATTAAAGAGAAGCTTCCTGCATATATCGGGGGTTAAATTGAGTAAAGGTTATCATCCTTTACATTAAAAAAGACGATCTTATCTTAAGAAATCGTCTTTTTTAATGTAACAGCTTTGTTTTGCAACGTTAAGTGTACTCATTCATAAAGGCAGGTTAATTCTGGTCTAATACCAGCTATAGTCATTCAATTGTAGATTTGTTTATGGATGATCTTCATTAATCATCTAAAACACAAACCTTATCTACAATAGTCGTAAACGGTCGATCGATTGGTTATCTAATCTCTACCTTTATAAACGTATAATGGAAATAAACATAGTTATGAAATAAATTAGGTGAAAATTTAAATCTATAAGGAAATATTAGGAAGGGGATGCGTAACTTCAAAGAGAATATCATACACATCACAACAAAAACTAACTGAAAATGAAAAATAGCGTTTAAAAAATAAAAGTGTTGTTACTTGAAATCAAATAAAAAAGCCAAAATGTAATAGTATTAATTACTATGAAGATAGCTGTTAGTATTTTTTTCTTTTGTCTCAATAAATTGAGTATACTCATATAATGAGACAAGTTATATTTTTTGAACATTAACTTCCGATAATATATATTATGTAAACTACAAAAACTAAATCGTATAAAACTAAAAAAAAGTCAATCCTTCCTTTGTTCAAAGACTAGAAAGTCTAAACTAAAAATCTCTCATCATTGTAATTCTTAATTTTCTAATTGTACTCCAAGAACGCTTCGTTGTACTCTTGAACCAGTTAATTGAGTAATGCTTTTTCAAGGACTATTTTTTGCAATCCATTATCATCGGTATAAGTTTCAATAATATTAAATCCATTTCTTATGTTTAGTATCAACATATTCCGCCATTTATTCATTGTTTTTGTTTGGACAACTTTATAGCCATTTTTTCTTAAATATTCATGTTGTTGTTCGATTAAAGTTAGAGCAATTCCACGTTTTCTATAATCAGGATCCACTCCGCCTAACCAACTATAAAATTTATTATTATCAAGTTCATATCCAATCTTAAATCCAACGATTTTTTGACCGTATAATGCAATATTAAACAATAATTTGGGTTTATCTTTCATTTTGATTAGCAAATCTTCAGCACTACCATCAAATACATCACTGTAAAGATTCACTATACCATCTAATATTTTTTTATTTGGGATGGTGTCATAGACAAAGTATTTAATATCCAAGATACCTCTCCTTTCTTAGCACCCATTTAGTTATAGTCGTATTCAATTGCCGTGACTTTCTCTAATAAGTTTTCAATGGTCCCAAAACTTTTACTTACTTCAGGTAGATGATAGAATGTGCTTGTCGTATCAAAGTTATTCACTTCCCCATCAGGTGAATATAGATAAATCTTTTTTCCTTGTCCTAGAGCAATCCCAAGCTTAATATGACTTCCCTTTCCTGCTGGTAATATAACAATTATAAAATCTGATTCTAATACAGCATTTCTTTCTTGATGTCCAATACTTTTTAGATTTTCAAAAGTCGATGCTCTTTCATTTTGAGTCCAATCATATGTATGTGTGAAACCCTTATCTTTCAAATATTGGTTAACATAACGAACTGTTTCTTTGTCCTGAAAGCTCGATGCGACATAAAATTTACTCATTCAATCCTCCGCCTATGATAGAATATTTTAGTTTAACTTTTTAGTTTTAGATACGCCATCTTAGATTTGAAAATCGACTTTAATATTTAATATTTAATTGTAATAGCTAAGGCTCCCCATTCCACTTTCTTGTTCTAGAGTATATATTTCATACGTTCTATCTATCATTTCTTTAATTGTCCAATTTTTCGCAATCGAACTCTTTAAAAGGAATATCTTCATATCATAAAAACATCGGATTTATTGCACAAACCTGCCCGTTTTAGTTTTAGTACAATCCCACGTACTTATAACATATTTTTCAAACTTTATTTAAAAGAAAGAATTTTGTCAATTATATTTTTATGCTACTAATATTGCAATCCATAAAACTAAATCCGTCCTCTGCGAAGATTGGATTTAATTTCTTCTAAATGAGTCATGAAAGCACCGTCAAGAACGATACTAAACCTTTCGTTTAAAGATTTAAAGTCATAGGCTTCGGATAATTTATTATGATTTTCTATTTTCCAAAGAGCTTTAATGCCTTCACACTCCGTTTTCCATAACCAGTTATTTTTCCTTTATGATCTTTTGCCACGATACATTGTTCTGCTTGTTGTATTCTATTATGAAGGAAACGGCTTCTTTTATCTCCAAAAGCAGCTTGATCTAGTCGGACAAGTTCGAGAAATTCAGTTTTAGTATAACTGTTATAAGTTACATTCTGAAGGTGTTAAAAAAGATGATCGAAGCAACTAAAAATCTAATTGAATTTATATCATCATAGTTTTGCTAATATGTAGTATTTATATTTTTTCAATTAAGTTGTATTTGATAGACTCCCTTTTTTATCATCCTGTTCGAAGTCTACTCTTCATAAAAATTTTCAACTTTTCTCTAGTCTTGTAAATTATTAAGTTTTTCTGAAAGGAACTGAGAAGAAATAAAATTAAACAAAGTCACTTATCTGAAATATCTCCGAAACGCTTATCTGAAATTCTAAACATTTCAATAAACCGTTCAAGAGAAGTTATTGCTCATGCCAAATACCATTAAATCCCTTCTATTGGGTCTAAACTCGCTAGTAATATCATTAATTTAAGATTCTATTCTTTCATTCTTTCACACCTTACAAATTTATTAGAAAAAAAGTTCGGATGCTGGGTAGGTTCATGTGTCGAAGAAATGGTTTAGGGGAAGTGTTAACTTCTTTGTCATTTTTACTCATCCTTTCTTGAAAAATTCAATGGTACCTTGATTCATTAAGATTTTTAGATTCTTTCCTTCTATCCACTGTTATAAGTTTCATTCTGAAAGTGTTAAAAAAGATGATCAAATTAACTTAAAACAACAAGTATGTTTTACGATGATTTGTTTGTTTTAGTTTAACAGTTATATCCTTAAACTAACAATAATTTTTAATTGTATGAAATTATAAAAGCCTAATTATGACAAATTAGGCTTAGCTTCATTTAAGACCAATGAAATTTCGAAAGTTGATTGCTTGTTAAAAAACAAGATTATATTTTGCCCGAAAGTCACTTGGTCGTTTTGGAGTATGTTTGTCAATATTATTCCTCCAAATGCGAGTACGAAAAATAAGATTAAGTTTGCCATTTTTGATTTTATATAACCATACTTAAAAATTAACGGGAAAGATATTGAAAAAAACAATGTAACAGCAACGATGCCACCAATAAACCCGATCGGATTAAAAAAAATGATATTAGGGAAATTTAACATATTTACAATAAAATAGATCGAATAAAATAAAAGAATTGCATATGCAGTAAATACATATATAGATACATACTTTGATAATACAATTGTATTTTTCTTAATTGGAAGACTGTTAAGTATAATATCGCTATTATTTTTATCTTCTAACGAGCTTGCACCTAAAATTAATTGATAAGTGACTGCTAATATTCCCACTGTTAATCCTATAGATCCCATGCTTGACAGGGTAATTGTAAAGAAAATAATTAATAAAACTGATAATTTCAATGTTCTCTTTTGCATTAAAATATCTTTTTTAATAAGATGATACACGATTATCGCTCCTTTTAATAGAAAACACCATAATATCTTCTAATGTTGGCTTTTCGATTATAACGGAATCCCCCATTTGTTTCATTACTTCTTTTTTATTTTTTGATAACGCTTCAAAACCGTAATTGTTTTCCTTAATGCCAATAAAGCTGTTATGATGAGACGTAGTCAAAGCTTCTTTATTTCCTTTGACAATACAATATTCCTCTAAAAGCTCATCTTTCGTTTTACTTAAAAGAATCTCACCGTCATTAATGAATGTAATAAAATCTGCAACCTTTTCTAAATCAGATGTAATATGTGTTGAGAAGAATATTGATAAGAAGGAAAAAAACACCTCAAAAATTATTTAGGTGTTTTCCATCCTTGTCCTTGAATTGAATTGTTTACATAGTTTTCATCATCTTTTCTCTCTTTATTTTTGCTAATAAAAGCTTATTAGACAAACTAGAGATGTTATAAACAGCATTTGCTGCCGTGCTTGCTGCGATGTGGCGACGATGAGAATATTTTGTCGTACATAGCGATTGAAGCTTATCAACTGTCACTCCTTTATTCATTAACGCTTCTTCAAACTCCTTTTGAGCAGCTTGTTTTGCTTTAAAAAGCATCATTTGGATTCGGCTGTAAACGTTTATTGCCCCATCCCCTGTCGTTTCAATCGGCAGAAAGATTGCTTCTGGATGAATTTCGGTTATGAATGATTGAACACCGTCAGATACACCAGATGAAGGCATGCACCCAAAAGGTTTTACAGAAATTGTCATGTTCACTTTTCGTTTTATTACGTTAAGAATAAGCTTGCCGACTTCCATATGCCCTTCTCCGCCTCTTACATTGTTGTTATAGTGTTCGTGGGCAACTTTGGCGATTTCATCCATATTAGGCAGCTCATAATCGCTCAACCCGATGGCTTTTGCATACATTTGAAACATTATTCTTATGATACGATCTGCCAATTGTAGCATCCGAAGGCGCAGCTGCGGGTTTTTCCCTTCCAAGCCATGGCGACCAGTGTCATTACGGCGTAAGGCCAGCCGTTTCTTAGTATCATGCCGCCCTTCCCAAATTAAAAATAAAATCCAGGCTGTTACTGACTGTACTTCTACTTCGGCTCCTTCCTCTTCTAAAAACTGCTGTAATCGATAGTTGCCGTCCCCCTCTGTTGTCATTGCCCAAAATTCCCCGATAATACTCACTTTTGGTTTCACAATCGTTCGATCTATTTTGACAGTACGAAGCTCCTTCCGACAGCGGTAAAGCGCATGGAGCAGTGACTTCCTCTTCTGAAAGGTTTCATATAAATATTGTTTACAGCGCTCGAGAGCTTTATTTGTTGCTCCAGCGACTGCTTCATAAGGTCTAATGCGATAACCGACAGCATTTAAAATATCTCCGACTAGAACGGCTTTTAAAAACGTAAGGAAAAAAGAGCTGTCCAGCTTTAAAGCTGATTCTTCACCTGTAGCCTGCTTTAAACCGCTCTGCTGCTGAAAAAGAAGTACACGAAACCCATCAAATCCAGCATCTCTAAGCGCCTTACGGTATTCAGTTACATAAGTCCCAAAGCGGCATGGACCGCAAGAACCGCTCGTCATAAAAAGATAATTTTGAACAATTTCTTCTTTTGTTTTACCTCCTACATCCCTTAAATGAGTAAGGTATTTAATTAAATTCCCAACGGTAAAATAAGTCGGATTGCATTGTCCCCGATTGCCAAATTCCTTCCCAAAACGCAATGACTCTGTATCAGGGCACTCCATATGTTTTACCCGATATCCTAACCCAGCAAGCGCACCTTCGATCAAATAATCGTGTGCCATTGTTAGCCCGCCAAAAAGGATCGTAGTGGAATCTTTATCCTTGGAAAAAAATTTTCTTGGAACAGGATCAAACCATTGTGTCTTTGTTTCGTTTAAACCTAGTAACTCTTCTTGTTGCGCTCTAAAACGATTTAACTCATCCTCAAATAACTGGACAGCATTTGTTTGCTTTTTTTTTTTCATTTTCACTTTTATGCCCACTCCTTTTTGTTATTCAGAAATTGCCTTTTTCGCTGTAAATTGACTTGTCCGTTCTCCGTGCATTAATTCAAGACGCTTTTTTTCAATAAGCCGTTCTAGTTCTTCCTTTTTGCGTGCTAAATCTTGAAGCCGTTCTTCATGAAGTCCTAAACTATGCGCATACGTTTTTACCCGGATTTTAATCGAACCGCTCGGTTTATTCGCATCGATATCGTGCAGAGCGGAATAAGGCGTACCCGCTGTAGAAATAATTGAATCAATTAAACCGTATGTCGGCGCATCATGCCCACATTTAAAGCTCGATAAATCGAGGACAGCGATATTTGGATGGCGGGCGGCAAATTTAGCTGCCCACACTTTTTGAACGCTGTTTGAACTAAAGTTTTCCGGCCATACATCAGTTACTTCAAGAGCAGACTGAACTCTATTACTTTCCAAATCAGCTTTAAAAAATCGGCGCAGCCATGCTTCATCTTTTGGGATCGAACGCATCGAAAGAATCGGATAGCCAAGAACTTGAAACTCATCTAATACAGAATGATTTAAACCTGGATCAGAGTGATATGGGCGGCCAATCATAAGAATCGCAAGCTTGTTCTCCTTTTCAACCTGCTCTAAAATGATTTTTCCTCTTTCTTGCATTTCCTGATCAAACAGCTCCATTGCTTTCCATGCTTCTTCAACCGCAAAATCGCTTTCATCCTCCGTTATTTTCAGGAAATCTTTAAATGCCTCGAAAAGCTGTTTTTTCAGTAAATTTGTTTCTGTAAATGTCATAGCAGGATCAAAGTACGTAATTCCTTTCGCTTTAAAAAAGTCCGTTTCCTTTGTAAATGCCGCTTTAATTACATTTGGAGCGCCTGCCACGATCGGACAGCTCGCTGAATCCGTCACATTGTTCAAATGGGTCGGAATATGGGTAATACACGGGAAAAAGATGGCATTTAACGGCTTATTCTCTCGATGGTGTTTAAAAAGTAGATTATGGACATGTGCCTGCGCTACTTTAGATGGGTAGCACGGATCGATCGAGCCGTACTTCCCCCCCTCCTGCCACATTTCTTCACTCGTATAGTCACTAAATACAATCCCGCGTTCACTAATGCCGAGCGTTTCAAAATAAGTTCGCCAAAAAGGAGCTGTAGTCCAAATATTAAGAACTTTTGGAATACCGATGCGAAGCTCCTTTCGCCATTGGAGTGCCTCAGCTGATGAACGTTGAAATCCGCGAGTATATTTCTTTCTTCTCGTCCCGAGCCAGCCTGATTTTACTTTCACATCCTCAATGGTTTCCCCAGCTTCCGGAAGCGGCGCAGCATGATAAAAATGCTGGAACATGCGGCGTCCTTCATATTCCACTAAATTCGGGTATTGTTTTTTCAACTGTTTCCGTTCTTGCGTTAACTTGATCATCGCTTCTTTATCTTCGACCGTCCCCTTTTCACAGCTAAAACCGGAAATATACCGGGCAGTTTGACCATCAGGAGTCGACGTGTCGATAAATGTGCGACTGCAATGATTTGGACAAAAGTTGCACTTTGTTGATTCATCATTTCGTGAGCGATACTGCATTCCAATCGCTGCATCAATACCGAGAAAGGTCGAATACCCTCTCCGTTTCACTACACGAAGCGTCTCCATCGCCGCTCCGATTGCACCTGCTTCACCTGTATGAGGGTGAACATATACTTCTGCATCTGGAACCCGTTCTTTAATATAGTCTACTTGCGCTTTCACAGCAGCTAAATTATGCTGCGTCCCACCTTGAAGAACAAATTTTCTTCCAAGCTCAGCCATCCGTGGAATTTGAACGACATACTGCCAAATATTTTTTGGCAATACGAGCGCCAGCCCTGCTAATAGTTCCTCTTTTGCATATCCTTCTTTTTGAAAATTGACTCGATCTGAGTCAAGAAAGACGGCACAGCCGTAAGAAAATTTTGGGCTTAATTCAGCATTAAAGGCTGTGTTAGCATACTCTTCGATTGGAATTCCAAATTGGTCAGCCATTGCCTGAAGTAGCATTCCATTTCCAGCGGAGCATTGATTGGACAATCGAAAATTCCGAATATCTCCGTTTTTAAGAAAAAGTACTTTAATATCTTGTCCACCCACATCACAAATCACGTCAATATCACCGAAAAAATGAACAGCACTCATCATATGTGCTACAGTTTCGACGATATTTACATCTGCTTTCAACGTTTTTTCCAACACATCAGCGGCATACCCTGTCGCACCAAAGCCAATGACTTCAAGCTTCGCACCAGCTGAGTATATTTTGTCGCGAATTCGTGCGAGAAGCTCTTTCGTATCTTGAATTGGATTTCCTTTAGACAGCTGATATTCTTTTAACAAAATGTTCCCTTCCGTATCGACTAGTACAGCCTTTGAGGATGTTGAACCTCCATCTAGACCAATCACTGCTTGAATCGTTTCATCCGGTTTAAATAAAGCGGGAACGAATTTCGGAATACGATATTTACGTCGAAATTGTTCTAACTCGATTTTGTTTTTTACGAGGGGAGCACCCGCTTTTTCACCGAGCTTTGCTTTACGACCGTGTGTAATAAATGTTTTTAAAGCTTCAATTCCTTTATAAATCCCTACTTCCGCGGGTTCATGCATCCCGTAAATCGCAGCGCCATAGGCAGCGTAATACTGGGCATTTTCCGGGATGAAAATTAACTCTTCTAGCGGAACTTCTTTCGGATAATCGTAGCCTCGTTGTTTCCATGATTCTGGTATTCTTTTTCGCCAGCATTGCTGCAAAAAAGGTAAATATGTATTCGGTCCGCCTAATAACAGCACTTTGTGCCGCAAAGTATTTCCACGTGTCAAAACGGAAAGATTTTGCATAACAATCGCATCTGCTAAAGAACACATAATTTCTGTTGATGGGATGCTGCTTTTCACTAGATTGACAATATCAGTTTCCGCAAAGACACCACATTTAGCTGCGACATGATGAAGCTTGGCATCATTAAATTCAAGCTTTGCGACTTCCTCTTCTGGCATTCCGACCTTTATCATGCACTTATCAATCGTTGCGCCGGTGCCTGAAGCGCATTTATCATTCATCGACGTAATCGCCTGCTTATCTCCCGTTTCTTTATTCTCTTTAAAAATAATAATTTTCGCATCTTGTCCGCCTAGTTCAATCACACTGCCCACATCAGGATGAAGTTGTTCCACTGACATCGTAACAGCATTTACTTCTTGGACAAACTTAGCTCCGATATACTCAGCAATAGAGCTGCCTCCTGAGCCTGTAATAAACACGCGGATATTTTCTTGTTTTATGTTTGGAAACTCATTTCCGATGCGGATTAAAAAATCAAGCACCATTTCAGCTTGTTTCGTATGGTGCCCGCTGATAATCCGACCAAAGAATGTTCTTATTGTTTGGATGAATGACAGTCGCCTTTACGGTCGTTGAACCCACATCAATTCCGATAAACAAAGAATTGATGCCATTGCTGTCTTCCATATTATCACTTCCTTTGTAAGCTGATGTGAATGAATTTATTATATGGAAAACATAACAATATATACGTAGTGAAAACTGAAATAAAAAAACCTTGCCAATAATGTAATAAAAGGCAAGGTGAAGAAGTTTGCTATCAAATTTCATGGAACGTAATTTCGGGACGACTCCCAATCCGAATGTTGACACCTGTTTGTCCAAGCCCTTCACTAATATAAAACGGTTTTCCACCGTGATAGTGAAGCCCTTTAATCATATTCATGCGGACGAGCTTTCCCATTTTCATTAAATGATAAGGCTTCGGCCAATGAATTTGGCCACCGTGAAAATGACCTGATAATAAGTAATCAAACGGTATATCTTCCATCTCAAGGACTACATTTGGATCGTGTGTTAAAACTAAATTATACCCTTCTGGAACACCAGAATACGTTTTTTTAACATCACTATGATTCGTACTATAATTATCGATCCCAATTATATTTAAATGCTCCCCACGAACATGAAGCGACACATGCTCGTTTTGTAATGTTTTGCAACCATTGTTTTCAAGTGTTCTTTTCAAAGTTTCAAAGTTTTTACCTTTTAAAACATAGTCATGATTACCAAAAACAGCATAAATCCCGTATTGGGGGTTTAATTTTTCAAGTACTTGAAGATAACCTGTTAGTTTAGGAATACTGCGTTTACGATCGAGGTAATCTCCGGTGAGAGCGATGAGATCTATAGGCTGTTTCGAAACCATCGTATATAGTTCTGGGGGGGTAATTGAAATATTTTCAAGGTGCATATCAGAAAGGTGTAGAATCTTTCTATTTCTCTCTGAAACTGTCACATTTGGACGGGGAACGAAAATCGTATTTACGTTCACATTTCTTGTATTCTTATTCGCCTTAATGAAAATAAACGCTAAAAAAGCAAGCACAATTAAAATAAGATAAAATCCCACTTTTATACCCCTCCCTCTATTTATTATAATCGCAAATAGGAAGAAGTCCTAGTGGGAGTTGGTGGTAACTGGTTTAAAATGGGCTTTTATATTTCTTTAATAGCTTTTCTTTAGACATCAATAAATAAACAGGACGATGTTTTTAATTGAAATAGTTGAACATGAAAGTAATAAAATAGGCAGCTGCGACAGCTTTTTTAACGATGAATACAATTTGTTTTTTGGCAAGGCACATTCAAATCCAAGCTGAGTAAATCCATTATCAATAAGTGTAATTCCAATTATTCCTTTTATTTTAGCTTGCTCTGGATGATACACAATAAATGTAGCTAAATGAGGCATTGACTTCATCACTTGTCTAAAAATAACTTTCCCCTTCGATAATTCATTGTTCATCTTATCAAGATCTTGTAGTAGCTTTACATTATGAAAGTGAATTTTGAGTAAAATATCGTTTTTACCAATCACTGTTCCATCGCCTAAAGCGACTGTTCTTCCTTTAT
Source organism: Bacillus aquiflavi (assembly GCF_019915265.1). Taxonomy (NCBI): domain Bacteria; kingdom Bacillati; phylum Bacillota; class Bacilli; order Caryophanales; family Bacillaceae; genus Bacillus; species Bacillus aquiflavi. The sequence goes on from NZ_CP082780.1 coordinate 1,824,621, forward strand.
AACGCGTTAATCTAACACGAAAAATCCCTTCCTCTTTTTCTGGACAAATGTATTGAAGTCGAGTGAATGAAAAAAAATAAACCGGATCTAAATATTTCCAAATTGTTAAACAGATCGGACGAAGCAACACGTTTCCTCTTTCTCCTTTCAATAAACTGTCAGTTTGATGTCAGTATTTTTTGTTTAAAAAAGAGGAAATATAAATGGGAAAGTTTAGATTGATCTGCCGAACATTTATTAAGAAAGAATAAAGGGCTTGGTTTATATGAGGAAAATTCTTATTTTGCCATTTTTACAAATGCCATCAGGTCATCACCAAGTTGCAGATGCACTTAGCACGTATTTAAAAGCGATCGATAATCGTTTAGAAATAAAAAAAGTGGATATTTTTCATTATACGTCCCGCTTAGCTGAGCAAGCTTCTACTTATCTATATTTAAAAGCAATCAAGCTTATGCCATCAGTATACGGTTTACTATATAGGTATAATGCATGCCGCGTTTATGAAACGAATAAACGATATTTTTTCTATGAACAACTGTTTTTAAAAAGGATGAAGAAACTAATCGTACAGGAAAATCCAGATATCATTATTTGCACCCATTGCCTTCCTTCTTACTTATTGAATCTTTTAAAAAGGAACGGATATTTGTCAGTTCCTGTTATCAATGCATATACGGACTATTTTATTAATACAGTATGGGGAATAAGTGATATTGACCTCCATTTGGCGCCAAGTGACGAAATGAAGCATTTTTTGGAAAGCCGGGCTGTTTCCCCTGAAAAAATAGCGGTAACAGGGATTCCTGTTCATCCGCACATCACTCAAAAAATGCGGAAAATTGTTAAAAAGGTTTCACCTTTTCATGTGTTAGTGTCGGGTGGTCATTTAGGGGTAGGATTAGTGGAAAAGCTTTTTGACGTAACGAATTTATCGGGAAAAATAAAATATTTTGTTTTGTGTGGAAAAAATCAAAAACTATTCCGAAAAATAACAAGCTTTCACACTTCTATTCTCGAGCCGATTTCCTATATATCATCGAGACCAGAAATGAACAGGCTTTATGAGCAAATGGATCTCGTCTTATCAAAGCCTGGCTGGATTACAATTAGCGAATGCTTTCAAAAAGAGCTCCCACTGTGCCTTCTTAAAGCTTTACCTGGTCAAGAGGAGTGGAATCGTCATTATTTACTGAAAGAAAAACTTACGATCCCAATAGTAGGAGAACAAATGGAAAAAAGCCTGCTTTTATTCCTTGAGGATGAAAAGGCAAAGCAACAATTTCAACAACGGCTCTCAGCTTATGTTAGCGAGCTTGAGAACATCAATGTCGTTTTACAGGAGTTTCTTATCAAGCATTAAAAAGGGGGGCAAAAGCTTGTCGTGCCCTTTCTCATCAACGATCATATTAGGCAAAGCTATTAATAAAGTGCCCCCACATCATGTTTGTTCCCATCGTCATATGATAGAGCTGCATAATTCTGTCTTCCGCGGCTGCTTGTGCTTTTCCGCTAGCATTATTTGCGAGCTGTCTTTTAATTTGAATAATTTCATCCTCTAAGTCAAGCAGTTTATAATTTTTCAATAAGGTTGAGCGAAAATCATCTATTTCACTTTCTATTTTCGCTTTTATGGCTTTTTCTAAGTCTTTCATTTGTTGACGCCTTAGCTCTCCTTCTCTTGCAATTTCTTGCATCCTTATTCTATCTTCATCAGTTAATCCTAAAATTGACATAGACATGAATATGTTCTCCTTTCTTTTTTTTTAATAACCAACTGGCCAACTGTTGATCTTTTTTAATAAAATCATCAGCCATTTTATTTAAATTTTCTTGCACTTCTAACGCATTTTTTTGTAAACCATCTAACGCTTCGAGTAAAGCCTCTCTTGCTCTTGTATCATAAAACTGTGGACCATTACCTGTCACCGATATCGCTAATTTATTTATGATTGACTTAACATCTGACAGTTGCAATTTGTCATAATAAGTACCAATTTTTCCTTCAAAATGACTTTGAATACTTTTAATCGCTTGATCATGAGTTTCCTGAAACATCTCAATTTCATTTAAAGACATCTTTATTGTATGATGTAAATCATCTGCTTTTCCGGCTAATTCCCTCATCGTATCAGGTGTAACTAATATTTCACCGTCTGCTAAGAAAAGATGACTAAAGTTCACCAATTTATGATTGCCTAGCCAAAAGCTTTCATTATTGACGAGATGTTGAATTCCGACTTGTGGAAAGCGGTCATTCAATGTTCCAAACGTATCACTCGGATCAGTATAATCAATTGTATTATTTCGGAATAACCCTTCATCAATTTGTTTTTGAATGTCTTTTGGAAGCATGCTGTATACATTTGGTGCAGCAAATGTCGTCGTTTGCCTTATAAATGGTTTTCCTGCAAAAGTAGCCATTACTCTTACATAAGTAGCAAGTGCTCCACCTAATGAATGCCCAGTCGTATCAATCGTTGCATTAGGGAAATCCCTTCTTACTTCTTCAGCAAACTGCGTCGCGACATCAAAAGAATTTTTCAATTCTTTCTGTTTTGCATTATTCATCGTTGGTATATTAAGGTTTCCTTTTATAGAGTATGAATATCCGGCTGTTTCCTTCATAGCTCTAGTTTCTGAAGGAGGTCGATTACCATTTAAAACCAAATAATTACCATCTGTATCCACCCAATCTTGTAATTCCTGTGACCCTCGATAGGCAATGACAATTTCATCGCCTTTTTTAAATGCAAGTGCTTGGGTGTCAGTTTCTTTATCATCGAGAACTCGGACAATCTCCCTTTTTTCATTAATATCTGGTGCTACAGGAACTTTTAATTTGTACTCTATTTGACCAGTATTAATATGCTTGATATCTTTAACTCCGCCCCCTGTAAGCTCCTCTATACTATAGTAGGATTTATCCGACATATGCCAATAAGTCATATCTGTTAGTTTTTTATCGTGTTTCATTGGAAAATTTCCTTTCTAATTCCTATTTATTGTAATATATTTATAATATAATATATTAGGAATATTCCAACAGGGAGATTGAAATAAATGAAAAAAAAGTTAATTTTTATTTTAATAGGTCTATTTATTTTAATTGGAGGTTATTTAATGATTGGCGAATAAAAAAAAATACAGTTAGTTAAAGAAGCGCAAAAAAAAGCAGAAGATATTGTTTATCGTAACTATGAAGGGATTAAAAAGGTAACTATCAATAAAGAATATTATAAAATTACCCCAATGGGTGGGCTTTCCGTTGGAGGCCATGTCAATGACGATAAAAGCCTAACCTTTAATATTGGATTTCAAATTGAAAAAGACGGATTAGGAAAGGCTACTTCTATATTTATACCAAATGACTTTCCTACCGAAAAAAAAGAATGTGAAAATAAAATTTGTCAATAAAAATGAATTAGATATGGGTTCCCTTAAACGGCAAGTTGATTACTTTTAAAAGGTGACTTTATGCGAAAGACAATTCTTTATATTAGCCTTGTGGTTGTTGTATTGGTTGGAGGATATTTATTAATCGGCGAATAAAAAAAATACAGTTAGTTAAAGAGGCGCAAAAGAAAGCAGAAGATATTGTATATCATAACTATGAAAGAATTAACGAAGTATTTATTGATAAAGAATATTATCAAATTACTCCAATGGGTGCCCTTATGGTAGGTGGACATATCAACGGTAATGATAAATTGTTCTTTAATATTAATTTTAATATATCTAAGAACCAAGTAGGCAAAGTCACTTCCATAGTTGTTAACCCTAAAGAATTTCCGTCTGAAAAAGAGGAATGTAAAGATAACTTTTGCCAGTAAGGAACTTTATCATCATCCTTTTTGAAAGATATGTTAATCATTCACTATGAGAGGACGTGATCAAACCGTCCTCCCGCATCATTATATACTATTCTCCAATATTCTTTCCAACTGGTGCTTTTTCCAAAAATCTCTTCCCTTTCTATGCTCTGCTTTAGAAGTCTCACGTCTAATAATTAGTACTTTCATATAATGATTTTTTGAAAATATTAAAACATACCTTTCCCACCAATGAGACCTTAATGGCTGCGTTCTTTTATTTGTTGGACTATTTTTTTCCTAAAGCTTTCAAATGGCACGATGTCTGATTGTTGTTTCCCGTATTTTCTCACATTTACTTTATTTTCTTTCACTTCACTATCACCAAGCACAAGCATGTATGGGTTTTTTTGCATTTGCGCTCGTCTTATTTTATATCCTAGTTTTTCATTACTTTTATCAATTTGCATTCGTATTCCCACTTGCTTTAGTTTCGCTTCTATCTTTACACAGTAGTCTATGTGAACTTGTGAAACAGGGATTATTTGCACTTGCATCGGTGCGAGCCAAACCGGAAAAGCACCAGCAAAATGTTCGATTAAAATGCCTAAAAATCGATCAATTGATCCGTAAATCGCACGATGAATCACTACAGGACGAACCTTTTCGTTATTTTCATTAATATAAGTTAAAGCAAACTTTTCCGGCATTTGAAAATCAAGCTGGATCGTTGCACATTGATGACTCCGTTTTAAAGCATCTTTAATATGAAAATCAATTTTTGGTCCATAAAACGCTCCGTCCCCTTCATTTATCTCGTAGTTTGTTTGTAAATTGTAAAGTACATTTTTTAATGCTCTTTCAGATATCTTCCACAGGTTGTCATCACCTAATGAATTTTTTGGACGAGTCGAAAGCTCTACCGTATATTCAAAGCCAAAAGTGCGATACGCTTCGTCAATGAGATGAAATATTTGGGTCATTTCACTTTCAATTTGATCTTCGCGAACGAATAGATGTGCATCATCTTGGCAAAATGTCCGGACTCGGAGCATACCATTTAAAGCACCACTATATTCATGACGGTGAACTTGACCGAACTCCGCGAAACGAATCGGTAAATCTCGATAGGAGTAAAGGTTGTTTTTGAAAATGAGCATATGACCTGGACAATTCATCGGCTTCAGCGCAAATTTTGTTTGATCGACTTCAGAAAAGTACATATTTTCACGATAATGATCCCAGTGGCCCGACTGCTCCCATAGCCGTTGATTCATCATAAATGGAGTGCGAACTTCATCATACGAAGCTTTGCTTTGCAGTTCACGTGAAAAGTTTTCTAACTCATTTCTAACGATTTGTCCTTTCGGTAAGTAAAATGGCATTCCCGGTGCTTCCTCAGAAAACATAAACAGCTCTAATTGTTTCCCTAGCTTACGATGATCTCGTTTTGCTGCTTCCTGCAAAAATTTCACATACTCATTTAAATCCTTTTCCTTTTTAAAAGCGACTCCATAAACTCGTTGAAACACTTCATTTTCACTATTTCCCCGCCAATAAGCCCCTGAGACACGAGTTAATTTAACTGCTTTTATAAAACGAGTAGACGGAAGATGCGGACCGCGACAAAGATCTATAAATTCGCCTTGTTGGTAAAGAGTTATTTTTTCATCTTTTGGAATGTCCTTTAGTATTTCTAGCTTGTATCGCTCCCCTTTTTCCTTAAATCGTTTTTCAGCTTCTCCATAAGAAACTTCAATTCGGTTAATTTTTAAGTTTTCATTTATAATGCGTTCCATCTCTTTTTCAATGGCAAGTAAGTCATCTGCAGTAATCCTATGTTCTAGCTTTAAATCATAGTAAAACCCATCTTCAATGACTGGCCCAATACCTAATTTTACATCCCGATAAAGTCGCTTTACTGCTTGTGCCAATACATGTGCGGCAGAATGCCTTAAAACATGCAATCCTTCTGGCGCATCTAAAGTTAAAATCGAAACCTCCGCATCCCGTTCTAGCTTGTAGCTTAAATCTACCAGTTGTTCATTTACCTTTCCGACAACCGCCTTTTTTCTTAAATTAGAACTTACAGATGCTGCAATCCTTTCAACTGTAATACCTTTCGAAAACTCCCCTACTTTTCCATCCGGAAATTGAATGTTAATTAATTTTTCACTCATAACAAAAAACACTCCTTTAAAATATAAAAAAACGCACCTATCCCTAAAAAGGGACGAGTGTGTCATACCCGTGGTTCCACCCAATTTTCCATAAGAAAAAACATTTATAGCTCTGTACCTGTAACGTAGCGTAGACGGTATTGGATACTAAAAAAATTCCCCAATACAGCTCAGGAGGTGGTAAATTATTTCCCTAAGTTAGGAAGATCACAGCTATCCTTCCCTCTCTGTAAACCGTAAAAATAATTCATGTCCTCTTCATCGCAATTATTTTTTAAATTAAAAAAACACATCCATCCTAAAAAAAGGGACAAATGTGTTATCATTCGTGGTTCCACCCAATTTCCCATAAGCATAAAACACTTATGGCTCTTGTGCTGTAACGTAGCGTAAGACGGTACTGGATACTAAAATTCCCCAATACAGCTTAGAAGGTGGTAAGCTACTTTCCTGCGTTAGGAAGATTTCAGCTATTCTCCCCTCTCTGTAAACCGTAAAAAGTAACTCATGTCCTCATCAATGCCGATTTAAAATTAAATTATCATATATCTTATAATAAACGATCATAAACCGCAATACTTTTATTTTAAACTTTTATAAGTTAACGAAGGTCGTTCCATAAATCTTCATGCTAATGAAACAACTAACAATTTAATCAATTATTTTGTACTGTCAAATAATAGTATGACTGAGACTGAAGTAGTTATGGAGTTGAGATAAATAACTATAAAAGGGAATCGGGGGGGGAAAACATAACAATAATATATATGTCAAGTAAGATAATTATTCCTTTTTTAATGATCAAAATTTATATTCTTTCACGTAAATTTGAGTTACAATAATGCACGTTTTAACAAAATGAAAAATTTCAGTGCTATAATCCCCAATCCTGCATTAAAACTTCACCTTAAAAGAATGAAAAAAAAACCCATTAATCTTGAACTGATCAGGCGAATGTCGCATACCTTAATAATGATATTTTACTAAGGGGTTGAAAAAATGCAGCAACAAGGATTTATGCAGCAGCCGGTTTATCATGCATTTCCAGTTCCGCATCCATTTACAAACGGAGTTAACTTTAATGGGGTTGAAACAAGAAACCAAATGCAAATGTCGATGGATACAAGTAGGGTAAGTATCCATACGCATGGGCATAGCGGTGCTACTACGTGTCAAGATGGTCATGTCCATTTACACCCTGGGGTAACTAGTAAGGCAATTGAAACTGAAAGAGGTCATGTCCATAAAATATCAGGAAATACAACGTTCGATGATGGACACATTCATTTTTATGAGGCTTACACTAGCCCCCCTATTCCTTTACCTAATGGATACCACACTCATTATGTCGAGATTAGAACAACTGAAAATGATGGTCACATTCATATAATTAAAGGTTTTACAGAACCATCTAAAAGTTAAGATCAAATCGTATGGATAAATAAAATGCAAGACTAATATACTAAAGGTCTAATTTCTATTAAAAAATTAGATCTTTAGCATGGTCTCTAATTTTTTATTAACTATAGCCATCGGTACGATTCATGTCATTGCAGCATCCGCACTTACACCCATCCTACCACATATGTTTGCCGCCTCTTCATTCAAATACAAAAGTAGGTAGGTCTTTTCTGTACTTGAATGAAAATGTCTAATGTTCAACTTACAACCTCTACATAGTATATACGTTCGTATTCAGAGCATGGAATCCCCATTGGCTAATGAGTTTTTTGAAGTTAGAGAATATATCAATATATTTATAGATTTCTTTTTTTCCTGTTCTTTCGTTTTTATTTAGGATCTTTCTTTAGTACACCGTGGAACGATTTTATACAAGCATTGTCACTACTCCTTTTCTACTATTTTTATATCCAACCTATTTGTATGATTTTCTGCTACACATATCATTGAATACCCTTCCTTTTCAAATTATCCAAATATTACGTAAAAAATATTATTCAATTATTATCAGGTCATCACTCTCATTTTTCTCTGCATGAAAAAGAACAACATGATTTTAGATGACAACGAGGCTGTTATAAACGATAATAAAGTTAAAGTGCTAGTCTGGAGGAGACAAATGAAGATCGTTATTGCTGGTGGTTCGGGATTTATCGGACGTAAATTAACTAATATCCTTCTTAGTAAAGGGCATGAAATTGTCATCTTAACAAGGAAAGATAAGAAATCATCAGGAAATGTGTCATATGTAAAGTGGCTCGAAAAGGGTACTTCCCCTGAAAGTGAACTAAAAAATGCAGATGCATTGATTAACTTAGCAGGTTTTTCAATAAACGATGGAAGATGGAATGCAAACCATCAAAAACAAATTTACGACAGTCGAATGGCAGCGACAGACGAGTTATTCAGAATCATTTCGCTACTGGATAAAAAGCCTTCTGTCCTCATTAATGCGAGTGCAATCGGCATTTATCCAGCATCAAAAAGTGCTATCTATACAGAAGATTCAGTAGAAACAGCAAACAATTTTCTCGGTAAAACTGTTTATGACTGGGAAAACAAGGCGAAACAAGTAGAAGCACAAGCAATTCGCGCAGTCTTTATGCGATTCGGTGTTGTCCTCGGCAACGAAGGCGGAGCACTCCCGCTTATGGCATTACCATATAAATTGTTCGTTGGCGGCACAGTTGGTTCAGGTGAACAATGGGTGTCTTGGGTGCATGTGATGGATGCTGTACGAGCGATCGTATTTGCGCTTGAAAATGACAACCTGCGCGGACCTGTCAATGTCACATCACCTTCTCCAGTACAGATGAAGGATTTCGGAAAAACGATCGGTTCTGTTTTGCATCGTCCACATTGGTTTCCTGTCCCTTCATTCGTCATGAAATTAGTGCTTGGGCAAAAAAGTGCACTCGTTCTAGAAGGACAGCTCGTTATCCCTAAAGTGTTAAAAGATGAAGGATTTCAATTCAAATTCCCTTCACTCAACTCTGCTTTAACGGATTTACTTACAAAAAAGTAGAGAAAGTAAGAGGCTGACCCAAATGAGCAAATAATAAAAATCGAAAATCAAAAATGTTGATATATCAGTAAAAGGGGGAATCCAATAGCCTAAAGTCGATTTATTGGACACCCCTTTGTTATAGATGACAAAATATTATGACAATTCAAACGAAAATTTTTTTCATCATTTCTCAGTTATTTGGACCGCAAGCGAAAACGCTGTACTTTTCCGGTTGCTGTTTTTGGAAGTTCAGGCAAAAATTCAATTTCCCGCGGATATTTATACGGAGCTAATGTTGCTTTTACATCATTTTTTAATTCGTTTTTTAAACTTTCTGTCGGTTCAATGCCATCTTTTAAGACAACAAATGCTTTAGGATAGACAAGATTATGTTCATCTTCTATTCCGATCACAGCTACTTCAAGAACAACATCATGTTGAAGCAGCGTTGTCTCAATTTCAATCGGCGACACCCAAATCCCGCCAACTTTTAACATATCGTCCGAGCGTCCGCAATACCAAAAGTATCCGTCTTGATCTTGATAATATTTATCGCCAGTATACATCCATTCTCCATAAAACTTTCGATGCGTTTCCTTTGTATTGCACCAATACCCAGCAGTAATGCTTTTTCCTTTAATAACTAGATCTCCAATCTCATTTGTTGCTGCTTGTAAAAAATCGTCGTTCACAATTTTTGCATCATATCCTGGTACGACCTTTCCAGAGCTCCCAGGCTTCACATCTCCGCTATAATTAGAAAGAAAAATGTGCAAAGCTTCAGTAGAGCCAATCCCATCTAATATATCTATATTAAATAATTCCTTCCACTTCTCGACGAATATTGCCGGCAATGACTCACCAGCTGATACACAAACCCTTACTGAAGATAGATCAGGAATCTTTCCTGTTTTTTCTACATAATGAATCATCGCGCCATAGTGCGTTGGGACTCCGAAAAAAATAGTCGGTTTTTTATCTGCTATCGTTTTAAATACTTTTTCAGGTGTAGGCCGATCTTTTAATAAAATCGTCGTTCCTCCTGCTCCTAACGGGAAATACATTCCATTGCCAAGACCGTAAGCAAAGAAAAGTTTTGAAACTGAAAAAGTGCGGTCATTTTCATCAATATTTAAAACTTGTCTTGCATAGTTATCAAAAGCTTTTTCCATACTTCTTTGCAAATGGACAACACCTTTTGGCTCTCCTGTACTCCCTGAACTATAGAGCCAAAAAGCGGCATCTTCTAACGTTGTTTTTTCGGTGATTAACTCATTGGAAGCAACATGAAGCAAATCATCAAAATGATAGAAATGAGCACCGACTGTCTCATCGCCTTCAATGACAATCACTTCTTTTAAAAAGACGAATCGTTCTCTGTAAAGCTTGATTTTTTCCCATAATTCCGCATGGACAACGAGCACTTTAGCCCGGCTATGATTAAGGAAATATTCATAGTCGTCTGGCTTCATCATTGTGTTGACTGGTATAGGAACCGCACCGATTTTCACTGCGCCAAAAAATGAAATGATAAATTCTGGGGAATCGTACGTTAGCAACAAGAGACGACTTTCTGGCTCAATGCCGATATTTTTGAGAGCGTTTCCAAATTGATTCACCTTTAAAAGCAATGTTTCATAAGTGACCTGTTCTTTATCACAATCAATCGCGACTTTGTTGCCGAACCCTTTTTGAATATTTTGTTCAATAAAACGATGAGCGGCATTATAAAGCTGCTTTAACCCTTTATATTGATAGACTGCATCTATCATTCTTTTTCCCCCTCGTATAGTAGTAGTAAGAGCTCTTTCTAGAAGAAGAATTTCCAGTTGTTGATCCGGATCCTCTACAATTCACTCTAGATTCCTATAGGTTTTTTTAAAGGTTAGCCTCTCGGCTTTCCCATCAATAAATGTTTTTGTTTTACCCTTGTTTCACCCCTCTGGTGGGGAAGCCGAGGTAAAGTCAAACTATCAATAATAGATTTACGTATTGTTGTTATTTCGCAGGGGGATAGTTCCCTACTGCTTCTTTGAAATACCTTTTAACTGAATATCGTGAAATGGCGGAGAATGGAGGATGCTCCAGCGTTTTACTCCGTCATTTTTTTTTTATAGCGTTTTAGACCTGCTCATGGGACAATGGAACCCGACAGGATCGTATCAGGATATTGCTTTTCCCCCTTGCGGACATCTCGCGATGTACTGCTTAATAAGCCTGCTACCCATGGTTCATTATTGAAGGTCTAACCACTGGTTGCGCCGCCGTAAAAGAAGTGAGTGTAGCGCTCATGATGGACTTCTTTTCTTTGAGTGCTGATGACGAGGAAGACATCGATGATTCCCGTGGGCACCCAGGTCTGAACGTTCTTGATTAACTTACCTACTGGAGGTGATTGGTATGTCACAAATGCTTGTTGGTGTAGACGTAAGCTTGAAGTCCCATCATGTCCATTTCATGAAACAGGACGGATCCACACTTGCCGACTTTTCTGTTTCTAATGATCAAAACGGGGCCGCAACCCTGATCAAACGAATGCTAGAAGCAGCGGAAAAAAGTCAGGCCAACCAATTGAAGATTGGGATGGAAGCCACTGATCTTTACAGTTGGCATCTTGCCCATTATCTACAAGACCAAATGAAAGGCTATGAACCTAAGTTCCAAGCCTCTATCTACGTACTAAATGCGAGAAAAGTCGCTCGTTTTAAAAAAGGGTATGACTCCCTTGTGAAAAACGATCGCATAGATGCCTGGGTCATCGCTGACCACTTGCGCTTTGGCCGACTGCCAGCCCAAATGAAAGATGCCATACAATATGAAGCCCTTCAACGATTAACACGGACAAGGTTTCATTTTATGCGGGAAATTACCCGAAATAAAACGTATTTTCTTAACCAGCTCTTTTTAAAGTTCAGTGGACTGAGACAAGATAATCCATTTTCAGATAAATTCGGAGCTACGAGTATGGCTGTCATGGAAGAACTAGAGCCCGAAACCATCGCTGAAATGAGTATCGAAGAACTCGTCGAGTTCCTGCAGGATAAAGGGAAGAACCGATTTGAAAACCCAGAAGAAATCGCAAAATATCTTCATAAGTTGGCTAGATCATCTTATCGGTTAAATAAGGCTATGCAGGATCCCGTAAATATTTCTATGTCAGTTACTTTAAGTACCATTCAACATATCGAGTCACAAGTAAAGCGGCTAGATAAAGAAATTGCCAAGTTAATGAAAGGCATACCGCAAACTCTAACGTCTGTAAAAGGAATTGGAGACGTTTATGCGGCAGGGCTGATAGCCGAAATAGGCGATATAAAGCGATTTAAAGATCATCATGCCTTAGCGAAATATGCTGGTTTGGTATGGAACCAAAACCAATCGGGCGAATTCGAATCCCAAGAAACGGCAAGAATGAGGACAGGCAATAAATATTTGCGATACTACCTTATTCAAGCTGCTGATAAGATCCGAAAGTATGACTCTGAATATAAAGCTTTTTACACAAAAAAGTACGATGAAGTTCCAAAACATAAACACAAACGCGCTCTCGTCTTAACTGCAAGAAAACTGGTACGATTGGTGTTTTCGCTACTACGCACCAATCAGTTGTACACACCACCTGAAAGGAGAGATTAAAACTTCTCATTCAGACCCTTTCAAACACCCAGCTTCACACTAATAGTGATTGGTAAAAAATCGAAAATAGTGTGAGGTTTATTTGTTATACTCTTTTTTAAGCACTTTTCAATGAAATCCAATATTAATTTCCAATCCACCGAATTTTAGTGCTTGACATATTACCACTGGGCTTTAGTTAAAAAGTAGTGGACTTTCGGTTACGTGAAACCGACAGCCCACTTGCGAGATGAATTTACGTTATTAATTGTGCATATAGTGAAAATTGGTTAAATTAAATGCCGAAAATATTTAATGGCTTGGCTCCAATATACGAAATGACACTTTTCGTTTCTGAATATAAATCTAATGTTTCGATACTTAATTCCCTTCCGAACCCAGATTGCTTATAGCCGCCAAAAGGCGTTCCTGGGAATGCAGAAATCGGGCTATTAATCATCACGATACCAGCACGGATTCCAGCTGCAATCCGATGAGCTTTTCCGTTATCTTTCGTCCAGACAGCAGAGCCTAAACCAAATATTGAATCATTTGCATGCTCAAGCACTTCCGCTTCGTCAGAAAACTTCATCACAACTACGACAGGTCCAAACACTTCTTCCTGAGCAATTCTCATCTTGTTTGTGATGTTTCCAATAATTGTTGGCATATACCAATATCCATTTTCAAACTCCTGTCCTTCGGGGCGTTTTCCACCATAAAGAACTGTTCCTCCCTCTTCAATTGCAAGCTTGACATAACTGTCGACCGTCTCTTCATGACTTTTTGAAATGAGCGCTCCCATATGGGTTTCTTTATTAAAAGGATCACCCACTTTTAGTTTTTTCGCTTTTTCGATAAACTTTGCGATAAATTCATCATATATATTCTCATGGACAAAAATTCTTGAACGAGCTTCACACGACTGCCCCGTATTATAGAAAATACCAAAGATTGATCCGGTAACCGCCGCATCTAAATCACAATCGTCAAATATAATACTTGGAGATTTTCCGCCAAGCTCAAGGGTAACTCGTTTAAGAGTGTCAGATGCTCGCGACATGATATCTTTTCCTGTTTCTGTTTCGCCGGTAAATGCGACTTTATCGACATTTGGATGCTCTGTTAAATATGGACCAATTTCAGAACCACTCCCAGTAATAACATTTAAAACACCGGCTGGAACTCCTGCTTCATGACAAATGTCAGCTAAAATAAAAGCAGTGATTGGCGTATAGCTTGCTGGCTTTAACACAATTGTACATCCGGCTGCTAAAGCGGGAGCGAGCTTCCAAGCTGCCATCATTAATGGATAGTTCCACGGAATAATTTGTGCACAAACACCGACAGGTTCCTTTAAAGTGTAATTTAAAAATCCATTTGGCACAGAGTTTGTACGTCCCCCAAAAGTGGTAATCGCTCCGGCATAAAATTCAAAGTCTTCAATCGCTTGAGATATTTGTCCTTTCGCTGCGGCTACTGTTTTCCCACTATTTAAAACTTCTGCTTCGACAAGCTCGTTAAATCGTTCTCTCATGATTTCTGCGATTTTATTCAATACTCGCGCTCGTCGTAACGGTGTCAGCTTTGGCCATTTTCCATGATCGAAAGCTGCTTTTGCGGCTGCAACTGCACGATCAACATCTTCTTTTGTCGCTTTTGCCACTCTTGCTAAAACATCACCTGTAGCGGGGTTATGAGTTTCAAAAAATTGCTCATTGCTGCTGTCTGTATATTCACCATTAATGAGTAATTGGTACTTTTCTTTTAGTCCGACTGTTTTTACTAACATGTGAATCCCCCTTATATTTTTTCAATAATCGTCGAAATGCCTTGACCAACTCCAATACATAGAGAGGCCATACCGTAACGGCAATCACGCTTTTGCATTTCATGGACAAGTGTTGTCAATATTCTTGCACCGCTGCATCCGAGCGGATGCCCAAGTGCAATCGCTCCACCGTTCACATTTACTTTCTCAATATCGAGACGAAGCTCTTTTATACATGCTAGCGACTGGGCAGCAAAAGCTTCATTTAACTCGATTAAATCTAGATCTTCAATCGTTAAGTTTGCACGAGCTAACGCTTTTTTTGTTGCTGAAATTGGGCCGATACCCATATATGCCGGATCAACCCCGCTGACAGCTGAAGTGATCACACGAGCGAGCGGTTTTAAGCCCAATGTTTTAGCCAGCTCTTCCTCCATCATTAACAGGGCACTAGCACCATCATTGATTCCAGAAGAATTACCCGCCGTTACTGTTCCGCCCTCTTTAAAGACGGGTGTTAATTTTGCTAACGCTTCTATTGTTGTTCTTGGTCGAACATGCTCATCTGTGTTAAATATAATCGGCTCGCCTTTTCTTTGCGGGACAGTAACCGGAGTAATCTCCTCCTTGAAGCGATTGCTTTCAATTGCTGCTGCCGCTCTTTGTTGACTATTTAAAGCAAATTCATCTTGCTCTTCCCTCGTTATGTTGAACTTTTCAGCTACATTTTCGGCTGTTTCCCCAAGACTGATCGGCGGATAAACTTGTGCTAATTTGGGATTGATAAGTCGCCACCCGATCGTCGTATCATATAATGTTTGGTTTGAACGTGCATTCGTTAAATGAGGCTTCATCATAACGTATGGCGCACGTGTCATACTTTCAGTCCCCCCAGCAATAAATATTTCGCCTAATCCTGCCTTTATTGCTGAAACAGTTTGATTAACCGCTTCTAATCCAGAACCGCATAAGCGGTTAACAGTTACACCGGGGATTGTTTCAGGAAGACCAGCCAAAAGCACTCCCATTCTTGCAACGTTGCGATTATCTTCTCCAGCTTGATTTGTACAACCTAAGTAAACATCTTCAATTAATGTTGGATCGATATTTACTCGAGCAATTAATTTTTTTATCACGTGACCTGCTAAGTCATCAGGACGAATATTCGTTAAAGAGCCGTTTAACTTACCGATCGGGGTTCGGACAGCATCGATAATCACTGCATTTTTCATCGTGCCAGCTCCTTTGTTTTCATATTTTGATAGTGATAAAAGCATTTATTTGTCTGACCACCGACCCAGCCTGCATGAACAAGTTTCCGAATGAGAGGAGCTGGCCGATATCTTTCTTCTTTAAATTGTTCGTACATTCCACTTAGTACGGAATAGACATCTTCTAAGCCGATTTTTTTAGCCCATTCAAAAGGCCCAAGCGGATAATTTGTTCCTTTTTTCATGGCGATATCAATATCGCGAACAGAAGCGGTTCCTTCTGTAAGGGCGAAGGCCGCTTCGTTAATAATCATTGATAAAATCCGAGGAAATACAAGTCCGACTTCATCTTCAACCACTTCAATTCCCTGACCAATCGCAGAAAACGTTGCTTTTGCCTCTTGTAAATAATGAGATTCAGCTTGCAATGATGGGGCAATTTCGATTGCTTTTCCGTCCATAAAACCGACAAACGTTCCAAAACCGATTAATCTTTCTGGATATGATAACCATGATGCTACCTCAGTTGCAGTTACACGAAGCGTCGTTGTTAAGATCAGTGTTGAAGCTGGAACAAAAGCTTCAATTTCTTTTAGATTTTGTTTCTTTTTTTCTACGTGTAAATTTTCCGTTTCGATCGCAACTGTTATATTCGAACGTTCGGAAATATCGTTTAAAGCTACTTGATTCATTCCCTTCGCTTGAAAAGCATGAAAGAGTTCTTTAGCAAGTAAATTTTCCCCGCTTATGAGAATGTTAAGTTCACTCATAATGAAAGAACCCTCCCCGTGTCTTTTTCCCTAACCTTCCAGAGTCAACCATCCGCTCTTGGTAATAATGGGGACGGAACCTGCTTTCACCATAAAAGCTAGCATGAACTGATTTCGTTGTTGCAAAATTCACATCGATGCCGATTAAATCTTGCAGCTCAAAGGGCCCCATTTTAAAATTTCCTGCTTGTTTCATAATTCGGTCAATTTGTTCAACTGTTGCTACTTGATCATTCATGATTCGTAAAGCTTCATTATAAAATGGCCGCGCGACTCGATTAACGATAAACCCAGGCGTATCTTTACAAACGACTGGGTTTTTGTTCAATTTTTTTGCAAAAGCAACTAACGTTTCAACCGTTTCCGCAGCTGTATTTAATCCTTGGATTACTTCTACGAGCGGCATGATAGTTGCTGGATTAAAAAAATGTAAGCCTGCGACTCTTTCAGGATGTTCAATCATGCCAGATATTTGTGTAATCGAAATCGATGACGTGTTCGTCGCTAATATCGTTTCTTTTCGGCATACTTTTTCTAACTGTTGGAAAATAGCACGCTTTATTTCTACTTTCTCAGGAACAGCTTCAATTATTATTTCGCAATTCTGAAAATTTTCTATATGATAAGATGGATGAAGACGCTTTTTCGCTTCGTATACCTCTTCAAAGCTTAGTTTTTTTTTTTCTGCTAATCTAGCTAACCTTGCTTCAATAGAAGCTTTCGCTTTTGTTACCTTTTTTTCATCAACATCAAATATGAAAGCAGTAAACCCATGTTGAACAATTAATTGGGCAATGCCAGCTCCCATTGTTCCTGCGCCAACAACACCTATCGTCTTTATTTTATCCATATCATGCTTTCGCACCTTTCATTTACTTTTGCCAGCGGATATATTCAAAAACAGAACGGCATTTGCTGCAATAATATTGCCGCACTAATTGAGCCGTGCCAAATGAAGAGATTTGTTTTACATTTTTAGAAGCACAGAATGAGCAACGAACTGTTTTTTTTTCATCATACATTTGTGACCACTCCGTCCTTATATAATGACTTTATCGTTTCGTTAAACTGTTCAGTTAAATTTGAATTGGCAAGGATGGTGTTGTCTTTTTCGACTTTGTTTAACCATTGTTCAACCTCAAATGATGCTTTTTCAAGCTGCTTTTCAAATCGGAGAGGTATGGAACCCCTTTCATTTAGCAGCTGCTCACTCCAGCTTTTTGAATAGTTTACATGTTCATGTTGTTCTTTTAACATTTTGCTAAACGGAAGATTCAAATGTTTGTGATCGCCTTTTAACAGCGCCTTCATCACTAAATCGATCGCCACATTCGTTGTGTAGAGTCCGGCTATTAACGTAATCCAATTATTTATTTCTACTAAACTTTGAAATGCTTTACCAGTTTGCTGTTTAATCTCTTGCTTGCTTCCGTTTTCGCCTTTTAAATCAGCTACCCACCTGTAAATCAGTCTTGCGTGGCCTAGCTCTGCTTGCGCCATCGCGATTGATGAAAGCGTTGCTTCTAAATCCGGTCCGCTAATTCCGATCTCTACTAAACGGTCGCCTAAAACAAATTTATGATCGGCAATTGTTTCTGCCAAACTTATCATTGAACTGTTTTGATTTAACGTCATTTATATCACTCCCTCTTGAGTAAAAAGCGCTTCCGGCAGTCTGACCGTAATCATTGCTTCCTTTGGAACGACATGCATTTCTACCCAATCCTCTTCATTATAAATGTATTGAGCATACAACTTTGCCAACTCCGCGCTCGCTGCTTTTACTGAACCGATATGCTTTAAATCATCGCCTCTGTTAATACGTGTAAAAAGAAGGTATTCCGCTTTTCCATGATTATCATTCATTATGAGCTCACCCCCCAATGTTTTAATATTTTCTTGCCTTCTTCACTTAAATTTTTTACTGTCCAAGGCGGATCCCAAACAACTTGAATATCAACTTCATGAATTTCCTTTTCTTCAAGGAGACGATTTTTAATATCGCTTTCGATCCATTCCATACACGCACAGCCTGTTGAAGTGTATGTCATTTTCACTTCCAGCTTGCTGCCTGTTTTTTGAATGTCATATATTAATCCCATATCGACAACGCTAATTGGAAACTCTGGATCTGCTACTTCTTTTAAAGCGTTCCAATATTTTATCGTTTGTGGATTTGCCGCTTGCTCAATCATTAATTAACTTACCTCCTCTTCTCTCATTGCCGCAAATTCATGTGCACCTTGTTGTATTCGTTTTACAAATTCTACATTTTGCGGTCCGCGCTTTTTAAAGCGTTCGACGACCCCTTCCCACGTATCCGGCTCATCAAATAACCATTTGCGATTTTCAACATCAAATTTACAAGGGAATGGAACATCAATCACATATTTACCGCTTTTTTCATCAAAGTGTGCTGGTACTTTCACGCCGATTGATTCACAAAATGGAACTGCAGTTGACAACCACTTTTGACGAAGCTCATCATTTGTTTTTCCTTTTAATTTATAATCGAGCTGCGCTGAACGGCTTTTCAAGTTATCTGCTACACCGAAGAACTCTAATGCCATTAAAAACATCCAATCAACTGCCTCTTGTACTTGCTTCGCTGTTTCAGGATTTTTCTTCCCTGCTTTCATAATGATCTCTCCATTGCGCAAGTGGAATAATTCTTCTTTATCCACTTTCACTAGCGCCCGTTTCCAAGGCCCATATGAAGTATTTTCATAAGCATCGCCCAATAGTGTGTATCCTGCCCGGTCAAAGAGGCCATTGAAAACACCAAACTCAATCCAATTATTCAGTTTAAAATCAAAGGCATATGGATTTTTCCAGCGATGAGCAGGACGATGATATAATAGCTCATCAACGTTTTGACCTAAGTCCTCTAATAAGCGGTAAGCTATGTGTGCATGGCCAATTTCACCTTGAATAACGGCTAAAGCAGTGATTTTATAGTTAAGATTCGGAGCTTCGTGGTAAACGGTTAGTAACGGAGGAACACTTAAAAGCTCGGTATCACCAACAATAACAAGCGTTTGCACTAACGCTTTTAAATACTCCTCATTCATATCCTCCATTCTTTCAACTATAAACCCATTTTGAACTTTATTTTGTAACACATTAGCTTGAGTCATTTCTCCACCTCTTTATTATGTTTTTTCAATTATCGTCTATATTATGTAATATAAAATATTCTAAATAATCTGTCAAGATAAATATTATGTTTTTTTTACGTTCGAATAAAAAGGATGAATAATAACATATGAAACTAAAATGCTTATAATGAAAATAAATAAAAAAACGCCCATAAAAAGGTTTTTTGGTTTATAGATAAGATCAGTATATTGAGAGCGAAAGAATAGAACATTGATAACGAGGAGCATGAAGCAATAAATACGAACGTCTAAAAAACATTTACTTTAATGTATATCTTAGCTAGGCAAATTTATTTTTTCATAGCGGATCGGATTTGTATTTTCTTTTTTAAGTTTATTTTCAAATGATAAATATTCTAAATGGGCGATTGTTTCGGCAATAGCAAAGCGCCATTGGTGTGGTGACAGCTTTTTCTTAGCAAAAATATGATCAGCAACTTGATATGCTGTCTGATGATGAGCGAGCTCTTCCATTTCTTTCAAGCGTACTTTATGATGATGAATCAATTGCTCTATCCGCTCATTTACACGATTAATAATATCTCCATGTCCAGGGAATGCCTTTTCTACATGAAGCTCTTTTATTTTACGAAGCGACTGAATATAATCATGTAATGGGGTGTTGCTTGCTCCTGGCCACAAGCTTATGTTCGGTGTAATTTTATCTAAAATATGGTCACCGGAAATAAGCAGTCCTTTCTCTTTTTGATAAAAGCAAATATGACCATTACTATGTCCTGGCGTATGAATAACTTCCCACGTTTTTCCGCCAAACTCAACTTCCTCCGTCATAAGAGGCTTTATCTGCGGTAAAGGATGAACATGATGAGCTATTAAATCCATATGAATAGAAATATCCGCACTTAATTGGCGAGGAACACCGTGATTAAGATTCATTTCCTCGACAAGTTTCGTCTGCAAGCTGTCTTCTCCCCACACTTGATTGATCATGTTTAGATCGATCTCATGCATATAAACATCGGCACCCGTTAATTGCTGCATCCACCCAGCAAGTCCAGCATGGTCAGGATGAAAATGGGTCAAGTATATCGTCTTAATTTTTTTAGCATGTATATTACATTGCTGAAAAAACTGTTTCCATGCCGCCTTTGCGTTACGATCATTAAATCCAGCATCAATTAATACGTAACCGTCTACATGTTCAAATAAGTAACAATAAACATATTTCATTGGAAACGGGACTGGAATACCGATTCGATAGCCGTTTACATCTATTTTTTCTACGTTCATTTTCCCCCTCCTTACCTAGAGAAATATTGATCATTTTCAAATTTCATAAAACAGGATAAACAACCCTTATTCGATCATCACGAGATAAGAAGCTGTTTTTACTTTTATACATAAACCTCTTTAAATGGATTGATCGCTTTATTCCGTTCAGGATCGATTTCTTGATCTGGAGCATGTTCGAAAATAGATTCAAAAAAGCGAACAGCTGGGATTGAGATTAATTGATGAATATTCCAAAATAACTCTCTTGCTTTCGTACCTGACCAATTTTCTGGCAATAAATCTCTCGGAAATCCTGGGTCTTGAAAAAGGAACTTACGATATTCATGCACGATCTGAGTCCGTTCGATAAAACACTCCTCATCTGTTAATGAATTATTCAATGCTTTCTCCCGCAGTTCATCGAACTTCGGCTCATATTGTTGAATAAATCGATCGTATTCATCAGAAATATGCTGTAAATCCCAGCCTTTATCAATAACATATTGATTGCTATGGGAAACGACTGTTGCTGAACTCAACAACATCGTATAATCCTCAATATGATAATTTTTTATCATTTGACGAACTTGATCTTCTAAAGGATTAGGACTTACCCATGTACTGTTTGAAATCATGCCGAATCCCGTCCAGCTTAGCTCTTTGCGAATTTCATTGCGCAGCTCTCGTTTCTCCTCAGGAAAAGAGTACATTAAAATTCGCCATTTCCCATCCCATAGTGGGCTCGGGGCAGCGTATACTCTTTTCACCCCATCTTCAACCCTTCTGCCGCCTTGTTCAGTGACAGAATAATAGCTTTTATTGCCGATTTTTCGCACGCGCAATAAATGGTTTTGCACCATTCGCAAAATGGCCCCGCGTACTGAAGATTCTGAAACACCAAATCGATTCATCAGCTGAATTAAACTTCCTACCCAAATTTCTCCACCATAATATTGAATATACTCTCCGTATAAAGTAAACATTAATGACCTTGGTTTCACCTTTTTCACCATCCATCACTTTGAAATCTAGAAGTATCTTCTTTCATTATAGTGGATCGTGAAAAGTTATGCATTAAACCGCGGTTTCAGTTTTTTTCCATTTGTATGAATATTTTCTTTCAGAATCGCAACCACATCATTTGGAATCGGCACAGCTTTAATTCCGTTTGCTGTTTGCTTCACCCATCCTCTTAACTCATAGCCATAGCCAGTGCGAATTTCGCCTTTAAATACTTCATGGCTCAGTTTAATTGTTTTGTTTTGGATTTCATCAACAGAAGTGCGCACTGTAATTAAATCTTCGTATAATAAAGGCTGTTCAAATGTACATCTAACATCTAAGAGCGGAAGAATTATATTTCGTTCACTTTCTAATTGGCTAGGTGATAAATTGCAGCTTCGAAAAAACTGATGGCCTGCGATGTCAAACCATTTAAAATAGTTAGGATAGTAAACGATGCCTGCTTTATCAGTATCGCCCCAGTTCACAAGTATGTCGATTTCATTCATTCTCATTGCCGTACCTCAAGCTTGTATTATTTTTCATCATCAATCAGTCCAATCTTTATCTATTGTGTTAAATGGCGATATCGAAAGCCGATATCGCCATAGAATACGTTATTTACTGACCTGTCCAATTAGCTGGTCGCTTTTCAATAAATGCGGATAATCCTTCTTGAGCATCTTGTGAACGGAATAAGAGATTTTGCAGTTCACCCTCATAACGAATCGCAACATTTAATGGCATTTCTTTTCCATTCATAATTGATAATTTAATATTTGAAGTTGCATACGTAGCACTGCTAGCAATTTTTCGTGCATATTCTAAAGTCTTTGCTCTCGTTTCTTTTTGCGGGAACAAGCGATCAACTAACTTAATGTCCAAAGCTTCTTGCGGAGAAAGCGTTTCGCCCGTAAGGTTCATGTCAAGGGCTTTTGAATGCCCGACTTGACGTGCTAAGCGCTGTGTTCCGCCAGTACCTGCCAACACACCGAGCGTTACTTCTGGAAGTCCAATTTTTCCAGCTTCGTCACCCATAAAACGAAGATCACACGCTAACGCCATTTCTAAACCGCCGCCAACTGTATGTCCCTCCAGACATGCAATCCAAATTTGCGGTGAACGGGCAATTTTATCTAATGTTTCATTACAGAAAAGGAAAAATTGTGTTTTAAAGCGTGGTTCTGAAGCTTTAAGGAAATTAATATTTGCTCCAGCAGAGAAAAACTTTGGCATGTCGCTCATTAACACAACAACTTTCACATCATTGTCGAAGCGAATATCATCAATTGCAGCATTTAGCTCCTTGTAGTACTCCAAATCGTAGGCATTTGTCTTATTAACATGCATATGAATTTCTGCGACTCCGTCCTTTTTAGTAACCGTAATCGTTTTCGTTTTTAATGCTGTTGTCAAATTAAAAACCTCCCAAAAATATATATTACGAAATAAAATCTTTCGTTGTTATTTCATAATATACAGAATATTTATACTACTATCAATCCCTTAAATTAACCGTTTTTATAGATAAAACACATTATTTTCTTTCATTTTCTTAAAATTTCACTACTTTTCTAACAATTTCATCTTTTTAATTCGTTCGTTTGAAAAAGATATTGCTTAATGGTGTTGCATGAAGTAATATTTCATCTGACTTTACATCATATAAACCGAAAGGAACTAAACGCAAGCCTGGAAGAAAGTCACATGTTAAAAATAATAATGTATAAAGAATATCGTGGAAAGGAAAGCCGCGTTGCTGTAATGCGAATAAAAGCTCATTATGATACTTAACCGTAACATCAAAAGAACGATCTGCGGTCATCATGCCTGTTAATGGCAAAGGGATTTCCAACACAACTTCGTCACCGTCTACAACTGCAATCCCGCCACCCATTTCATACACTTTTGCCGCTGCTTTTGCCATCGCTTTATGATCCTTTCCAATTACAAGCAGTTCAGTTGTCGTATTATAAGTAGAAGCCATGCCATCTACATTCACCGCAAACCTTTCTAAAATCCCTTTCACGATCCACTCGCCATTTCTATCAATTAATACAGCATTTAATAAACCTTCATGCGCTGATAAGTCTGCAAAACCATTTTTAGACGGTAGTTCGATATCTTTTCTTTGTGTAATAACGTTGCTGCGGAAATAAATAACGGGAACAGGATCATTCGTTGTATGTGGATATAAATAAAGTTCAGATGTTTCTAAAACTGATGTTGAAAATGAAAATGGCTTTCTCACAATATATTGATTCCAATCGATTTCAGGCAATGAAGCTGTTAATACACCGTTTTCGGCTACAACTTCACCATTTGCAATGACGAGATCTGGACGGAAATCAACAAGATTAGGTAATAAAATCACATCTGCACGTTTACCAGGAGCAAGACCTCCAATGTAATCATCAAGCCGCAAATATGTCGCTGCATTAATCGTCACCATTTGAATGGCATTCATAACAGGGACCCCAAGTCCAACAGCTTGCCTAACGAGACCATCCACAAACCCTTCTTTCTCAATAAAAGCTGGATGCGGACCGTCGGTTGTCATTAAAATTCGGCTTATGTTCACTTTTTTCTCGGTAATTAGTTTAATTATTTCCGCTAAATCTGGACGCAAGGAACTGTTACGTAATGTTGTCCATAAGCCTAATCGAAGCCGATCGATTGCTTCTTCAGCTGTAATTGCTTCATGGCATGCACTAACTCCAGCTGCGGCAATCGCATTTAATTTCTCATACGAACAGCCAGCAGTATGACCATCTGATATTTTACCTAGCTTTTTTACATAATCCATCGTATGTTGCAAAAAAGGATCACCATGATACAATAACGGCCAGCGAGTGACTTCAGCTGTACCGACAACGTCATCAAGTTCAAGCAGTTGTTGAACATCCTGTTCGTTAAACCACTCCCGCTCGCCTGGATAGTCCGCTTGTGAAATGAGGCGGACGAGCCAAAGAAAGTTTCCTGGCAATTGTTTTAAATCGCTGATTAATTTTTTAAATCCATTAACACCCATATGCATATAAAAAAACAAATTATCATTTACTGTTGTTGTTGTGCCGAGTGGCAATACTTTACTAGTAACACTGATAGGGTTATACACGACCCATGGATGGGCATGTGCCTCAATAAATCCAGGTGAAACATACATCCCTTCCGCATTAATCACTTTCGTACTCTTATCGATACAATGTTCCGAATGACCAATATAAGCAATGCAGTCTTCATAAATTGCAAGATTTTGTTTTAACAACTCTCCAGAATAGACATTTATGACTGTACCGCCTTTAATAAATAAATGAGCTGCTCGCTCGCCTTTTGCAACCTCGACTAATTCTTTTCTCGATGCCTTTATATTCACTTTCCTCCGCCTCCTATATAATATTATGTTTTAATATCTATCGAATATATAACATAATATTAATTTAGCAAGCGATTTAATGTCAATGATAAATAAAGGGTGACTTACTTACGACTAGAAATCCCACAAAACAATTCGTTATTAAATTGGGAATATCTTTACATGATGAGTTCTTTTTTGTTCTCACTTGATGCAAGACTTTACCTAATATCGCTTTTGAGAATTTGCTCGATTTCAAAAGCATCATCATGATTCATGCGATATTTTTGAAACATCCTATTTCTATCGTAAAAGATTGATTTAAAAGAGGAGAAAAGAAGGAGAATTAGGCGAGTATGATGAATAACCTTCGTGAAGTCTCAATTTTCAAACATCCCCATTTATTTATATGTCACTTCAATCATTCTTTAAATCTACTACTATGAATTTTTCATTAAAATCTGGAAACTTTTTAACCGTAAAACTTTTTTTAATTACGAAAAAACCTTGAAATGCATATAGCCACTCAAGGTTTAAATCAATCACATCATATTTTCGGAATATCAACCACTTCTCCTGGTGATTTTATTAATGAGAATATCGGGAATGTTTAGATTCCCCTTTTTCAATCAATACTTTTGAATCTTGAACATAAAAAGGGACGTCCAATAGTAGAAAATCTACTTATTGGACACCCCCTAATCTTCACAA
Source organism: Bacillus aquiflavi (assembly GCF_019915265.1). NCBI lineage: Bacteria > Bacillati > Bacillota > Bacilli > Caryophanales > Bacillaceae > Bacillus > Bacillus aquiflavi. The sequence continues at coordinate 1,850,407 of NZ_CP082780.1, forward strand.
ATATGATTAAACTGTAAATCTATAAAAGGAATGTCATTTTCAATTTTTATCTTCATGCTATTAAGCGCTTCTTTTACCTTGCCTTTACTCTTTTGCTCTTCACTAAGATATTTAGAAAAGTACATATAAGAGTATATTTGTCTACACTAGCGTTGCATTAATGAATATTGAAGGTTATGAGGATTCCTAATAGTTAGTAATTAATTTTCAAGCAATAAAAAATCCTTTACAATGGAGGTACAGGTGATTCCCTGTCCAAATCCAATAGTAAAGGATAACCGATATGGACAAGAATACACTAAAATCATCATTTGGTAAATGGATAACACCTATAAACTCAAAAATACTTTTTGAACAAGTAGAAGAAAGTAAGCAAGATCATTATACGAAAAAACTGACAACTGTAGCCTACATAAAGCTTATGTTGCTTGCTCAATTACAAGGATTCGAGAGTCTGGAAGAAATGAGTGACGCACTGATTCATGATCAACTTCAAAAAGCCTTAGGTTTTGAATCAATCAGTAAATCTCAATTATCAAGAAAAAACAATGAAGTCAATCCAGCTATTCTTTCCCGATTATTTTTGGAGCTTGTGCACCAAATAAAAGAAATTCACTTTAAAAACGGAAAGCATATGCCATTAAAAATCATCGACTCCAGTACACTTCCATTAAACCTGACGAATTATAAGTGGGCAAAATTCCGCAAAACAAAAGCTGGTGTCAAGCTGCATTTGCGACTTGTGTTCATGAATAATGATACTGTATACCCTGAAAAAGCAGTCATTACAACAGCCAAAGAACATGACAGAAATCAATTGGAAATTCTCGTTGATGATAAGGAAGCCATGTATGTGTTTGACCGCGGATATGTTGATTACGAACGGTTCGATCGAATGATGGATGATGGCTACTTCTTTGTATCAAGATTAAAGAAAAACGCCGTCATTCGTGAGGTAGAATCCTTTTCGGTTCCTGAAAAGTCTACTGTTCTATCAGATAGAATGGTTTACATTGGCTCTACTCAAAATCGTACAGAGAATGTCTTCCGCCTCCTTGAAGTTGAGGACACAAAAGGAAACATTCTTAGGTTAATAACCGAATCGCTTCGATTTAGAACCTGACGAAGTCAGCGAAATTTATCGTCAACGTTGGGCGATTGAACTGTTTTTTAAATGGCTAAAACAGCATGTAAAGATCAAACACTTTTATGGTATGGGTGAAACAGCGATTCAAAATCAAATTTATCTTGCACTCATTGCCTACTGTCTAAATGTTCTAATCCAACTGGAGATGAAAAGCAAAAAAGCCCTACTCTGGATTAGTCGTTGGTTAAAGGCAGCACTTTGGAAGCCTGCTTACATTTGGATTCGCAAATTCGACAATAGAGCAAGTCCGTAAACACATACACAGTTGCTGTCACCTAAGTATTAAATGTATATTTTTACTAAATGGACAGAGCACCTTTGTTTAGCCCTTGTTCTTTTAGCAAAAAATAACACTGGTCTATTTACAGAATATTCCGTCTTTATTTATGCAACGCTAATGATAAAATATAAATTAATATAATAGGCTTTATAAAATCAGTATAACCAAACTCATTTATTTACTGTAATGAGTTTTTAATGTTTATTTATATTTTAGGAATATCAATTATGTTTCCTGGTGACTCACTAATAAGAATATCTGAAATACTTGGGTTGCTTTTTTTTAACTTGAATATTTGAATTTTTGTTAATTCAGGGTTAAATGATATATTTTGTGTTTTAAACTCCAAATTCATAATTTTATTTTGAAGTTTTAATATAAAAACCTTCCATTCTTGTAATTGAGAATTCGAAACTTCCTCCGGATCTTCTAATAGTCGATATCCATCTGCATAATGAAACATTAGTAATCCCGTTCCTAAATCACAATCTTTATTTTCAAGAATTGCATTTGGTATATCAAATCCACTATTCCAATTATAATTTGCTGCAAAACAATGAAGGATTATTGGATTATTTATACTTTTTATTCGGCTAATTGTATCCTCTTTATTTGTATTATAAAGTAATTCTTCAAGCAAACTAATATCTTTATTTTCCATTACACCTTACCACCTTACTGATATTTACTTATTTTGTATTTCCAATTGTTTTAGCTTTCTTTCCCAAAGTTCTACTGTTGCACCTTGGCTTGGGTACAATGGTAAACCATTCCCCTGTAATTTTCTTAATTTTTTTTGCAAATCATATACCTGCTTTTGTAAACTATCAATACTTTGGTTAATATCCATTTTATTTAATGCTCTTGCAACTACTTCATTGTAAACAGAATGATATCCTCTGTGTCTAGCCATTGTACTTATATTATCATCTGGTACTCTTAGAAAAATACCGTTTGATGAATCATCAAAGTTCATACCTATCTTTTTAATTACAGGGTTATCTGCCATTTCAGAAGGAATAATATGCTGTGCTTGATATCCACTCCATTTTGTTGAACGTTTAAGCCCCATTTCTGTTATCATTTTTTTTTCCTAATTTAGTAGAGTTCCCTCCTGTTACAACACCCGGAGTACCAGGAATAATCCTAATACCTTCACCCGTATCCTTAGTTATCTTCTCCCTACCTTCACTCTTCACCGAAAACATTTGCGGACGAATCTCACCAAGCGGCTTTGTTCCCATTCCAACAATCGGCAGAGAAGAATAGCCTGTCGACAGTTGCTCTCGATAAAGTACAGGGACTTTCATCTTGCCCAATTCTGCTTTCGCTGCGTTAATCTTTTCTTGGATAAATTCTTTGCTGTATGGTTTACTGTTGTTCACTTTCGGTGATTTTCCAGGACTCTTTACGCTAGAAAGACCTTTTACTCCTTTTAATAAGGTGCTTGGAATGAGAGACGGCAAGGCAGAACCAGTTGCATACATGATGCCTTCTTGTTCAACTGAATCGGTCACAACCTGTGCGACAGATTCCGCTGTACGAATAGGGTCTTGGATAAATTGTATCGCAGCTTGAGAAAATGTATTAAAAATGGTTCTATCAAGGCCTTGTGGTGAACACTGAAGTGCGAAAAAAATACTATTTGAAAAGTATGAGAGCTTCGAGAAGCTATCTAAAGCAATAGAGGAATACATTCACTTTTGCAATCATAAACGTCTACAGAAAAGATTAAACGACCTTAATTCAATGAAATACAGGGCTAAAACCACTTAAATACATTTTTATTATTTCCACTGTCTACTTAACAGGGTGCAGTTTAAAATATCTCAAGGTTTTTTGATAATTCTATTTGATTTCGCAGCTTCTTCTTCATAATAGATTACCCCAAAAAAATTCTATTGTTCTTTCTCAGGTGAATATACGATTATTTTCCCTTCTGGATATTTGCCACCTCCCCATCCACAAGGCCAACCACCAAGTTTATAAATTTCAAAGATTTTCTCATAAAGATTGAACTTTGCCAACTTTCCCATTTACTAAACGATTTAGTGCACACATATATAAATCTCCGACTATTTCTTCAAAAATATCAATATATCTTGATACAAAATCACTTGGATATTTGTGGGGTGATTGTATAATTTCTCTTAAGGGACGTTCCTTAGAATTTAAATTATTTTCATACAATTTCCCAATGATCTCTCCACTTTCGTAAGATTTAATATCATCCCAAACATTTTCAACTTCATCCAAATCTTGAGACCATGCTAATTCTCTTGCTCTTTCATAATCATTGATCATGACAATATCAAAATTTAAAAGATTTTCGTTATGAAAAAGTTGCAAATTTATAATAAAGTTAATAACTTCTTCGACTAATTGGGTGTTTTCTCCGTATTTCATTTATTTATCCACCTTTCCCAAAGTTCTTCAGTAGCACCGCCACCTCTTTGCCAAATCTTTATTTCTTCATTTAGTCTTGTTTTATAAAATTTTTCAATACCGATCTCCAAGACTTTTGACTTGTACAAAGGCAAGCCGCTCTCTGTTCCCTTTTTTAATATTTGTTGTAATTCGAATACTTGTTTTTCTAGCTCATCAACGCTTCGATTAATATTTAACTTATCTAGTTGATCTTTAACAACATTATTATATATACTATGAAATCCTCTATGTCTAGACAAAGCACTTGGGTCTTTTGTGGGAATTAGTAAAAATATCCCATTTTTAGCATGATCCATTTCTATTCCAATTTTCTTTAATACAGGATGATTCTTTAAGTTTTTAGGTATAATATGTTGTGCTTGATACCCCTTCCATGATACAGAACTAGGAAGACCCATGGATTCCAATAAATTTTTCCCTAATTTTGTAGAATTTCCTCCTGTAACAACACCTGGTTTACCTGGAATAAGTCTATTAGTATTAGTTACCTTCTTACCTTCACTCTTCACCGAAAACATTTGCGGACGAATCTCACCGAGCGGTTTCGTTCCCATTCCAACAATCGGCAGAGAAGAATAGCCTGTCGACAGTTGATACTTATCAACAATAATCTGTGCGTGTGGGAAAAGATTTTGAATTGCCTTATGAATGGGTATCAATCACCACGTTTTTTACTGACAAAAGTTCCATAGTAGAGGCACAATGACGATTTTGATGCATACCCATCACCACCCCTAAATCAGCATCATAAAGAACGGTCTCATAGGTATGTCCCTTTCGAACGGCCACTTCATCCAAGCTTAACGTGATTTCATGATCTTTTTGCCTTTCATGGATGAATGCCTCCTGTTCCTTTGCTTTTTCATGAGCAACCGAATAGAAAATACGTTCCACTGTTGAGTAAGCTATTTTATATTTCCGGCTTATGTCTTGAATGGTTGTTCCGAGTACTTGTTCATAGATAAACTGGCGAAAACGATGGGTATAGTGCTGATGTGATCCTACAGATCAAAAAAGAAGAAGAAAAGACTTCTTTACAGTTTTGGCACCGATATCTTTTCATGTGAATAATGAGAAATATTGGTTTGTTTAATACAAATAAATCACGTACTTTTCTTGTCCTTCTATCATGGACAGACGAGGAATGAAATCCACAATAGACGCAGCGCTCTTTTCTTTCTTTTTTCTCTACATGAACAAAATAATGCGTATCAAAAATCTCACGTTTAACTACTTTAAATTCTGGCAATTCTAGTAACACGGAAAACATTTTAGAACCTCCTATTAATGTTTGAGTGGTGCTAACATTATTACCAGGAATTCAAAAATGTTTTCCTTTTTTATGTTATTTCACAAAAAGTGATGATGAATCCTTTTTAATATTTCAAAGCTATATCCATCTCTTTCTTGCCCTTTGATGGAAATTCGAAAATATACTCGACACGGTTCAACTTTCACCATCAATATCCCTAATTTTTTCTTTTTATTCATAATCAAAAAACCTTGAAAGACATATAGCCAATCAAGATAGTAATAGGAAAAGTTAACTTAAATATTATTTTTCTTGTCAATGTTTGTAATATCACATTTGCCTGAATCTCATAGTTTTTTTGTTCAAAAAAAATTTGGGCAATCCTACTCGTAGACTTGTCAGCTAATATTATATCGCGGTATTCTGATTTTTCCCAAAGCTCTTCAATTGCTTTTTGTAAAATTCACAGTAAGCCCGAACTATAAAAATATGCGCACCTTCTGGTGCGCATGACAATTAACCGTATTTCATGATCTTTTTGGTCAAAATACGGCTAATTTCATTTATTTACTACATTCTGCCTTGATCATTTTCGACCATGGCATATATAGATCTAAAATTTCAGGGTTTTGATGGATACTACAATTTGGTAGATCGGTCAAAAGCTTTTTTTATATATTCGTAGAAATCGATGCCGTTACTTTTGGCTGTTTCTGCGATACTCAAACAAATGGCGTTGGCTTTTGCCCCAGCTTCGCTGACCGAAAATAGCCAATTTTTTCTTCCAATGACATTGGGTCGGATGGCATTTTTTCCGCGGGATTATTATCAATTTCAATCCGGCCATCATATAAGAATGCCTTTAATCCATCAGCTCTATTAAGTGTATATTCTGCCGCCTTCGCAAGGGCATTTTTTCCGAAGAATGGCGATGTTTCAACCCAGTTAAGGAATTCCTCCACTATTGGCTTTGAAAACTTTTTGCGTTTTTTTCTACGTTTACTCGGGGACAAATGTTTAAACTTCCTCTCGAGCCGATACAAATCATCGCAATACTTCACACCAATTCGGCCATTTTTGCTGTCTGCTTTCAGCCAATAACGCCGAACATGAGCCCAACAATTCGCAAAGCTGATTCCTTCAATTTTGTCATATGCAGAATAACCATCACAGATAATCGTTCCTGAATAATCTTCAATAAAACTTTCAAGAACTGAACGTGCACGTGATAATGAACTTTGAAATAGAACTATCGTTGGCCCCTGGCAAGGTATACTTCGGTAGACCCAGTTATAGGCATTGGCTTGACCCGGTTTACCGTCAGAACGATTAATAATTTTTGCATACGTTTCATCAATATGTAAAACGGATTTTGCCATCATGATCGTTTTCATTCGTTTCATAGATAGGAAGTAGCCAATCACCTGCTACACGAATGACCCAATTGGAAAGGTTTTTGTCATTCGTATCCAGTCCATAACGAACCCATTCCTTCACCTGACGGTGAAGGGGTAAGTACTGCACAAATTTATCATAGATAACTTTGGCAAGTACACTGGGACTAGTAATACTGCGTTGAATAACTGGTTGTGGTGCTTTCCCACGTTTTATTTGCGCTGGTTGGGATGAATCCCCCTTACATTTTTGTACACCCATAAGCATGTTCAATGTGTTGAATTTTCTTCATCCTTGCTGGAATGAATTCTGCCTCTTCACGTACGATTGTGCTGCCGATCTCAATCATTTGCCCTTGGCAACACTCACAGATTGTATTTTCTGGATGATGATGAATGTCATCTACTTCAATGTCATCATGTAATGAATCGTTTCTTTTTTTCTTTTGAACTTTTCGTACAACAGTATAAGAAATCGTCTGTTGGCTTTGTTCTTCTGTGTGCTCAGAATCGCTAAAAGACGAGTCATCATCAAATAAAGAGGCTTGCCCGTCTGGCGCATTGTATTTAGATTTCTCCGTTTTAGAACCATATAAAGCTTTTGTTAGCTGGCGAACTTGCTGTGATAGAGAATCAATCTTCTTCATTAATTCTTTATTTTGCTGGTTCGAATGAGCCAATTGTTCTTCGAGTAATTGAATTAATTTGTCCTTTGAAGAAGAGTCTTTTCCCACAATGTTCACCACTTTTCGTCCATTTTCGTACTCCTATTATAATCATTTTAAACCTTGAAATAAAGGAAAAATAGGTAGAAAAAGTTCAGAACGTGCCTTTTGGCGATGGTTGAATGGCCTTTGGCTGCTGAATGGATAACCCCTCAAGCAACCACCTGAGCTCCTTCTGAGATAGATTACGAACTGCTTGTTCATCTTTAGGCCATTGTAGCTTACCATTGTCCAGTCGTTTATAGAGCATGGCGAAGCCATCCCCATCGAAATACAGACATTTATATCTATCTTTCTTCCATCCGGCAAATAAGAATATAGAGTCGCCATAGGGGTCTAATTCAAAAGAATCTTGAATTAGAGTAGCCAATCCGTCAATCCCCTTCCGCATATCCGTTTTCCCACAGATAATATAGATATTTTTCACATCCGTATAATCATGTTTCACCAATGTTTCAACTCCCTCATGATTGCTTGGATGACGTGCTCCTCTACGCCGTTGAAGAAGGCAATTTCCGCAGCTGCTGTTTTAATCATGCAAGCAGGTTTTGAGGAAAGCTCAGCTGGAACTGAACTAGAAGAATTATTGTTTTCGGTATGTAATGTAACGGGGACAATAGTCAATTTTTGTTGTGGCATTTGAAAAGCACCTCCTTTTTTAATAGATACGCTTATCGTACCAGGAGGTGCTTCTATTTTATATGCGTTGTTTGAATTCGGGCTTACCATTCATCAATAGAAATTGGATTTTGCATGGAAGAGATCACCCTGTCACCCTGATTTATAGAAGCAAATGGAGCATGCAGTTCATGGGGTTACACGTAGAGTAACTAACGGAGATTGCGAGCGTTTGCCGACAGTCAAAAAGCCGCTGATGAACAGCGGCTTTTTGAGGTTATTGGTTTTTCTGCAATTCTTGGATGGCGATCATTTTTAATGCTGCCATTTCTTCTTCTGTTAAGCGTTCAGTGACCATTTCATATAATTCTGCTTTTTCTTCACTGCTCATTCCACTTTGAACTTTTGAAGCAATATCTTTGATTTCACCGACTGAAAACTCTTTTGCTAAAGATTTAATTGCTCCCTCTTTTGTTTTAAAAGGAAGATCGGTTTTGCTTAAATCAATATTTTGAATATCATCCACATTTTCGCCGATTAATTGTTGAATAGACGGTTCATTTAACATCGTCTCAATCTCTTCATCGGAAACGTTATTTGCCACTTCTTCAATTACTTTATCTGACATAAGCCCCATGACAAATTGATAGCCAAAATAACCTCCAATACCGATTACTGCAATGAAAATTAAAATAATAATCTTTTTCATGTGTCCTCCTCTTATTGACCGTAAAAATGTTTAATGATTAACCACATTTTATTGAAGCTTTAGCAACTCTTTTAACATCTGGTCCTCGCTTACAGCTCCGATTGCTTTACTGCGGATAACGCCATCCGTATCAATAAAATAACTGGTTGGGTAGGCCATTACTCCGTATTGGGCACTTACTTCCCCTTGTTCATCAAGTGGAATTGTAAAAGTTAGTCCGTATTCCTCGACAAAATGAGTAACATCGTCAGCTTTTTTTTCTGTTGCTGTTAAATTGACAGCAACAATTTCAATGTCTTCTTTTTTATATTTCTTATATATTTGTTCCATATAAGGCATTTCCGCTTTACAAGGCGGACACCAACTTGCCCAAAAATTGAGCATTACTTTTTTTCCTTTGAAGTCACTCAATTTAACTGTATTTCCTTTTAAATCTGTCAATGTAAAGTCTGGTGCTCGTTCACCTTTTTCTAAGCCGATCGGCAGCTCACTCGGATTTTTTGCTTTTTCATATTTTTCATGCTCATTAATCTTAACAGCTATTCCTTTCTCTTTTAAAATAGTTTTATCAATAACAAACAAAACCGCGATTAAAATAGCTGCACCGATGAGAAACTTTTTCATAAACGATCATCCTCTTATATTATAATAAGTGCTCTTATACGTAAATAAAAAAAGGGGAAATGTTATCAGCCCATAAATAACTGTTTCTATTCGCTAACTGGAAGTATACCACTTCTCCTCCCTTCATAATTTCCTTTATTTTATCATCTATGATCAATTTCTACATGAACAATGCCTTACATATCATACTGATAAAAATGATTGGCTAAATAACCAAAAATAATGATCTTTTCTTTAGCAGTCGCTTGATGATGAAACGTTAATACAGGTGTATTACTATCTTTGAATCGCTTCCCCCATTCAAGCGGAAGCCAGCCAATTTTTAAATTAGCCAGCTTTTTTTCATTCTTTTTTAAAACAGAAAAATCAGCACACCCACTTTCGTGATTTACTTGATAACATTTTACTCCTTTTTCATCTATCAATGTGCTTGTTTTTTTAAAATAATAGTTCTTCTCCTCGTACATGCCGATTAAGTTATACCTTGCATCATAAAAATAGCTTTCTTTTCTCTTTCTCCTTTTCAAATGATAGATTCCCTTTATCTCTCCCCTCTCGTCATAAAGAGCATATTTTTTACGCTCTTTTATTCCAGTAGTTTTCATTTCTTTTATTTCACCTACTAAAATGCCGTTTTGATGAAAAATAAGAATGTGGAGTGATAAGTCTGGGTTAAAAGTTAATAAAAAATCAGTTCCTGTAAGTAATGACGGTGTTTTCTTGTCGCTCTCTTGCCAACAAACTTGCTTTGCTTTATAGTCATATTGTAAAAATAAAACATAGCTGCCAATACTATAAGTTAGGAATGGAATCGTGAAAAGAAAAGTTTGATAAAAATCGCCGAGTTTGATCGTGAGGATGACTATTAAAATAGCGGGAATAAATGCTGCTAACCCTCCATTTAATGAAGAAACGGCGTTTTGCCGGTAATGTTGTTGAATATTCATAAAGTTCTCCTTGTAAAAAACTTATTAACTGTTCACTGTCCTTACTATATCTATTAACTATTTAAATAAAACATGAATGGGATGTTGAAATATTTGAAAAAGAAGCTTATTTTACTAGTGCTTTTTATCGTAATCATGATGATTTCTTATTTTCACTTACAGATCATGACGACTGCAAGCAAGACGCCGCCGGGGGAAGTTGACTATTTAATTGTGTTAGGAGCAAAGGTGAATGGAGAAGAGATGTCCCCTAGCTTATATAATCGAGCGCAAAAAGCTCTTGAATATTTACAAAATAATTTGGATACAAAAGTCATTTTAACTGGCGGTCAAGGTCCTGACGAAGGGATTGCAGAAGCTGAAGCGCTACGGAGATTTTTTGAAAAGGAAGGGCTCCAAAAAGATCGTATTTTAATTGAGGATCGATCTACCTCTACTTATGAAAATTTATTATTTACAAAAAAGCTGTATGGAATTGAAAAAGCAGTTATTGTCAGTAATGATTTCCATTTATATCGTTCTGTTAAGTTAGCAGAAAAATTGAAAATTGAAGCCTATCCATTAGCCGCAGAAACACCGGCAACGAAAAAAAAAAAAAATATTCATGTATTTAAGAGAATATGCAGCAATCTTGAAAATGTTCATTTTTGGTAAATAGCAACACTACTTCTCTCATCTTTACAATTACTTATATTCTTGTTATGATAATTTCAATCGAATAAACGTGTAACACTAGGGGGGCCGTACTGGCTGAGATTGAACTTTGTTCTAGACCCTTTGAACCTGAACTGGTTAATACCTGCGTAGGGAAGTGGCGATCATCATTAAAATATATCATAACATATTTTAATATAAACCACTCTTTATGCTAAAGAGTGGTTTGTTTTTTTTATTAATCATGTTTCGTTCGAAAAAAGAACAGATTGTGACAAATGTGCTGTGCACCTCACCTGCAACAATTGTCTTCAAGCTGAAAAAGAGAGGTGTTCCTCGTTTAACTAGTTAATTGAAAGACTGAAGGTGGAAAAATGACGCTTTATTTACATAATGTTACTTATGGAATCATTGATAATTCAGGAAATAAAAAAAATATTATTAACAAATTAAATCTCCAAATAGACAAAGGAACGTTTGTTTCATTAATAGGAAAAAGTGGGACTGGAAAAAGCACAATATTTAAATTAATAGCTGGACTTATTAACGCAGAAGAAGGAGAAATATGTGTGAACGGTCATCCAGCCTCGTTGGGATGTGTCGGTTATATGCCTCAGCGTGATCTTTTGTTGCCGTGGAGAACCGTACTTGAAAACTTAATGCTCGTCAGAGAAATTCAAAAGGACTCACTCGTAACAAAAGAAAAAGCGCGAGAATGGCTGGAACGAGTTGGGTTATTAGAGTATGAAAATGCTCTTCCGTCTGAACTTTCGGGCGGTATGAGACAACGAGTTGCTTTTTTGCGAACAGTGTTAACAGGAAAAGAAGTTTTGTTATTGGATGAACCATTCGGTGCTCTTGATGCCTTAACAAAAAGAGAGATGCATTCATGGCTATTATCATTTTGGCAGCAATTAAATAAAACGATTTTCTTTATTACCCATGATTTAGAGGAAGCCGTATTGTTAAGTGATAAAATTATCCTATTACATCCAAATGATCAAGCAGAAGAGTTTAAAGTAGAACTGCCGCGTCCTAGAAATGCTCAAATGATTCATACAGTAGAAATGATAAAATATCGACAAAATTTGGAGAAGCGAATTTCCAATGAATAGATTAAAGACGTTTTTTACCCAATATCGCTTATTTTTTCTTTTTTTTATTACGACTATTTTCATTTGGGAATTAGCAGTTCAACTGGAAAAGGTACCTTCATTTATTATTCCAGCACCATCGGCAATATTACTAATGATCATTGAACATAAACAATCACTGTTTGGCGAACATTTAACCGCTACATTAAAGGAAGTTGCCCTTGGATTTATGATTGCCTTAATCGGCGGATCAAGTCTTGCTGTGGCAATGTTTTTTTCAAAGTCTATTGAGAAAATGCTGTATCCAGTTGTGTTAATATCACAAACGATTCCGATTATCGCCCTCTCTCCTGTGTTCGTCTTATGGTTTGGCTATACCATTTGGAGTAAAGTTGCTGTAACTGTTTTAATTACATTCTTTCCAATTGTCGTAAGCACGTATGATGGACTTAAAAACAGTGATCCAGAATATACCGAATTGTTAAAATCAATGGGCGCAAGTCGTTGGCAATTGTTTACTAAAATACAAATTCCAATGGCATTGCCGTCATTTTTCTCAGGTTTGAAGCTTGCGATTGTTTTTTCAGTTGTTGGCGCCACAATCGGGGAATGGCTTGGGGCAAGTGAGGGACTTGGCTATTACAGTAGAAGAATGTCAGGTAATTTGAATGCAGAAGGTGTGTTTGCTGCTGTCACAATCTTATCGTTTTTAGGGATGAGCTTTTTTTTACTCGTGACGATATTAGAACGGCGAATATTAAAATGGAAGCTAGAAAAGAAAAGGTGATGGTATTTTATGAGACGAAGCTTTTTTATAGGATTCATGATTAGTTGTATCGTATTTATTTTTGCAGGCTGTACGCAAAATAATGAAGAAGGAAAAAAGGATGAAAAGACGACTGAAAAAGTAAGTATTATGCTAGATTGGTATCCTAATGCCGTTCATTCTGCGATTTATACAGCCGTTGAAAAAGGCTATTTTACCAAAGAAGGAATCGATGTTGATATTAAAATGCCAGCAGAAACGAACGATCCATTGCGACTTGTAGCTGCTGGTAAAGTAGACTTAGCAATTAGCTACCAGCCTCAAGTCGTCGTTTCGCGTGCCGAAGGGATTCCAGTCGTTTCCCTAGCTGCTTTTGTGCGGCATCCACTTGATCATTTAATGGTGCCGGAAACAAGTCATATTAATAGTCCGAAAGATCTTGAAGGGAAAAATATCGGCTACTCTTCAATTGAAATTGAAGAAGCGATTTTAAATGTAATGGTAAATAGCGACGGCGGCGACTAAAAAAAAGTAAATATGATTGATGTTGGGTGGGATTTAATTCCTGCTATTTCTACTGAGAAAGTCGATGGAATTATTGGCGGTTATATTAACCACGAACGTGTACTGCTTGAGAAAGAAGGGCATCCGATGATAACGATTAACCCTGTAGATTTCGGTGTTCCTGACTACTATGAACTTGTACTCGTCGCAAGTGAAAAAGGATTAAAAGAAAATGAGGAATTGTTTAAAAGATTTTGGAAAGCAGTTTCAAAAGGACAAAAAGATGTAACAAAAGATCCAAAAGGCGGCTTAAATATACTGCTTGGGCAAGAAAATGAAAGCTTTCCTCTTGATCAAGATGTTGAAACAGAAAGCTTAAACGTCCTTCTTCCATTAATGAATGATGATGAGTTGCCATTTGGTTATCAAGATGAAGCTGTTTGGGCAGAGGTCGCAAATTGGCTCTTCGATACAGGAATAGTGAAAGAAAAAATAGATGTTAAAGATGCTTATATGAATCTAGTTGACAAAAATGACTAGCTACCTCATTGGAGCTGTCTATAAGGCTAATTACAGTCTTATAGACAGCTTGTTTATTCTTTAAGTTGCAAGTTCTTTTTTCCGAAAAATGAATACTGAGAAAATAAGCAACATCACAATTAAAATGAATGAAATGAGAACAGTACCAGTAATCTCATCAGGCAATTCACCTAAAGTTAAAAAGCTGCCAGCATATACAGATAATTGAGACGGGCTCCATTTAAGCCAATGAGAAAGTAACCCGCCAACTAAATTTAAAATAATGATCACGGATAAAGAGGTAAATGCAACTGCTCCCGGTGACTTTAACATCGCATTAAAGAATAACGATACAGTTAACACAAATATGAGCCAAATTCCATAAAGCATAAAGATGATGAAAAAATCTCCGAATGGGATAGGTTCAAACAAAATACCGACATAATACCAGCTAGCTAAAAACCCTAAAAAATATGATAACAAAAGCAATAAAAGAGCACCTGTCCATTTTGCAGTTACATAATAAGCTACTGAAACTGGTTTCACTAAGATCATCCCAGCAACACCACTTTTGCGCTCAGCAGAAATTAAACCCATTGTTAATAAAACAATGACTAATACACCCATTATGTTAAACTGATTGACCGTCATCATTAACACTTCTTGTGCACTTGGAGTCGGAATTTCAATAATTGTTCCTTCGGGAAGGTCTCCTACTGCATCAAGAATTTGCGGCATATAATAAGACGTTAGCGGATCCATCATTCCTAGTAAAATAAACGTCATCGGAACCCAGATCCATTTAAAGCTCCGCCACATCTCAAGTATTTCTTTATTTAATAAAATCGACCATTGCCTCATTATTTTTGCACCACCTTCATAAAAACATCTTCAAGTGTGATTTTACTAATTTCAAACTTTACTAGCGGCCAGTTTTTTTCTGAAATTTCATTAAGAAATGCTGATTTAGCTGCATCTACATCTGTGACGATGACACTTGCTTTATTTCCATCAACAATGATTGAAGAAATGAGGTGCTGATCTGTGAAGGAACGTACGTATTCCTCTGTTTTTTTATGAAACACAAAATCAATTTTCGCTTGTTGATGTTTGTCACGAAGCTCATCCATCGTTCCTGATTCGACAATTTGACCGTTATGAAGAAATAAAATTTCATCACAAACTTCTTCGGCGTCATTTAAAATATGAGTAGAAAATAATATCGTTGTTTCTTTTTTTAGTTTTTCTAATAGCGTCAACACTTCACGGCGACCAAATGGATCTAAAGCAGATACAGGTTCATCAAGCATCACGAGCTGTGGCCGATGAATAATCGCTTGTGCAATTCCTAAACGCTGTCTCATTCCTCCTGAATAATTACCGATTTTGCGGTTTTTCGCATCTAAAATATCAACGAGTTCAAGTAGTTCCAATGCCCTTTCTTGTGCAAGACTGCTAGATAAACCAGCTAGTTTCCCAACATACTCAAGAAATTCCCGTCCTGTCATCCAATCGTAAAAAACAGGGTGCTGCGGAAGATAACCGATATATTTGCGAATATCGCTCCCCTTCTTAACATCTTCAAACAGAATTGTTCCACTTGATGACTTCATTAATCCAGCAAGCATGAGAAGTGTTGTTGTTTTTCCTGCACCGTTTGGTCCCAATAAGGCAATACATTTCCCCTTCTTTAAGAGAAAGTCAATTCCTTTTACTACTTCTTTATTTTGAAATCTTTTTGATAAGCCTTTAACTTTGATTACAGCCATTAATCATTTCTCCTTCCAAAGATGAAATAAACAATTGGACCGATAATACTAATGCATAAAATGACGAGTGCCCACACCCATTTAGGACCATTTGTGTTTTTACTTCGAACTAAATCAATAATGGCAATGATTAAAAGAATAAATTGGATCACGACAAATGGTAATAGCAAAGCCCAATTAATCGATTGTAATAATTCCACTCTGAAAACCTCCTTACGGTTTGGTTAATTATAAGACGCACAATGATGTCAAATCGTTCATTCATATTTTTTGAAATTTTATCCGTGTAATTTATGAATATAAAACAAGTAGTTCTTGTTTTGGACAAGAAGAATACATTTTATATTGGAAACATCATCGTTTGGGGGTTTTAGAAATGATGTCAAAAATAGAAGCTTTTTTTCTAGGTGTCATTCAAGGTTTAACAGAATTTTTGCCGATCTCAAGCACAGGACATCTATATTTAGGAAGACATTTGTTCGGTTTAGACGAAGCGGGGTTGTTTCTTGATACGATGTTGCATGTTGGGACACTACTAGCTGTTCTTGTTGTTTACAAACATGAACTCGTTAAAATAGTAAGAAATCCATTTTGCAAATTATCATTTTTATTAATCATTGGGACGATTCCTGCCGTCATCATTGGATTTCTCTTTAATGATTTTTTTGACTCGATATCAAAAACAGGGGTTACGATTGGATGGGAATTTTTATTTACCGGTCTTATTTTATGGATGGCAGACGGGATTCGTAATGGGGCAAAAAAAATGGAGCATATCGGGTATAAAGATGCCTTCTTTATTGGTACCTTTCAAGCCGCAGCCATTCTTCCGGCTGTATCGCGCTCAGGCTTAACGATTGCCGCTGGTCTATTCCGCAAACTTGATCGTGAAACAGCTGCTTATTTTTCATTTCTGCTATCTATCCCCGCAATTGGCGGCGGGGTCATTCTCCAATTCAAAGAAATGTTTACTGGTCAAGTTGAGCATATTTCATTTAGCAGTTTATTTGTTGCTACTTTAACGTCAGCCATTTTCGGTTATTTAGCAGTAGTTTGGATGATTCAATTTTTAAAAAGAAAGTCTTTAAAGTTATTTGCCATTTATGTTTGGATTTTAGGGATGACAATTTTAACTCTTCAAGCAACAGGGGCTTTTTAAAATATTTGAAGGAATGATAGCAGTGGAAACATTTGTATTAACCATTTTCGAATATTTAGCGGAACTTGGGTATTTTGGAATTGCACTCGGTTTAATGATTGAAGTGATTCCAAGCAAAATTGTTTTAAGCTATGGAGGGTTTTTAATTAGTATTGGAAAAATTAATTTTTTTGGTGCTTTTTTAGCAGGGGTAATTGGCGGAACGCTTGCACAAATCTTTTTATACTGGTTAGGCTTATACGGAGGAAGACCTTTTCTGAATCGCTTCGGAAATTATTTATTCATTAATGAACGTCAGCTTAATGCGGCGGAAGCTTGGTTTGATCGATACGGAACAGGAGTGATTTTTACCGCAAGATTTATTCCTGTCATCCGCCATGCGATTTCAATTCCAGCGGGGATTAGTAAAATGCCGCTTTCACAATTCACCGTTTATACAGTTGCAGCGATCATTCCTTGGACTGTGCTCTTTTTACTGCTTGGCATGGAGCTTGGTGAGCATTGGCACAACATAAAAGATTATGCCCGTCCATTTCTAAAACCAATTATATTTTTGACAATCGTTTCTGCCTCTATTTATTTTATTTATACAAACTGGAAAAAGAAGCACAATCGTTAATCCCGTTGTTAAATTGTTAAAAATCGCAGAAAATATTTTAAATAAAATTAACAAATTATCTATTTATTTTTTGCTTGTTTTTTTGTATGATGTTTTTACAATCAAATAAAACGGAAATGCCGTGAGATATTTAGGGAAGGCAAATGGTGCGCCACCAGTATACTGGTTCTAGTGGGTTCGATTCCCACCCCGAAATTTTTTAGAAACTTTATAAAAAATTTCGAGGGTGGACTCAAAATCCGTTCAGGATCAGACTGCCCTCAAATTGGAGGGATATACATGCTAAAGAAACGTGATTTGCAAGATTGCTACGCTTTGTACGAACTGATGACGCACCCAGATGTCTTCCCTTTTGTACGCCAAAAAGCACATTCATTTGATGAGTTTCTTTTTATTTCAAAACAGACGATTGAAGCGGAAGAGCGAGGCGAGTTAATTTCACGGACAATTCTTGATGAATGGTCTACTCCAATTGGGACGATCAATTTATATGATATTAACAATTATGCTGGTTTTCTCGGAACGTGGCTTGGAAAGCCGTATCATGGGAAAGGTTATAATCATTTGGCAAAGAAAGCTTTTTTTGCGGAACTATTTTACGAACTTCATATTGAAACAATTTACATGCGTATTCGAATAGAAAACACTCGCTCAATTAAAGCAGCGAAAAAAAACTACCTTATGCTATGAAAGTGAATAGGACGAGGAAATCGCTTTATGAACAAATCAATCGTCATGGAAAGATATATGACCTTTATGAGATTTCTAAAGATCACTATACATTGCATTACTTGCGAAATGAGGAGCTTCAACAAGCATCTCGCTTACTAGAAGCATAGTCTTCATCCGATCACTGTAAATAGATTAAAGTAAAATCATTAGCAATACAAAGTTCACCACTTTTACTCTTTATCTTTGGTTATCATTTGAGAGGATAGTTAGTCTTTTATGAAGACTGAATGATCCTCTTTTCTTTATATCAGCCTCTTGTGGAGACAGATTAAAAATAGCACCTCCAAAAGGTTAAAAAAAAAAATCCAACTACACTTTGTGTGTTCCTTTATGATAACGAATCATTACATGCTATTTTTGACTAACGATATAAACCAATCCAAAGACCAGATGTTGCGCTAATCGTATTGAGCAAAAATTCGATTTTCTTCTTAAAACTGCACTATCGCTATCTTTTTCCACTTTATCGCTCACGTAAACTTAGACAAGACTATTTCACATTCTTTCAAACCTTTTATGACAAAGGATACGACGATAAAGTAAAGAACACATAAAAAAGGGCATTCAATAGCCGAAAATCGGCTGATTGGATACCCCGTTTACATTAATGAACAGAGTCTATTGCTACTCCCTCTTCTTCATATTGTATAGATTGTGCAGCATCAGTTTGTGCGAGTAAATACTCTAATTCTTCGTTTGTCAATGTTTCAAAGCGACCATCGGTAAACATGACTTGTGTTTGGTTTGGATTAATTCGGTTTAATTGGAAATTCATCAAAACCACCACCTTTTTTTTTTTTAATTATATCTTCAACAAAAGAAGGCGTTTTCATGCTTATTTTTTATTTGTTCATAAAATTGCAAAAAGAATTTGACAGTTTTGTGGCTAGTTAAAGCTCATATTTTTTTAAAAGCGGAATGCCGATTTTAGTTAGAGTTTTTTCGAGAAACGACCACACACTTTTTCGTTTTAAAGACAAATGCTGACAAAAAACAAGTGAATATTCAATTTCATTTATTGCACCCCTTAGCCGTTTAAAGCGGCCTGCCCCAGCACTGCGATGAAGCAGTATTTCATTTTCAAGCGAATGGTCGGTTAATAAAATAGAACAAAGGCGATATAACCCTTCTTCTTTCGATAAGCTAGTATCATAACCTAAAATGGGGGTAGTCATCATCCCGTTGCAAACGACAAAGCCGACTACTCCGTACACTTGATTATTTTTTTTTAACAGCTTAAATTCTATTAAGCGGTGTTTCCAAGCATTCGTTAAAAAACGGACGTTAAACTGTGGGTTATAATATGAATATTTTTGTAAATAAAGTCGCTTATAAAGTTCCCAGACCATCTTTAAATCAGACTCGGTTATCCTATCATGCGATACAACTTCATACCCGCTCTGATGTAAAAACTCACTTCATATCACGCCGGATCGCTTTTTTTTTTGCCGCTTTGAAAATGTATTGAACTTATGCGGATAAAATAAATAAATTGACCTGCTAGGAATGAACTTACAGCCTATATTACCCAATTCGGAAATGATATCCGTATGAAGAGTATTTGTTAAAGAACGAAACATAATCGCACAGTCAGGAAATTTTTCCGCTAAAAATAAAGTGATTTCTTTCGCTTGTCCCTCTTTTAAATTTTCATATAAATTTGTTGATAATAACCAATTATTCACAATTACAATTCGATCGATCTCACTTTTATAAAAAAAGCGGCCAATTAATTTCAACATCCCTTTTAATCCAGTTTCTAAAATAGGATGTTTCAATTCACGCAGTTCCTCGATGGCATAATCGATGTATTGTGTGTAAGGAGAAACAACATAACTATTCCCTTTATATGGGGTTGAGACTGTTATCGGAAGTAATAGCCGATCGATTTCAAGGATCATTAGTTGTGCTGTTACATTGTCATTGTCAATATAATAAGAAGCTTGATGTAAAAGCATTTCGGTAAAATAGTTTTGTACTGCTTTCCCGTTCGTTTTTGAAGCCCATTCTATTTGTTCTATCTCAGTTCCGCTATATAATTTTATCTTTGTCAATAGGAAAATGACTCCTTTCAATCCGTCGAAGTTTCTTTTCTCCTGGTAAAAAGTCATATCGCTTGAAAACAAGTTTAGGAGCTTCTACTGAAAAATGCTGACAAATGGCGGTAATTGACTTTGTTACACTTTCATTTATTTCAGATGCAGATTTTAACTTTAGCTGAACAGAGATTTGTTGAATACTTTCTTGAACAAGCCGATATTCCTCGATCTCATTAGATGCTGTCATCATTGCACGGCGAAAGAAATCAGGGAAGATTGCTTTTAAACCGTTTCCGTTTTTCTCCTTTAAATAAAAAATATCATCCGCCCTTCCTTCAATTTGTTTAAGAGCCATGAAAGGGGAGCCGCATGGACAAGGCTTTTCTTCCTCCGTTAAAATATCATTAAGCCGATAGCGAATAATCGGTTGACTTGTTCGTGAAAAATCGGTAATAATTGGGAAAAATCTCCCTTTATCATTATGTAAGTACTCTTTCTCAATGGCAACGATATCTTCATTTATATGGAGCGTGCCGTGTTCACATGTGCAAGCAAGAAACCCTTCTGTGCATTGGTATACTTGATGGATTTGTTTTTGAAAAACTGTTTGTAAAAACTGTTCATCAATAGGATCAAGTACTTCAGCAACAGAAATCACTTTTTCGGGTGAAATGTTCAATGTACCTTTATTTAACTCTTTTCCTAGAAACCTTAACATCGACGGAGGCGCGACTAATACAGAAGGTTCGTATTGATTTAACGTATTCATATGTTTCGAAAGATCATCCATTAAGTCAAAGAAGCAAAACTGAATTCGCTTTGATTGCGTAGTCGTATATAAGTTACTATTCGCCCTTAAAAAAAAGGCGTTTTTATGTTTATGTAAAAGACTGTGAGGAAGCAATTTAGCTAAAATCACTCCAGCCCAACGTTCCCGCTCTGATGGAGATACGATAAACAGACCTCTATTTCCTGACGTCCCCGAGGAAAGACCGATTGTAATCCCGTTTTTCGTAGGCGAAAAATTCCGGTCTTCCTCGGCCTGAATTGCCATGTCAAAAGCTTCTTCTTTTTTAATGCCCACTATATTCAATTTATTAAAATGCTCCATCATCATTTGTTTATCAATGATCGGAAGGCTTCGCCAATCTTCTATTCTCCCATGATGGAGATGATTTTTATAAAGCTCCCTATAAAAGGGAGAGTTCTTTAGGACAAAGTTTAAATGCTTTTTAATCTTTTTTTCTTGGTATCTTTTCACCTCATCGCGTGAATGAAAACGGCGAAAATATTTTTGCTTTACATACTCTGAAACAATCTTAACTGTACTCATACGACTTCCCCCATATTTCAGTACAATGAGTGGGCAAAATTAAAATATTGTTGTTTTGTTTTTGTAATTCGTGTATTTTTTTTAAATTTTTTTTGAAACTTTTAATATCCGGCATCATCAAATAAGCGAGCTTACTCGGTAAAACACTTTCGCGAAATGCTTGACTTTGCCAACAGGCATCAGCACATAAAAAGACTTCCCCTCTCACCTCATCATGTAAAAATAAACCGAGCTGACCGATCGCATGACCAGTCAAATCGACAGCAAAAAAACTCCCGTCATGAAATACATCCCAGCCTTCCTTAAAAGGGGAAAAAGCTTCAGGCAAGCTTACCGTTTTTTCTTCATCAATATAAATAACCCTCTGCTCAAAATCTTTTGGCAATAGCTCTGGAAGAAAAGCATTTTTTAATGCGTCAATTCCTTTTTTACCCTTCACAAATTCATATGCTTTTTTAGAACATAAAAAAGTCGTCGTTGGAAAATCTAAAAGACCGCCAAGGTGATCCCCATGGAAATGAGAAATAAATATGTAGGAAATGTCGTCTGAACTTATCCCCTCTTTTGCTAACTGATCCTTGATTCCATCCCCATCCTGAAAATGAATCGGGGTCATTTTCGGATAAATTGAATAAGGAAATGATCTACTTGCAGTAAAAAAGTGACTGGCATACCCAGTGTCAAATAATATATGTCCATATTTAGGATGAGTCATTAACGCTACTAATGCCGGAAAGGAAACTTTTTTAAAGCTTCCTCCTCTTAACACCATTCTTTCAAGATTCACGCAATAACCTGTCTGAAATAATTTCATCGTTACTTTTTCCATTGTTTCAACCTCTAATCATTACTTTAATTCTGCTACCCACCATTCGACAAACTGTTCTATCCCTTCTTCAATCGATATCCGCGGGTTGTATCCAAGCTCTTTACGGGCAGCATCAATATTTAACGTCTGATTCTTAGCAAGTACACTAACAGAATATTTTGTTAAGATAGGTTCTTTTCCAAATAAAATATATTTTGACGCCCATTCGAAAAACTGGGCAAGCTTTATTACTTTTGAATAAGAGATGTCTTTTGTTTTTAACGGTTTTTGAAGGGTAGAAAATAACTTTTCTAGTACATCTTTAAAAACGACAGTTTCACCATTTGTAATGTTATATTTTTTCCCGAGCGTTTCTTTAGGCGAATCGATACAAAGTAAAAGTGCATCGACAACGTTGTCAACATATGTTAAATCCATTAAAATATTACCGCCGTTAATGAGAGGAACAAATCGTTTTTCATTTGCACGGATTAGCCGCGGGATGATCGTCGTGTCTTCTGGTCCGAATAAAGCCCGCGGCCGAATCGTCACAACTGGAAGCCCTTTTGCAAAAGCCCGATCAATTTCTTGCTCCGCTAAATATTTTGTTTCAGCGTAATAATTCACAAACTTTGATGGTAATGGGTCATTTTCTTTTACATCTAAACGATCATTAAAATAAAAATATAAACTTGGAGTGGAAACATGAATCAGTCGTTTTACTTTCTCTTTTTTACAAGCGTTGATCACATTTATCGTTCCAAGTACATTTGCTTGATAAAACTCGTCATATTTTCCCCATGGAGAGGAAAGAGCTCCACAATGAAACACGTAATCTATCTTTTTGCAGGCATTTTCTATTTTCCCGCTATCAGCTAAATCAGCTTGATAAAAATAGATCCCTTCTTTTTCAAGTAATTTGCCAATCTGTTCATTTCGACCAATTATAGTAACAGCATGGCCTTCATCGTTAAGACGTCTTGCTAATCTTTTTCCTAAAAAACCTGTTCCTCCAGTTACGAGCATATTCATCATTGCTTATCACCGTTCCATTCAATATCAATCGTCGTTGCTTGAATTGGCGAAATATGATTTTTCTTCGCCAAGCGATAAAAGCTATAGTATACATAAAATTGATGAAAAAAAGGCTTCATATCTTTACTTGACCAAATTATATCTTTTGAGTTTAAAAATGTTTTGCACCATTTTAAAAAATGAGTAACACTCCATCCCATTGTGAGCATTGCTAAAATAAGCATCACTTTCGTTGATTTTTTTGGTTTTAATACGGAGCATGATGAATTTAAAAACGCTTTAGGCAACGGTAGCCCCTTAAAAAGATGGACACCGCTCGTTGCCCGCGGATTACATTCAAGCGGATAAAGCACACCATTTTCCGTTTCAATAAAGTCAAACGCAAATTGACCAGTTAGATTCGTTCCTGAAAAAAAAGTACTGATCCATTGTTCGATCCCCTTATGTTCAACATACTCAAACGTAATCGAGGCACCTTTTCCCGCAGTAAAATACACCGGATAATGACTATGAGCACATATCATTCCGTCTTTTAATACTGTATAACTGCAAAACGATTTTCCGATAATCCTTTCTTGGACAACATAAGGATATTGTTCGCTTACATTGATAAGATGAATAACATGTTTCAAATTATTTTGATTCACAAAATAAACTTGTGAAGCAAACCTTGAAAAAACAGGCTTTAACACCGCTTCTCCACCAAGTTGCTTTATCGCAGATATAATTTCGGACGAGGTTTTTGCCAACAATGTTTCTGGTGCCTTTAAACCTTTTGAACGGACAAGTTCAGTAAATGAAAACTTCTCATGCAATTGGCTAAGAATATGTAAATCACTGCAAAATACATGACAAAGCGCTTCAAGCTGCGCCTTCCCTTTTCCGATATAAAATACTTCCTCACAAGTCGGAATCAATAAATGAATTTTATAATCATGAATAATTGTCAGTAAATCTTGAATAAAGCCGTTATAATCGGCAACAGGACTTGTAATGACAAATGACTTGCACACTGCATTTGATAAAGACGTAAGCTGCATCGGTACACTATCAGCAACATAAACTTTATGACCTAATGAGTGAAATTGTCTTGCCAAATCTAATGTAACCGGTGCTCTTCCACCCGTTAATAATATATGCTGTTTCTCAATACTCAAAAATGACTCCTCCAATAGATAAACCGGCTGAAGTACCGATCAACATGACGAGATCGCCTCGCTTTATGCGTCCTTGCTCAATTGCCTCATGCAAAGCGATCGGAATGGAGGCAGCAATTGTATTTCCATAATTTTCGATGTTATTAATAAAAACCGCATCAGGAATATTCAGTTTTTTTTGCAGTATTCTTAAAGCCATCCCACTCGCTTGATGAGGTATTACTGCTTTTAAAGCGTTTCGTTATCGTTATGTTTGTTCCAGCAAATAATTTTTCCATAAAAGCAGGCAGTAGCCTTGATGACAGGCGAAAAATGGCTTGACCATTCATTTGGAACAAGAAATGCTCTTCTGATAAATGTGCATGTTCTCGAGGATGAATTTTCGTTCCCCCGCCAGGAATTTCTGAATGACTTGCTCCAACACTGTATGTTTCCATCCGTGCAGTTAAAATATGAGATGATTCCTCTTTTCGCGGCTTTTGGACGACAACAGCAGCTGCTCCGTCACCGAATAAAACGGCACTTTCTTTCTGCTTCCAATTCAGCCCAATTGAGGAAATCTCACTAGAAACTATTAAAATCGTTTTATAGCGGCCAGAGTCAATTAAATATGAAGCTAAATCAAATCCTTTTACAAAGCTTAAACAAGTTGTATTAATATCAAAACAAGGAATACCTGACTCTTCTAAACTAAGTTCCTTTTGAATAAGTGCTGCATTACACGGAATCGGCTGCTCCATCGTTCCGCTTCCAGAAATAATACAATCAATATCTTCTAAACGAATACCGGCATTTTCAACAGCTTGAACAGCAGCCTTCGCCCATTTTTTTTGATGCTGTTTCATTTGTAATAAAATGACGTACTCGCACGCCAGATTTTTTCAACGTCCAGCCTGAAGGAAGAGACAGCTTTTTATCTAGCTCCTCTGCTGTTACGACTGTTTTAGGTATGTATATACCAGTCCCAATCACTTTTATGCTTCTTTCCATTTTATCTCTCTTAATCTCTCTTTCTGTCTAAATTTAAAAATACTTTCACTTTCAGTTTTTTATTTTACCATTAATATCGTTTAATGTAAGCTGTTGTTAAAGGATTCATTTTAACATTTTACTAGCAGTATATAAAAAAGTACGTTAAACTAAATCAAAATAAGAAAAATGGGGATTAGAAATGAAACAAACGAAAAACATAAAAGAAAAAATTCATCAGTTGCTCATCATTTTTTTCCCAATCCTAATTACACAGCTTGGTATGTTTTCCATGAATTTTTTTGATACGATGATGTCAGGACATGCAAGTCCACTCGATTTAGCCGGTGTTGCCATTGGCTCATCGTTATGGGTTCCGATTTTTACAGGTTTAAGCGGTATTTTGCTTGCAATTACTCCAATTGTGTCACAACTCGTTGGTGCAAAAAAAGAAAAAGACGCGTCTTTTTCAGTGATTCAAGGCATTTATTTAGCTGTGATTATGGCGATAATTGTGATCATTGCTGGCGCATTCCTCTTAAATCCGGTCCTGAATCGAATGAGCCTTGAAAATGAAGTGCAGCAAGTTGCCCACGATTATTTAATTGCTTTATCATTTGGAATGGTTCCGTTATTTATCTACACTGTACTGCGCTCATTCATAGATAGTCTTGAAAAAACACGGACGACAATGATCATTACATTAACATCACTGCCGCTAAATGTTATTTTTAATTATTTGCTTATTTTTGGCAAGCTAGGTTTGCCAAAGCTTGGCGGTGTCGGGGCAGGTTATGCCTCTGCGATTACGTATTGGATTATTACTGGAATTGCCTTTTTTATCATTATAAAAGAGCAGCCGTTCGCCTCTTTTAAAATCTTTCATAAGCTTTATTCGGTTTCTTTTACGAAATGGGCGGAAATTTTGAAAATCGGTGTTCCAATTGGATTCGCCATCTTTTTTGAAACAAGTATTTTTGCTGCTGTTACGCTTTTAATGAGCAACTTCGATACAGTGACGATCGCTTCTCACCAAGCTGCAATGAATTTTGCTTCATTTCTATATATGGTGCCGTTAAGTATATCGATGTCTTTAACGATTGTTATTGGGTTTGAAGTCGGAGCGAAACGATATGAGGATGCAAAGCAATATAGCTGGATTGGTGTAGCAACTGGGGTAATACTTGCAGTAGTCAGCGGCCTTGTTTTATTTTCATTTCGATATGAAATTGCTAGTTTGTATACGAACGAACAAAATGTCTTGAATATGACAGGGCAATTTTTATTGTATGCTTTGTTCTTTCAACTATCTGATGCGATTGCGGCCCCTATTCAAGGAGCATTAAGAGGCTATAAAGATGTTAACAGTACGTTTTTTATGGCACTTGTATCTTATTGGATCATCGGTTTACCATTAGGATATTATTTAGCAAATCATACGGATTTGTTAGCGTTCGGATATTGGATTGGACTGATTACAGGTCTTGCTGTCGGCGCTGTCGGCTTATCTAGCAGACTCGTCTACATCCAAAAAAGAAAATATAAAGCGTCTTTAAGCTAAGAAAAGCTTTAAGGCTATCAAGAAAGTTGATAGCCTTAAAGCTCGCACCATTGTCCTTATATTCTGTTGTAAGCTTATGAACACCTATTTTCATGCTTCTCGCCTCGACTTATAAACGTTTTCAATCTATCATTCGGACAGTTGGCTATCTCTATCATTTAAGACATTCTAAGAAAAAATTAACAATATGATCAGCTTACTTTCGCCTTAATTGCTTCAGTTCCTAAGCTTAGATTTTATACACTTTGCCGAGGACATCTTTTCCTCCCGTAACAGGAATAATGGCCCCTGTAATAAAATCAGATTTTTCATCGCATAGGAAAGAAATTACTCTCCCAACGTCTTCCCCTGTTCCGGGCCTTGATACAGGTGAACTAGTATCTGATACTCCCTCGACTTCAGCGATTGAAAGTTCTTTCCATTTCCCAATGATATCTCCGGGACAAACCATATTTGCAGTGATGCCATTTTCGGCTTCCTCCAATGCGATTGTACGTGTTAATGAAGCAACACCTACCTTTGCAGCAGCAAAAGCCGAGCGGAAAATCCAGCCAGGAGCCGTTTCAATTCGATCAAAGCCAAAGGTAATCAATCTTCCCCAGCCTTTTTTACGCATTTGTGGAATAAGTAATTTACTTAAATAAAAAACGCCATTTAAATTACCATTTACAAGGTAATTCCATTCATCTGCAGTATAATTTGTTACTTTCTTCCGTTCATGAATGTAAGGTCCTGCATTATGAATAACAATATCGATTGAAGGAAACTTCTCAAGCGATTTTTTTACGAGCCGTTCGCAATCATCTAATTGAGAAATATCACCTTGAATTGCAATATTATTTGTGTGAAAGCGTTCATTTAAGAACTGAACAAGTTCATTCGCCTTATCTTGACTATGCCGGTAATTAATGATGACGTTCTTTCCGCTTTCAGCAAGTATTTCCGCAGTTTTCCGTCCGATTCCACTTGCTCCTCCCGTGATTAACACTGTTTTTTCATTCACAAATGATTACCTCACATTTTCACAAATTTATAGTGTCCTTTACCACTATACTAAGAATAAATACGTTGATATGCAAACAATATGAAGTTTTTTCGCTTTCTTCTACTTAAACTTTTCTTAACGATTGGGCTTACTAATGCATAGGATAAAATAATAACGAAAAGGGAAGTGAAATGGATGCAAACGGTGATTAATATTTATAGCTTAAAGATTAACAATATTTCTAGTAACGGTTCCATTAATATTGGTGAAACACTTCATAATGCACCGACAGCCAACTCAAAAACACAAGGACATAATGCATCCTACGGTGATCTTTCTCCAACAAATGCTGCTATGGAAAGTGTATTTATTGATCCTGATGTTAATGACCAAGGCGATATTGCAAACCCTTCACCAGTTATTTCAAATCAAATGTAAAAAACGCAGGTGAATTAAAGATGCCATATCAAATTAATATTTTTAATATAAAGACAAATGGGTTAAATAGCAATGCGAATATTGATATAGGTCCTACTATTCATAACAGCCATACAGCAAACTCGAAATTTTATGGTGCAAATATCGCGTTCGGTGATTTATCGCCAAATAGTTCTTGTATGGCAAATTGTGTTGGCGATTTCGATATTAGTGATCAAGATCAAATTGCAAACCCTTCTGGATCTGTTAATAACATGATTTAAATGAAAGGATGAACGGTCATGTTTCCTTGGAATTCACTCTTTCCTTTTAATAAAGATATGCAAAAAATGATGCAAAAGATGAAGCCTGAAGATATTGAAAAATATATTGAGGACATGATGCAAAAGATGTTCCCTTCTAATCCACAAGGGGCAATGAATCCAACTGAAATCATGAATCGGGGACATCCGTTATTTCAAGGAGAAAATGCTCAACCACCATCCATTCCGCTTAATGCTTCCGTCTTTGAAACCCATGAAGATGTATTTGTCAGGGTTCCAATAAAAAATAAAGAATTGTTAAAACAAATCCGTATATATCATACATCTAATCAATTAATTTTAGAACATATCCCTAATATGGAAGATAAACATACGATTACATTACCAGCACTTGTAAAGAAAAAGGGTGCTCGTGCTCAATACAAAGACGAAATGCTTGAAATAAAAATTTCAAAAAATATCGACATGCAGTACTCAGAAGTCGATGTTTCTGAAACACTTTAGGGATGAAAAAAACGAATTGGGGGGATTGTTTGTGGATATTGAAAAACTTAAACAATGGCTCGATATAACGAAGCAATATCAAACTGAGCACTTTTGGAAACAGATTTTTGAATCCGAACTCGGAAAGTCGGCCTCACAATCGAGGGACAATCCGTTCGACCAAAACTATTCCGCTTACTTCTCACAGCAAGATGCATTCCCCCTTATTGATATGTATGAAGAGGGAAATTGCATCTTCATTGAAGTGGAGCTTCCCGGTCTGAAAACGTCAGATATATACATTACCCTTGAAGAAAAATCTTTAATTATTAAAGGAGAATATAAAACTCTTAAACCAAATATCCGCTATTTACTTAAAGAACGACCAAATAGAAAGTTTGAAAAAAAACTAGCAATATCTTCAAAAATAAAAAAGGAAATGATTCAAAGTGTGCTGCGAAATGGTATTTTAGTCATTTCCTTGCCAATCGAAGAACAACAGTCTGAAGCGATTCCGATTACAATTGATGAAAGTGAATCAGAGTCATGATGATTAGAAAAAGGAAAATTTTATCATTAAAAAGTTTCTTTCAAGGTAGCTCTCAAAAAGAAAAGGAGAAAAGAATTAATCAATTAGAACAAAGAATCAAAAAACTTGAACAAACGGAACAACAATTCATCAAAACGGTTGAAGCAGAAATAGTCAAATTGGTTAAACAGTCGGAAAGACAACTGCTGAAAAAACTTGAGAAACATCAACATAAATTATCGGAGAAACACGCGAACAAACAAAAAAAAATTTTTGAGAAACAAACGGTGAAATATATTGAAGATAAAATCGTTCAAGAGAAACAACATGAGCCGAACTATATTTTTAACGTTGAACACCTTTACGTCGAGAAAGTTGTCATTGATAAACTTGAACATAGCAATAACTTTGGACAGCTCGGAATAAAAGAGTTAACAGGGAAATTAAATATTGGTTCTAATTATGAAGGCAAGATGAGTAAAAAAGCAATCGCCGCTAAAGCACAAAAACCCGAAAAAAAGTTGACAGAAAAAAACAAAAATAATTAGTCCTTTGAAACTTATAAGATAAAGTCAGCTTTCGAGCGCTAACATAGCGGAAAGCGAATAGAACTTATTTATAACCTATAGTAAAGTCCAACAACGAAAAAAATTCGCATGCTTGTCAAAACATATGTAGAAAAACTCCCGCTATTCGATAAGGCGGGAGTTTTCTCATTCGTTCATTCAGTATTATTTACCGATAAACATTTGTGTCCAATAGTTTCCTTGCTCAACATGACCAACACCAATATGTGTAAAGCTAGCATTTAAAATATTTTTACGGTGGCCATCACTGTTCATCCAAGCATTTACAACTTCCTCTGGAGAACGTTGACCCATTGCAATATTTTCACCTGCTGCACGGTATGAAATTCCAAATTTTTTCATCATATCAAATGGTGATCCGTAAGTTGGGCTATTATGGTCAAAATATTTATTACGCTGCATATCTTTAGATTTTTCACGAGCTACTTTACTAAGCTCAGTATCTAGTTTAAGTGCTGGTAAACCGCTTTTAGCCCGTTCTTTATTTGTGAGTTCTACTACTTTTTGTTCAAAAGCACTTACTTCACTAGAAACAGCTTGTTTTGCCGGCTGTTCTTGCTTTGGTTGCGCTGGTTGTTGAACTGCTGGCTTGTCTTGCTTTGGTTGCGCTGGTTGTTGAACTGCTGGCTTGTCTTGCTTTGGTTGTGCTGGTTGTTGAGCTGCTGGCTTGTCTTGCTTTGGTTGTGCTGGTTGTTGAGCTGCTGGCTTGTCTTGCTTTGGTTGTGCTGGTTGTTGAGCTACTGGCTTGTCTTGCTTTGGTTGTGCTGGTTGTTGAGCTACTGGCTTATCCTGTTTTGGCTGCGCAGGCTGTTGAGCCTTTTGGCCATTATTCCAATTAATATTGCAATTATTTTTATACTTTTGAAGAATACTATTTAAATCCTTATGGTTGAAATTACTTGTTTTATAGACATATACTTTACTATGAATGCTTGCTTTGTTATTAGAAGCAGCCTCTGCTTTATCACCAACCGGATTAGCTAATAGTAGTGCTGCTGTTGCTGCTACTGAAAAAAATAATTTTTTGTTCATCTTTTCATTTCCTCCCTTTAGAACTTGTTTTTTTTTTCTAATAACATCATAGCATGCGATTTTTGTAATATTTACGGGAGAAAAAATAACAATGTTTATTTTTTAAAAAAGTAAAATCAATCGTTTAAAATAGAAAAGTACTTTCATCCACTGCTAATAGTAGAGATTTTTTAAATCGTTAATCTTTTTTCTTTCAATTGGACAAATGTAGTCGAGTTGGAAGAGAGGCTTCGGTCTTTCCATATTTTTTCTAGAAATAAAATATTGACATCCATTGAAACACGACAATTTTCTTTCATTTATTACATTAATATTACAACCGTAGTCTCAATCCTTGATTAAATAAAAAAATCCCTATTTTAAGCAAAAACAGGGATTTTCCTTTGTTTTATTGATTTTCACCTTCATCATTAGGCTGTTCTTCTTCATCCATAATCGTTGAATTCGTTTCTTCTTCTGGTTCACTCGGTTCTCCAACAACAAATTCCTCTTTCGGCATATTATGCATACTGCGTGCGGTAACATGAGAGATCATGTAATAAGTCCCCTCTTCGGCAAAACTTTTTTCAAGACGATAAATTCCATTTTCCGCATGTTCAACTACGATCGTCTCATGATCTTCATCATGTGCACGCCATACTTCAAATTTCACCTCATCTGCATCTGTGACTTCTTCGTCACCGTATGTTACCTTTGCTTCAAAAACAATCGTTTCATTGGGCTCAGCCTTGTTAGGATTAACCGAAAGCTGAACATCTAAAAATTGGGGCTCATCTTCCGCACTTTCATTATTTGAACAAGCCGAGACAATCGCCAGTAATAAAATACTCATTAAAATCAAGCTCTTCTTCATTGGGCAACTCCTTTTTTAACAATTTTCATCTGATATCCTATCTATTATATAATTAACAGCCGCTTTTTTCTTCATTTAAAATTGGTAGAATAACAGTTACTTCTGTACCTTTTCCGTATTCACTTGTCATTTTTAGTTTTCCATTATGAAGCTTTACAAGCTGATCAACAATTGCTAATCCAAGCCCTGTGCCACCATCTGTTCTCGTTCTTGCTTTGTTCACTCGATAAAAACGTTGCATAATTTTTTCAAGGTCATCTTCTTTTATCCCTATTCCTGTATCACTGACAACCAAATGACATTTGTTCCGTACTTTGAATAATTTTATCTTAATTGTTCCGCCGCTTTCAGTATAACGAACGGCATTGTCCATTAGATTTTGGAAGATTTGTTCAATCCTCCCTTCATCACCATTAATGATCAACTCTGGATCAAGATCATATGTCAGCTTAATCCCTTTTTCATTTGCTGTTGAAATATATTTTTGCAATGCATCTTCAATTAATTGAGCGAGTGGCAAGGGCATTTTAACTAAGCTGAATTCTTCCGATTCAAATTTCATTAAGTCTAGTAGATCACCAACAAGTCTCTCAAGCCGTCCTGCCTCACGATGGATAAGTTTTAAGTATTTTTGCTTATCTTCTTCCGTTTTCACCATTTGTGATAGTAATGCATCGCTGTAACCTTTAACATAACTGATCGGTGTTCTTAATTCATGAGAAATATTTGCAATAAACTCTTTTTTACGCTCATCTTCTTTTTGAATCGATTGCGACATTTGATTAAAGGCTGTCCCAAGTTGACCAATTTCATCTTTTGATCGTATATGAACTCTTGTAGAAAAATCCCCTTCAGAAACTTTAACAGCCGCTTCCTTCATTTCTTTTAATGGCTTTGTCAGACGGTTAATCCATTTTGTTCCAAAAAATAAAGCGATGACAACAAATATAAATGCCGCAACTAACCATGAATAAGCAAAATCTTTTGTCAGATCATTTATTGATTCTAAAGGTAAGTACAAATAAATAATGCCTTCTAAACGATTATTGTCTAATAACGGAATGATAACCGCCATTATTTTTCTATCAAAACGCTCTTCATATCCTATCTTTTGAATCGGCTTGCCTTCAAGCAACGTTTGCCGTTCTTTCTCGCCAATAAGTGTTTCATAATCGATCTCAAAAGGAAGGCATGCGCTTAGCTCTCGCGGGTTGCTTACAACAAGCACTTCTGTTTCTGATTTTGAATTGTACCATTCAACTTTTTCCCGGATTTCATCTGATAAAGGACCCCCTTCATATTCTAAAGCGAGGCGATTTCCTTCATCTAATAAAGATTGTTCAATCTTATCAACATAGAGCCTTTCATAAAATATGTGAGAAAGGAAATAAGAATAAAGAATCGTTATTAAAATGGTAAAAGTAACGGTCAGCCAAAGCTTTTTAGCTAAGCTGTTTGTAATAAATTTCATTCGAATGGCACCTCAAACTTATAGCCAATCCCCCAAACTGTTTGTATGTAATCTGCAGCACGAAGTTTCATCCGTAATGTTTTAACATGAGTATCAACTGTCCGTAAACTGCCATGATATTCAATTCCCCATACTAATTCAAGAAGCTGCTCTCTGCTTAATGCTTGCCCTTCGTGCTCAACGAATGTGCTTAAGAGATCGAATTCTTTTAACGTTAAAGGAATTGAATCTCCATTTACCGTAACACGACGTGCCTTTTTATCGATCATTATTTTCCCAAGCTTAATAAAATCCTTTTCATTTTTATCGCTTCCCGTTCGTCTTAAAACAGCATTAATGCGGGCAATTAATTCACCTGGGCTGAATGGCTTCACAATATAATCATCAGCGCCAAGCTGCAGGCCTTTTACTTTATCCCATTCTTCACCTTTTGCCGAAAAAAATATAACCGGTACTGGTGATTTTTGCCGTATTTTATCACAAACTTGAAAACCATCTTCTCCCGGCATCATAATATCAAGTATGACTAAATCAATATTTTTATGATTGAGTACTTGTAGCGCCTGTTCGCCATTAGCACTGTGAAAACAATGAAAACCTGAATTCTCCAAATACATTTGTAATAAGTGGCGCATATCCTCTTCATCGTCTACGATTAAGACGTTAATATTACTCATTTATTCTCCTCCCTTGTGATGATCTCAAAAGGTCCTTTACCTACCTTGAACGTATCTATTATTTGTAGACTATTATCTAAGCTCACAAGATTTACGTCATTACTGTCATACCCGGCAATGACTAATAAATTGTCCATTACTTTCATTTCAAATGGATTTGCCCCGACTTGAAGTGTTTCCTCTAAATTTCCGTTACTGCTAATTTTATAAAGCGTACTTGTTCCATGGCTTAATGCGTACACAGATTCATTACTCTCTACGAAATTGATCGGCATTGTTGGGGCGGCAATTTTCTTTTTTAAGCTACCAGTTATTAGATCATATATATGTATATCCGTTTCAATATTCTGTCCTTCACCATGTCCGCCTATCCAAAGTTCATTATCTTTTTCTCTCAGTAAAGCTCCAGCAGCATTGCCGTGGATAGTAAATGATTTATCAATACGTTTGCTTTCAAGATCGATAACTGTTAGTTTCTTATCGTCAAAACTAATGACGTACAATTTATTTTGCTCACTGCCCTCTAAAAGAGTAATTGGATTTTTACCAGTTTTGATACTGTCAACTTCCTCTCCTTTGAAAGAAAAAAAGCGAACTCGATGTTCATTTTGGTCTGCAAAAACGAGTAATTTTTCGTCTTTTAATAACTTTCCGCTAACAATTCCCTTCCCTGTTTCCCACGTTTTTATTTTTTTCCCTTTTTTCAAAGAATAAAGATCCACTGAATCATTTTGTTTTCCGTATAGCAATATCGTATCGTTATCAGGAAAGATTAAACCGCCTGTATATGGTTTTTCAAGCTTCCATTCCTGCAATGTTTCTTTGTCATCAACATTTATAAATGATATTGTCATATCTTTTATATTTACAGTAGAAATAATATTTTTATCGGATGGAATTTTCGGAAGGTTATGATTTGTACATCCTGATAATATGATTATGCTAAGAAATATGAGTCTTAACATTAATTTCATCTGACTGTTCTCCTTTAAATTATACAGAGTGGTTTCTTTAACCATTATACCGGATTATTGTGATAAATTTGTGAAATAAAATGACTAGTTTTTGAAAATTCGGCACAAGTGATTTCAACTTGTTTAGCATTATTCCCTCGACTTTATGTGACGAATAATAAATATTTCTCTTAAAGCAAAGAAAAAATGTAAAACCAAAAATAATTTCAATCAAGTGTAATGTTGTTAGTATAAATTAAAATGGAGGAACTACAAGTCAATATTTCAAGTAACTTCCCTCAAACTGATTGAAAGACATTGTCAGTTGCGGTGAGGCGGAAGCGAATAAAACATATAGCTCATAAGTTCGTTTTGGTTAACAGTCTAAAAGCGGGATATCCTATAAAAAAGGTGTCCCGCTCTTATCAGATAACTTTGTTTTCAAGATCACCTAGCATAATAGTAGCGCCAGTTCAGTCCATACATCATTTTTGAGGATCAAGTTTTATCTCATATAGGTGATCGATTGGTCATAGGGAAATTTTGTTCAATTGGTCCTAGGGTCACTTTTATAATGAACGAAGCTAATTACGGCATGGATGGTTCCACTATTTTTGGAAACGGATGAAGAAAGTATTCACCTATGCTTTCTTTAAAGGGAAATACCGTTCTGAAGCTCTCCATTCTTGCTATCATAATTAGTGTACTCCCAACTATAGATACCCAGCTTTGTTAATGTTGGTCTAATAAACTGAAGGTTTTTATTTTCATCTATCAGATATGTTCGGTGCTTTTATTTTTTCTGACATAAACAATACACACCTTTTTATGAGTTATTTCTCATATAACCTATCTTATTACACTCTAATGCAAACCAGACATCCCCATTTGAGTCACATGCGATACCATGTGGTTCTGCTGATGATGTTGGAATTTTATACTCATTAATTTTTCCATCAATCACAGAAATTTGACCAATCTTATTTGCTCCCCATTCTGTAAACCACATTTCATCATTCTTTCCCGCAGTAATAGCGTGCGGACGTGAATTTGGAGTTGGAATATCATATTCTCTAATCTCCCCATCAGTAGTAATTCGCCCTATTTTATTGCCCATAATTTCTACAAACCAGATTGCACCATCGTTGCCATTAGTGATACCTACTGGAGCTGCTGCATGCGTTGGTAGAGGATATTCAGTTATCTTTCCTGTATCCGTCATCCTTCCAATTGAATTATTCTGGTTCTCCGTGAACCAAAGTGCGTTATCAGAACCTAAAGTAATAAAAGCAGGATAAGATCCCTTATTTGGAAGGTCATATTCATCAATAGCACCATCAGGCGTCAACTTTCCTATCCGGTTTCCATTCATTTGAGTAAACCATATTTCTCCATTTAGACCTTCAGTTATTCCGTAAGGCCCTGAATCAGGCTGCGGCAATGGATATTCTACAAAATCACCAGTTGTTGTTAGTTTCCCTATTTTATTGGCATTATTCTCTGTAAACCATATCTCACCACGGGAAGAAACAGTTAAGCACATTACTTTAGCGTTAGGGGTGGGAACTGTAAACTCTTTTATCCTACCATTTTGATTTATACAACTGATTTTGTTTGCTTTATGTTGAGTAAACCATACATTTCCGTCTTTTGCTGAAGCTATACCATAAGGCCCAGAATTAGCTCTCGCAATTGCAAATTCTGATATATCAATCTTCATACTAGACCCCCCCTCTTTTTATTTAATTGATTTCTTAGACTATTGCGTTTATTAATCAACATTTGGAATTCTTGTTCTAATTTATCTGAAGACTCACCATTTAGTTCACTAATGATTTGAGTCAGTTTGACTTCAACTTTTAGAAGTTCATCCTTAATATTATCACGCTCTGTCTGCTGGTTCCTTTCTTTAAATTCTTTATAACTTCCAGTAAACCCTGTAACCTTCTGTTGAGATATTTCAATAATTTTAGTTGCAATATTTCCAACGAAACGACTGTCATGTGAAACAAATATTACTGCCCCTTTATAGTTAATCAATAGATCCTCTAAAGCTTCAACGGCATCAATATCTAGATAGTTCGTTGGTTCATCCAGAATCAATGTATTACAATCACTAACAAATAGCTTTGCAAAAGCAACCTTTACTCGTTCTCCGCCACTTAGAACATTGACTTCTTTATAAACATCATCGCGATAGAAATGTAATCTTGCGAGAACAGTCCTCACTGTTGTTTCATCTTGAATCGAGGTAGACATGACATTTTCCAAAATCGATTCTTGTGAATCTAGAATATCTAAATTCTGACTAAAATATCCGATTTTGGCTACTGGTGAGATTGTTACTGCCGGTACTCTTTCTAGAATCTGTTTCAACATTGTTGTTTTACCAACTCCATTATTACCAATGATTGCAACCTTTTCACCGCCTTTAATGACAAAGAAAGCATCTTTCCAAAGCAAATGATTATCAAAGTTTACAGATGCGTTTTTCACACTAATCATGTGACGCCCTTGAATTTGTTCACAATTTAGTAAATTCATTTTGATAGGAGGAAGTTCTTTTGGTTTTTCCACATGCTCCAATTTTTCTGCACGTGTTTCCAGCGCCTTTATATTTTGGTGCATTTTCTTTTGTTTAGTAGCATGCTCCATCTTCCATATTCGAGATTCAGATGTCCCCATTCGTTTTGAAGGCGGTTTAATCATTCTTTGAGCCTTTTGTTCTTTCAGTTTTTTAGCTCGTTCCAACTGTCTTTTCTTAGCTATATATTTTTCATATTCCTCTTGTTGTTTTCGACGAAGCATTTCCTTTTGCTCTACATAACTTGTATAGTTACCGATATATTCTTTAATTTTCCCATCTTCAAGTTCCAAAATTTTCGTGCAGACTTGATCTAAAAAATATCGGTTATGTGATACAAGAATAATTGCACCTCGATATCGAATGAAATGTTTTTCAAGTTCCTCTATAGCGCGAGCATCAAGATTTGTTGTTGGTTCGTCAACAAACAAAATTTCTGCCTTTGTAGCTAATGCTTTGTCAATATAACTCTTTGTTACCTCACCACCACTTTTGAAAGTATCAGTCTCTTTCAATTGAGGTAAAAAATAGCGACTTGCATTTGTCTTAACTTCCCCTTTATCTGCTTCTGTTTCACCAGACAATATGGATAATAGCGTCGTTTTTCCACTTCCATTACGACCAACTACACCAATTCTATCTTTATAACGAATTTGTATTTGCTTGATATCTAAAAGTTTTCGGTCTTTAATAGTCTTTTCAATATGATTAGCTTCAAGAACGATCATTCAATCCCCCCATTTCTTAAATAACTAATTATGATCTTCATAAACTGTTATTTTAAAGTGTCACAATCCCAAAATTTTCCCTATGTCTTATTTAACATAAAATCGAGTAGGAGACTAATCATTAATTGATTAGTCGACCTCTCACACCACCGTACGTACGGTTCCGTATACGGCGGTTCAACCTTTTAAGTATCGAAGCTCATAGAGTGTGGAAAAATCTTTTAATCCCCATTTTCTGAGCTTTTCATTTGGTATGGCACGATGGATGATGTCATTAAGTGATACTCGCCATTTCTGTTCGTCAGTTCAGGAGTTTGCTTCCAGCTTCCTTCAGATTCCATTTCACAATGGACACCCTTGCTTTCAGCTAACAGTTCCTACTGCCAAGCCTGTAGTGGACTTTCACCACCAAGTTATAACCCATGCTGGGCGCACCACAAAAACCTCCTATCCATTTCTGAATAGGAGGTAATCATAAATATCAAAAAGAAGTAACTCAAATAAAAATACTTTTTGACTATTATGAAGTACATCATTAATCCTACTCAGAAAAGACAATGTTATAATCCTTACGTTTCTGAATAGGAAGATAATGTACAAAATTTTTTAAAAATAACTAGGGCTACATTATTTTTTAAAAAGTACAGATTTATCCCACTCAGAAAACTTTTCGTAACTTATAACGAATGTTTTTCTCATAAATAGGATTAAAAAATCATGTATTTAATTCACCCTTCCAATTTTTATTATCTATAATTATTAACATACTTAATTAAAAAAGTCAAATTATTCATTTGAGTCATACTTCAAAGTGAAATGTTGTCAATATTCTTTGACCCAACTCTTATAGTCTTCTTTCAAATGTTGCACTTTTATTAAAATCGATTGGCTCAGCTACCACTGCTGTTTGTTAATTTTTCTAACAATGAATGATTGTTGCTCATCTTTATACAAATTTCCCACAGAAGGAATCATATGAGCTGAAAGTGATCTATTGACTATTTTGCTGTTTGCAGTCTGTCAGTATATGTCATCATCCGCTTGCATATGTTGGTTTAGTACTTTTTTCTTCGGTAAAATAAAAAAGCAGAGTAAATTTGGGAAACAAACCAAATACTCATGCAAAACATAAAGTGTTATCTTAATAATGTGTATTTTTAAACAACTTTATTGTAAATTAAACGACTTTTTCACTCAACATGACTTTGTCTATAATCTAAAAGTGGGATACCCTTTTTATAAGATATCCCACTTAGTTTATTTATTTAAATTTAAGCTTTTTTAATCCAAAATTTAAATACGCCTGCGTCTTCTTCTGTCTGTAAAAGTTCATGACCTGTAGATTGAACCCATGCTGAGACGTCTTTTTGTGAACCTTTATCAGTAGTATGCACTTCTAAAATCTCACCGCTATTTAAATCTCCAATCGATTGTTTAATGCGTACAATTGGCATTGGACATGATAAACCCTTTGCATCTAATACTTTTGTTGCTTCCATTATAAAATCCTCCTTGAGTTTCTATTATTATAATCAAAGTATGAATTGATTATTGTTTTTTCTCAATACTGCCTTTCCAACCAGTCATTCCTGGAATCACATTTATAACATTTTTCATTCCCTTTTCAGTAAGCATCTGAGCAGCAAAGTCACTGCGGTTACCAGTTCTACAAACAACATAAACTGGTTTTGCAGAATCGATTTGATCAATGTTCTCTTCTAACTCTCCAAAAGGAATTGATTTTGCCCCTGGAATGTGACCAAAAACATATTCAGCCTCTTCGCGAACATCAATAATTTCAATGTTCTCACCAGCTTTTATTAATTGTTCAAGTTCATCATTTTGAATGACATTTGGATGCTTTGCTACTTCTTTCTCTTCTTTTTCGCTTGCCTTGCGAACATAGTGTATTAATAATCCTTCTTGTTCTATCGTTCCAAGATATTGGTGCCCTGCAGACTCTGCCCATGCTTTTATATCAGCTTTTGAGCCTTTATCTGTTGCCTGAACTTCAAGAACTTGACCACCATCAAGTTCTTCAATTGCTTTTTTTGTTCGTACAATTGGCATTGGACATGATAAACCTTTTGCATCTACAACTTTATGACTTGCAATATTCATTTGTCTACCCCCGTTAACAATTTTTTCTTTTTAACTGCTGCTGACCATGCAATCATTCCGCCGATCATATTTAATGCTTGGAAACCATGATATTCAAGAAATTGAGCGGCATTGCCACTACGGTTACCTGACCGACAAACAATAATATATTCATTGTTCTTATCAAGTTCATGAATTCGTAAAGGCAATGTTCCAAGCGGAATGTTTAAGATCCCAGGAATTTTCGCAAGCGCAAGTTCTTCTGGTTCTCGAACATCAATAAGATGAAGTGTTTCCTTATTATTAAGCCGTGTTATCACTTCAGCTGCAGTAATCTCTTGCAAGTAGGGTCTCTCCTTTCAATTCAATGAACTTAAAAAGCTTTTTTAGTATTAGCTTTTCAGCTAACTTATCAATCAATGAAAAAATTTCTTTTTTCAGTTCTACCAAGCATTCATTCCGCCTTTAACGTTATAAATGGTTTTAAAGCCAAGCTTTTTTAACCTTTTTGCTGCTTGCATACTTCGATTGCCACTTCTGCAAATTAAAATAACTTCTTGTTCTTTATTAAGAGCATTTGCTTTATTGACTATTTGATGAAGTGGGATGTTTTTAAAGCCTTTTATATGGTTTGCTTTGAATTCGGCTTGCGTTCTAACATCTATATATTGTACTTTGTTATTTTTTACATTCTTTTTTTTTCGCAGTTCATCTGTTGTCATTTGATTTACCCCTTTTACTGGTGTAAACCGACTGAAGATGAAAAGTACAACGAATATAATTAGAACCGTATTTATGACGGAACTCATCATCTCACCTCTTATATGAACAAGTTAACATTTCCTTCTGATGCATCTGCCAAGTATGCAGCAACACCACCAAATTCAACACCATCAATAAATTCTTCATTTTTTAAACCGAATAGGTCAATTGTCATTTGACAGCCAACAAGTTTTATTCCTTGTTCTTTCCCCATTTCAATTAATTCTGGAAGCGGCATCGTATTATGTTTTTTCATATTTTTTTTCATTAATTTTGGACCTAGCCCCATATATTGCATTTTAGATAACCCAAGTCTATCTGCACCGCGGGGCATCATTTTTCCAAAGATCTTTTCAATAAAGCCTTTTTTTGTTTCAATAAGTTCGTCTTTTCGAAGGGCATTTAATCCCCAAAATGTGTGAAAAATGGTTACTTCATGATCAAATGTTGCTGCACCATTAGCAATAATATAAGCAGCCATTGCTTTATCATAATCACCGCTGAATAAAACAATTGTCGTTCGTTTTTTTTCTCCCATATTAACCTCCTAATACCTATAAGGGTATAATTTTAGTTAAAAAAATAATCGCTTATTAATAATACCACTATGGGTATATTATTAAATTTTTATAAAAATGTCAAGAACTTTTCAAATTTATTTTTTTCTCATAGCAAAAAGGAAATTAACTTCTTTCAGACTGTTATAAACGCAACGCTCACATTCTTCGTTGCTTACACTAGGTGAAAAGTTCATAAGCTTATCGCTTCCGCTTTGCGACCTTCGTTTAATAAGCATTTTTCAAAATTATTTACTTTCTCTACAAGCTAAAAGGAGGTAAGAACCTCCCTTTATCCGGCTTTTATCTGCTCTTAACAAGCAGCTGAACTGCTTCATTGACAGCATCCTGCGAATCTTTACCAGCGTGAATATCTTCAATTAAACATCTTTCCAAATTTCTACTTACGATGAGAGCAACCGTTTTATCTGCGGCTGATCGAATTGCTGTTAATTGAGTTGTAACATCTTTGCAATCGTCTCCGCTTTCCATCATCCGAATAACTCCTTTAACTTGTCCTTCAATGCGCTTCATACGATTTACGATGTCTTTATCAAACTTCACAATTCAACACCTCCCAATAGCTATATTATTTTACAAGCGTATATCCTTTAATCTTAAAACCATTTTTTCTTAATATACGAGATCCTACATTTTTCTCTAAATGTGATGAAGCAATAATATATATTTCTTTTGTGGGGATTTCATTTGAGTATCTATTTAAATATCCGCATGGAATATTAATTGCTCCTTCAATCGGATTTCCGGCTGAATCTTGGTAATCGCGAAGATCAATACAGCTCGATTTATAAAACTCTTTATTCAAATTTGATACATGTGGAATATTTACAGGATAATACCGATACACAACTGGT
Organism: Bacillus aquiflavi; assembly: GCF_019915265.1. NCBI lineage: Bacteria > Bacillati > Bacillota > Bacilli > Caryophanales > Bacillaceae > Bacillus > Bacillus aquiflavi. The sequence continues at coordinate 1,893,146 of NZ_CP082780.1, forward strand.
AGAGAAAGAATGATAAATAATAATAGTAAAAAGTACATTTATCACACCTCTTATTGAAATAGTTGTACTATCATTATATACCTATTAGGGTATATTTTCAACTGTTAAAAAAAACATCCATAAAGGATGTTTTTAGACTGTTGACCCACACTCGTATTTTTCGTTGGTAAGCTCATGAACGCTTGTTTATTAATTTTTTTCGCTTACTTCAAACATTCGTCAAGAACTTTTTTACCTATTCATTTTATATCGATATAAATCAACTTTTAATGATTGGATACCCTTTTTATATTCAAATTCTGATTTTAACATTCTTGATTTTTAATGTTTATTGTATTTGCCCTTTAATAAAGCCTCTTCAAAATAAACATTTACTTAATTTGAGCCTTTAAATAATAAATTCCACTATTTAAATGGCCAAGCGTTACTTTAAACCCATATTCCTAAAATGACTGTTTTAATTGTTCAGAAGGAATCCGTTCATGGACTGGGGGACCCATTTCCATCTCGACCGCTTCCCAGTCTATGATCAGTATGGTGCCGTTTTGTCTTATCATTCGTTTAAACTCTCCTATCGCTTTATCCAAGTGTGCAATTTCATGAGCAACAAATGCAACAACAGCTTTATCAACACTATTTGTATTTAAATCAATTTGTTCAAGATTGCTTACAACATACGTAATATCATTTATCTTTTCTCCGTCAATGCGTTCTTTTAACAGCTCTAGCATTTTCGGTTCAATATCTACAGCATATACATGCTTTGCTTTTGATAACAGCGGAACAGTTAAATACCCATTTCCACATCCTAAATCAGCAATTATTTCATCCTCCTTTATCTTTAATAAAGCAAGAACCTCTTTAATTGGAAGCAGTTCTTCTCTTTTTGGATCAAGAAGCTTCGCTGCCTTCTCCGGCTTGAAACGATGATGACCACCCATTTTTATCACACTACCTTTCAAAACTGTATCTTATATTTTTACATATTTCTTTTAAAAGATGCAAAACATATGTTTGATGATGATAAAGAAAGGAATGAGCAGTTCTTGAGTTCTCCTTACAGATGTCCTAACTGTAAAACAAATCGCAGCCGATTTAATATAATTAAACAAATTTCACAATCAGTAAAATTAAATCCCCAATCAGGCGAAGTCATTGAGCAATATACAGACAATCAGCTTGTCCCTTTTCATTTGCCCTATAAAGGACCAGAATATAAAGTACAATGTGCTTCATGCGGACTTATTGAAGACGAAAGGACATTTATTAAATTTGGCGAACAACAGTAATCATAAACTTGTCATTACTTTTTAAAAGTAATGACAAGTTTATGATGATAGACAAAGTCGATATTTAAACATTTCTTTAGACTCGTTGAAAACGCTTGAAGGAGCCGAGCAAAAATGTGAAAACTTACAACGAACTACAAGCATCCAACAGTCTAGTTTTACTCATTTTTTTGGAGAACGTTATTTTCAATAAAAAAGTCTTTTGCAGCTATTTTCCATTGTTCGTATGGGGAAGATCGAACAAGTCTTAATTCGCTCGTGATTTTTGTTCTTCCTTCGCCTTGTAAATACCATTCCACTTCTACAGGAAGCGATAAAAACAATTGATCATTAACATTAAGTTGTTTTTTTTTACGTTCAATAACGTAACATTTTCTATAAGGTGAAATATTTCCCGCCAATTTAATTGTTCCGTTGAAACGAATGAAGTAATCCTTTGATCATGTTGCTTCAAACCCGTTATAAAACAATGAATCAATTCTTCCAATTTCGCGTTCATTAAAAATTCTTCAAGAACTCCAGCAGCTTTTAGAACCATTAATTTATGTGCTAAATCAATATTGTCTGATTGATGAGTAGTACTTCCTAAAAAATGAATACAAAAATGACCAGGAAATTGATTGTTTAATGCCCCAGCCCCATGCGGCATACCATGCATTGAGGCAGCAATCCACCTATCATTATGCATCACGATAATGGCTCGCCGTTTCCAGCTCCATTTTCCATTATAAATTTTTTTCATTATTTTTGTGTCTGTTGCTGTAAGAGGCTGAACATCGGCATGCTGGCTCCCAGCACGTCTTTGGACACGAAATTTCATGCCGCTATCAACATCAATTACCGTGAAAATACTCTTTTTCGGTAATAATTTATTAACCTCTTCCCATGAGAGCAATTCAATTTGATAACTAATGTTTGATGTCAATTTATTAACTTCTAGACATTTACCTGCTGCAGCATCATTAAAAAAAACTATAATTAAGCCTACTATAATCCATTTTTTCATTTTTTTCACTCATTTACTTTCAGATAATTGTTTCCCGTTCATTTTTTCCTGTTCAGTTTATTTCATACATAGAAAAAACCACCCATTTATTAATGGATGGTTTCGTCTGCAAGGTCTAATTCGGTTTATTTTTTATTTAATAATTCAATATTTAGATTTTCTCCAATAAATACCAAATTTAGTGGCATCTTCATATTTTCTTTCATATAAATCGGCATGCCGTATGAAAATTGAAATAAATATGGATATTTGGAATGGTGGAAGCTGACATAGCCTTTTATTCGGTAAACGGTTTCTGGCAACTCTCGTAAAAATTGTTCAAAAGCTGTTTTGTTTATCGAATGCTGAAATTGATAAACAAAAGAAGTTAAATTTAAGCTGTGATGTACATGAGCTGTGCTGTTTTTCTTTTTTTCGACAAATCTTTGCGTCTGCAGTGTTTCAAGTGATACTTTTGAATAAGACGTTAAAATACAAAGTGCTGTTGCGTTAATTGATTGAATTTCAAAAGTTAGCTGTCCCTTCTCCGCCTCTGTTAATAAGTCAGCTTTATTAATCATAATCGTATCTGCATGCCGAACTTGTTCTAATAATAATTGCTGTAGCTGTGGGTTTAATGCTTTACGGTCAAGCCATCTTTTCCCGTCGACTATGGTAATAATTCCCTTCATTGTGATTTTTTCAGCAAATAATGGTGATAAGACAGCATCAAGTACTTCGACAGGATGAGCCGCACCAGTTGTTTCAATATATATGACATCTGTTTTCTCTTCGATTAATAGTCCTTGTAATTGAGCTTCGAGTTTATCTTGAATTGTACAGCAAATACAACCGTTCAATAGTTCTTTTAATGGAATATCTCCATCAATGCTATCTGAATCAATCGAAATTTTTCCAAATTCATTCATCATGACTGCAACTTTCCTTTTTAGCTGCTTCTCCATATGCAGGAGCTGCTTCAGCAATGTCGTTTTTCCACTCCCGAGAAAACCTGATAAAATGTAGATTTCTGTTTTTTTCATTTTATAATCCTTTCCAAAGCATTAATCACGGTCCTCTAACATTTCATTTAAAATCGAAATCATTTTTTCCTTTATTTGAATCGGTTCATATTTCGTTAAATATCCAATATATTGAAACAATTCTTTTTTACATTTCCATACTGGTATATAGGCATTCGGAAAATATTGCCCATTGTATTCAAGACCAATTTCAATAAATGATTCATAATCTTCTTTAAAAATCTCTTGTTTTTTTGCTTGTCTCCCTTTTATTGATCGTGTTAATTCAATTACTAACTTTTCATTAAAGCTTGCAAAGCTTTGCTTAAAAGCTGTTTTTAACTGCTCAGAAACAAGTTCACATTCATTTTCAATCTTTTCTACTTCTTTTGATAATGTTTCATTTAAATCAAAAAATTGCTTCAAGACGATCACCTTTCATCTTATCTTTCAAAAACAACGACTTTAAAAACAAATTTTATAGTAATTTGTCTTTTTGTACAAATTTAAGACTTTTTAAAGTCAAAAAAAAGAAACTCCTCGGTAAAAACACACCCGAAGAGTTTTTATATTACGCATCAATGAGAGTTTTTAATACTTCTACAGCTTTTTGAATTTGTGTGTCATTTTTTTCAATATGCTGGCGAACGAGTTCCATTAATTTTATTGTCGACTCTCCTTTTAACACCCCATTAGCTTCAAGTTGGGTATCTTTTTGGAAAGCAATAACTGCTTCTTTTGTTTTATCATCGAAAAAGCCGTCTTTTCTGCCAGGATCATATCCTAAAACAGTTAGCATCTCTTGTGCTGTTTTCACTTCATTAGAAGAAGACGAAACCTTTAGCTCCTTGTCAGGACTTATATACGGCAATGAAGCATATTCAGGTAACGACACTTCGTAATCTGGTTTTATTCCTTTTTCATGAATCCAATTTCCTTTAGGCGTCAACCATTTTGAAGTTGTAAATTTCATATTAGAACCATCATCAAAATCTTGTGCTGTTTGCACAGTTCCTTTTCCAAATGATTTTTCACCAATTAAAGGCACATTTGCTGATTCTTTAACAGCAGCTGCTAATATTTCTGATGCACTCGCACTTCCTTTATCGATTAAAACGACTAATGGAGTATCGGAATTATTATTATTTGAAGACTTATACTCTTCAATATTACCAGCCCTGTCCTCCACTTTAAAAAGAATTTCACCATCTGGAACAAATAAGCTTGAGATCTCAATGGCTTGTGGCAATAATCCGCCCGGATTTTGCCGTAAGTCAAGTATAAGTCCCTTCATTCCTTCTTGTTGGAGGTCATTTAAAGCAGTAAGCAGCTCCTTTGTCGTGTTTGTGGAGAAGCTTGTTATTTGTACCTTTGCAATGCCATCTTCTAGCATTTCTCCATAAACGGTTTCTATTGGAATTGTATCACGAACAATTTCGATATTTAATGTTTCTTCTACGCCTTCCCGTTGGATCGTTAACTTTACTTTCGTTCCTTTTTCACCACGAATATGTGTAACCGCTTCTGAAGCATTCATTCCTTGTATACTTTTTCCATCTACCGCTAAAATTTTATCATTCGGCTGTAAACCCGATTTTTCCGCTGGGGATCCTTTTATCGGTGAGACAATAATAATATGGCCTTCTAACTCTTGAATCTCTGCTCCGATTCCTTCAAAAGAAGATGAAATGTTTTCATGAAAGCTCGCTGCTTCTTCTTTATCCATATAATCTGAGTAAGGATCATCTAAAGAATCAAACATCCCGTTGATAGCTCCATTTACTACTTTTTCTGGATCAACCTTTTTATAATATTCCTTATTTAGCGTATCGTAAGCAGTATAAAGCTTTTCAAATTCACTTCTTTCTTTCAACACATTCTTTCCATTCCCAAATACGAAAACAGATGTTGTAATTCCTGCAGTTACTAAAACAATGAAAAATAACAACACGGCAAATTGAAACCGTTTCATTTGAATAAACTTAGATTGTTTTTCGTTTAACTTCTGATCTTTTTTCTCTTGCTCTTCCAAACATTTTCACCACTTTCATTTACCAAATAAAACTAACTAATAGTTTTATTGTAACAATTATTGTATTTGTTTGAAAACAAAAAACTAAAGAAAGTTTTGACATTATTTATTATACTATAAGAATAAGAAACAACAGCCTTAAATTTAGTGAAACGAAAATAAAAGCACTTAACCGCATTCAGTTAAGTGCTTTTAGACTATTGTTATTAGCTGATAAACCTCTCCTTATTGCTTTATACCTGTTTTTGAACAGCGCTTTACATATTTAAACTGAACTTATGCTACATCATAGCCTTGATTTTCAATTGCATCTTTTAACTCTTTTACAGACGCCTCTTGAGAATCATACTGTACTTCTACTTTTCCACTTTCAAGATAAACAGTTACATTTTGAACACCATTAATAGTATTTAGTGCATTTTTAACCGCTTTTTCACAATGTCCGCAAGTCATTCCTGTTACGTTAAGTGTCATTTTTTCCATTATTAATCAACCTCGCTTAAAATTTAGTATTATATTTTCACTCGCTTCAATCGAAGAGAGTTAGTCACGACAGAAACTGAACTAAACGCCATGGCAGCACCCGCAACCCATGGTGCAAGTAAACCTAAGGCAGCAATTGGTATTCCTGCTGAATTATATGCAAGCGCCCAAAAAAAGTTTTGCCGGATATTAGCCATCGTTTTTCTGCTTAAAAAGATTGCTTTCGGAATTAAAGTAAGCTCACCGCCTAAAATTGTAATATCAGCTGTTTCTATAGCAACGTCTGTACCAGTACCAATGGCAATCCCGATATCAGCTAGCGCTAGGGCAGGAGCATCATTAATTCCATCACCGACCATTGCTACTTTTTTTCCTTTCAACTGCAATTCCTTAACATAATTCGCTTTCTCTTCTGGCAGTACTTCCGCAATCACATGAGCGATTCCCACTTCGTTAGCAATTGCCATTGCGGTCCGTTTATTATCTCCTGTTAGCATATAAACATCTATTCCGCTTGTTTTTAATTCGGCAATCGCTTCCTTCGCAGATTCTTTAATCGTATCTGCTACCGCGACAATCCCTGTTAATTGTTTATTTTCAGCAATAAACATTGCTGTCTTTCCGTCCTGTTCATACTGGATGAGCTCTTCTTCCCGCTCTTCATAATGAATATCGTATTTCTTCATTAATTTTCTTGTACCAACTAATATTTGCTTATCATTAAATTCAGCCATTATACCATACCCAGGTATTGCTTCGAAATGTTCGGGAGTTAAAAGCTCAATCCCTTTTTCCATTCCATACTCAACGATGGCAGTTGCTAATGGATGCTCAGAGGCATTTTCCGCAGATACTAAATATTGTAAAGTATTAGGATCATCACTATGAAAATCTGTAACAATCGGCTTTCCTTTTGTAATCGTGCCTGTTTTATCAAGAACATTTGCATTCACTTTATGTGCTGCTTCTAAATGCTCGCCGCCTTTAAATAAAATTCCGTTTTCTGCTCCTTTTCCAGTCCCAACCATTATTGATGTTGGGGTAGCTAGCCCAAGTGCACAAGGACAAGCAATTACTAGAACGGCAATCGCTGTTTCAAGCGCTTTTGGAAGATCACCTGGTGTAATGATAAAAAACCAAGTTAAAAACGTAAGAATTGAGATTACCACGACTATAGGGACAAAATAACTTGAAATGACATCAGCAATACGTTGAATTGGTGCTTTGCTTCCTTGAGCTTCTTCGACAACTTTAATAATTCCAGCTAAAGCTGTATCTTTTCCCACCTTCGTTGCTCTCATTGTTAATGTTCCGTTTCGATTAATCGTTGCTCCGATAAGAGGATCTCCTTGTTGTTTATCGACGGGAATAGATTCACCGGTTATCATCGCTTCATCAACGGCTGAATGGCCTGAGACTACTTCACCATCAACGGGAATTTTCTCACCCGGCTTGACGATGAGGATGTCGTTAACTTGCACCTCTTCAATCTGGATTTTTACTTGTTGTCCATTGCGAATAACAGTCGCATCTTTTGCCTGTAAACTAATTAGTTTTGAGAGTGCCTCAGTCGTTCTTCCTTTTGCCATTGCTTCAAACAGCTTACCTACAAGAATTAATGTAATTAAGACAGCACTCGTTTCAAAGTATAAATGCGGCTCATAACTCGGATTCCAAATTGTTTTAAGCCCTTCTGCGACACTGTAAAAATATGCTGCCGACGTACCTAATGCGACAAGCACATCCATGTTGGCGCTTTTATTTTTTAGTGATTTATAGGCGCCTATATAAAACTGTCTTCCGACATAAAATTGCACGGGAGTTGCCAGTGCCATTTGAAACCACGGATTCATAATAAAGCTCGGCATTGGTATATTTAAATCCCACGGTGCATGAGCAACCATTGAGTATAGGAGCGGTAAAGATAAGATGATCGATAATGTTAGCTTACGCTTTTTTTCATGTAATTCTTCTTTTTTTTTTTTTTGCTGTTCTTTTGAACTTCTTTGTTCCCTTTCTTTCGCATCATAACCAAGCTTTTGTATCCGTTCAATTACATCAGCGACATTTAGTTCACCGCTATTTATTTCTACAGCTGCCGTTTCTGTTGCTAAATTAACGGTCGCTTTTTTAACACCATCCATTTTATTTAACACTTTTTCAATTCTAGAGGAGCAGGCTGCACATGTCATTCCCGTTATATCAAGCTCTGTCTTTTCTGATCGAACACCATAGCCAAGATTTTCAACTTTCTCAATGATTTCTTCGCGCTTCACTTTCTCATTATCCAACTCGATCGTTGCATTTTCTAATGTTAAATTGACAGTAGCTTCAACACCATCCATTTTGTTTAACACTTTTTCAATTCGAGTCGAGCAAGCAGCACATGTCATTCCCGTTATATCAATTTTCATTTGATCCTTCATCTAGAATCACCCCGCTTTAGTAGCTTAGGATCTGCTAAACTGTTCAATTACTTTCATTAACTCTTCAATTGCGTTATCGCCCTCTCCCAACTTAATTGCACTAGAAACACAATGATGTGTATGACGTTCTAATACACTCATTCCAACTTTTTTTAGTGCGTTATTAATAGCCGTTATTTGAATAAGGATATCAACACAGTAGCGATCTTCCTCAATCATTTTTTGAATACCCCGCACTTGTCCTTCGATTCGTTTTAATCTTTTAATCAGTTTCAGTTTTTTCTTTTTCTTCGTCTGTTCGAGGAACAAGAGGACTTTTAGCCGAATCTTCCTCATGCTGGCATGATTTACCCATTAAATCACCTCTTTATTAATTACTATACCCCTGTATAGTATGTGAGTCAACGATAAAGTGATGCAAATCATAATTTTTTCATCAGAGATACATTTGAAGAAAATTTGTTTCTTATTTTATTGTTTTGTAGCAGCTTTTTTAACATCCATACTTGTTGCTAATTAAGAGTTATACATTTGCCCCTTAGATTTTCACTTAAAAAATCGAATCGAAAAAAGCCATAGGAAACAAAAGCTTCCATGGCTTTAAAGAAAATCACGGCGTAAAAAAGAAAGCACGCAAAGCCTTTCTCAGACAGTTGACAAACGGAACGTATTCTATTTGCTTTCCGCCTCAACTGATGACACGGACTTTCAATCAGTTTGAAGATTTTAAATTTTTTCCACTATATTAAAAAACTCTTCAAGTGTCCATCCTTTTTCAAAAATAATTGTCGCTGCTTCTTCCCCTACATAGCGAAAATGCCAAGGTTCATACTGAATCCCTGTAATCGCTTCTTTTCCCTTCGGATACCGAAGAATAAATCCGAAACGGTGTGCATTTTCCGCAAGCCATAATCCTTCTTTCGTCCCTTCAAAGCTTTCAGTTAATCGAAAACCTTCACTTTGACTCGAAATATCCATCGCTAAGCCTGTTTGATGCTCACTTTGTCCGGGTACGGCAACAGCTTGAACCGCTTTTTCCTCACCGACACTTGCGATTTCGGCGTTTAAAATTTCGACTTGGCGATTATAGGAACGATAACCTGATACCGCAAATAACTCGATTCCCTCTGCTTTTGCTTGCTTAAACATCTTTTCAAGTGCAACCGCAGCTTTCTGTCTTAAGTAACTTTTTTCAATATCTTTATTTCCGAAAGAAAAGCTAACGTTTGGCCGCGTAAGATCTGATGGTGTATAACCATCTGGGAGAGAGTATTGTTTATTTACAAGCACTAAAATATTTTCCGGATTTTGAATAACATTTTTTCCATTTACAGACTTAATATTGTTAAAAAAACTAGCTTCGAGGGTAATATTGTTTCCTTCCTTACCAACAGTCTCATTGTAATTTGTTTGCTCATTTTCGTTTTGATTGAGAAATGGAATTTTTTCCAATATGCTACATCCTGATAAAAAAATGAGTACACTTAAAAACAAAAACAATATTTTTTTCATTTGATCCACCTATCTTTATACGAATCGTTTCTTTTTTCATACTTCTATTTTTACCAAATCTATTTGAAAATAGTTATGACAATCTTTTTAAAGTTCTTCTTTTTCAATTATTCTACCTCGGTTATCTGGTCCTTTTTTGTACAAGAGTTCCATAAACGCCTGAAGAATTTGGATCATTACTTTAAAGAGAGAGAATTCTACTGAAGTGCATTTTTTGATGTTTTTGTGTCCGTTCCTCTAACTTTGTAACTTAGATCGTTATAAGAGATCTTATAAATATAATCATTTTCCCCCAGCCAATTCTATCATCAGCGTATTCGTGTTTATTAAAACGTAATTTCAATCGTTTTTATGCTTCAGTTTTTGACAGCAAACATTCTTTATCATTCCATTAAAAAAGCTCCTCTTCTTTATTAAAGGAGCTTTTATCCTGTTCTAATCGCGCTTTCTGACTTGGGCTAACGCACCTTGCTGACAGGCGTTTTCACCAGTCTAAGAATAGGAGCTTTTCCTTATCTTATTCTTTAATCGCCGCTTCAAGCGCTACAATCATCATATCATTGAACGTTGTTTGTCTTTCTTCTGAAGTTGTTTCTTCACCTGTTAAAATATGATCACTCACGGTTAACACTGATAATGCTTTTCGTCCGAATTTTGCCGCTAACGTATAAAGCGCGGCGGTTTCCATCTCAATCGCCAAAATTTGATATTTTGCCCACTTTTCATGCTCTGCGTTGTCATTGTAAAAAGTATCGGCAGTAAAGACGTTTCCAACTTTTAAACTAAGTCCTTTTTCTATTCCAACTTCGTACGCCTTTTTTAGTAAATGGAAATCCGCTGTCGGCGCATAGTCTACTCCGCCAAATGTAAGGCGATTTATTTGCGAATCAGTTGACGCACTCATCGCTAAAATGACATCACGTACTTTCACATCTTGTTGGATTGCTCCACATGTACCGACTCGAATTAAAGTTTGTACGTGATAATTTTGCATAAGCTCATTAATATAAATAGAAATAGAGGGTACACCCATTCCTGTTCCTTGAACAGAAATTCTTTTCCCTTTATACGTTCCTGTAAAGCCAAGCATGTTGCGTACTTCATTATAGCATTTAACATCCTCTAAAAAGGTCTCCGCGATATATTTTGCCCTGAGCGGATCACCTGGAAGTAATACAGTTTCAGCAATTTCATTTTCTTTAGCACCGATATGTATACTCATTTCTTTTTAAACCTCCAATTAAAATGCTAACCACAAAAAAACTATATCATATTCTAGCAATACTGAAAAACGAAACCTATGTAAAGAATGTTTCAATTTTTTTCGGGAATGCTAACTTTAACGATACATAGAGGAGGCTTCAAATTGAACAAACAAGGAAAAATGGGTAAAAAGCTTCAACATGCCGTTGAATATGCGAACGAAGTAGACTCAAAAGGAAAGTCAACAGCAAAACCAAATACGTCAAAAAGCGAACGAGGAAAAAAATCATAACAGGAGGTTCATAAATGGGTAAAAAAGATCGCAATCGTGTTAATCAGCCAAAGAAAAATAATCATATCCCCGCAGAACAAATCGCAGCGGAACTCGATGCACACGGAAAAGAGCAATCTGGAAAAAAACGAAAAAATAGCCCAGGCAACAATATTGAGTGAGGGAAGATCAACTTCCTCACTTTCATCACCTACTAAATACAAAAATCAAATTAGTCTCATACTATATAAAATGATATTAAATCACTAGGATCACTCATGTGTTACTCTTTACCATAAACTTCCTATTAGTTTATAAAAAAATTTTCATATTTTAATTGACAATAAAAGCTTTTTTATTCTTAACTTCTGAAGACTATATATCAAAAGATGAATTTAAATAAACATTTTACAGATTTCCCTCAACTAGCTCAACTTTCGTTACCACTGCTCATTCACTGTTCACTAATCTTTTTTGTAGTATATGTGCATATATCTTTAAAGCAAAAAATTTCAAACCTTTTTCACGAATTCAGATTTTAATTTCATTGCGCCAAAACCAGCAATTTTGCAATCGATATTATGATCTCCCTCAACTAAACGAATATTTTTCACTTTTGTCCCTACTTTTAAAACAGATGAACTTCCTTTTACTTTAAGATCTTTAATGATCGTTACGGAATCACCATCGTTTAGGACATTCCCATTTGCGTCTTTTACAACGTTTTTATCCTCAGTATTTTCCTCTTCTAATTGTGAATTCCACTCATGCCCACACTCCGGACAAACAAAAAAACCTCTATCCTCATAAGTGTATTCTGAATTACACTTTGGACAATTTGGCAACTTAGACATTTCTCCCTTTCCCCCATTCCTAATAAAAAACTTAAATGTTTGAGATTAAATTTCACCAACAAACTTACTCATTTTATTTTAAGATGTTCAGAGTGAATTACTATATTATCATCTAATCCAACCTTTCATATATGAAAACTTTGTTACTTTTCTGATTTCTTAAGGTGAAATTAGGTATTTATAACAAATATCACTTCATATGTAAGATTTAATTATCTCTTATTCTACCTTCATCACATTTAAAATTCAATTAATCGCAAAAAAAGAAATAGCTTCGTACGTAATGACAGACGAAGCTAATTAATCAAGTTATTATAAATTTAATTACTTTCAGCTAAAGCAAGTTCTTTAACAATTTCAACTGCTCGACAAAACTAAATTATTCTTCTGAAATATACAAATCCCATGCTTGATCAAAGATGGACATATTTTTTAAATAGTGGCCATTCATTTCTAAATATGAGCTAATTTCATTGTAGTTAACAGAGTATTTTGGAAAGCTATGGTCGATAAATGCATCATTCGCAAATTGGCTGATTTCGTCTTTCGCTTGAGGATTCCTATATTTCATTAAATAATGATAAAAAAATTTACTCATATTTAACGCCTGCCTAATTTATTTTAGATGATTCACTTTGTAACAATATAACTTAATTAGCTACTTTACGTCTACAGCAAAAAACAATCCTAGTTTACAGGATTGTTCAGCTTGTAAAATGTTAATATATAAGTATTTATTATTTCTACTGCCAACGAGCAGTTTTAGAAAGCTCAACAAGAGCCCAAATAATATTAAACATAAGCAGTGCAACTGTAATTGGAACAGCTTGCAGCCAATTCTTACCGTATTTTGCCTTAATGACTGCTGTATAGTAACCGCACATAAATAAAACAAACATTGCAGCGACTAACATAATCGATAGCGCGATATACATTTCTTCATCCCCCTAAAAAATCCGCTAAATGATCTCTATACTATTTATTATAAAGTGAGCATAAATTCTGTTTGTGAATAAAGGATGAAAAATTTGTGAAATGTTATCAGCTTATTTCATTGAAATGCTCGTATTGAAATAACAAATCATACGGAGGGACATTAAAAAAATGGCTATTCTTTTCCATTTGCTCGAATAGCCGCCAGTCATTTTATAATGCAGATCATTCACCTAATTTAACAAGACAGACATTTTAAGAAGAAAAGTCAAAATAATTTTTCTTCAACAGTCGAGGGATATTCATTAGCTCAGAAAAACTAATCTTTTGATCAATTATATTCGTATCGATTAATAACAGCTGATCTTCAATTTCTTTCACAATTTTTTCAGTTTGGTAAGCCATTGAGCAATCTTGGCAAAAAACTGTCGGCGTTTCTTCTATTTCTATTGCTCTTGATCCGTCAGGCAGTTCCCAATACACTTCTTTAGAACTATATTGAATGTTCATACTTTGACACCATTCACAACGTTTTTCCAATCTCGATTCCCCCTAATCATTTGCAGGCGTTAACTGTTGTTCATCCGCTTTATTTTCTTTTTGGTGGCTTTGCATTTTCCCTTGTTGAGCTTGGAATTTCTTTTCCTTCAATTCGTCCCGTTTGCTTCGTTTATTTTTAATCGAGCTATGGTTTGGATTTTCCTCGTATTGCTTTCTTCGATTGTATCGTTCTAATTCATTTGGCACGAGATTGAATTGCTGATCATTCATTAAAGCAGCGATTCCTACTTTAGACTGCTTTTCTTCGAGATTTGGATATATTTCTTTAAAATAATCTTCCGCACGATCTGGAATATAATTTTCTGGTTCAGGATAAGTTGTAATTACGCCTTCGAAGTTACGGAGAACAACTTTATCAGCACTTTGAGAGATTAAATAGTTTGGTTGTAAAGCTATTTTCCCCCCTCCGCCAGGTGCATCGACGACAAAGGTTGGAACCGCATAACCGGACGTATGCCCGCGGAGACCTTCAATAATTTCTAATCCTTTTGATACAGGTGCGCGGAAGTGGCCGATTCCTTCTGAAAGGTCACATTGGTAAATATAATATGGACGAACGCGGATTTTTACAAGATCATGCATTAACTGTTTCATAATCGATACACTATCGTTTATTCCGGCGAGAATAACCGACTGATTCCCAATGGGAACACCAGCATTTGCAAGCATTTCACAGGCACGTTTTGACTCTTCGGTAATCTCAATTGACGTATTAAAATGAGTGTTTAGCCAAATCGGGTGGTATTTTTTCAATATATTACAAAGATTTTCTGTTATTCTTTGCGGGAATACGACTGGGGCGCGAGTACCAATCCGAATAATTTCAACATGATCTATTTCACGTAAATTTTTTAAAATATACTCTAAAATTTGATCGTTTATTAACAAACCATCTCCACCTGAAATGAGAACATCCCTTACTTGAGGAGTATCGCGAATATATTCAATTGCAGCGTCAAGCTGTTTTTTTGGCACACCCATTCCGATTTGCCCTGAAAAACGCCGTCTCGTACAATAACGGCAATACATTGAACATTGGTTCGTGACTAAAAATAACACTCGATCTGGATAACGGTGCGTAAGCCCGGGGACAGGTGAGTCTTCGTCTTCGTGCAATGGATCTTCTAAATCATATTTAGTCTTAAATATTTCTTGTGAAATCGGTACCGACTGCATGCGGATCGGACAGCGCGGATCATCACGGTTCATTAATGATGCGTAATAAGGAGTAATATTTAATGGAATTGTTTTTGTGGAAATTCGCACTCCTTCTTCTTCTTCAGGAGTTAAATTAATCACTTTTTTTAAGTCATCAACAGTCCTGATCGTATTTGTTAACTGCCAAAGCCAATCGTTCCACTGTTCCTCTGTAACATCTTTCCATAGCTCGATTTCTTTCCAATGCTGTTTTGGCTTATATAAAAACTGTTTCATTCTTATTCCTCCTAAAATACTTTCTCTTTAAAAATATCATGCAATATCCGTGCCAACTTAAAAGAAATATTAAAGTGTTTTAGTGGAAACACTATGCCGGCCAATACTTAAAAAAATAAATTTAATTTTTCAAAACCATAAAAAAGCTTAAGGAAAATCCTTAAGCTTTAGTTATAGATAAAGTTAATATTAAAGAAATAATTGTCCAGCAAGGCTCCAAACACGAGGCTAAGGCGAATTCACAGGATCGTTTGTCAAGAAACTAATAATTTAAGAGAAACATTAAGATTTATAAGTCGCCAGTTAATGGGCATAGTTAATCTCATATTTTTGAATTTTATATTGTAGAGTTTGGCGTGGAATTTGCAATAGCTTTGCAGCTTGCAATACATTACCGTCTGTTTCTTCAAGCGCCCCGTATATAAGCTTCTTTTCTAAATTGATGACATTTTTTCGCAATGATAAATTGCTCATATCCTTTTTTACTTTTTCTGCTTTTTGAAGTTCATCTTTTAACATGAAAGGCAAATCGTCTTCTGTTAAATATTGTTGATTACAAACATTCATCATGTACTCTATCGTATGTTTTAACTCGCGGACATTTCCAGGCCAGGGATACCGCCTAAATAGCTTTGCCACTGCTTTATTCGTACCTTTAATATGTTTATTAAGCTGATTATTAAAAGTAGAAATAAAATGATTCGTTAAGAGGCTAATATCTTCCTTCCGCTTTCTTAATGGCATTAGTTCAAATGTGAGTACGTTTAAGCGATAGAAAAGGTCTGAACGCAGTTTTTCTTCTTGTAACACCTTTTGGGGATGCTCGTTCATAGCAGCAATAATTCTGACATCAACTGCCAAACTTTTCGTGCTGCCTACCCTGCGGACAATTCCATCTTCTAGTACTCTTAAAAGCTTTGCTTGTAATTCAAACGGCATTGCGTGAAGCTCATCTAAAAACAATGTTCCGCCATGAGCAAGTTCGAATAAGCCTGGCCTGTCAACCGCCCCAGTATAGCTCCCTTTTACAGTTCCAAATAAAATACTTTCGAGGAGAGATTCTGGCAGTGCTGCACAGTTTTGCGCAATGAAAGGGCCTTTATTCCTTCTTGAAGTGCTATGGATTCCTTGGACAAACAGCTCTTTTCCCGAGCCGCTTTCCCCATAAACTAAAATCGGTGAATCAGACTTTGATAATCGTTCAGCCTCATCTTTCATCGCTTGAAACTCTTGATTTCTAGTCATTAAATGATGAAAAGTATACTTTGTCCCGCGGTGCTCTGTCGGCTTTGCTGATATGTTCATTGCCGTACTTTGTAAATCTAGCAAACGTTCTGATAATAGTTTTAACTTCGAATAATCCTTTGCAATTTCTACAGCTCCAATTATTTTTTTCTTTACAAATATAGGTAAAGTCGTATTGATCGTTTCAATCTTTTCACCATGTATATTCACATACGATTGTGTTCGATGGTAAATCGGCTGTTTCGACTTCATTACTTTTAATAGGGTACTCGTTTCTTCTGTTAATGACGGAAAAACAGTTAATAAAGGCTTCCCGAGCACCTCTTCAACCGTCATCCCATCATGCTTAGCCGCAATCTCATTGTAAAAAATTGTCGTTCCGTCTGTATCAACAGCGTGGATTCCTTCATCAATTCCATTTAAAATCGCCGTTAACATTTCTTTCGTCACATTGATTGTTTCATTCATTGTTCTCTCCTTCCACCCCGATTTAAACAGTAAAACTTTTCTTGTTGATGATTGCCATTTCAGCTGCCGAATATTCGTCTATTTTACTGACGACTAATTGGCATATCACTTAAATTTTTTACCCAGATATTCATATTTTCAATCTTATCAAAAATATAACAATTGTTTATGAGCCTGCCTCGATAATGATAACCAAGCTGATAAAGGGCCGCATTCATCCCAAAAGATAATGCTCGTGCAATGGAATAACTACAATAAATCCCATTATTTATTAGCTCTTGCTCCAAGCTTTGGAGTAATAAATTTCATTTCATTAACCCATATTTTCGATGTTCAACTAAAGTTGCACAATCTGTTAATTCAGCATTTTTATAAAACTGATTTACTTCCGCTGAAGCAGCACTTACAATTTGATCTTCTCTCTTGAAACAGTAGTAAATTGTTCCGGCTGACATCGTATCCTTAATGTATTCTGGATCATTAAGCGGGGTCGGATAAACTTGAAAAACTTGTCCGTATAACAGTGCAAGTGCTTCTGCATCATTTTGAGTGGCTTTTATTAATTTGTATTGTACTGGAGGTGGCTTTATCTCCACTTTTCGAGGTAAATTGTAAATTTCATTTATCGTCGTATCTTCTTTTAAAAGATGAGGACTCGTTTGTCGTTCAAGTGTAAAATTTTTGAAAAAAAAAATAACAATCAGATCCAAGAAAGTAATGATCAATGCATCCTTCAAGCCTGTACCCTTTTTCTAGAAACGATGAAAAATGCTCTCTTCTCCCTTTAACAATGAGTTTTTCAGCTAATAAATTGCTTGCGAGCTGTTCTGCCCGCTCTAGTGCTTGATTTACATTCCCCTGATAATCATCAATCCTTATTCGTTTATTAAAAGGATCTTGAAAAATTTCTAAAGAAAATTGCTCTTCCTTAATAGTTGTTGAAGTTGCTAGTTTCATATTCATCATCGACATCTCTCCTTAAGCAGTCTGACCATATCGGTCAGACTGGGTCATTTAACTTAAAGCTAATGAGTTTCAGTTCAGTCATTTCCTCAATAGCATATTTAATTCCTTCTCTTCCAAATCCGCTCATTTTCACACCGCCATAGGGCATATGATCAACCCGAAAGGTTGAAAAATCATTAATCATTACTCCACCAACATGAAGCGCTTTTGCTCCTTTAAAAGCTCTTTCAATGTTTGTTGTAAAAATCCCGGCCTGTAAACCGTATTTTGACTCATTTACTGCGGCAATTGCCTCCTCAAAATGAGAGAATGAATTAATATGAACAACTGGGGCAAATATTTCCTCACAAGAAAGCTTTTCTGTATTCGGGACTTGCAAAAGCACTGTCGGTTGAAGAATTCCAGCTTCATCTACTCCGCCACAAGCTAATTGGGCACCGTTTTTGACCGCACTTTCAATCCAGCTTTTTGCTCTCTTTACATCCCCTTCACTGATCATCGCAGAAATATCGGTGCTTTCATCGAGAGGATTGCCGATGACTAATTTTTTTGTTTCTGCAATAAAAAGCTCGACAAATTGCGTAAATAAAGCTTCATGTACATAAATACGCTGAACAGAAATACACACTTGACCTTGAAATGCAAATGCTCCGGCGACAATACGGGGCACAATTTTGTGTAACTCTACTTCTGAATCGACAATAACAGCTGAGTTTGAGCCTAGCTCAAGGGTGACTCTTTTTAAACCAGCTCTTTCCCTCAAAGATATTCCGACTTCAGGACTTCCTGTAAAAGTAATCATACGGATATTTTCATCAGTTAATAACACATCACCAACCGTTTTTCCTGAACCAGTCACAACATTAAGAGCCCCGGCCGGCAAGCCTGCTTTGTGAAATAATTTAGCAATTTTGAGCGCGCTTAACGGCGTTTGGCTTGCAGGTTTTAAAACGACTGTATTTCCTGCTGCAATAGCAGGACCGACTTTATGGGCGACAAGATTCATCGGGAAATTAAATGGAGTAATTGCTCCGATCACTCCAAGAGGTTCCTTAACCGTGTACGCAACACGGTTTTCACCCCCTGGGGCAGCATCCATCGGAATCGTTTCCCCCGTCAAGCGCCGCGCTTCTTGTGCCGCAAATAAATAAGTCATAATGGTTCGCTCGACTTCTCCCCTTGCAGCTTTTAACGGTTTAGCGGCTTCGGTAGCAATTAGTTTCGCACATTCCTCTTTTTCTTCCGTTAAAAACTCGGCAACTTTTTCAAGTATATTTGCCCTTTTATATGCTGGCATGTCAGCCATTGTTTGCGCAGCATGGCGAGCTGACTCAATGGCATTTTTTACATCTTTTTCATTTGCTTGAGCGATACTCTTGATCTTTTTCTTAGAATAAGGGGAGAATAAATCCCGATATTCCTTTGCTTCTACGTCTTTACCGTTAATCCATAAATGCTGTTTCAATGATGAAACCTCCTTAACAGCCGTTTTTTCTACGTCGATGAATTGTCTGCTTCACACCAATTTATAATCACCAAGGCAATAATTTCAGCTGCTCGAATCATTTCTTCAAGCTCGATATATTCATTTGCTTCATGGGCAGCTTCTGTTTTTCCAGGTCCAAAGATGACTACTGGTGTGTTTCCTACAACAGAAAGGATCCCCCCATCAGTTCCCCACGGCGAAGCTTCGATGACTGGCTCTTTATTTATGACTTGTATGTAGCTATTACGAATTATTTTCATTAGTTCGTGGTCTTGTTCTAAATCCCCTGGTAGCCATCTGCCCCCGAACCATTCGATCGCTGGTGGATACTCGCTAAACCAAGAATCTATTTCTTTCAGTGAAAAAAGACATTCCTCCATTTCCTTTTCGGCATTTTTCATCGTTTCATTTGGAGCAACACCCATTCTCCCTTCTATGATCGCAACATCTGGAACAGAGGATGGCCAAGAGCCGCTATTTACTTTACCGATATTAATCGGGATCGGAATAGGGATATTTTTATATAGAGGATCTAATATTCTTTCGTTTCTTCGTTTTTCAAGCTGTTGTAATGCTGTGACCACCTTTATCGCTTTTTCAACTGCATTCACACCTTCATATCTTGTTCCGCCATGTGCAGACTTGCCTTTCACCGTAATTCGGAACCACATTGAACCTTGCTGCTTTGGAAAGAGCTTCATATTTGTCGGCTCAGGGATTATCGCTCCATCTGCTCTGTAGCCTCGCAAAGCAGCCGAAAGGGTGCCGGCACCGCCGCTCTCTTCTTCAATCACACTTTGAAAAATGATGTCACCCTTTACTTTAATATTCAACGCGATAATGGCTTCTAATGCAAGTAAAAGAGAAACAGTGCCCCCTTTCATATCAGTTGAGCCCCGTCCATATAGCTTGCCATCTTTTATATTTCCACTGTACGGATCATCTTTCCAATCATTACGATCTCCCTCCGGAACAACGTCAATGTGACCATTTAAAATGATTGATTTACCGCCGCCGGTACCCTTTAATAATGCCACAACATTTGGATTTCCGCTAAAATCTTTGCGATCGCAACAGAAATATTCATTATTAATGAGTTTTACTTCTCCAAGCTCCCAAATATCAAGCTCCATCCCTAGCTGACGGCATTTTTCAATGATAATTGCCTGTGCTTTATTTTCGTTCCCTCTTGTGCTGTCTTCCTGCACTAATCTTTGCAGCAACTTGATGCCAAGGTCTTTATGTTCTTTAATCCAATTGCGGATATTCTGCTCTCTGCTTTTCAACCCGTTCTCCCCCTATCATTCATAGTCTCTCTTTTACATTTCTATCAATTAAAAACGTACACTCGGTCGCTTTTTTAACATCTTCTATCGTATAAGGCTTGAATATTTCTAACAAAATAAGCCCTTCCACCCTGTTAACATTAAAAACAGCCATTTCTGTAATAATTAAATGGACACACGCTGCTGATGTTAACGGCAAAGTACACTTATCAACTATTTTGGGATTTCCTTTTTTATCAACATGATTCATAACGACTATGACTTTTCTAGCCTTTTGAGCAAGCTCCATCGCTCCGCCCATACCAGGTACTTTTTTCCCAGGGACGATCCAATTAGCTAAGTCACCTTTCTTACTCACTTGAAGCGAGCCAAGTATAGTAACGTCCACTTTCCCTCTGCGAATCATTCCGAACGCAGTTGAGCTATCACAATAGGAAGCACCGTTCATGACTGTAATCGGAAAGCCGCCGGCATTACAAAGATTCGCATCTTCCTTCCCTTTTTGAGGAGTTGGACCGATGCCTAATATCCCGTTTTCCGCATGAAACATCACCTTTATATTTTGCGGAATATAATCTGGAACTAGGGAAGGGATACCAATACCGAGATTGACGACCATCCCATTCGTAATCTCTTTTGCTGCCCGCCTTGCGATTTGCTTACGCACATCTACTCCCATGCCCATTTCCAATTCACCCCATCTGAACGTATCATATAATCAACAAACACCCCAGGTGTAACAATTTCTTCAGGATCTAACTCGCCAAGCTCTACAAATTCCTCAACTTCAGCAATGGTGATGTTTCCAGCCATTGCAACAAGTGGATTTGTATTACGCGCACTTTTATCAAAAATAAGATTTCCAAACGGATCTGCTTTTTTTGCATAAACGATTGATACATCCGCAGTTAATGGTGTCTCAAGCAAAAATTGCTTACCATTTACTGTTACCCTCCCTTTCCCTTTTGAAACTAAATCATTATCAATTCCAATATCGGTTAATATCCCCCCTAATCCTAGACCGCCGGCACGAATCCTTTCAGCCAATGTTCCTTGCGGTGAAAATTCAACTTCAAGTATCCCTTTCGTCATTAGCTCTCCAGCAACTGGATTAGAGCCTATATGAGAAGCAATAACTTTTTTCACTCTTCCTTCCCGAACCATTTTACCTACGCCGATATGTGGAAACCCAGTATCATTGCAAATTAACGTGATATTTTTTATCCCTTTTTTTAAAATCCCTTTAATAATAGTTGGAGGGTTTCCGATCCCTCCAAACCCCCCAACCATCAAGCTCATGCCATCATAAAAATGATCAATGACTTTCGCTAACTTTGTTATTTTTCCAAAGGAGTTTTCCAATTAATTCTCTCCTCCTACATCACGATAAATAAACGATTCTAACTGTTGGAATGTTTTATTCAGGAAAAAAACTAATTCATCCATTTCTTCCTTCGTAATCGTTAATGGCGGTGCGATTAAGACAGCGTCACCATCTGTTCCATCAATTCCTGAAGCAGCAGGGTACAATAATAAGCCGTTGTCTTTAGCTATTATAATAATTGTTTGCGTTACTTTTAGACTAGAAGGAAAAGAGGTCTTTGTTTTAAAGTCTTGTACAAATTCTAATCCGATTAATAACCCTCTCCCGCGAATATCACCAATAAAAGGAAAATCATCTTTCGTTTTCGTCAATAAATCCATTAAATAAGCACTCTTCGTATGAACGTCTTGGATCACTTTATGTTTTTCCAAATATTCCAGAACAGCTAATGAAACCGCACATGATTGCGGGTTTGCACTTAATGTATGTCCACTCATAATCGCCTTCGAACCTGCTAAAATCGGTTCCATAATATGTTCCCCAATTAACGTTGCTGCGATTGCCGTGTAACCTGCTCCCATCCCTTTTCCTAACGTCACAATATCAGGCACAACGTCCCATTGTTCACACGCTAGCATTGTCCCTGTTCGGCCGAAGCCTGTCATCACTTCATCAGCAATAAACAAAATTTCATGCTTTTCACATATATCTTTAATCACTTTGTAATAATCCTTTGGCGGTGTTATCGCTCCGCCAGCCGCTCCAATAACAGGTTCAGCAATAAATGCTGCAATTTGATCTGCACCAATCCTTCGAATCACCGTCTCTAGCTCATGAGCACAGGGGTAACCACAATCAGGTGCTTCCTTATTATAAGGACATCGGTAACAATATGGTGGGTGGATAACTGGATACTCTTCTAATAAGGGAACAAACCGTGCTCTTCGACCAGTATGACCAGACATTGAAAGGGCACCAAGGGTAATCCCGTGATAACTCATCCATCTAGATAACACTTTAAGTTTTGTATTTTTCCCTTTCTCCTGCCAATATTGAATCGCAATTTTCATTGCAGTTTCATTTGCTTCGGAACCGCTATTAACAAAAAAACACCATTTTAAATTCCCAAAAATCGTTTCGGAAATTTTCTTCGCTAACTTTTCAGCCGGTTCACTCGTAAATTGAGAACGGTACACGAACGATACGCGTTTAGCTTGTTCATGCATGGCATCAATAATTTCTTCTACGCCATGACCGATATTAGCGGTAATTGCACCGGAACAAGCATCCAAATATTTCTGTCCCTCTTTATCGTATAAATAAACCCCTTCTCCATAATCAATTACTGGAAACTGTGCATCAAGCATTGGTTTAATTAAGTATGTTTGATCCACAACCTCACCTCATCCCTGTAATGAAAACGTTTTTAATATTTTGATGTATTCTATAAATTGTATGACTTGAAATTAGGAATGTTTCATGAAAATTAATATCTTTTTGTTTCTGCTTCATATCACACCTTAACTTGTACATAACATTCGATGGAGAACTTTTTTGGCATCTTAAAGCAAGAAATGTATTATGGAGAGAAGTTAGTAAGTTATGAAGAATAAAAACAACAGATTGAAGAATACATCTACTGGTATAACCACGAACGATCAAAAGTAAAATTGACTGGACCGAGTCCGGTCGAATACCAAAATCAATCCAGCCAATTAGCTGCATAATAAAAACTCTAACTTTAAGGGGTCACCACCGTTTCGATCTATCTTTTTCAAAATATGCTCTTTAATTTTGTTTGCATATTTATGAAATTGAGGCTTAGTGAATCAAGAGATTGATTTCTAGGCTTCGCAGGCATGCCGCAAAACTCCATTACTTGGAACGCTAGCACGCCCGCTATTCTTTTTTACAAATCTGTCCAAGTAATTTCTTATTCTGCCTGTTCAATCATAATTTTTGTTTCAGTTCCCTTTGCCTCTATTATTGCTTTGGCACCTATCGGAAAAGTAGCAAACGGATTGACATGGCCGATATTCACATTTGCAATCACAGGAATATGCGCCAGCTCTGCCTTTGATTTTACTATCCTCTGCAGCGCCTCATCAGTCATGTTAGAGCCTTTTTGAAATCTTCCAATTAATAGTCCTTTAATCAATTGAGCATCTCGTAAATACAGAAGCGATTGGAGGTTGCGGTCAAATGAAAGAGGGTGTGTTTCTTCGTCATCCTCAATAAATAAAATGGCATTCTTTAAAGATGGCATATATTCAGTCCCTTGCAACAAGTTTAATGTTGAAAGATGACCACCAATAATCTTGCCTTCACTTTTTCCTTCATTTAAGACGAAGTAACCATCTTGGTGATAGAATGTCACGTCTTGTTGATCACGATACCAAGGATCGTCACTCCACGTTTTTGAAGGTTCGATTTCATATGTACCATCGTTCGTTACCGCACTTAAAAATGATTGCAATGTATAATCAAACCCATATTTAATCCCAAATGTAGAAAAAAAAGGACCTGAATAAGTTACGAGACCCGACTTTTTATAGATAGCTAGGCCTAAAGCCGTAATATCACTGTAACCACAAAAGATTTTTGGATTTTTACGAATTAAGTCGTAATCTATATATCGCAACAGTTGATTTGAATTATAGCCCCCTAAAGCTGTTAAAATTCCTTTCACGCTCGGATTCCGAAAAGCCTCGTGTAAATCTTCAATTCGTTCCGAAATGGAGGAACTAAAAAACTCATCGTGAGTGTTGACATGCCTTCCAAATGTTACTTTAAACCCAAGATTATGTAACCGGGCTGCGGCATTTTCTACTTGTTCGCCTTTTACAACTGCCATACTTGTTGACGATGCAATGACGCGGATTTCATCACCAATTTTAAGCTTATTAGCAAACATAAACTTCCCTCCCACCTTATTTCATTCATTATTGCAAAAATTTTGTCGAAAATAAATGTTCTTTTTTGCTGATTTATCTACAAGTCTTTAAAGGAAATTTAAATATTTTGAGGAATTTGTTTAATAGACCATAATTTCATAAAACAAGGGGATATTTCATTCATATGGTAACCTTCTACTCTTACATTGTTCGATTTATTTTAACTTTACGTTTAGGTCTTTCAAAACCACAGATGAAACATATGCTAACATTTATTCACGGAATTATTTTAACTGACGGCAGAAAGACTGTTTCACAAATACGGCGATCTACTCACAACCCTCGTGATCTTAGCAGTATGACACGATTTCTCAACGAATCTCCATGGTGTTCTCGCCGAGTAACCGATCGGCGCCACGAATTTATTATAAATACAATGAAACAAGCTCGTAACAAACAAATTGACAAACAACCGACCTTTTTCATTATTGATGATACCCAAGCAAAAAAGCATCGTTCCACTAAACGAATGGAAGGCTTAGACATGCATTTTTCACATGCAGATCGGAAAAGGGTGTGGTCACACAGTATTGTTACAGCCCATATTGTGAGCGGGGATTATTCATTCGCTTGGGATTTTCGTTCTTATTATCGTGAACCTTACTGTCAAAAACATGGACTCACCTTTAAAAGTAAAAATGATTTAGCAATCGAATTAATCGAAACGTATAAAGCTTCTTCCGATGAAAAAGTTTATGTTCTTGTCGACAGTTGGTATATGAGCAAAAAACTAATAGAAGCGTGTAAAGCAAAGGGTTTTTATCTAATTGGCGGCCTTCGCACAAACAGAAAAATCCGTGCAAAAAATCGCAAAATGAAAATAAGTGAATTTGCTGCAAATCATCTTCAACAATCTGATCTCCGCTCCGTTACAGTGGATGATCGTCATTATAAAGTGTATAAATGTAAAGAATATTGTGGTGAAACTGAGAAGTCGACTATCCTGCTCTCCTGGAAAGACAAATGTGATGGAGGAAAAAAACCGTTTTGTCTCCTATGCACTGATAACAGCCTTGATCTCGTGACGATCTTGCAATACTATGACGTGCGTTGGAATATTGAAACAGGATATCGTTATCTCAAAGATTTACTCGGTTTTAACGATTATCAGCTACTTTCTCGTAAGGGTATTGAACGTTTTTGGTGTATGCAGTTTTTGACCTATAACTTTCTAGAGTATCAACGAAAAAAATGGGAAGACGGAACTACACTTACAATTGGTGATGTAGTTCGAAGAATACGAAAAGACCATCTTGGGCTACTTGTTGTCTATGCATATGAACAAGGTCTTACCCAGAAGCCACTTATGGAAGTGTTAAAAAGTCTTAAACTGACTGCCTAAAAAAAAAGAAAGTATACCCATACTATAACTATGCCGTTTTCATAGGACTTTAGTAAAATTTGCAATACTCTAGTTCATATACATAAAACGAAACTCCTATAAGTAAAATTTTACTTAAATGAAAAAAGAAGCTAGACTAATTTATCAAAACCTAAATTTTAAAAAGGACATAACTTATTTTATATGCCTAGTATTATGTTAAGTCCTGTCTTGTTCAACTAACGCCCTGTTTGTTGAACAAGTATTAGTATCATTTAACATTCCCCTAAAAAGTATAAGGTGATATAGATTTTAACAACCTTTCTACTCCGTCTTTGTGGTAGGGCATTAAATTATTTGCAATAGTCCATCTTATCAATCTTCAACTAAACTGTCCTGTTAATGATAGAAAAGAGGATATATGCTTATATATTGATCATCATATCCTCTTATTAGTTTAGTTTATTTATTAAATGTATGGAACGAACTGCCTGTCAATTTATTTATCTTCAAACAAATGTAAAAATTGACCATAGCCTTCTTCTTCAAGCTTTTCTTTTGGGATAAATTTAAGCGCAGCTGAATTAATACAATACCTCAACTTCGTAGGACCGGGACCATCATTGAAAACATGTCCTAAGTGTGAATCTGCTGTCTTGCTTCTTACCTCAGTTCGAACCATCGAATGACTAAAATCTGCTTTTTCGATTATTTCATCCTCGCGTAACGGCTTTGTAAAGCTAGGCCAGCCGCAACCAGCATCATATTTATCTATTGAACTAAATAACGGCTCTCCTGACACGATATCTACATAAATTCCTTCGCGAAAATCATTCCAATACTCATTTTGAAACGGCGGCTCTGTACCATTGTTTTGAGTCACTTCGAATTGTAATGGAGTTAAATTACGTTTATTTTTCATCATCATTTACCTCCCAATGCTGCTTCAAAAAGTCATCTCTTCCTGATCCTGTTCGATATGAGTAATAACGAGTTGGGTTTTTTTTATAAAAGTGTTGGTGATATTCTTCAGCAGGATAAAATTCTTTTGCAGGCAAAATTTCCGTTACAATTGGTTTTTGAAAACGGCCGCTTTCTTCTAGCTCTTTTTTTGAACTCTCTGCAAGCTCCTTTTGTTTATGATGATGATAAAAAATAGCCGTTTTATATGAACCTCCCCGATCATAAAATTGTCCGCCGCTGTCTGTTGGATCAATTTGTTGCAAGAAAATTGTTAATAATCGTTCATAAGGAAAAATAACCGGATCAAAAGTAATTTGTACAGCTTCATAATGACCTGTTGCTCCCGAGCATACTTCCTCGTAAGTTGGGAATTTTGTCGTCCCGCCTGTATAACCTGAAACAACTTTGATGATACCTGGCTGTTCATCAAAAGGCTTTACCATGCACCAAAAACATCCCCCTGCAAAAGTAGCTAACTCATATTGTTGTTCGTTTGCTTCCATTTTCTCCACCTCTTTAAATCATCATCTTTTCCAATTCTATTTTGTCGGAACAAGTAATGTAAAGGATATATCATCTTTTTGCAAATCAAATGTATTTACTAGTAATTTTATATCACTTTTTAGCTCCATGTTTTGCATTGAGACATATATTATTTTATCATTCGGCTGAATTTTCACCCATTTTGGCAAGTGATAACGGTCTTGAATAAATTTTAATACATAAGAAACAGGTAAATTAAGTTCCCCAATTGCAATTGATTTTTGTCTTAAAATTAAATCGCCATTTTCTAATGCTTCAGGCTCAAAAGTTAGTTTCATCTCGATATTTTTACTAAATACTCGAAGCGTGCCGTATAACTCTACATCATCGTCGAGTTTCACTTCATAATGGATCGGTCCAGTCAATCCTTCCTTATCAAGATAATGATTAATCACTTCATTAAGGTCAGCCTTATTTGTCTGAATTGGTAAGTGAACGGCTTCTTCGTGCATTGATTTTTTTTCACTGTCAATGCGTTCTTCTTTCGCAGGTATAGTAATTAAAATAAGGATAGAAATAATGATCGCCCCATTAATACCTAGCAAAAGAAAAAACAATAACTTATATTTATTTTTCATTACCTTTCTGTCTCCTCTTTCCTTAGAGCAAAATTTCTTTCTGCTAATTGATCAATAATTTCTTCATCTAGTTCTTTGTATAATCGTTCTGCAATCAGTTCATAACCTTTATCATTTGGATGAAAATAATCTGAATAAAGTAAGCTTTCTCCATAATTTTCAAACAAATCATCTATCGGAACAAAATAAGCATGACGATATGTTCCGACAATCGACTCACTCATCGTATTCCAGTCATCGATAATTTTATTTAATTCCTTTAAATCAGAAAACCATGTAAAAAAAGGGTTATATAGTCCAACAAGGACAATCATACTATCTTCATTTGCCGTTCGAACTGTACTTAATATATCATGTAATCGCTCTTTAAACTGTTTTTTTGCACCGTCAAAGTGCTCAAGCTTTAATTGAGAAATATTTTCTCTTACAACTTTCATGATATCATTGCCGCCAATTGTAATGATCACAATATCAGCATCTTTTATAGTTTCCAATACGGGGGCAGTATCAAGTCTTTTTAACAGCTGATCCGATCTATTTCCTTTAATACCCAAATTGGAAATTTCAATTTCTTTGACACCCTTTTCCATTTCTAAATAATTTTTTAAATATGGTAAATAGCCACCTCGTTCCGTGCTGTCACCGATCCCTTTTGTTAACGAGTCTCCAACAGAAACTACGGTAAGATTTTGAGGGATAAAATCTTTTGGAATTTCACTCTTTAACATAAGAGATGTTTCCTTCTTTTTGTTCAATTCTCCACCTGTAGATATGCTGCAAGCAGTAATTAAAAAAAGAGTTAACGAAAGTAAGGTGAATATTTTTCTCATCTCATCACCCGCCTCTACAAATTATATTTATTATAACACGTTCGTCCACATTCAAAACAAAGTGAATATTTATGACGATAAGTCTTTTATCACATTAGTGAAGTATATCTGCCGTATAAAAAAAATAGGTCTTCTCGACCTATTTTTCTTGAAGTTTTTTTATATGACTAATAATCTCTTCAAATGGAATATCTTTTAATCCAGTATAATATTTCACCATTGTCCCTTCTTGATCAACAAGGTAAAAGTCTGTTCCATGAATTACTTGATCCCCTTTTTGAGGCTTTTTTACTATCGTCTTAAAATTATCCTTAGCGAAGTTTTCAATATATTCTTGAGTGTATCCGGTTAAAAAGTGCCAGTTAGAAAAGTCAGCGTTAAATTGTTTGCCAAATTGTGTTAAGACTTCTGGAGAATCGACTTGTGGATCAACACTAAAAGAGACTAACTCTACATCTTTAATTCCCTCTTCTTTAAGCATTTGCTGTAATTTTGCCATATTTGAGGTCATTGGTAAACAAACATCATCACAATTTGTGAAAATAAAATCGGCTACCCACACTTTCCCTTTTAAATCTGATAAACCGAAGGATTCTCCGTTATGGTCTGTATGTGAAAAAGATTCGATTGGATAATTTTTAGCATCGGGTATCGTATTTTTTCCACATGCGGAAAGAAATAAAACAGTCATCAATGTTAACACAGTTAATAACCGAAATTTCATATGTTCACCTGCATTCTAAATATATGTATATACACTTTAATATTGTAACAAACAATGATGAGATTAAAAAGAGACTTTATGACAATATTGTGTGCTATTTGTGAATGACAGCTACTATTTATTTTTAGATAATCGCCCCTCAGAAATTGTACAAAAAAAGCCTCGTATCGAGACTTTTTTTGTACAAGCTTTTTCATTGTTATTTAACATTATTCAAAGTAATACATAAATCCGATTGCCCCAACTCCTGTATGAGTACTAATAATCGGCGTCGTTTCAACAATATCGACATCTTTAAAACCAGTTAACTCTAAGATTGCATTTTTTATATTGACCGCAAGTTCGTATCCTTCTGCATGCGCAATTCCTACACTTCTAATTGTTTTGCCTTTTACATCTTGTGCAAATTGCTTAGCTAAATATTTAACAACTTGAGACCGGCTTCTTACTTTTGCAATCGGGGTGTACTCTCCTCCCTCTAACGAAGCAATGGGCTTTATATTCAATAATGAGCCGATAAGTGCTTTTCCTTTACCAATTCGCCCGCCCTTTACTAAGTTTTCCAGCGTATCAACCACAACAAATAATCTCGTTTGCTTTCGAACTTCCTTTAAACGCTCAATAATTTCTTCCGTCTGTTTTCCATCCTTAGCCATTCGGGCAGCTTCTACTACTTGAAACGCTAATCCCTTGGAAATAAACCGTGAATCAATAACTGTCACTTTCGCTTTTGTCATTTTAGCTGCACTTTCTGCAGAACGAACAGTCCCACTCATATTTCCTGTCATATGAATCGAAATAATCTCATATCCTTCTTGTCCATATTTATTATAAACTTCTAAAAAAGCACCTGTCGAAGGTTGCGAGCTTTTTGGAAGCTCACGAGATGCTTTCTTTTTTTTTATAAACTCACTCGGACTAAGTTCTATTCTATCTAAAAATGTCTTGCCTTCAATATGAATCGATAACGGTACAACCTTAATATTATACTTTTCAATTAACTCATCAGAAAGATCTGCAGTCGAATCAGTCACAATTATCATTTTATTCATTATCTCACATCCCTAAATTTAAACACTTATAATGTATTATACATGTTTAAATGAAATATTGGAGAAATTATTAGTGATTTTGTCGAAAATCGTCGTATCTTTAACCTCTAAAATATTTTTTAAATTAACATCGGCAAACAAAAAAACCCTTATGATCCAAGTTTCAGTAACCACACTAGAATAAATCATAAGGTTTTTAAAATTTTTTGAATCGTTGCAGAAAGGATATTTATTAACATTTCATGACGGTTTTTTTTTAGTTCTTCCCACTCTTGCTCGTTTTTTATCATTCTTTCATTTTCATAAATAATTTTGCTAGGTGAAAACTGATTTCATCTCATAGCAATGATAGGATTATGACTAAATCATTCAAACTCGCCCTCGCCACATGAAGTGGTAAAATTCTTTATTTAGCCGGTTTTTGCTTTTCTTCTTCAGAATCTTCGATGATGTCACTTGTTAAATCACGAGTTGAATTTTTGAACTCACGAAGTGTTTGTCCAAAGGCGCGACCGATTTCTGGAAGTTTTTTCGGCCCAAAAATAATAAGCGCAAATACTAAAATTAAGATTAGACCTGACACACCGATGTTTGAGAACATAGCCGAACATCCCCTTTACAGTTTTACTTACTTTATTACGATTATAGTATGTTTATATTAGTATCAGCTAAAAGGAGAAAGGAATGTCATGATAAATTCATAAAAGAATAGCAATGGTTTCCAAGTGTGACTTTTCTCATTTCAACATCCACATGATTTATGTTACACGAGCAAGTGAAATAAATTACTATCTTTATTTACTTCTGTAAAAGGAAAACCTTTTTTCTTCATTCTTAAAATAAGTGCTTCATAATCTTCTTTTTTCTTTAATTCAATTCCAACGAGAGCAGGACCATCCTCTTTATTATTCTTTTTCGTATACTCAAACCGGGAAATATCATCCGTCGGACCTAGCACTTCATCTAAAAACTCGCGGAGAGCACCAGCCCGTTGCGGAAAATTAACGATGAAATAATAAAGCAACCCTTCATATAGAAGAGAACGTTCTTTTATTTCTTGCATTCTGCCGATATCATTATTCCCTCCGCTAATAATACAAACAACTGTTTTTCCTTTTATTTGCTCTTTATATTGATCTAAAGCTGCAATTGGTAATGCTCCTGCTGGTTCAACAACAATCGCATGCTCATTATAAAGATCTAAAATAGTTGTACATACTTTACCTTCGGGAACGAGTACAATGTCATCGACGTTTTGTTTACATATGTCAAATGTCATTTCACCGACACCTTTAACAGCAGCTCCATCAACAAACTTATCAATATCATTTAAGATCGTTACTTCGTTATTAAACAGTGATTTCTCCATAGCTGGTGCACCTGTCGGTTCTACACCGATCATTTTTGTATCTTGGGACACACTTTTAATATAAGTGCTAAGTCCAGCCATTAATCCCCCGCCACCAATACTGGCAAAGACGTAATCAACTTTTTCTTCACAATCGTTTAACAATTCTACTGCCACTGTACCTTGCCCTGCAATGACTTTTTTATCATCAAACGGGTGAATAAACCGTCGGCTTTCCTGTTTCATACATGTTACCGCCTCGTTATATGCATCATCAAATGTATCGCCTGTTAAAATAATCTCGACGAAATCTCTGCCAAACATCTCGACTTGATTCACCTTTTGCCTTGGTGTTGTTGTAGGCAAAAAGATTTTTCCGTTTACTCCGAGATGCCGGCAAGCATACGCTACTCCTTGAGCATGATTTCCGGCACTTGCGCATACGACTCCATTCTTTAGTTCATCAGCATGAAGAGATTGCATTAAATAATATGCTCCCCGAAGTTTGAACGAGCGGACATGCTGTAAATCTTCGCGTTTTAAATAAATATTACTTTCATATTTTTCTGATAAGCGCTCATTTTTTTGTAGCGGTGTATGAGCTACAACATCTTTTAAATGCTGATAGGCGATCAGTATGTCCTCTACATTTACTCCTTTCTGATTCATTACCTTCTGTACCATGACTCACCCTCATTTCCTGTCTTTTCATTTTTATGATCCCATCGAGAATCAAACCATTCCTTTGTTAATATGTGAAAAAGATAACATAATAATATTGTGACTCTCTTTGATCAAAGTTTCACTTATAATTTTTTCATTATACCACGGAATTTTTCCAATTCAATCATATTTTCAAATTATTTTATTTTTCTGCATATTATTATTATTTATATTGAATTTTTATCTTTAAAGCGTTAAAATGGTGAAGTGGAATAAAAATAAAATGGTAATAATTTCAAATGAATGGTTATGATTATGTAGGAGGAGGAGTATAGATGACCTACACAATACGTGAAGAAGTTGCAAATGCTATTACACACGGAATTGGCTTTCTTTTAAGTATCCCGGCCTTTGTCTTACTGATCATTTTTTCTCTTAAAACGAACGATCCATGGTATGTAGTCAGCTTTACAGTCTTTGGGGGATCAATGATTTTGCTTTATTTATTTTCTACATTAACCCATAGCATTCAACATCGAAAAGCAAAATATGTTTTTGAAATTCTTGATCACGCTGCCATTTACATATTAATTGCCGGAACATATACACCGTTTGTGTTAATTCCTCTGCGCGGCGGGCTTGGCTGGATTTTATTCGGTGTTATTTGGACTCTTGCAATCGCTGGAATTGTATTTAAAATGTTTTTCGTAAAAAAGTTTATCATCCTATCGACACTTATTTATATTATGATGGGATGGCTTGTCATTATTGCAATTAAACCATTATACGAAGCCCTCGGAACGAGTGGATTTACTTTACTTTTAACAGGTGGGATTTTATATACGATCGGTTCACTATTTTATGTATGGAGAAAGATCCCATACCACCATGCAATTTGGCATATATTCGTATTAGCAGGAAGCTCTTTTATGTATTTTTGCATTTTACTTTATGTGTAATAATTATAAATAAAGTTAACATATGTTTGTCTTCTTTTCATCATCAAAAGGCTGTTCCAACATCATCGGAACAGCCTTAACTTTAAAGCAAATGCGCTTAAAAGACTTGAAAACGCTTATCACGAGACAGAAGCGAATAGAACATATTATCCATTAGCTTACAACGAAGAATGTGAGTGTTTCTCAACAGCCACTCTTCTTTTTTTATTTGCTTCGCTCATAAAAAAGAAATTCATAGTCATATGGATTTTTTTCATTTTTCGGTCCTTGTTCTCGTTTTATCAAAGTCCAGTCCTCAAGTGAAAAAAGTGGGAAATATGTATCTCCTTCAAATTGATGGTGTATCATCGTCACATATAAACGATCTGCAAAAGGTAAAACCTCTTTAAATATTTCTGCTCCACCAATGACAAATATTTCGTCAGCTTTTCCTTTTCCATATGCAATTAACTCATCGATTGTAGAAAAAACTGTACAGCCCTGACAAGTAAAATGCTGATTTCTAGTAATAACAATATTCTCCCGTCCCGGCAACGGCTTCCCGATTGATTCATATGTTTTTCTGCCCATTGCAATCGGATGTCCCATCGTCACTCTTTTAAAAAATTTTAAATCCTCTGAAATATGCCAAGGAAGTTTATTTTCTTTTCCAATTACACGATTTTCATCCATTGCCCAAATAAGTGAAATCATACGCTCACCTTCCCTTTTATATGTGGATGAGGGTTATAATGAACGAGCTCAAAATCTTCATACTGAAAAGCAAATAAGTCCTTTACATCCGGATTTAACCGCATTTGTGGTAGATTTCTCGGTTCCCTCGTTAATTGTAGCTTCACTTGATCAATATGGTTTTTATATATATGAACATCACCGAACGTATGCACAAACTCTCCCGGCTCTAAATCGCACACTTGAGCAATCATTAACGTTAACAGTGCATAAGAGGCAATATTAAATGGCACACCTAAAAATACGTCTGCAGAACGCTGATACAATTGACATGAGAGCTTTCCGTCCGCAACATAGAATTGAAACATACAATGGCATGGAGCCAATGCCATTTGATCGATTTCCGCTACATTCCATGCATTTACAATTAAGCGGCGCGAATTAGGAGTATGCTTAATTTGCTCAAGTAATTGACTTATTTGGTCAATCGTTTGTCCATCAGCTCCAGTCCATGAACGCCATTGATGACCATACACCGGTCCTAGCTCTCCTTGTTCATCAGCCCATTCATTCCAAATTCGAACGCCCTTTTCTTGAAGATAACGTACATTTGTATCGCCCTTTAAAAACCAAAGCAGCTCATAAATAATCGATTTGAGATGAAGCTTTTTCGTTGTTATGAGAGGAAAACCTTCCTGCAAATTAAATCTCATTTGATATCCGAATGTACTTACAGTGCCCGTACCTGTTCGATCATCTTTCACAATTCCATTCGTTAACACATGTCTACATAGGTCTAAATATTGCTTCATTTCAAAAACACACCTTTACACTTAAAATCATAATGATTTCTATTTTATCAAATCTGATTCATGAATGACACTATTTTAAATTTTGTATAAAAGCATACGTTTTAGGCGCATTTTTTTTTAAATTACTGTTAGTTTGTTCATTTAAATGATACATCGCAAACGACTCAGCAAAATACTCCTCAGGATATTTTAAAAAATAGGCATTATTAGGGAAAACCGCTCCTCTTTCCTCCTTCCAAATTTTTTGAAAGTCTTCTTGATGACGGATTTCATTATAAAGATAACGATCGATTGAATGAGCTAATTCATGAAGTTCTAGATTAATAGAACCGTGACTTTTTCCTTTTTCACTATGACCAATCTTAACTAAAATTAACTTTGAACCGCCAATGCCTGGGACTTCATCCCACTTCGTACCTATTTTTTCATATCCTCGGGGTGTTTGTCCTCGAAGATGCTTTACTGTTGGATTATCTGTTAATTTTCCCTCAAATAACTTCATTTTAATCTCTTTTTCACGGAGTTTTAATAACATTGATTCCGGCAGGCGATCAACCCGCGTAATAATGGAAGCAGCTTCTACATGATCAAATGGTTCATTTGGTAGAACAATGATATCCCCTAACAAGTCAAATGAATGCAAAAACATTAATTGTCGAAATGAAGAGTCACTCGCATAATGTTTCAAAGGAATACTTTGATAAGATGGTTGCGATGATTGAAACATAAAGAGAGGAGTAATAGAAAAAATGAACATCATGATTCGTTTAACCATTTCTATTTATCTCCTTTCTTTTTGTGTATAGGTTTAATAATTTACGATCAAAACAACATTATTAAAATTATAACATATGAAAATATGGATAGAGAATGACATGTTTGATGAGAAAAAGTGGTAGTGTGGGAGGTAAAAATATGATCATTTTGTTGATTTATTGGTTTTCTCGTGAAAGTTGGTCGTTTCATACGAATGAGACGAAGCATTGTATTGCTTAGTAAAAAAAGCTGCACAATGGCAGCTTCAGACTGTTGACAAACGCTCGCATTCTTCGTTGTCAGCTCATGAACGAATGTTCTATTCGCTTCCGCCTCGTGCGGCGCGCCTTGACTGGCAAGCGTTTTCAATCAGTCTGAAGGTGGTTAATTCTTATATTGACTTGCTTTGAAAATTTTTCAGACTGTTGACAAACTCCCGTATTCTTCATTCATCGCACTTCGTTGTCAGCTCATGAACGAATGTTCTTATTCGCTCTTCCGCCTCGTGTGGCGCGCCTTGACTGGCAAGCGTTTTCAATCAGTCTGAAGGTGGTTAATTCTTATATTGACTTGCTTTGAAAATTTTTCAGACTGTTGACAAACTCCCGTATTCTTCATTCATCGCACTTCGTTGTCAGCTCATGAACGAGTGTTCTATTCGCTTCCGCCTCGTGTGGCACGCCTTGACTGGCAAGCGTTTTCAATCAGTCTGAAGGTGGTTAATTCTTATATTGACTTGCTTTGAAAATTTTTCAGAATGTTGACAAACTCCCGTATTCTTCATTCATCGCACTTCGTT
Source organism: Bacillus aquiflavi (assembly GCF_019915265.1). Lineage (NCBI taxonomy): Bacteria > Bacillati > Bacillota > Bacilli > Caryophanales > Bacillaceae > Bacillus > Bacillus aquiflavi. The sequence continues at coordinate 1,929,900 of NZ_CP082780.1, forward strand.
GTCAGCTCATGAACGAGTGTTCTATTCGCTTCCGCCTCGTGTGGCACGCCTTGACTGGCAAGCGTTTTCAATCAGTCTGAAGGTGGTTAATTCTTATATTGACTTGCTTTGAAAATTTTTCAGACTGTTGACAAACGCCTTATTTTCTGCTTGTACTTCCTCGGATGAAAGAGACAACTTTGACCACAATTTAAAAGCTTAATTATGTAGCTGTTTACTATTAAACTTGCAATCCAAAATTTCGGCAAAGAGCAGCTAAACCGCCTTGAAATCCGCTGCCAATCGCACTGAATTTCCATTCGCTACCATGACGGTATAATTCACAAATCACGACAGCTGTTTCTACTGAAAAATCTTCACCTAAATCATAACGTAAAACTTCTTGATTCGTATCTTCATTTACTACACGAACAAAAGCATTTGAAACTTGCCCAAAGTTTTGATTGCGAACATCTGCATCATGTATTGTAACTGTAATTGCAATTCGATGTACATGAGATGGCACTTTACTAAAATTAATTTTTATTTGTTCGTCATCCCCATCTCCTTCACCGGTGCGGTTATCGCCTGTATGTTCTACACAACCAGTTGAGTGCTTAAAATTATTATAAAAAATAAAATCTAAATCTTGTGTTACCTTCCCATTTTCATCCGTTAAAAATGCTGAAGCATCCAAGTCAAAGTTGTGTCCGCCATCATATTGATTTGTATCCCATCCTAAACCAATAATTATTTTTGTTAACCCAGGATTTGTTTTTGTTAAATCAATTCGTTGACCTTTTGATAAATTAATCGTCACGATATCTCACCTCAAAAATTAATATTTTCTTAGCTGATTGTGCCGTTTTTTATGCTTACGTATAAGATCTTACTGTTTCCCCAAGGGTTGATGCAGTTGTTCCATCACCAACAGCTGCGAATTTCCATTCATTCCCATTACGATATATTTCTCCAACGATCAATGTTGTTTTTCCAGAATAATCATCTGTTAAATTGTAATGAATAAGTTCTTCGTTATTAGTATGGTTCACAACGCGAATGAACGCATTACGAATCATTCCAAAATGTTGCTTTCTTTTCACACAATTATAAATGTTTACGACAAAGACAAGCTTTTGGATTGAGGATGATACTTTATTTAGATCGACAATGATCTGCTCATCATCTCCATCTCCATGACCTGTTAAGTTATCTCCAGTATGTCTTACACTTCCATCACTGCTTTTGAGATTTACAAAATAAACAACATCATTATTTTTTCTCAGCTTATCGTTTTCACCGAGCAATATTACCGATGCGTCGCAGTCAATATTCGCGGAGCCTCCTCCAAAAAGCGAGCCTAGAAAACCTCCTCCGCCCCGGCCATTAACAGGGTCCCAGCCTAAACCTATTAATATTTTTGATAATCCAGGTTGTCCTTTCGTTAAGTCAACACGTTGACCTTTTGTTAAATTAATTGCCAATTTTATCACCTCTATATGTTGATTTGAGCGTTAAAAAACGATGTACTTTATCTTTATTGTTTTGAACAGTCTCATGACTTACCTGTTAGGAAACGATACAAAGCTTAGCCTTATATTTTTGCATTTTTAAAGTTGTTTTGCAGCTGTTCCAAGCGTTTCGTTCCTTCTTCACGTAAACGCTTGTTTTCTTCTTCAATGGATTTTGTTTCTTCCATTCCTTTCATAATAATGTTCCATGTTTCTTCGATTGTTTCAATTTTAATACTTGGACTACCAGCAAGTCTGGCTATGTCTGCACTTTGCTGAGCGATGTTTTGTGCATTGCGAACGAGCATTTCATTTGTTCGGCGATCAAGCTCACTCATTGAATCAGCTACAAGCTTTTGACGTTTAGCGGCAACAGCTTGAATAAGTCCATTTTTAAATATCGGAATTGTCGTCACAAAAGCAGAGTTAATTTTTCCGATTAATTTCGTATTGCCTCGTTGAAGCATACGAATTTGCGGTGCAGTTTGCAACGAAACGATTTTTGCCATTTCTAGATCATACACACGTTGATCAAGCAGTTCGATAATATTTTTTAATGAATCAAGCTGCATAGATGCTAGCTGATCCCCATTTGCTGCTCGACTTTCTAAAAGCGGCAATTGGTTCTTCTTTAGCTCTTCCGATTTCATTTCACCTGCTACGACATATTTTTCTAATGTTAAATAATATTGATAGTTTTGCTCATACATGTCTTCGAGCATGTTCGTTGATTCTACCATTTCGTTTTGATATTTAGAAATCTCTACATAAATTTTATCGATTTCCTGTCCCATCGTTTGATATTTTCCAAATAGCTTTTCAACTAGTTTTTCACCACGTTTAAAAAGCTTCCCAAACAATCCACCCGAAGTTTGTTCAAAATCTTTTTTATCGAACTTGTCCATAATCTTGCCAAGTTGCTTTAGCAGCTCTCCAGAGTCTTCAACTTTTGTTGTTCGCATATTTGAAAGAATTTGATCTGAAAAGCGTGAAATTTGAACTGCTGGTTCTTTTCCGAATTCAAGAACTTGAATTTGATCGCGTTCATCAATCGAACGAGCTAAGTTTTGTACTTCAGGCTCGTTTCGAAGCGCTAGCTTAATTTCTGATACTTTTGATTCTGTCAATTTATCGTCTGGATTTGTTGTTACTAAACTTGCTTCTTGAGTTTGCAATTGATTCATACGACTAGTCACCTCTTAAGTTTTTAAAAATATTTTGAGAAAACATTCTTTTAAAAATAGACGGTTCTTTAAATTCTTGTTCAAACACAACATCTTCAAGCCAATGAATATCATATAAAGATTCATCAAGATAATTTTCGATATCATTTTGACCCGGCGGATTATAAAGTACAATATCTATTCCAAAATGGTTTAATAAAAGCAGTAAAGCCGCATCAGGTCTCGTCATTGTTCCATTTAATTCATTATTATAAAGAATCAGTTTTGGTACATCTTGCGAGTAGTCAAATTTCTGCAGTAACTTTAATATTGATGCTGGGATTTGCATTGCTTGGGTAAACAGATACATTTTGACATCCTCTTCTGTTTCTTGATGGATCGGTTTAAAATGAGGCTGTCGACAAATATTTTTGACTGCATTTGCAATTCCTTTTTGCAAGCCCCCTGGTAAATGACCATACTTCCAAAAATGTGCATTCATTATTTTATCTGGATTTAATAGCCCGTCTTTATCAAGTGAGTTACGATAATGAAAACGAAAGTCATTATTTATATTTGATGTAAATGGAAATCTCTTGATTAAAAGACAATCTTCCAGTTGAATAACCCCGTGAATGCGATCCCAATATTCTTTTCGGTTTTTACTTACTCCTTGAACTTTTGCAAAAATTGAAGGGATTTTAACCTCGCCATTTTTCACTTCAAAGTTCGGTCGAATCATTGCCTTTTCTTTAATTAAAAGAAATAACTCATCATACGTTGTTTTTAATGTAACGGAAGATGGAGTATAATCACGCAGTTGCCACGGTTTGTAAAGTCCTGAGCCTTCATGGTTTAAGATCGATTCAATTTCGCGAGATGCACGATACGCAACTGTAGAAGTTCTTCGTCTTTTTTCGGTTGGAAACGGCTCAGGTTCTTTCTTTTCTGGATATGTATGAACAAATGTTAGTTCCTGATTTGGATCGAATTTTTGTAAAACATCTGTCCCGTCAGGATGAAACATCATGATGTCACAGCCAATTTTCATTAAATAGTAGAGAAAATATTGGTGACTTTTCGTCGCTTCTCCATACCAAAGAAATTTGGGCATTTCTTTTTCCGGATCAGCATTAATTAACAAATCTTTCAAATGATTGTTCGTCCATTTCACTACATCGACAAGAACACGCCGTAAATCGCTACTGCTCAGACCATTATTTTCAAGAGTCTCAAACGTTGACAAGAGGTCAATCATACTTTCGCGAATCTTTCTATGTACAGCATGGTTGCTCGACTTTAGGAGAAGCTGTTCCCCATCAAGAAAGGCAACAAAACGATTAATTGATAATTTTTGCTCACGGTGGATTTGCAATACTTTTTGAATCGCCTGAAATTGATGATTGTCAATTGTTTTATCAATTGACTCTTCACTTAATAAATGCAATTGCACATCTTTAGAGCGAACATATTCAAATAAGTTGTTGTAGTATTCATCTTCATCAAAGGGGATTCCTAAAAACCTCACCAGCACTTGGCCAATATGGATTGTACCATTTTCTAGTTTATATTGTGGTCTTTCATTAATTGATTTTTTTAACGTAGTCAACCAATTTTCATATGACAAGGGCAAAATGTGTGTATGTAATTGGTTGTATGATGGAAACATATTAATCCCTTCCCTTTTTAATACGAAAAATAAAACTTTTTCTTAATCATAACATATTTGGTGATGAGCAATTAGGAATTCTAGTAGTTTATACGATAATAAATATAAAAAGTTTCATTTTTCTAAAAAAGATGCTCCTCACCTTTTATCTCGTCCAAGTATATAGTAAATTATCGAATGATTGTAGGTGAAACGAGATGAGATTTTTAAATAGAAGAAGTCTAAAAAATCAACTTGACCAAGCGCTTGATGACATCCAAGACGTAATGGTTTCTGAACTGTTTATTTATATTGATTTATTGTTTTATGCACTTTTTTTTTTACGTTGTTACTTTCTACGTCAAAAAGAGTATTTCTTTTTCACCTGTAAAAAGTTTTTTTTCATCATTTATTTATTAAGTGTATTGCTATTTTTATTAATAAAAAAATGGTTTAAAGATTACCATTTGAAATAAATCGTAAAATTTGGCTTTCAATTTCTTCTCCGGCAGCGATACCCTCTGTTTCTGAAATATAATAATCTTTTAATGACTGTGTATTCTTTTTAGAAAGTTCCCCGTGTTTCGGTATGAATCCTTTCGTACAATGAATTAAAAATTCTTCATCTAATAGGGAATCTCCAGCCCCTAACACTGTGGTTATCCCTTCTTTCTCTTTTATATAGTTAACCGCTCTCCCTTTACTCACGACTTTCGGAATAAAATATAATTTTTTTCCATGAAGCCAAACATTCCATCCATATGGATTTACAATTTCATTAAGCGTATGGACTTGAATATGTAACGGTGAGTCTATGCGGCAGTAGAAAAACAAATCATCGACTACTTTTATTTTTTGTTCTATATTCAATGAATGTTTTTGCAGTAAACTTAAAATCTCTTGTCTTGGAGAGCTAGTGTTTTTTAATAAGTTTGTCATCATGTCCTGCCATTGTTTGTCTAGCTTACCTTCAACAAGAACTGTACCTCCATTGGATGTTATAGCATACGGTAATAGTATTCCGTGCTCAAAGAGCAGGAGCCGGATAAATTGTTGAATTGATCTTGTCGTTACAGGAACGAACAGCACATCATTACATATATCTAAAAGCAAATTTAATGTCTTTTTTGTCATAAAGGCGGTATCCTCACCCGCTTTTTTTTCGACAGAGATAAGTCGTTTTTCATGTAATAACGGATATTGTTTTAACGCCCGCGTTGAATAAATTATTGTTCGATCAAGATCAGATGCAAACATGATTTTTCTTGATTTCCAAGCTTCTTTATGATGATTATGAGTCGACATTATTTTGGCTCCTTAAAGGTTGAATTAAACCACAACAAGTGTAGCTCATTTCTGGTTAATGTAAGATTTCCACATTCCTTTCTTCTGCTAACATAATAATGTGGCGAACATACGGACTATTCGTATCCTTCATTAAAATTTTCCAAGGAACTCGTCTTAATAATACACGTGTCGTTTCACCAACACCTGGCTTTACAAAATGACTGCTTTCAATGCCAAACTCCGCTTGAATTTTTTTCACGTCTTCCATCCCTTGAAAAGTTGCAGCTTGTTTTTGAGTGAATGTTTCGTTATATTTTTTTACAGCTTCCTGAACTGCTGGGAACTCAAGTGCAATATGTTGAATGTACTCATTGGATACATCAACCGGCATTAACTCCTGATAAAATTTAGCACCGTGATAATCAGTTGGACCGACTAATTGCTCGTTTAAAACAGTTCTGCTCACTAGCCCAGAAACAGTCGAATTTAAGCAGGCACTAGGAATAAGAAAATCTTCACGAGTTCCGTAAAGAGTTGAACAATATCCTGGGTCCGCTAATACCGCAAGTGTGTCATCAAGAGTCACACCATAGTCGTTTTTAAATTTCTGACAAGCCTTTGTTAGCTCTTTTGAAATCGCACCTTTTCCTGTCCAACCGTCAATAAATTGTATCGACCAGCCGGGGTGTCGTTGTAAAATATAGTGAATTGCATTTTCATCTATACCTCGATCACGAATAATTGAAATACTATAATGAGGAACGATGAGCTCATAACGATACTCAAGATAGCGGCGAATTAAAATTCCAATTGGCGTTCCGGCTCTTGCCAATGAAACAAGTACAGTCTTCTTTCCTTTTAATCGATAAATTTGCTCTGCTGTTATTCCAACATATAATGCTAGTTTTTGCTTATATTCATTTAACGATTTCCAAAATAAATGAACGTACTCGCTTGGAGGCTGATATTCTATCGGTAATGTTTCACTATAATGCTGGCCTCCTTGAACGAGCTTTTCTCGATTTTCAGTAGAATCCTCAAGTTTGTAATTGCTTAAATCTTTCAATAAAAAAATGACATCTTTTTCATCATACGAACCAATTTTTTTCGGCTTTAAAAATACTGGATTCATCTTTTTAACACCTCAATTCTTTCTGTTAAAGAAAACAATCTTAATATGTGGGATTCTCGTTTTCTTCAATTCTTGTAAAAGAGGAGTTAATTTAGTTTCCTCTACTTCCCGTTCAAAGAAAAGAAATAACTCACCATACTTTTCAGGTTCAATATTATAAACGTAATTTGTGACCGACTGATCTTCAGGATTTGGGAATTCCAAACGAAAGTTAGCTCCATATCCTGTTTGCGAACTTGCATGAATCGGGCTTCTAGTCGTTGAATGATAGAAAATCCCTTCACCCATTTCAGCTGACACTCTCATCGGGATATACATAAATTCATTTGTCCCTAAACAAAGTGTTTTGCTCTTAGGGTGTGAACGATATTTTTTTAGAAAAGCAGCAATTTTCTTGATCCATGCATCAATATCTTCAAAAGAGTCTGAAGTTAAGGCAAACCTTCCAGTTTCAGATAAATAAGGGGTTTCGTTAATTACGCCTACCTGATTAATTGAATAGTTATTGACGACCTTTAAAGGCGGCTGAAAATAATCGTCCATATAAATTGTTTCAATTGATTGTGTTTCGTGCAGCGTATTCTTATTTAATAAAGGGGTTTGTTTAACTGCTCCGTTTGTTTCTACTGTTCCTTTTAACAAGCTGACAGTATGAATCGTAATTCCAAGCTCACATTCTGCTTTTTGAAATGCTTCGATATCACTTTCAGAACGCCAATCTAAAATTGAGATCACTGTATATTTGCGCCGTGGATAATTCTTTTGAATCGATCTAATAATGTTTAACGCAGTTTTTCCTGTCGTGATCTCATCATCAACGAGAATGACTTCGCGATCGTTGTTCAACATTTTTTCATTCACATAACAGCGGTGCGAAGTAGCATGAGAATGCTCCTCCTCAAATGTAACAATCGGTGAATAATCAACAAGTTTTTCCCTCGTTGTATGAAAAAAAACTGCATCATTTATACATTCAAAGAAAGCATATCCAAGTGCTGTTGCTGTTTCCGCAAACCCGATAATAACTGGCGCAGAAGGTAGCTCGATAAACGGACTCATTTTAAATGCTTTCACGTCTTTCTGGAAGTATGAAATGAGTTCATGCGTAACATTACTTTTACTATCATGAACAATCTCTGCATATCTCGCTGCTAGTAACGCCCCAATTAATAGACCCGTTTGCGGCACAATCGGGATATGTTTTCCTAATAGTTTACTTACAAATAAAAATGACCGCTTTTTATTTACCCTTGCAGCCATTAAAAATAAGTCATTCATCTCGAGCCTGTAAGGATTTTCTGTTACTGTTACTTTCACTGTTAACGAATCAATTACATTATATGTATGTTTTTTGTTTAAGTAAGTCGATGTATGTGTATTGTTCATGAAGCACCCCATAAATTTGTGATTTTAAAAGAATTTTTTCTGCCCAATTATAGTGAGGCTTTAATTCATTCATCTTATTAGAAAAGTGGCTTTTAAAGACACCTCTCTGTCCGTTAGCACCTTCAATAATACTTTTTGCATCGATGTATTCTTCATATGTCACAACGTTTAAAGACTGAACGATCTCAATATGCGTTGGATGAATAACCTTTTTTCCTGTTATTCCATTTGCAATATCCATTAAAACTTCTTGAATAAGTCCATCAATTTGACGATTAATTAACTCATTTCTCCATTTAATTCCCTTAGAACCGTATCGTTCACGAAATGGCGTTTGTCGTAACTGCGGCTTTAACATTCTTTCATTTGAAATAAAATGTTCCCATACAGGTCCTGATACGACGTAAGGACGATCAGACCGTAAAAAAATGTTAATAATATCTGTAATACAGTCACGAAGAATTCCAATATCATAAACAGTCGTCTCGACATTTCTTCTAATCCCATATAAACCGCAAAAGTCAGTAGCACCAATTCGGACATTTAAAATTAAATTGTAATATTCATCTAGCAACTGTTTTAGTTCAGTTAGTTCACTCATTCTCGTTTCTTTTTGAATAACCGCCTTCGTTTCAAAAATAGGCATTCCATATAACCGCATACCTTGTTCGTTTAATTGATTAAGCTCTTGCAAAAAGAGTCTTCCTGTTTGCGGAGAAAACTTCGGAAAAACAAACCCTGTTAACAAATGCAATTCGCCCGTTAATTGTTGTGTTAATTTCATCAATTGTTGTAAGCTTCGGACACGGACGAACAATAACGGAAGATCATCTTGTTGAAAAAAGCCTGCCTGCATTTCTTGATATAAAGTTCGTAATTCATGAATTAATTTTTCTTCAGCTTCTTCAACTTCAAGGTCTCCAATTGCATCTTCTAAACAAATAACTAAAGACGATACCCCTGCATGTTTTTTAGAAAGAAGCTCTTGATGAATATTCGGTCTCGTTGCCGGCATATATAAAGTAGCTCCAAGGGCATAAGATAGGAGATTTTTTGGCGTTTGTTTATTAAACGGCTGTGGCTGTATATAAAAAAGCCTCCTTAACTCTTGGTCTGATAAGTTAGCAAATAGCTTCATCCACTTCACCCTTTTTTCTTTTAAGTAATACCATATGAATGTAAATTATCAGTTAATTGATTGTAAAAAAGAATTGGCCGATTAAGCCAATTCTCAGACTATTGATCAAATTAACTTATGAATGCCTGTTTATTTGTACCTCAACTGACATTTTTTATCAGTATGAGAGGAATAGACTCTTATATTAAGCTTGTCCCCAAGTGAGAATTGGCTATAAAGTCAATTCTCATCTTTTTCGCTAAAACTATATTTTATTCGCTTTCTACTGTTTTCTTTTTATTCATAAAATGGACAACAAACGTTGCTACGAACGTAAGTAGTAAAATAAGGAAGAAATAGATATGATCTAATTCAAACCCTACAACGCTTAAAAGCATTTTAGCAGAGATAATTAAAATTAATATGTAAGCTGAAGTTTCAAGCTCTGGAACACGATCGATTAACTTTAAAAATACACCCGCAATCCCCCGCATCATTAAAATTCCAAGCATACCTCCAAGTAATAGCACCCATACTTCCTGACTGACTCCAAATGCAGCTAAAACACTATCGACAGAGAAAGCAATATCCATTAACTCAACTGCAACAACCGTTCCCCAAAAAGTTCCAAACAATCGGACTAACAGACCATTTTGGTTGACACCCTCAACGTCATCCTCTTCTTCCTCGCCTTTTCGTTTATCAATGAAATATTTAATTGACAACCAGGCTAGGTAGCCGGCACCTAGTACTTTCACCCACCATAACTCGATTAAGTAAACACCAACTCCAATTGCAAGAAAGCGGAAAAAGTATGCTCCAATTAATCCGTAAAAAAGTGCTTTTCGGCGTTTTTTTTCAGGTAAATGTTTCACCATTACAGCTAAAACAAGCGCGTTATCTGCTGATAATAATCCTTCTAATATGACTAATGAACCGATTAAGCCCCAGCTTACAGGGTCTGTTAAAACTTTAATCCACATATCCAAATCAAAAAATTGGGCATATGTGTTTAAAATTCCTTGTAATATTTCTGACATTATTAATGTTCCTCCTAGGTATTAGCTTAAAATTCGTTTTTCGGGAGAAAGACCCGGTAAAACCGAGTCTTTAGACTGTTGACAAATGCCCGTATTCTTCTTTGCTTGCACCTCGTTAAAGCCCCATGAACACCTGATCTATTTATGCTTTCGCTTTAGTGCCACGTGCCTTGACTGTATCTCTTAGGCATTTGCTTCAAAATTGTTTGTCCACAATCCCTAGACCCCGGTAAAACCGAGTCTTAAAATTTAATCATTTTCATTATTAACTAACTTGAAGGCCAAAATCAGTTGCTAATGCGGCTAATCCTCCACCATAGCCACTCCCAATTGCACTAAACTTCCATTCGTTGTTATGACGATATAATTCACCAACAACAAGCGCTGTTTCAATTGAGAAGTCCTCACCTAGATCATAACGAATCAGTTCTTCATTTGATCCTCCATCCAAAATACGAACATATGCATTTGAAACTTGACCAAAGTTTTGATTCCGTGTTTCAGCATCATGTATCGTGATCGTAAAAGCAATTCTATGTACGTTCGCAGGAACAGCATTTAAATTAATTTTAATTTGTTCGTCATCGCCGTCGCCTTCCCCAGTTCGATTATCGCCTGCATGTACGACAGAACCGTTGCCTCCTTGGAGATTATTATAAAAAATAAAATCACTATCTGAGTTTACCTTACCGCTTTCATTAAGCAAAAATACTGATGAGTCTAAATCAAAATCATTTCCACCGTCATACTTATTAACATCCCATCCTAACCCAACAATTACATTCGTTAAACCGGGATTTGTTTTTGTTACATCTACTTTTTGTCCTTTTGCTAAACTAATAGCCACTTTTCATTCCTCCAATATTTCATATAATATCTTTACGTTAAAAGCGATAATAAGGTTTCATAAATTTATATTGAAAAAAGGAATTATAGAAAAATTCCTCTAATTCATCCACTTTGGCGGAGTTTTTTTATCCCAATAAATCGATCCTAAATCGTGATGTGTTTGGAAGTTATCATGGTGTGTATGATAATGAAAGTTAAACCAAAAGCCCGCTTGAGGTGGACGATCTTTTCTCACATGGAAGCGGATAATATCCTTTCCAGTATCATTATCGATAATATTAAAAATTTTTTCACCATCACCACCGCTTGGTGTTTCAGAAATAGTCAATGAACTAAGGGCTTCTTCAGGATATTGTGTCGTTATATTTTTTATTGCGACTTCTATATTTGGCAAAATCATTTCCTGAAATTCATCTTTAATAACTGGCAAAATTCTATTACCAAACTTCCGGTAAGACTGTTCTTCTGCTTCCTTTATCATTTGTGCGACTAAATCAACCTTATCTAATTTCGCTTCTTCTGTTTGTAACTGTTGTGTTTGCTGATTTTTTGAAGATGTAGCCTCAAAAGCATTTCGCTTTTGAGTTTTATTGACATTTACATCGGTATAAAAAGCTTGCGAAGGCGTTACGATTCCGAATGTTAAAATCGTAATTAATACGACAAACGTCTTTCTAATCCATCTATTCATTTCACTCATTCCCTTCATAAAATCAGCAAATCAACAATACTATTTATATAGTAAAGGAATTTTCTGAAACACTCTACTATTTTTACTCAAATTTAAAACCTTGTTAATTCTATTATAAATATTTTTACGTAGAAAAACAGAAATGGTTTCGTTTTTTTGAAAAGTTCTGTCAAACTATTAAACAATGATTTGCAATATCCCCGTTGTTCAATAGCAAAAATAGCACTCCTCTAAGTTTACAATGAAGAATGCGAGCGTTTGTCAAAGTCTAAAGTATAAATATTAATAAATCAGCAACATTAAATAGTAAGCTTTCATAACCTAAATGAACTAAAAAGATTACATAAACAGTCAAAGGAGTTGGATAAAATGGATTTTCCCCTTATAATTGTATTAAGTGGCCTTTTATTACTAGCTTATTTCGTTTATTTATCACTAACAGATTAAGTCATTTAAACGTAAAACTGAAGTGATGATTAAAAAAGGAACTAGACGTTTGCCAAGTTCCTTTTTTATTTAGCAATATTTTTGAAAAGCATTCATTAAATTTTCGATAATTCCTTCGATCGAATTGCCTTCAATCTCATGACGAGGAATGAAATGGACTACTTCTTTTTGATTTAATAATGCCATTGATGGTGAGGAAGGTTCATGATGAGTAAAATATTCACGCATTTTTGCTGTTGCTTCCTTTTCCTGTCCCGCAAAAACAGTAACTAAATGATCTGGTTTTTTCTCACTATTTAAAACAGCTTGAATAGCTGCCGGACGGGCAAGTCCTGCTGCACAGCCACAAACAGAATTGACGACAACTAAAGTTATTCCTTCAACAGATTCGATAAAGTTTTCAACATCTTCTTCCGTAAGTAACTCTTTAAATCCATTATCGACAAGTTCTTTACGCATTGGTAATACCATTTGTCTCATATATTCTTCATATGCCATTGACATAGAAAGTCCCCCTTGTTTTTAATCGATTCCCACACAACCTTCTACTCTAACCTAGTATGTTTATCGCCGAATTTACCCTTTACGCGCCTCAGTCATTTGCTTCCAAACGGAGCCTTTTGCTGCTTCTCCGCCTTCAATACGCTCAATTGCCAGCTTTATTTGCATACTCACTTCAAATTCTGGATCGTCCTCTGCTCTTTTTAACGCCGGCAGTGCACTTTTGTCGCCAACTTCGTATAAAAACATCGCCGCTCTCCAGCGTACAAGCTTACTTTCATCTTGAAGAGCATCTCCCATCGCTTCAATCGCCTCAGTAAACCCTAAATCGGATAAACAATCACCTGCTGTCCGTCTGACCGTTACTGTTTTATCTTTCATTGCTTTATATAATAAAGGCAAAACTCTTTTATCCTCTATCATTCCTAAATAAACTGTCGCTAGTCTACGAATTGACGCTTTTTCATCGTCTAAAGCTTTTTCAAGGACAGGGATATCCTCTATAGTCGGGTCGTCCATTTGTTCTAAAAGCCTGTATCGCTTCCGCCAATCTTGATCATCCAAAAATTCCGGTGTGAGCTTTAATCTTTTTCTTCCATGACTTTGCGAACCCTGTTTCATTTTTGCTCTGTTAACTAAATCATTTAAGCGCTCTTTCGGATAAGCGGCCATCAACTCCTCGATAATTTCTTCGCCGATTTGGTTTAAATCACCATAACGAATGCCAAAGTCGGTCCATTTCCGAAGTATGACAACATTTTCGCCTTCTTCCTTTGCCCGCACTACTGCATCCGCATATTCTTGTGGCAAACCGAAACGTTTTTCCTCTGTTCCGTCTGTTAACTTTACTTGCATTGGTATCCCTTTAAACATTTGAACAAAAACGTTGACTTCACCAAAATGTTCATCCAATTTGTTTTCATGATTTGCTAACGGCTCTGCTTCTTCTCCAAAGGCTAGGCGAACTTTCGAAAGAATCTCTTTCCAATCAAATTTTGCGTTTCGCTCTACCGCCAAAAAATCAGCAACATGGTATACCCCTTTAACACCGTCTATTTGTAAAATTTGTTGAATGATTTCTGGAGCACCATGAGCATTTTCTTTCTTATAATTATTACTTCTGCCCATTGGCAGCTCTTCGTCTAAATTAATTTTCATCGTATTTGGACTCGGTGTTGGTTCAATTGATTTAATTTTTATGATCATCACCTACTTATTTTAATATTTCCACGATGGATAACTGTTAAAAGCTTATCATAAACTTCATCTCGGATTCACGCTTATTGCCCAAGAAATAAAGGGCTGCTATGGGTTAGTCTTCTGCAAGCTCACTTAAATAGCTCCAGCGTTCGATTAATGATTCTAACTTTTCATTTATTTGCATTTCTTCTTCGGTTAAAGCTTGAGCCTTTTCATAATTACTGCCCGTATTCGCCATTTCAGTTTGCACTTGTTTAAGTTGTGATTCTACTTCTGCTATTGTTTCATCAATGTTTTCCCATTCTTTCTTCTCCATATACGTCATTTTTTTCTTTTGAGCTTTTTCTTGCCGTTTGGGAGTTTGTTGTTGTTTCATTTCTTTTTGTTCATTATGATTTACTGCCTTTTGTAAATAATCCGAGTAGTTCCCATAAACTGATTCAATCACACCGTTCCCTTTTAGAATGAGGAGCTGTTCAGCTACTTTATCTAAAAAGTATCTATCATGTGAAACTGAAATAACAACCCCTGGAAATTCATCAAGATAATCTTCCAAAATCGTCAATGTTTCAGTATCGAGATCATTTGTTGGCTCGTCTAGTAAAAGGACATTAGGACCACCCATTAAAATTTTTAATAAATAAAGCCGGCGCTTTTCTCCGCCTGACAGCTTTCGAATAAGAGTACCGTGAGTGTGCATCGGAAAAAGAAAGCGTTCGAGCATCTGTGCCGCTGAAATCAATTTTCCATCAGCTGTGGTGATGACTTGAGCCGTTTCTTTAATGTATTCAATCATTCGTTTATTTTCATCCATCTCCTCACTATTTTGCGTATAGTAAGCAATTTTGACAGTTTGGCCTTTTATTAGTTCACCAGCATCGATGTTGATTTTTCCTGCTAAAATATTTAACAAGGTTGATTTTCCTGTTCCATTTCTACCGATAATTCCAATTCTATCTCCTTGTTTAACAAATAAATTTGCATCTTTTAAAATAATTCGATCTTTAAACTGCTTTGAAACTGACTTTAATTCAAAAACTTGCTTTCCTAACCTGCTACCGCTAAGATCCATCTCAAGACGATCTGTCATTTTTCCGCTAGCTAGCTTCCCTTCAAGCTTTTCAAACCGTTGGATTCTCGCTTTTTGTTTCGTTGTCCGAGCCTTTGCCCCGCGTTTTATCCACTCAAGTTCACGGCGATATAAATTTTGTTGTTTTTCTAGCGCCGCAGCTTCATTTTCTGCTCGAATTGCCTTCTCTTCAAGGTAATTAGCATAATTCCCTTTGTAGCTATACAAACTCCCGCCGCTTAACTCAAAAATTCGATTTGTCACTCGATCTAAAAAATACCGATCATGGGTCACTAGTAAAACAGCCCCCGTATAGCGGCTTATGTATTCTTCTAACCATTTCACTGATTCATAATCAAGATGGTTTGTCGGTTCATCTAAAATTAATAAGTCAGGCTCTTCAATTAACACTTGAGCAAGAGCTACGCGTTTTTTCTGACCTCCAGAGAGCTCGCCAATTTTTTGGTCAAATTGTTCAATCCCTAGCTTAGAAAGAATCGCTTTAGCGTTTGAACTTGCTTCCCAAGCATTATGTGCATTCATTTTACGTTGTAAGTCATAAAGCTGTTGTTGAATCTCATTATTATTTGGATCTTTCTCAAGCCGTAATATCAATTGCTCATAGTTTTTCAGCAGACGAATGGTCAGTGCTTCACTCGTAAACACTTGTTCAAGAACTGTTAAATGATCAATTAATTCCGGCTGTTGAGGCAAATAGGTGATGCGAAAATCTTTACTTTTGACAATCTCACCTGAATCAGGAACAACGATCCCCGCTACAACTTTTAATAACGATGACTTTCCTGTTCCATTTATACCGATTAATCCTGCTCGGTCTTTTTCCTTAATTGTAAATGAAATATGTTGAAAAAGTTCCTTTTCACCATATGTTTTAGAGACGTCTTCAATCGTGATCATTTTCATTTTGATCATTCCAATCATTATAAATGGTCTTTTTTGATTAAGAGAATCATTCGCCTTTAGACAATTGCGTGCAAAATAGGCTTTCTATCGTGCTTATTTTAACATAACGGACCATTTCCAGCTATGTTATCTCGTTTATACTTCGTTATAAAATGGTGTGAACTATTCACATATATTGAGACATAACAAAGTTTAACCAACAACATGTTCTATTGCTCTAGGCTGAATGTCTTTTTCATATTCTGTTCGTACAGACACATAGTATGTTCCTGACTTTGTTTTGGAAATCGACAATCGCTTCTAGTACCGTATGACTTTCGCCACGAATGTACACACTTTTTAATAAATCCTGATCTCCTAATTCATTTAATGTTTCAAAAAGAGTGTTCCAACCGTTTCCCTAAATATTTACCAATTCCTGTTTTGATGATATGTCATCCTTAAATTCCGGTAACGATTCCTATAAGACTTTTCTCCCCCCGAAATTAAAAAATCAGACCATCTGGACACCATATTCCCACTTAAATGCTTGACTATTACGGCAACACTATTTGAGTATGCATTTAAATTCCAGTGAATTTCTTTGTTTCGACAATTGCCTTATTGTCTTATTTCCCAGGTTTTTTACATTTCTAAATCTTTCCTGCACACCTTTAAATACTCTTTTCCGAGGTTCATTTTTGACACTCCCCGTTAAAATTAATACTAACGATTTTCAATCGAGTAAATACCATTTAAAGAGAACAGCTCTATTCGGATTACCACGCGCTTTAATTAATAAATATGCTACTATTTTGAATTCATATAATACACAAGATTATCGGTCCAGTCACCGAATTCATAAATAAAATCCTTTCTTGTACATTCATAAATAAGCCCAACACGCTCCGCCAATCGAGTTGAAGGAGTGTTATCTAAATTAATGTGAGCCTCTATGCGATGATATCCAAGGTTTTGAAAAGCCATTCTAATCCCTTCTTTAACAGCCTCTGTACCGTATCCGTTTTTCCAATATTGATTATGAATCATATAACCCAAAAGTCCCCATTGAAATTCTTCTCTCATAATTGTACAAAATTCAACCTTGCCTATATATTTTTGATCTGACTTACGAAAAACACTAAAAACGTATGCTTCATCCCGATCAGCTAATTCTCGATGTTTTGTAACCATATTGTTAAATTTCTTTTGGGTCCATTCGGTCAAATCTATTTTGTTGCCATCATATTTGTACTGAGACGGTAGTCTTTTACTAAATCCCTCTAGCCACCGTTCATAATCCTGGTTCCGTAACGGTCTCAAAGTTAATCTTTCTGTCTCTGGTTGTAATTTAATTCCTTTTACTTTCAATGTGACATCTCCTTAGCATAATAATTTTAAAAGCCCTTTTTGCCATATATGCCATAAGACATCACTCCTTTCACGTAATTATTAATATATTGTATTACTTTTTTGATTAATCCCAACTAATGCTCCGGTCGTTTTAATTAACTCTGATTCCTAACTTATTTGATAATGATGGTAAATAAAACTACTGTTCCAAGAAAGATAACAGCAATGAACAAAACAAATGTATACTTAAATATTTTTAAAATTTTTTTCATAGTCTTAATTAATTTTTATCATATCACTAGCATTGCGTAAAATTAGTTAGAACTTTCTGTTAATATATTTCTTCGTTTTTGAATTAAAAAGACAAGACCTAAATAAAGGTGGTACTGTCCATTTGGTAACAATATACAGTTATCCCAGAGTTACAACAACAAGATTCTTTTACGGACTAGAGCGTTCATCAAACTTTCGTGTCCAAATATAAGAAGGTTTCCAAATTGCTCTCTTTAACCAGCGAGTGATTCGAAGTAAAGATTTACTACTTTTCATCTCTAATTGAATGAGAACATTTAGGCAATAGGTGATAAGGGCTAAGAAAATTTGGTTTTGAATCGCGGTCTCACTCATACGATAAAAATGCTTAATTTCTACGTGCTGCTTCAGCCATTTGAAAAATAGTTCAATGGCCCAACGAGAACGATAAATATCACTGATTTCTTCAGCACTTAAATCAAAGCGATTCGTGATTAAACGAAGGAAGTTTCCTTTTGTATCCTTGACTTCAAGAAGACGAAAGACATTTTCTGTTCGATTTTGTATGCTACCGATGTAAACCCTTTTGTCGGATTGTACAGGGCAATCATCCGAAATTGAAAAAGAATGAACTTCACGAATGACTGCATTTTTCTTCAGTCGTGATACGAAAAAATAACCTTCATCGGTCATCCGATCGAATCGTTCATAATCCACATAGCCACGATCAAACACGTACATAGCTTCTTTATCATCTACCAGAACTTCAAGCTGATTTCGGTCATGTTCTTTTGCCGTTGTAATGACAGCTTTTTCTGGATAAACAGCATTTTTATCCATGAATACAAGTCGTAAATGTAGTTTTACACCTGCTTTTGTTTGACGAAACTTCGCCCATTGATAGTTAGTTAAGTTGAGTGGTAGAGTACTCGAATCAATGATTTTTAGTGGCATTCTCTTTTCACTTTTCATGTGATAATGTTGAATTTTCCACACTAAATCCAAGAACATATGAGAAAGAATGAGCGGATTGATATTATTTTTCTTTCGTGATAACTGAGATGTACTAATTGATTCAAATCCGAGTATTTTCTGAAGATCTTCGTCTAAAAGGGCATCACTGATTTCTTCTAAGCTCTCATATTCATGAAGCTGGGCAAAAAGCAAAAACTTAATATAAGACTCCGTTGTAAACTTCTTTGTATAGTAGTCCTGTTTTTGTTCTTTAACAAGTTCAGAAAGCTTTTGAATATTTATTGGTGAAACCCATTTACCAAATGACATAATTAGTGTATTCTTGTCCATGATGTATTCCTTTACATTTGGATTTGGACAGGAACCACCTGTACTTCCATTGTAAAGGATTTTTTTTTTGTTTTACAATCACATTATTTTTAAAAATTCCTAGTATTTAAAATCATCTGAATATGTTAATGCAATGCTAGTGTTATCATATATTAAACTTTTTCTATGTTTCAAAACAAAGTTAGTAATTCAACTTCACAACTATTTGGTTTATTTGCTATTAATACCCCTCCCTCAAGCCTTAATGCTTACATTTTTATGCAAAAAACCCCCTTTTGATTAGACAATTTTTTTAACCTATCAAGAAGGGGATGTGTTTAATTAAAATTTATTTTTCTCATCATCACCGTATTCAGGGAAGCTTCTCGGTTTCTTTGATTTTTAGAATATTTATAGGAAAGTGTCGTTACAGTAGTTCACCTAATCATTAGATTGATTGATACATATAAATCCTTGATACGATTGGTATGATTGGAACTAGTTATATTATAATAGGCTATATCAATTTTGATTGGAGTGTGATTGGATGCAAACAAAAACAGTTTATCTTTATGTATTTAATACAATGTCAGACTAGGAATATGGATATTTAATTGCTGAGCTAAACTCGGAAGATATTTCAAAAAAGGTTTAGCACCTTTAAATGTAGTGACAGTAGGAGCTAATAAAGAAATGATTACTACGATGGGGGGACTGAGCATAAAACCAGATATTTCCCTTGATGAATGTACTCTTGAGCGTAAAGATCTTTTCATTTTACCTGGAGGGAAGATATGCATCAAACTATCCTGAAAAAAATTGGTGAAGCTTTAAAACTTGGCACTTGTTGCTGCAATTTGTGGTGCAACTGAGGCCCTCGCGAATTTTGGATACTTAGACTCTCGAAAGCCATACAAGCAATCATTTAGAGTATCTTAAAATGATCTGTCCTAATTATAAAGGAGAGATATTTCATGAAATGGGACCTGTAACATCTGATGAAAACTTAGTTACCGCATCAGGAATAGCTCCTCTTGAATTTGCAACCGAAGTTTTGAAAATCTTAGATGTATTTTCACCAGAAACATTACAATCATGGTTTAACCTGCATCAGACTCATCAACCTGAATACTTCTTTGAGTTAATGAATTCAATCAATAAATAGTAGTGAGATTGTTTATTTTCAAAATAAACAAAAAATTTTTTTAAATTACCTTAAAGGCACTTTCATAATCTTCAAGAATTAAGCGTAATTGTAAAATAACACTGTTAGAAATGATCAATCTTTGTTTTAAAATGCGTGGTTCTCTTCTATTTATAAAATCAATATTCTCAACAAACGTTTAATCAAACTTTTTTTAAACCAACACTCGAAGCTAAAATTAACTAATTTTAAGGAGGAGTAAGATGAATATTTACAAAGCAACAAAAGAGGATCTAAGCGGGGTTGCAAATTTATTTAATATGTACCGGGTATTTTATCAACAACCATCAAATGTACAAAAAGCTAGTCAATTTTTGTCTGAACGTTTTGAAAAAGAGGAGTCTGTTATTTTTGTCGCCGTTGAAAATGGAAATTATCTTGGATTCACTCAGCTCTATCCATCCTTTTCATCTGTGTCTTTAAAGAGGCTTTGGATTTTAAATGATTTGTTTGTTCATGAAAAAGCAAGGAAACGAGGTATCGGAAAAAAGCTACTAGCTGCTGCAAAAGAATATGCTGAAAAATCAGGAGCAAAAGGCTTAACTTTGCAAACTGCGAAAGATAATTTCTCCGCACAGAGATTATATGAAAACAACGGTTATAAACAAGATGCAGATTTTCTCTATTATGATTTAACATTATAGCTATACTTAATTGAGCAAGTAATTGCCAGCAATATAAAAATAAACTTCCATTGAAAAGAGATCTCCTTGCCAATGGAAGTTTCATCAATTCGTAAATGATAGTGCTGTTATAGCAGCCGTTCGATTTCTTTTTTTAGCTGCAACGGCTTCACTGTCGGGGCAAACCGATTTACAACTTGTCCATTTCGATCAAGTAAAAACTTTGTAAAGTTCCATTTAATAGATTTCGAACCGAAAATCCCCGGTGCTTCTTTCGTTAAATAGTGAAACAAAGGATGAGCTTTTTTACCTTTTACATTCACTTTCGAAAACAGTGGAAATTGAACTTGATAATTTTGCTGGCAAAACTGTTCGATGACTTCGTTGCGATAAGGCTCTTGATTCCCGAATTGATTAGATGGAAATGCAAGAATATTAAAGCCTTTTTCATGATATGCTTCATAAAGCTGTTGCAGTTCCTTATATTGAGGGGTAAAACCGCATTTACTCGCGGTATTTACGATAAGTAACACTTGCCCTTTGAAAGCTTTTAGGATAATTCGATCTCCACTTATTGTTTCGACTGAAAATTTATAAATTGACATGAAAGTCCCTTCTCTCTTAACGGGTTAATACATGATCAATTTGGCGGACAGTTTGAACCATGTAATCAATCATCACAACGAGATCGTCTATTTGTTCTTCGTATACAAGTCTGTTAAATAAAAGAGTTACTTCACATGTAGTGACGCTTTCTTCTTGAAGCTCGCTTATGAGCTTATATTTTATCGTTCTTTCAGCTCCCCAAATCACTTTAGCAATATGATCCAGCTCAATAAAGAACTCTTTGTCATCGTTCCATGGCAATAAAAACTGGACAATGATTTCACAGCCTGCTTTGGAAGACGACAGCACCTTGGGCAAAAGTTCAGAAGAAAGGTTTTCCAAACTAGCCTTCATTATCAGTATAACTGTTACAGCTGGTGCAAATGTCGTTTTAAAAGTGATTTTGTAAAACCTTGAAAGCTTTGCTAAATTCACAATATCATCACGATCAATAATCGCGATTTCATCAGCTAAATCACGGTCGTAAAGCGCTCCTTCTAGAACAACCTTCATATTTTCATAAGCAGTCGGATCAAACATGTACAATTCCTCGTTTAAAATAACCCAACTGCATGTCCATTCTCATCCACATCCATCTTTAAGGCAGCAGGCTCTTTCGGCAATCCTGGCATTGTCATGACATCACCTGTTAACGCTACGATAAACCCTGCACCGATTGACGGTTTCAACTCTCGAATAGTGATTGTGAAATTTGTTGGTCTGCCAACTTTTTTTGGATCGTCCGATAAAGAGTATTGAGTTTTTGCCATACAAACTGGAAGCGATCCCCAGCCGTATTGTTCAAACTCTGTTAACTGTTTTTTTGCTTTAGCGGAAAAGTCAACAGCTTTTGCTCCATAAACTTTTTTAGCAACTGTACAAATTTTTTCTTCTAATGAATTAGATAGCTCGTATAACGGATGAAAATCGGATTTCTGTCGCTTCATCATTTCAAGTAATTTTTCTGCCAACTCAACTCCGCCTTCTCCGCCTTTTTCCCATACTTCTGTAAGAGCAACTGACACATTTTGTTCACTGCACCAATCGATTAATGCTTTTATTTCTTCTTCTGTATCGGTTATAAAGCGATTAACAGCGACGACAAGCGGCAGTCCAAAGCTTTGGATCGTTTCAATATGCTTTTTTAAGTTTGCAAAGCCGGCAGTTAAAGCTGCAATATTTTCTGTTGTCAATTCAGACTTTTTCATTCCACCATGCATTTTTAAAGCACGAATCGTTGCGACGATCACAACTGCCTCTGGTTTAAAACCTGCACTTCGTGCTTTTATATGTAAAAATTTCTCAGCACCTAAATCTGCTCCAAATCCGGCCTCGGTTACAACGTAATCAGCTAACTTTGCAGCAGTAGTCGTAGCAATTACGCTGTTGCAGCCGTGGGCGATATTTGCAAATGGACCGCCATGAATAAGGGCTGGTGTATGTTCAAGTGTTTGAACTAAATTAGGTTTGACAGCATCTTTTAAAAGAAGGGTAAGAGTTCCCTCAACTCCTAAATCACCGACTGTTACAGGCTTTTTATTAATATTATAAGCAACTACAATTTCTTTAAGTCTCCTTTTTAAATCTTGTAAATCTTTTGCCAAGCATAAAACTGCCATAATTTCCGAAGCAACAGTAATATCAAAGCCATCCTCACGCGGAACACCTTGCATAGGGCCACCTAAGCCAACGATTACTTTCCGCAGAGCGCGATCATTTAAATCGACAGCACGCTTCCAAACAATCCGGCGCTGATCAATTTTTAAGCGATTTCCTTGTTGTAAATGATTATCAATTAATGCTGATAGAGCGTTGTTTGCTGTTGTAATCGCATGTAAATCCCCTGTAAAATGTAAATTAATATCTTCCATCGGTAAAACTTGAGAATAACCTCCGCCCGTAGCACCGCCTTTTATGCCCATTGTTGGACCTAACGAAGGCTCACGCATTGCAACCATTGCTTTTTTGCCTAGTCGATTTAACGCATCCGCCAATCCAACCGTAACAGTCGACTTTCCTTCTCCAGCTGGTGTTGGATTGATCGATGTTACAAGAATGATCTTTCCGTTCTCTTTTGTTTGCAGCTTTTTTATCGTGTGAGCAGAAATTTTTCCTTTATACTTTCCGTAAAGCTCTAGATCATCCTCTCCGAGACCAACCTTCGCAGCAACGTCAACAATCGGCTGCATCTTTGCTTCTTGTGCAATCTCTATATCTGTCTTAACTTTCGCTTTAAGTTCCACCAAAATCCCTCCATGATTGCATGATTAATGAAGTGATACAATTATATTGTAACACCTTATTTAAAAACTACTATAAAAAATCTGAGTTTCGTACGAGGAGCTATTGAGGATTTAAAATAAGGGGAGTTTTTTATTAGATTAAAATTTGATTTATGATTGTATTTCCATTCACCTTATCTACACCTTGTGCTCTCATTTATATCAAAAATCTTATCTCCAATAATAGTAGTATGATGATAAATCGACCTCATGTTGTTTTAGCTCTCATTATAGAAAAAATGAGAACAACTCAAATAAAACAATGAATTTTAACAATCCACACTTGAATAGTGAGTGAAGAACATAAAAAAATAAATTAATGGAATTAAAGTTGAAAAAATTTAACATTCATAATGAGACGAATCTATGATGTTTCTAATTATCTAGTTTAAAACGTTGATATAGCAAAGGAACGTCATTATAATATAAATAATTGAATTTTCGAACTGGGGGATGATCACTTGCCAATTAAAATACCGCAGCAATTGCCTGCTCGAGAAATTTTAGAAAAGGAAAATATTTTTATTATGGATGAAGATCGGGCAAAACAGCAAGACATTCGCCCACTTAATATTTTAATTTTAAATTTAATGCCTGAAAAAGAAAAAACAGAAACACAGCTCCTTCGTTTACTAGGCAATACACCTTTACAAGTAAACGTGAATTTTTTACGAACTGCTACACATGAATCAAAAAATACGAGCCGCTATCATTTAGAGCAATTTTATAAAACATATGCAGACGTAAAAGATCGGAAGTTTGATGGCATGATTATTACAGGTGCACCTATCGAGCATTTAAATTTTGAAGATGTGAATTATTGGGAAGAATTAATGACTATTATGAAATGGACGACAACAAATGTTACATCAACCCTGCATATTTGTTGGGGTGCTCAAGCAGCATTGTATTATCATTATGGAATCGGGAAATTTCCTTTGCCGCAAAAATGCTCAGGTGTGTTTACACATAAAGTGTTTGATCGAAAAGAAAAACTGCTTCGCGGTTTTGATGATCTATTTTTTGCTCCTCATTCCCGTTATACGGATGTATCAATTGATGATATTCATCGCTGTCAACAGCTAAAGTTGTTATCCGCTTCAGAAGAAGCTGGCCCGTTTATCATCGGCACAAAAGATGGCAAACAATTTATGATAACAGGACATCTTGAATATAGTGCTGAAACATTAGCGGAAGAATATCAACGTGATCAAAGCAAGGGACTTGATATTAATATTCCGGTAAATTATTTTCCCAATGATAATCCAAAAGAAAAGCCGATCAACAAATGGCGTTCTCATGCTCATTTATTATTTTCAAACTGGCTAAATTATTACGTTTATCAAGAAACACCTTACGAATGGGATTAATTTTATTGAGAAATACTTGTATTCTTGTTGGTTTTAACTGATACTCATTTCCAAATAATCTTTTAGAAAGCCAGTGGCTGGGACATAACTAAAACAATCAACTCTAAAAACGAACGATATGCTCATTCAGCGGAGAAAATATACGTAGACTCCTGCGGGAAAAGCAACAGCTGAAAATCCCGCAGGAAGCGGTTTTTGCTTCCGAGGAAGTTGAGGCGTTGCCCGCGGAAAGCGAAGTATATTTCCGGAGCGGGATATAAGCACTAACTATCTCATTGTTCGGATTTATCTTTGATTAAAATGGTTCTGTCCCGACCTCTGGTTCATTCATTTTCGATTTTTTAAAGCAAATACCCACATAAAGGATAACGCTTGCTTTAATTCATTAGTAAGTGTTTCAACTTGCGCACTTTCAACACCTTGTTTATAAACGCCGAATTCATCGATCTTTTCCCAACCGTTCTCTTCTGCTAGCTTTTCAAATTCCCACGGCATCATTGTGTTGCAAACAATTTTATTTCCATATAAACGTTGAAAGCTATTTAAACGCGGACCTGCAGTTGGACCTAAAATCCCGATAATTGCAAATTTTCCCGGCTTAACAATCCGTTTCATTTCATTTAACACAGTTAGCGGAGACTCAGTCCACTCAAGCGAATTGATCGCCATCACCCCATCGAATTCATCGTCTGAAAAACGCAGTGCAGAAATATTACCCGTTTCAAAGTGAATTGATGTACCTTGCACTCGTTCTTTTGCTCTTTCAATCATTTCTCGGGAAACATCGATTCCTGTAATATGATAACCTGCTTTCGCGAGTTTCCAGGCGCCATAACCATCCCCGCAACCAAAATCACAAAACTTTGCACCGCTTTTCAGATATTTCTCAATAAATGGGATAATATCCTTTCTGCTTCCCTTGTCCCACATATTCTTGCTTCTTGAACTCCATGAATCTACTTGTTTATCCCATTGTTTGGCAGTTTCCTCTAACCAATTAAATTGACCCATTTTCTCACCCTGCTTTAGCTTATATATTCACAATACTTAAATTTCGACTTAAATAGTCAATCTCCTGTTTATTTGTTACTAAAAATAGCGTTTATTCTGCTCTTTAACAAAACAGATATACAAACATGGGAAATTTGCTAACAAGAGAAACAAAGATATGAGGTGATGTGAATGAAGGGGATTTATGTGATTAGCATCTTATTTCCGACGATCATAACAATTTTTTTCGGCATGGTCATTTTTAATATTTTAGTGAAAAAGAAAAGCATCGTGAACTATTACACACCGTTTGATCACATTACTGGACAATCTACCGTTGAATTTCATGAAGAGAAAGAGGAGAAGGAAGAGCAAAATAAACAAGGGGATCTATAAAAAAAGAGTAAGGGCCATTTTTTAAAAGCCCTTACTCCATACAAACCTATGTAAAAAAACCGTTACCCCTCATTTTGCTTTTGAACCATACGCAATGCTTCGACCCTTTTAGGATCTTCTTCAAAAAACTGCACTAAATCGCCAATTCGATCAATAGCATCCCAGCTTAAATGGTGCTCGATTCCCTCTACATCGTCATAAATATTTTCCTTTTTTACACCGATTATTTCTAGCAGTTGTTCAAGCAATTCATGTCTAAAAACTAACCGCTTTCCGATCTTTTTACCTTTTGGAGTTAAGACAAGGCCTCGGTATTTTTCATAAATAAGATATTCGTCCTTATCAAGTTTCTGCACCATCTTTGTCACTGAGGAGGGATGGACTGACAACGCTTCCGCGATATCTGATACACGGGCATAGCCTTTTCCTTCAATTAATAAATAAATTTGTTCAATATAATCTTCCATACTTGGTGTAGGCATCCGTTACCCTCCAAAACAATAATTATTAAAAGTGTACTATATAATGGTACTAAGGACAAGGCAATCACGTTCATTTTCGTTATTTATCAATAACTTGTACCAACATGAAACTTTTAAATTCAGGATTATCGCTTCTCAACTAATTGTGCAAGCCACTCCGCTTCATGTTCAAACAATCGATCCGATTTTGATGTTTGAAGTGAATACAACAGTTTTTTAACTTCATCATGATCGCTCGCCACTCGATACAAAAAAGAAATCCCATACATTAATTCGCTTTTTGAAAACACACCACCGCCTCTCTGTTTTCTTGATATGATCGCCTTTACCCTTTTGAGAACGGTGTCGATATGTGTTAACTCCCCCAAACGGTCGATTGCTTTCATTGCATGATACTTAACTTCTGTCGAGCGATCATTTTTTAGCGCTTCGATAAACAGAGGAATATGCGCTGCATTTCCAAAGTCGCCAGCAAATCTAATCACTAGACTTCGGACTTTTGCGTTTGTAGAGATAATATGTCCTAACACTTCAGAAAGCAGTTCACCCATACGAAGCTCACTTAATGTCCTGATCGTATAGATCTTATCGCAATCATTTTTTGAATTGCGAATCAGTTCAAGCAGCCGCTCCTTTACATGCTCTGGCTGACAACGAGCCAGCACTTGGATTGCTTTTTGCCGAATGTCATTGTTCTGCGATTTAGACAAAGCGAGAAACGGTTCAGCATCCGGAATTTTCGGAACGTATGTAAAGAACCCTAACATGCTAGACTTGGTGCGCATATCCGTCGTTAATAAAAATTCGTCCAGCATGATACGAACAGCCACCATATTTCCCGTATTTTTTGCCAATTGGCTCAATAAAAAGCATGCATTTTTTCGTGTTTCAGCATCTTGTGATTCCCTCACCATCTCTGCAGTTACACTAATCAAGCTGGAATGATCGAGCCGTTCCGCTTCCCGCATCGCCTTCCAGGAAACTTGTTCCTTAGAATTCTTTACCTCCCTTCCTTCCTCGTCCGTATTAATTGTCATTCTGTATAGCAAGTCGCAAACATACTCCTTGTAATCGTTCATCTTCATTCCCCCTACACAAAATTCCATTTAAGGAAATGATCATAACATAAAACAACGATCTTGTCTTATAAAATTTTATGAATCTATTATTTAACGTATAAAAGAACGCTCATTATTAGCTAGTGCATCTTCTAACCATCGCGGATGCATATTTAATAAGTCTGAAGGTAAGTCTGTTATCGGAAAAAATTTAACATCTAGTGATTCTGAACTGTTGCATTTTAGCTCCCCTCCTATTATTTCGGCTAAAAAACACGTCGTAACAAAATGAACAGTTCTCCCATTTGGATATTTAAAAATTTGTGAGTTTGGCTCAGAATAGACGCCAATTAGTTTTACAATGCGAATATTTAAGTTTAATTCTTCTTTCATTTCCCGTATTGCCGCTTGTGCAATCGTTTCCCCCGGCTCTACATGTCCCGAAGGAATTCCCCATAAACCTACATCTGAACGTTTTTGTAATAACACTGTCTCCTCTTTATCGATCATGATGACAGCAACACCTGGTCTAATTTCATCAATCTTGACCATCCATCATTACCCCCTTTAAAAAATAAAAAAATCCGAGGGATAGACATCAGCGCATCATAAATACGCTGAACCTTTCCCCTCGGACCTTTTATGTCAATAGGTGCCTTTTACATAGTGTAAAAGATGTAGCCCTCGGTCACAGTCCCATTCATAGATGGCGGAACCCTAGCCACAGTTTTCCAGTTCATTATTGTATATCATACATTAAACGATAAATAATTTCAAAGGAAATAAATAACAATGATGAGACTTGCAAACTGCCATTTTATTTCATATAAGATTTAACAGCTGGCGGCTCATATATGCTAAATTTATCTATTAATGTTTTAGGATTCGAATCTAGAATAGCTAAAGAGCGATATTTTTCTTGTAAAAACTGCTGTTCAACCATATGGTCCAACATATGAATAAGTGGATGATAATAATTATTAATATTAAGAAGCCCTAGCGGCTTTTTATGTAAACCGATTTGTGCCCATGTAAAAATTTCAAAAAATTCTTCTAATGTTCCTGGACCACCAGGTAATGCAATAAATCCATCTGCTAAATCTGCCATTTTTGCTTTTCTTTCATGCATTGTATTTACTGTATGTAACTCGGTCAAATGTTGATGAGCAATTTCACGTTCCTCTAACAGTTTAGGAATTACCCCGATTACGTTTCCGCCTTCCTTTAACACCGTATCAGCCACTGTCCCCATCATCCCTACACTAGCACCGCCATAAACTAACGTAATATTACGCTCCGCCAATTGTTTTCCTAACTGAACAGCACCCTCTTTATACGCTTCTGTCGCTCCATTACTTGAACCACAAAAAACCGCTAATCGTTTCACAATCATACCTCCACGAAAAAGATTCATTTAACTATTATATATGTTTTTGCGATAACCTAAAAGTGGGTTTTTTACATTTTGCTTTCACCGTTTCTTTTTGTTTAGTCACTGTCTGGGGGCTCATCCAATTGCGGAAGAAAATTCTATATTCATTCAGAATTTTTTTCGAGGTTTTACCTGATCCATCAAGAAGAAAGAGAAATTTCCTAAATACTGATTGAAAATTCGAGACTCGCTCGCAGCATGAAGCGGAAACGAGTAGAACATAACGTGTTCATAAGCCTGCAAAAGTGCAAGCTACAAAAAATGCGGGCGTTTGTCAACAGTCTGGAGGGGCATTTCAAATTAGCCCCTTATTCCGCCTTTGTATTTAATGGTTTTAATTTTGCTTCTATTTGTTCTCGTTTCGGTTCGAGAAATGGAGGCAATGAAAGTGTTTCACCTAAATGATTTATATGTTCATCTACTTCAAATCCTGGACCATCGTTCGATATTTCAAACAGAATCCCGTTTGGTTCTCTGAAATAAAGTGAATGAAAGTAAAAACGATCAATTATTCCAGTGTTCTCAATCTTTGCTACATTTATTCGATTCGTCCACTCATGTAATTCGTCTTCAGTTTCGACACGAAATGCAACATGATGTACACTGCCACGTCCAGGGCGTTCAAGCGGAAGATCCGTTCTTTTTTCTAGATGAATTTCAGCACCTGTTCCTCCGTCACCAGTTTCAAACACTAAAATATCAGGTTGACTGCCTGATTCAGATGAATATTGTCCTTTTTTGCGAAAGCCCATTACATCTGTTAAAAGACCTGCAGTAAGCTCCGCATCGCGTACAGTTAATTTAACAGGTCCTAATCCAATGATTCCATATTCTTTCGGAATAGAGCTCTTTTCCCACGGAATTCCACCTTGAACTCCCTCATTTTTTTCATCTGACACTAAAATTAAGCGCTGACCTTCAAAATCTTTAAAGGCTAAAGTTGATCGACCTGCCCGATTTTTAATCTCTTCATGCGCAATTTTTAATTTTTCGAAGCGTTGTTTCCAATAAACTAAAGCCTGATCATTTGGTACACGAAGCGAAATAGCAGAAATGCTATTCGTGCCTTCGTCATTTTGTGGAGCCAGCGGATATTCAATAAATGTTAATTCTGTGCCAGGACTACCTTTCCTATCACCATAAAACAAATGATAGACAGAAGAGTCTTCTTGACTGACAGATTTTTTTACTAATCGAAGACCTAAGACATTAGTAAAAAAATGATAATTTTCATCAGCTTTTGCCGTTAATGCTGATACGTGATGAATACCTTTTAATTCCACATCGATTACCTCCTATCTTTTTTAATGGCATATTCACCTAACCGTACGATGTATATTAATACATAAACAGAAATATTCATTGCTTAAATAAACGAGGGATGATGTATACAATTTTCAAATGATGTCCTGAGTAATATCTAATCGATGAATAAAACTATTAAATAACCCTAAAAGGAAAACCGAGGAATTGAAACTAAGAGGAAGACAGCATAACTAGGAGTGCTAGCTACGCTGTAGATTTGTTTAGTTTTTTTTAAGTTCCATAAATAAATTAGTATCAGAAATTTGCTTGAATCCAAATTTTTCATATAATTGATGAGCATCTTTCGTAGCTAACATCGCTCTTCTAATATGATTTAACTCCGGATGTTCAATAATATTTTTTATCAACTTTTTAGACAATCCTATTCCTCTATAATCTGGTAGGATGAATACATCAGCTAAATATGCAAACGTAGATAAATCAGAAATAACTCTAGCAAACCCAATTTGTTCTAATTGATCATCACTAACTTTATAAACACCAAAACATAGAGCACTATGATCAATAGACTTTTGGACGATTTCCTTTGTTATTCCTTTAGCCCAATAAGAATGAAAACAAAGAAAGTGATGGATCACGTCTATATTTAACTGTTTTTTATCTGATGACACAATATAAGAATCTTTCATGATAACACCTCCGTTTTTGATCATAATATTTTTTAAAAATAAAGGAAACCCCTTGATTATAAAATCATAGAGTTTCAACTTAAGAAGCTTACTTTATAAAAATTAATATATAAGGAGGTTGAGCAACAAATGGAGAAGTCATTTAAATAGCTGTCATTTTATCTTTATGATTTTTTAAAGTATGATTGATCCAATCAATAAATTGCTATAAATCTTTATGTAATTTTCATTTCAGAAAAAGCAGTGCCAAATCCCCCCTGAGCTTACTTGAATTAAGTCAACTTGTTTTCTATTAAAAACAGAGGAATACAGAGGATTCTGTTACATTTCGCTTAATTAAGATAAAAGATCTTTTTTTATTTATTAGAAATCGGTGGCAATTCGGACGATAACATTATTTAACCATATACCAATGGTACGATTATAAGATTTTTTCTCAAACACCTACAAATAACAACTATTGTTTTCACCAGAAAAATCCTCCCTATCTATTCATAAATAATCAAGCTAAGCATAATTTTTCTCATTTTATTAAAAATAAGTAGAACGATAGAACTATGAAAACGTTTATAAAAAATTTTAAAAGAAAGAATTTAATAGACGAATTAACTAAATCAAACTGTAAATTTAAAATATTTTTGCTTAAATATGGTTTTTTTACTTTTTTTGTTTTAAAGTATAGAAGAATATTTTATTCACGAATAATTCGGAGGTGTTTTTTTATGTTCAAGATTGAGCAAATTTCAGTTTATCATCCTTCTACTAAACGAGACAACAATTATTATATTGAGCACTTTAGCCAAAAAGGGAAAAATGTAACACCAGTACTTGAAAAAACCGGCCGGAAAACACGCTATATTATTGAAAACACAGGAGAAAATAGCTTAACAATGGCTATTAAAGCCGCTAAAAAAGCCTTATCAGCTGCTCATATTATGGCAAAAGACATCGATTTAATTATTTTCACCTCTTCAACTCCAGAATATTTATCTCCAACTAATGCATTGATGATTCAAAAAGCAATTGAAGGGAAAGAAGATACCCTTTGTTTTGACTTGAATGGGAACTGTATAGGTATGTTCATTGCTCTTGAACAAGCAACTAGAACCTTGCAAACGAACCCAAAAATGAAAAGAGCAATGATTATCGGTTCTGACTTCCTTAATCTGTTAGCATATCCTGAACATTTAATAACTTATTCAATTTTTGGAGATGCCGCAGTTGCAATGATTATTGAGAAAGATATCTCATGCCTTAGCGGGATGATAGATGTTGCTTATGAAACAAATGGAGATTTTAAAGAGGAGATCGTCTATCCTGCACATGGCATGGCTAAATCTCTGCGACAACAAGCTGAGCATGATTATTTATACTGGGGACACTTTAGCGGTAGAGACAGTTTAAAGTTTGCAGAGAAATCAATTCGAGCTATGTTAAACAAGCATGGCCTATTACTTGATGACATTAAGGCATTTTGTTTATCTCAATTTACTTTAGCCAATATTAAATTAATTCAAGAAAGCCTTCATTTACAAGACAAGCAGATCGTTTACATTGGAGATCAGTATGGTTACACAGGAACTAGCAGTCCGTTTCTCGCACTATATACCGCTATTGAAGCTAAACAAATTCAACGTGGAGATTACATCGTATTTTGGACTTTAGGCTCTGGTTACCAAACAGGTACATTGCTCTGGCGATATTAATTTATTCAAAAAATGAAATATTCAAACTGAAATAATATGAGGAAAAAAAATTGGTGATATAATGTTGATAGCTAAAAACCTCAATGCTCTTAATCATGCATAAGCATAAGCATTAGTCTTTATCTCGAAAGTATGATCTTTAGTAATGTACATATGATAATATTTTTAGTAAATCAATTAATAACTCCTAATAGTAAAAGCGCCAAATAATAGACGTATTTGCTAATACGTGATATTGTTTGACGCTTATCTGATATAAACAAAATGTGAAATAATTTAATTAAGGAAGTTGACCAACAAATGGGAAAATCATTAATTTTATTATGTGGATGACAAGAGTCAAGCAATATCCAATCTTGAGTAAAAGGTGTATTAATCCTTATTAGATAAGAGAAAGGGACTATACGTATGATTGGCTTTTAACGAGAAAGAGTCGAACAAATGAAAGGTTCTTAGAAGATCATTTCTTCACCTAGAATTTGGAGGGTGTTCAAGTTTGATATTTGATATGACTGATTATAATAGCAACATTAGGTCTCTAGCAGAATTTTTAGATTTAACTAAAGAAGAAATACAAGAGTTTGTTTTTGAAAGCACAGATGTAATGGATTTCTGAAGCTTTTAATATTGAAGATGAAAAGCTGTTGGACAAGGACGTAGAATTAGTTAGCCTCCATAGTACTACCAGTATTGATAATTGCCAGTCAATTAAAGAGAAAGGAATAATTAACCTACAGGATACTGTATCACAAGAAACCCAATTACGGACTTATTTATTCAAATTAATATTGACAAAAAGTGCATTTTATTTAAAGGGAATAAATTGGACATAGGTAAGAAAACTAATGGTTTTTATTTAAGTGAGGAAGATGAATATAGAAATCGTGTAATTCGAAAACTTTATGATGACTTTCAAGTTAATGGATTTTTTCATCATGAAAATATACTCACATACGGCGGTTATACTAAGGATAGACCGGAGATACTTTGGGATTTGGCGAATTTTTTGCAGGATGAAAAGATTGAGCAAGATTGGGTTAAAGAAAAAAACAAAAAACATCATGTAATAAAATTTAAGCAACCTTTGAATTACTATAAATGGTTCACATTTGAGGTTGAATATGAGGATAATGATTATGGAATTACGAAAGACCCTTTAGAGTACTTACCTAGTAAGACAATTGAAGCTAAGGTAAAGAAATGGGTAATTCAGTACTCACTTTATATTCTTAAGGACGGCATATACGGGGTACCGTCAGGAAAATGCGGATTTACAACGTTAAGTATATTTGTTTTGGTTAATCATTCTTACTCAATCAAATACAACTAGAACAAACGAATTAATGATACTAAAGACATGATACATTTTAGATAAATATTATTTTCTGACTATTCATTTAATTATGTATATATGATATATTTGGAAAAAAGCAGGGGGGTGATAGAATGTTAGTAAAATCATTTGCAAAAGAAGAAAAGAAACTTGCTGTAGAAACTTGCTATGACTTTGACTAATAGGCAATAAAACTTTATAAGGTTTGATGTCCTTTATTCATCATTCCTTATAAAGTTCTCTTTAGGAGGAGAACAAAATGGATATATTGCAAGTTAATGACAAAAAGTATATCTTTAATCATTATGTAATGAATCATATAGAGAAATTTAGATATCCCTTAGAAGCGAATCATATTTTTTTTAGGGGTATTTCCAAAAAGTTATTAAAATATATATTTTATATCTATTATAATAATAATTGTAAACAAGATAGGTATTTCTATCTGGGTATTATTTTATATTTGCAGTCTAGACATGAATATCCAGATTGCTTGGAAGAACTTTTGGATTTTTTTGTATCGCAATTTTTAAATGATAAAGAAGGTTTGTTAATATACTTAAAACATAGAGAAGGTTTTTATTTTTACTACATTGAAGATAATAACTGTAAAAAATATATTTTTTTAATAAGAATTCGGAGGCAAAGGAGTTTTCACTAAGTAGGGATGTCAGATTATTATATGAAATTTAAATGGCTATACATATATTACTTAGTTTGTATTTTAACAAAAGGACTAGCCTATTCATACGCTACCACAAAAATAATATTACTTAGTGAAATAAATATTTTTTTGATTTTACTTCTAAGCTTAGTAGTAGAATTTATTGTCTTTATCGAAGTTTCATATTTAAAAATAATATCAAACGCTAGTATAAAGAGTATTAGTTTCGGTGGTTCATTTTTATTATTACTTCTAATCATAGTTGAGTTTAATAATGATGTGGTGCATTTAATCGTTCATTTTACATTTATAACATTTTTATTTTCTAATTTATTATTAAAGTTAGAATCTAATATTTTGAATACATCTAATAATTATAAAATGGGTTTAACAAATATCACAGTACTTAATAATCTTTCTAAACTCTTAGGCTTTTCTATGGGAGCAATATTCTATAACTTAAGTATAGAGGCCTTTGCGCTTTTTATAATTTTCATATTATTATTTTCCTCACTATTCAAAATTCCTAATAAAAATTTAAAAGAAAAAGAGAATGAAGTTTTTGAACTAGATTATATCAAGAAAAACAAATTAGCTGACAAACAGTATTTACTAATTCTAGCATTGTTAGGTTCAATCACTGTTTATTGGATTCCGGTATTTGTTGATGTTTTAGAAAAGGAAAACTTATTGAGGTACTCTTTTATAATATTTCTTCTACCGGGAATTTTTTCAATTAGTTTTTTATCTATTATTAAGAAAAAACCTCAATTTCTCTTAAAAAAGTACGATTTATATTTTTATTTTTTTTTTTTATTTTTTTTTTTTGTTAGTTTCTATTTTAACTTTATCTTCTTATCCTTTTTTCTAATAAACCTTATTTTTATTTTAAGCATAAGTATTTCTATAGATATTCGTGCAGTTTTCTTAAAATTAAATTCTCACGCAGATAAAAAGTATCTATTACAGTTATTTAAGGTGACACCTTCATTCATGATTTTTGCTTTTACTTTATTATCATTTAGTACGAAACATACACCAGAAATTACTTTAGGTTTAAATGCCCTAGCAGTTTTAATCTATTCCGTAAAAAAGGAGAAAGCACATGAACATGAATATTAAGATAGGTTTATGTTATAGAAATTGGTTACATGAGAAGTACTTAAACCAAATACTAGACATCGTAGATATAATTGAAATAATGCCTGATATAACTGATGTTGAGGAAATTAAATTAATTAAAAAGAGTTGCGAAGAAAAGAATATTGACTTGAGTATTCATTCACTCCGTTCAAATATAGGTTCTGTTGAAGGAATACATAAAGATGAAACAGATAAATACTTTTTTGTTAATTATTATTGTGACTCAGTATATTTTTCCGATCACATGGCATTTTCTCATATTCTAGGTAATTACTTATCATCAGTAAACCAATTGATTTACAATGAAGAAAACATCAGAGTAGTCCAAAAAAATATTGCTCAATTAGAACATAAATTTAGTGATACTCCTGTATTAATTGAAAATATAACTCAAAATAATTTAAGAAAGGATAGTACGATGAGAGAATCAGATTTTTGGCATTCTGTTTTTCAGAATCTTGGATCTAATGTTGGGATAATGTTGGATATTACTAATATGTAGGTTACCTCAAAAAACAATAACATTGATTTCTTTTCCTATATTAAAGGCTTTCCACTACATAAAGTAGAATGTATACATTTATCTGGTTATGAAATAATGGAAAATAACAGGTTGCAAGATTCTCACTTAAGTGATATAGATGAAAATATCTTTGCAATACTTAGAGAAATTTTACCGCAAACAAATGCTAAATATGTTTTATTAGAAAGAGATTTTAATGTTTTTAATTTTAATGATATATCAAATGAAATAGCTAAAATAAAAGAAGCAGTTAACACTAGTGTATTGCTATAAGGTGCTCTGCCAGCAAACAGTATTTACAACGTTAAGAATATTTCAATATAAAAATCCCAATCTCCTAGTAATATAAGTTAGAGATGGGTTTTTTATTTATTCAACAAACTTTAGCTACATACAGAATTTTTTTTCACCGTATTTATCGTATTTTTTGATACAAAATGTCTGAATTATAACCTCGAAAAAATATATTCAATAGTTTTCAATATATAGATTTTTTTTTCTTTTGAATTAGAACTACTTTCTATGTAGAGCAACTCTAACGGCTTTAGAGTAGAGCCAAAGTGAAGTGTTGCTTGCAATTGACTGTAATGCTCGATTCTAAGTATTCGTATTATATAGAAAAATTGTACTTGCGTAGGGGAGCCGTATGTTATTATTGGTTGCCTCTGAAAACGACAGCTTCATCCTTTAAGACCAATCCTACCTACTGATACTCCATGTCAAGTCCTTAATAAATATAACTAATTATCTTGATATACTTGTGTACGATGATAAAAAGTGCATTCCATCAATCTTTTTGATGGAGGTACTTTAGATATGCTCCCATCCTGGAATAACTAAATTTAATCAACCCCTGTATTTCTTAAATAATCATCTTCTTTCTATATAAGTTGAATAAAAGGTTCGACCAATCGAAAAACGGGTATAGAATTATAAAATACCACGAAAGGGCTGGTGAACCGTGAACGTTCAAAGTCAGATCGAGGTACTACGGGAAGCGATGAAGAACGCAAAGAATCCCCGTCTTTATGAACGTTATCAAGCTGTTTATCTGAATTTAATTGGCTATGAAAGACAAGAAATTGCTGAAATTATTAATCGACGTCGGCAAACTGTCGGTATATATATCAAGTCATACAAGGGAAATTCACTTGAAGGACTTGAACTGGGGCATTCTCCTGGTAGACCTTGTAAATTATCAAAAGAACAGGAAAATGCTCTAGTTGAAGTTATATCAACGAAAGTTCCCGCAGATGTCGGTTTTACAGCAAGGTACAACTGGACTTTGGCACTTGCTTCCGAATATGTGAAACACGAATGGGACATTGACTACAGTCTACGTGGGATGTCCAATGTTTTACATGCGCTTGGTTTAAGCTACACTCGCCCAACTTATACATTAGAAACAGCAGATTCTGAAAAACAGAAAAAATTTGTTGAAGGGACCTTCCCCTCTCTAAAAAAAAGCTTTTAAACGAAGAAATAGACCATATCCTTTTTGAAGATGAATCCATGATCCGTGACTATCAGGCTATT
Source organism: Bacillus aquiflavi (assembly GCF_019915265.1). Lineage (NCBI taxonomy): Bacteria > Bacillati > Bacillota > Bacilli > Caryophanales > Bacillaceae > Bacillus > Bacillus aquiflavi. The sequence continues at coordinate 1,968,015 of NZ_CP082780.1, forward strand.
CAGTGTACATGGTTTATCAAAGGAAAGCAGCGAAACATCCCGACGTACGGACAACACAGGGGTATGAAACTAATCGGCACATTGAATTATGAAACAGGTGAAGTAGTCTGTACAGAGGAAGAAAAATATGACGCCGTTGCTTTTCTTGAATTTTTAAAGAAAATCTTGAAGCATTATCCTTTAGGCAAGATCGTTATGATTTTAGATAATGCCCGTATTCATCATGCCAAGCTTCTCCGTCCCTTCCTGAAGGAAAATAAAGATCGGCTTGAACTCGTATTCCTACCTCCATACAGCCCCAAACTCAATCTGATTGAAGGATTATGGAAATGGCTAAAAGAATCCGTGATTAATAATGTCTACTTCCCAAACGTTCAGAAAATAGCACTGAAAGTCAGAGTGTTTATCAATGATATTAATCAACATCCGCAAGCAATCATTGATCGGCTTTGTGTACGGCTGTGAGTTAGAATCATAAATTCAACTTATATAGATACTACGATCTTTTATTTTTTGTACAATTTTCTTTTTAAAATTCTCAAATAGGACACTTTCTGATTGTTGATGTCCGTATTTTCTAACATTTACTGCTTCTTCTTTCACTTCATTATCCCCTAGCACCAGCATATATGGGATCTTTTGCATCTGTGCTTCTCTAATTTTGTACCCTAGTTTTTCATTACTTTCGTCAATTTTCACTCTTACCCCTAATTGTTTCAGTTCCGATTGAATCTTTAAAGAGTAATCCAAGTGAACTTGTGAGACAGGGATAATTTGTACTTGTGTCGGTGCAAGCCAAACAGGAAAAGCTCCTGCAAAATGTTCGATTAAAATACCAAAGAAACGATCAATTGATCCAAAAATAGCACGATGGATAACAACTGGTCGAACCTTTTCGTTATTTTCATTGATATAAGTCAAATCAAATTTTTCGGGCTTTTGAAAATCAAGTTGTATTGTTGCACATTGATGACTCCGTTTTAATGCATCTTTTATATGAAAATCAATTTTTGGCCCATAAAACGCTCCATCGCCCTCATTTAACTGATAGTTAATTCCTAAATCATCAAGTACATTTTTTAACGCTCCTTCAGAAAGCTCCCAAAGATTATCATCACCTAATGAATCTTCTGGACGAGTTGAAAGCTCCACTGAGTAATCGAAACCAAAAGTGCTATACAATTGATCAATTAGGTGAAAGACCTGCTTAATTTCACTCTCAATTTGATCCTTACGAACAAAGATGTGAGCATCATCTTGGCAAAATGTACGAACCCGAAGCAGTCCATTTAATGCACCACTGTATTCATGACGATGAACTTGCCCGAACTCTGCAATACGAATAGGTAAATCTCGATAGGAGTAATGGTTGTTTTTAAAAATTAACATGTGTCCAGGACAATTCATTGGTTTCATAGCAAATTTTGTATGCTCCACTTCGGAAAAGTACATATGTTCATGATAATGGTCCCAATGACCTGATTTCTCCCATAATCTTTGATTCATCATAAATGGAGTACGAACCTCATCATAATAGGCATCACTTTGAAGCTGACGAGAAAAGTTTTCTAACTCGTTTCTTATAATTTGTCCCTTCGGTAAATAAAACGGCATTCCTGGTGCTTCTTCGGAAAACATAAATAACTCTAATTGTTTCCCTAACTTACGGTGATCTCTTTTTGCTGCTTCTTCTAAGAAATTTATGTGCTCAATTAAATCTTTTTTCTTTTTAAAAGCCACTCCATAAACTCGTTGAAGAACTTCGTTTTGACTATCACCTCGCCAATAAGCTCCTGATACACGATTTAATTTGAATGCTTTTATTAAGCCAGTAGATGGAAGGTGAGGACCACGGCAAAGATCAATAAACTCACCTTGTTGATATAGACTTATTTTTTCACTTTTAGGAATGTCTTTTAATATTTCTAACTTGAATGGTTCAGCTTTTTCTTCAAATAACTTTTCAGCTTCTTCATAAGAAACTTCAAATCGTTTGATTTCTAGATTTTCGTTTATAATGTTTTCCATTTCTTTTTCAATAGCAAGTAAGCCCTCGGAAGTTAAACTATGTTCTAGTTTCAAATCATAGTAAAACCCATCTTCAATGACTGGTCCTATACCCAATTTCGCATTACCGTAAAGTCTTTTCACCGCCTGTGCCAATACATGCGCTGATGAATGCCTTAACACTTGCAATCCTTCTTCTGAATCTAGAGTTAAAATAGAGAGTTTCGCATTTTTTTCTAGCTTATAGTTTAAATCAACCAGTTGTTCATCTGCTTTCCCTACAACTGCATTCTTTCTTAGACTTGAACTAATGGACTCTGCTACACTTTCCACTGTAATGCCTTTCGGGAATTCTTTTATTTTCCCATCTAGAAATTGAATTTTAATTAATTGTTCACTCATAACTATAAACACTCCTTTAAAGTAATAAAAAAAAAACACACTCATCCCTTAACAAGGGACGAGTGCGTTATAACCCGTGGTTCCACCCAATTTCCCATAAGCTAAAAAATAACTTATGGCTCTGGTGCCGTAACGTAGCATAGACGATATTGGATACTTTTGTTCACCAATACAGCTTCAAGGTGGTAAATTATTTCCTAAGTTAGGAAGATCACAGCTTATCCTTCCCTCTCTGAAAACCGTAAAAATAATTCATGTCCTTTTCATCGCTTTAATCTTATATTTTATGATTAAAACAAAAAACGCACTCATCCCTCAATAAGGGACGAGTGCGTTATACTCGTGGTTCCACCCAATTTCCCATAAGCTAAAAAGATAGCTTACAGCTCTGGTGCTGTAACGTAGCATAAACGGTATTGGATAATTAATTCCCCAATACAGCTCAAAGGCGGTAAGATACTTCCCTGCGTTAGGAAGATTTCAGCTTTCCTTCCCTCTCTGGAAACCGTAAAAAGTAACTCATGTCCTTATCAGTGCTATTTAAATTCAAATAATTCATTTAATTATTTTACATACTACAATAAATTTCTATAAATAGCAACACTTATTTTGGGCTTCTTACAATTTTGTTCATTAAACAGGGGCCCTATAAGACAAGGAATAACTCTATTCAGTGCTGAATGAAACACCATCTAAAAACATTTGGGTACGGTGGGTTGACAGTTTCGTTCATATCAATGGAATAAGGAATGATTATTTGTTCTCTTCCGATAGCTTTCTATATAATGAAGCTCTAGACACATTTGTAATTTCACAAATTTGATTTACAGTCATACCTCCTTCTTTATATAGCTTCACTGCATAATTCATTCCTGCGTGATTTTTATGATATTTCTTTATTCGGCCTTTAAACTTTCCTTCTTTCTTTGCTAGCTCAATCCCTTCACGTTGACGCATACGAATAAGATCTCGCTCTAATTGGTTAACACCAGCCATTACCGTAATTAAGAATTGACTGTATGGATTATCTTCTGATAAATCTAGCCATGTATCCTTGAGTGATTTTAAGCTTGCCTTTTTACTTCGTATTAAATCAATCAATTCAAACAAATCCTGCGTACTTCGAGTGATCCGAGTTAAGTCTGTAACATAAATGATATCACCTTCTTGTAAATTACCTAACATTTTTTGAAGTTGTTCACGATCTTTTGTAGTACCAGAAACTTTTTCTTCAAAAATAAGATCCATGCCGATTTCGTTCAGTTGTTGAAATTGCCTTGAAGGATTCTGGCTAGTCGAACTGACACGTATATAACCAATTTTCCGCAAAATATCACCTCGTTTTTGAGACAAGTCTTATGAGACGCTCTTAACTATGATTTTATCAGTCTCCTACACTTGTATCAATAGAGTACACTCTATTGATATATAATTGAATTAATTAACTGAATAATTACAGAAATGAGATGATACTTTATGAAAATTGCGAGAGGTAGAGAATTGCTTACACCGGAACAGCGACAGGCTCTTATGCAAATTCCTGAAGATGAGTGGGTGCTAGGAACCTACTACACTTTTTCCAAACGAGATTTAGAAATTATAAATAAGAGAAGGAGAGAAGAAAACCGTTTAGGGTTCGCTGTTCAATTAGCTGTTCTTCGGTATCCTGGTTGGCCATACACTCATATCAAAAACATCCCGGGTTCAGTCATACATTATATATCGAAACAAATCGGTGCCACTCCATCTTCGCTTAGTCTTTATCCTCAAAGAGAAAATACACTTTGGGATCATTTGAAAGAAATTCGTAGTGAATACGACTTTCTAACTTTTACTCTAAAAGAATATCGAATGACATTTAAGCACCTTCATCAATTGGCTTTGGAAAATGGTGATGCTATTCATCTATTACATGAATGCATAGATTTTCTAAGAAAAAACAAAATCATATTACCTGCTTTCACTACACTTGAAAGAATGGTGTGGGAGGCAAGGGCAATGGCTGAAAGGAAGCTATTTAATACGGTTAGTCAATCTCTAACAAATGAGCAAAAAGAAAAGCTTGAAGAGATCATTACTTCGCAGCATTCATCCGAATCCAATAAAACTATATTGGGTTGGTTAAAGGAACCACCGGGTCATCCATCACCCGAAACATTTCTAAAAGTAATAGAACGACTAGAATACATACGAGGAATGGAATTAGAAACAGTAAAAATTAGTCATTTGCATCGCAAACGCCTGTTACAGCTATCTCGCTTAGGTTCAAGATATGAGCCTTATGCATTCCGTGACTTTCAAGAAAATAAACGTTACTCGATATTAACCGTCTATTTATTACATCTTACTCAGGAGTTAACGGATAAAGCTTTTGAAATTCATGACAGACAAATACTCAGTCTGTTATCAAAAGGCCGTAAGGCTCAAGAGGAAATTCAGAAACAAAACGGTAAAAAGCTGAATGAGAAAGTTATACACTTTACGAACATCGGACAAGCTTTAATCAAAGCAAAAGTGGAAAAATTAGACGTTTTTGAGGTTTTAGAATCCGTTATTGAATGGAATTCTTTTGTTTCTTCGGTGGAAGAAGCTCAGGAGCTTGCACGTCCTGCTGACTATGATTATTTAGACTTACTACAAAAACGATTTTATTCACTTAGAAAATATACGCCGACGCTATTAAGGGTATGGGAATTTCATTCTACAAAGGCAAATGAACCACTTTTGCAAGCTGTAGAGATTATCCGAGGAATGAATGAATCTGGGAAGCGAAAAGTGCCCGATGAATCACCTGTAGACTTTATCTCAAAACGTTGGAAAAAACACTTATATGAGGATGACGGTACAATTAATCGTCATTATTATGAAATGGCCGTCTTAACAGAACTAAGGGAACATGTTCGGGCTGGTGATGTTTCCATTGCGGGCAGTAGAGAATATAGAGATTTTGAGGAATATTTGTTTTCAGAGGATACATGGAATCAAACGAAGGGAGATACGAGGTTATCAGTTAGTTTATCATTCGAAGACTATATGATAGAGAGAACCAGCAGCCTTAATGAAAGATTAAAGTGGTTATCTGCCAATTTCAACAAGTTAGATGGAGTTTCTCTTGAAAAAGGAAAGCTATCAATTTCACGATTAGAAAAAGATGTTCCAGAAGAAGCAAAGAAATTTAGTGCAAGCCTTTATCAGATGTTGCCAAGAATAAAATTAACCGATCTACTTATGGATGTTGCTCATATAACCGGATTTCATGAGCAATTTACTCATGCTTCTAATAATCGAAAACCAGATAAAGAAGAAACAATCATTATCATGGCTGCCCTTTTAGGAATGGGGATGAATATTGGATTGAGTAAAATGGCTGAAGCCACACACGGACTTACATATAAGCAACTAGCCAATGTGTCTCAATGGCGCATGTATGAAGACGCAATGAATAAAGCCCAAGCAGTATTAGTGGATTTTCATCACAAATTACAATTATCTTCTTATTGGGGAGATGGCACAACATCTTCGTCGGATGGAATGAGAATGCAGTTAGGGGTTTCTTCGCTACATGCAGATGCAAATCCACATTACGGAACTGGAAAAGGAGCCACCATCTATCGATTTACAAGTGATCAATTTTCTTCTTACTACACAAAGATTATTCATACTAATTCACGAGATGCGATTCATGTTTTGGATGGTTTGTTGCATCATGAGACGGATCTCAACATAGAAGAGCATTATACAGACACTGCTGGTTACACAGACCAAATTTTCGGATTGACCCATTTATTAGGATTTAAATTTGCTCCAAGGATAAGAGATCTTTCGGACTCAAAATTATTTACAATAGATAAAGCAAGTGAGTATTCAAAACTAGAAGCCATTTTACGTGGACAAATAAATACAAAGATCATTAAAGAAAATTATGAGGATGTTTTGCGATTAGCTCATTCAATAAGAGAAGGAACAGTCTCAGCATCCCTTATTATGGGTAAACTGGGTTCTTATTCAAGAAAAAACAGCTTAGCTACAGCCTTACGTGAGATGGGCCGAATAGAAAAAACGATCTTTATTTTAAATTACATTTCGGATGAATCATTAAGAAGAAAAATACAAAAAGGATTGAATAAAGGAGAAGCCATGAATGGACTGGCAAGAGCTATTTTCTTTGGAAAACAAGGAGAGCTTAGGGAACGAACCATACAGCATCAAATGCAAAGGGCCAGTGCTTTAAACATAATTATCAATGCCATCAGTATCTGGAATACCCTACATCTAACAAAAGCAGTTGAATATCAAAAACGGACAGGTCGTTTTAATGAAGAATTATTGCACCATATGTCACCACTAGGTTGGGAACATATCAATTTACTAGGAGAATACCATTTTAATTTGGAGAAAATGGTCTCGTTAGATTCTTTAAGACCACTGAAAATTTCTTAACGTTGTTAAAAACAGGGGAATCGTCTTGAAAATGGGCTTAACGTTGTAAATCCGCATTTTCCTGACGGTACCCCTATACGAGTTTTTTTCATATATACACCCACAGGGAAAAATTGATCCAAGAGATATTATGGAAATTATGACAGAACAAGAGTATCTGATTAGATATAATATCAATAGGAATCATTAAGTAATTCTTTATCAAGCAGGAAAAGTACATAAAACAGTTAACATATCAACCATTGCCTGAAATAAGAGCGATTCAAACACAACTTCTCTCTTGAAATACCCTCTATATTAGGCAACTTTTTTTATTTTTTTTCCCACTTCCGCATGAGCATGCATCATTTCTACCTATTTTCTTCTTTGTTATTTTTCGATATCTAGAACTGCTCCAAGCAATTAGCAGGTTATCAATGGTTTCTCTACTTAATTGATTCCAAATCTTACCACCGATGCCCCCGTGTTTTAACGTTGTTTTCCCATCAATATTATAATCAACCTTACATACAAAGTTTTTATTACTTGGTATTGTGGCTTTATTTTTCCTAGTATCTTTTCTATAGACGTTTAGATAAACTGAGTCGGCTTCCATTTTTCCATTTTTTACAGGAAAAATTGGAGATGGCACATTTTTTAAGTGTTTTAACCAATCTATACTTTCTCTAATATTTTTTATAATTTCTTCTCTAGTATCTATATCTCCAATGTATAAATGGGCTTTCAATCTTTTTCTGCCCTCAATACTAGCATCTTCAACATGATTAATTGAATATGTCTCATTTTTAAAATTAGGAAAACGGAAGTATTTAATTTCATTCAAATCCATCTCTTCAGTAGATGGACTCCATACCACACTATCCCCTCTATCTATGACTTGTTTCAATACCCTATCGAAATTTTCAGTATCTGAAAGCATTTGGCTTACTTCCGTATTTGTAAATCGTATCCAACTAGATTGTAGCCGCTCATTACTAAAAAAAATCATATATTGATCATAATCACTATATCTATCGTAAACCATTAATGAAACCATGATAGCCATCTCATGTATATAACCTCTATCTGTATTTTTTATATACATGTCAATGTTGATTTGTTTGTTATTAGGAATATCACTTATACTACGACATCTAGCATCCGGAATACTTAGCTCAAGTGCTAAAAGGGAAAATGGAATAAATAGTTTCTCACTTAAATTAACCTCGAACAAATTTTTATGGTTATTAAAAAATGTTGCCAATCCTAAGATAATTGCACCAGCAGCAGCAAAAGACTTATCTATTAATTCATCAAATTCATATATGGGCATGTGTAAAATCTGAGTCTTTCGATTTTTTACATATTGAAATTCTATGACAGGGCTACCATTAACAATTTTATAAAATACACCCCCGTGGTTAATTGCATTTCGTACATCTACTTTGACATTACGAACCAATAACTCAAAATCATTGTTTCTTAATATTTCACATAATGAATTAAGTTTGTTTTGTAAGCCTCACCTATTTGATTGACTTTCCTGACCAAATCGTCCAATCTAATGAAAAGAATGTACGTTCGTCAAAAAAAAACTAGAGGTAGCTATATGGAAACTGGGAACTACAGATTCGTATGAAAAGTGATAAAATACCCTAGAAAATAAGGAGGAGAAATAGTAAACACACCTTCTTTCATCATTGGACTAAATTAAAGATTCTATTCTCGGTTGATTCGTGACTTTGTAGTACTATATCTTTTCTTTTTGGATTAACTCATTAGAAATTGATGAAGTTTGAAAAAAATTGAATAACATTCAGGATAATAAAAAAGACCTGCTCCTCTATTTTGAAGCGAAAACACGACAAATTAGCGACTGGCTTATTCGTCGACTCTATTCCATTTTCCTACAACAAAGGGGTTTTAGCGAAAGTCTTTCGATAGGGCGAGTTCAATTGTATCCGTTAAATATTTAGGCGTTTAAAAAAATCCTTTGATATATATAGCTTGTACGCCCCCAATTTTATTTGGATTTATTTCATTTCTAAGCAAAAAATTTAGAATTCCTTCACTAAAAAAGAGGGTAAATGGAGGTATAAAAATGGTTAGTGTCATTATTTCAGAAAAACCATCCGTCGCAAAAAACATTGCGGATGCGTTAAATATAAAGAATAGAAAAGATGGATATTTTGAAGGAAAAGACTATATTGTTACTTGGGCTTTTGGACATTTATTACAACTTTATGATGTGAAGGATTACGATGAGGGAATGGCAAAGTGGAGAATGGAAAATTTCCCTTTTATCCCTTCCCATTTTCGCTATAAAATAAAAAGTGACCCTCGTCATAAAGAAAAAGAAGATCTTGGTGCTAAAAAGCAGTTGAAAATCATATATCACTTGATCAATCGAAATGATGTAGATTCAGTGATATCAGCTTGTGATTATGATCGTGAAGGACAAGTTATTGGGGATACGATTATTTATAATCTAAAAACAAAAAAACAAGTTTATCGCTTATTATTGAACGAATGGACGCCAGATGAAGTGTTAAAAGGACTCCAAAACTTAAAACCAAATACGGAAATGAGACCTCTTCTAGACGCTGGTATTAGCCGTCAGTGGGCTGATTGGGTAATTGGAATTAATTTAACTTCTGTGGCAACCTTGAAGTTTCAGAAGGGTTCTGGAAAGGCACTGAACATTGGAAGAGTGCTACTTCCAACGCTAAAAATTATTTATGATCGAGATAAGGAAATTGAAAACTTTGTACCTGAAGATTATTTTAAATTAGCTACCACATTTAAAACAAAAGATGGTAATGAGTACGAAGGGACATATGTGGAAGATGAAAAAGATAAATTTAAGAATAAGGAAACTTTGGTATTCATCCAACAAGCTCTAAGTAATCAAACAGCCACAATCTTAGACAAAAAAGTTGAACGAAAAAAAGAATATCCTCCATATTTATTTAACTTGTCGAACTTACAAGGTTTTATAACGAGTAAATATAAAGGCTGGACTTCTGACAAAGTCCTGAAAGTGGCTCAATCTCTTTATGAAAAGAAATATATTACGTATCCACGTACTGCTAGTGTAGTATTGGAAGAAAGTTTAGTAGATAAAGCAGCTAAGGTACTCAATAATCTGAAAAAAGGACTGCCATATGAAAATGAAATTACATTTGCAAAAAAGAAACGTTTTTTTAATAATTCAAAAGTAGAAAGTCACAGTGCAATAACTCCGACATATTTACTTCCAAAATCATTATCGGGGGATGAAGAAATTGTTTATCATGCTATTAAAAATCGCTTTATTATGCAGTTTATGCCTATTGCTGAGCATGAAGAAACTAATATTATCACCAAAGTTAATCATGATGAAATAAAAGGTCTGTTTACATCAAAAGGGAAAGTACAGCTCATTGAGGGATGGAAAAAGATTGAGAAAATCGAATCAAAGGATACTATTCTACCTTTAGTTAATATAAATGAGATTGTGAGTATTGTAGACCACAAATTGACTTCTCATGTGACCAAACCACCAAAGCACCATACAGAAAAAACATTATTAAGAGTAATGGAAACATGCGGCAAGGGTAAAGGCAAAGAGGATGAAGACAGTGAAGAAATGATGGCTGCTATTTTAAGTGGTTATAGCATTGGTACTCCAGCTACGAGAGCTGAAACAATAAAAAAGTTAAAAGATGTCGGCTATATTACTACTCAAAATAAAAGTTTAATTTGTACGGTACTGGGAAGAAAGTTAGTTGAAACATTTCCGGTAAAAGAATTATTTGATTTAGAATTTACCGGTAGATTGAAAAAAACATTGTTTGATATTGAAAAGCAAAACCTTAATAAAGAAAGTTTCTTGAACTTAATTTTTGATTTTACAACAGATGCTGTTAAAACAATTAAAAATAAAAAAGACATTATTATTAATGAAGTATCAAATGAAAAGAAAACCATTGAGGTTCTTGGAAAGTGTCCTCTTTGCGGGCATGGAATTATTGAAGGGCAAAAAGGCTTTGGATGCAGCAACTGGAAAAATGGCTGTAAATTTGTCATTTGGAAAAATGATAAATATTTAGCATCGATGAAAAAGAAACCAACAAAAACAATGGTAAAAAGCCTTTTAAAAAATGGAGTCGTTTTGGTTAAAGGACTAACGAGTAAAAAAGGCAATAAGTTTGATGCATATTTACGATATGAGAAAAATTCTGATAACGAATATTTTAGTTGGAAGCTGGAGTTTCTTGAAAAGCAAGAAGTAAAAAAAAGAAATTGAAATTAACACGATTTAAAATAAGGGCTCTGTTAAAGTTTCATGTTGATTTTAAAAAAATTAGAACTTCCAATGATCAGGAAGTTCTAATTCGTAGTATAGTCTTATTCAGCTAAAGCCACGTTTCTCTAATTAGAGGGAACGCTGTGAAAGGGGCTCCCCCTGCGTCGAATAGCACTCTATTTAGTAAGAAATAGCGTGCTATAAGCTTCCGCTAATAAGTGCGAGAATTTACCTTAACAGTTTGGCTGACGAAACCCTACCTGATGGGGCGGTGTAAATTATGGGGCTTGGGTTGAATAAATACGTAAGAATACAATTAAAGATATCACAACGTTAAAATATTTAAGTTAAAGTTTAAAAAAGAGATTGTGAAAAAATGCACTTAAAGTAAAAGGTGAGTATGATTTTCTTTTGACTTTTTTTAAAAGAGAATCTATAATTATCACTGTACTTTTACATTCTAAGGAGGATTATTAAAAAATGACACAGTTTATGAGACTACGATTCCCAACTTTGAACCAGTAATTAAATACGTTCAAAGACTCTGTTTTGTGTATACAGAGTAAACGGGATTAGTCTGTCCTTTTTTAATAATCTTCATTTCATATTAGGAAAACACATTTCTTGTTCATCAGAATATTTACGGTGTGTTTTCTCATACTATCGTAGTGCGATGATAGTAAAAATATGTAATGTTTAGAAAGGCTGATGATTCTGCCTTTCTTTATTTATGTCCAATTTACCACCATTATTTCTCAAAAGAAAGGTTTTATTTGAGGACGGCTTCTATCAGCTCAAACAAACCTAATAAGGATGGGGCTTCTTCCCTTTACTCTGAAATCACAGGCAGATTGCCTGTGATTTTTTATTATCTGAAAGGAAGAGAAACATGACTAAAAAAATAAAGAGCATTGAAGTTTTTAGAGAATTTGTAGAAGCATTTAGATGTCCACACTGTAAGGGTCCTTTTCAGGTTGTTGATTTAAAAAGCCTAAAATGTACTAAAAATCATACTTTTGATTTTGCTAAACAAGGATATGTGAACTTGACAACTCATTCCTCTAAAAGTCTTTACGATAAAAAACTATTTGAAGCAAGGCAGAGAATCATTATGGAAAGTAACTTATTCGCATTGCTTCATAAGAAGATCTCGAAGATGATAAATGACCACTTGGATGATTTCCCCCGTTTTCCATTCCTAATTCTTGATGCAGGCTGTGGCGAAGGTTCACATTTACACAAGGTTTTAGATGATTGCAGAAATACAGCAATAACAGGGGTTGGGTTAGATATTTCTAAGGCTGGCATTGTAATGGCCGCCAAAAATTATAAAGAACCCATTTGGCTTGTGGGTGATCTAGCAAAATCACCATTAAAAGATCAATCGTTTCATGTCATTCTTAATATTTTATCGCCATCAAATTACAAAGAATTTAAAAGAATTTTAGTTCCGAATGGTCTTGTTATCAAAGTGGTCCCTCGCCCGAATTATTTAAAGGAACTGCGAGAAACACTTTTCGAAAATACAAAAAAGGTGATTTATAAAAGTAGCGATACAGCAGAGCTTTTTAAAAAACATTTCAAATTAAAAGCTGTTTATAACCTATGTTATACAAAAAAATTGAACCAAGCAGAACAAATTAATTTAGTTCAAATGTCTCCCCTTTCTTGGAATTCGGAAAGAACAGATATTGATTCATTTATTAATCGGGCTTCATCTGAGGTTACAGTCGATTTAGATATATTAATTGGATTAAATGTTCAATGATTGGAAAAAGAACATTATTCTTTTTCCATTCGGCCAAACTTTATCACTTTTTGGGTATCATCTCTAGTTCAGTATCCCATTACGCGGTATATCACTCTAAATACGCAGTCAGGTGTCATGATGACAATTTCGATTTTATGTGGATTCGCCTACTTTTATTCTATCTCCGTTTCGAGGTATGGGCTGATGGCTACAATCGGAAAATGCTAATTGTATTATCAGATGCATTAGTTGCAATTTCAACGATAGTATTAATGATTCTATTATGATCTTATATCATATAAATAATCAAAAATAACCCGTGCAAAAGCACGGGATTTACTATTCGTTCCAATAGTGGGCTGAGCGAGTTTTTAACATTTTGCGAAATTGTGATGTTGACCGCGGAAGTAGTTCCCCGTTTGAAAAATCGATCAAAACACCATAACAGCGAATAAGATCAAATTTATCAATCTTTCCTTCCTGATACATCGAAACTACTTTTTCTGGATCTTCATTCAACCATTGGAGCCGATTTTCACGAATGAAATGGCGGGCAATTTCAGTTTTACTTTCATCGATTTCAAATAAATCTAAATCGCGGTCTTTTTCAATAATCACAACGCCGTAATCTTTTTCTGCTCTTTCAATCGTTACATAACCGTCAATTACATCTTCAAGTACGGCTTTTGGATCGCGTTTTAGCGGATCTCCAAGGCCTCCTCCTCCAGCGGATGGACGTGTAAAAACATCGCCTGATTGGATTTTTACGTTTGAAAAAATGGCGCCAAGGTATTTTTCTTTATCCGTACCTGGGTTTAGCACTGCCCCATGGGGATTGGACGGCAGGCCGCCAAAAATTCCCCAAGTGATTGAACGGGAACGATCACAGCAATAAGACATAACCGTGTTAGATGCCTCTGTAATCATCCCGCCTTTTTCTAAACCGCAGCCGCCACGAAATTGGCCGGGCCCTCCTGAATCAGGAATAATTTCATGTTTCGTCGTCAGAACAGGAGAAAGGCGCTCTTGTCCTTCACACGGCTGAATGCTAAGTCCAACGCCAAATACCGGCGACATCACATTTGCTCCGTCTCGATCGGAACGACCTCCATGTCCTCCTGCCATCCAGTCATACCACATAAAATAATGATCTCTGTCAGGGCGCTTATCCCAACCGCCAATAAGGAGATACTCGAGATTAAAAGAACATGCGATTGCTCGTTCCGGCATAATATGGGACCAAAGTTCAAAACATGAATTTAAAATTTTTTCATAAGCACCTGAACAAAATCCAGTCACTGCTACAGGCCATGGGGCATTAACGACTGAATTTTCAGGCAAATAAACTTTCACGGCTCGATAAAAACCTGAGTTAAGAGGGATATCAGGGAAAAAGGTTTTCGTCCCAGCATACGCAGCTGAAAGAGAGGCCCCGAAACCAGCATTTAAAAAACAGCCAATATACGGATGGCTACCGCTCATATTATACTCGATTTCATCATCGTGAATCGTCATTTTCACTTTAATCGGAATCAATCCATCTCCTTGAACCGGATCCATATCAATAAAATCAGTTGTCTCCCACGTCCCATCTGCAAGTTCACGAATTCTAGCACGGGTTAATCTTTCTACGTAATCTTGAACCTCAGAAAAAGCAGTAAGGACTGTTTCTAAACCGTATTTTTTTACAAGGACAAGAAGCTGCTTCTCCCCGACTTTTGTTGCCTCAGCTTGGGAACGAAGGTCACCGAGACGCTCCTCAGGAACACGCATGTTAGAAACGAGCATGTTAGCTACATCTTTTAAAAAGACGCCTTGCGAATAAATACGAAGCGGCGGAATCCGCATTCCCTCTCCGTAATGGTCTTTTGACTGGATATCAAATGATCCTGGGACAGAGCCTCCCATATCCGCCCAATGTCCATTACATTGCATAAAGGCAATGATTTTTCCTTCACAAAAAACAGGACGAATGAGACGAGTATCATTAAAATGGGTTCCTCCTCTGTAAGGATCGTTAATAATAAAAATGTCTCCTGGATGAATATCATCACCGAAATCCTCGAGTACCGCTTTTGCCGTTAAATGCAATGTACCGACGTGAACAGAAATGTCTTGCGTTCCTTGCATAATCGTGTTTCCATTAGCATCACACAGTGCCGAGCTAAAGTCGCGGTTGTAAATGACAAAAGAGTAACACGTCCGCAAAATTTGTTCAGACATTTGATCGACAAGGTTAACAAAGGCATTTTTCAACACTTCAAAAGTAACCGGGTCTAGCTTGCTGCGAAACTCCGATACGCTTTTCGTTTCCATACGATTCTCCTTCCTTACATTGAATGAATTAAAATATTTCCATAGCGATCAACTTCCGCAGTAAACTCCGGCGGAACAACAATCGTTGAATCAAGTTGTTCGATAATAGCAGGTCCGTTAATGAGAGCTCCAACAGGGATATGAAGCCGGCTGTAAATATTTGTTTGCACAAATCCGCTAGCTTCTTCAAAATACACTTGACGTACTTCTTTAAGAGCATCGGCAAGGTTACCTAAAGGCTCACTAGCTGGAATTTCTGGCTTCGGCACAACGCCGATAGCTGCGACTCGGAGACCGTAAATTTCTACCTGTTGATTCCGATCAGAGAAAGCGAATTCTCGCTCATGCTCCTTGTGAAAATGATCAAGCTCTTCGGCAAGGGATTGAAGCGGACGGGCAGTTGTTACGGCAAGCGAACGCCATTGACCTGCATAGCGCATATCCATATAACGAACGAGATGGCGGTTTTCTCTTTCCACTCCTTCCTCAGCAAGAAGGGCATCCGCTTCTTTTTCCATTGCCGTAAATTGTTCTTCTAGATCTTTTGCAGAAACTTTACTGGCGTTCGCTAAAAACGTTTTCGTTACGTCATGGCGGACATCAACAAGAAGACAACCCATTGCAGCCGCCACTCCTGGATGAGGGGGAACGATAACAGTCGGAATTTCCATTTCCTTAGCAAGATATGCACCGTGAAGTGCACCGGCGCCGCCGAAAGCGACAAGAGCAAAATCCCGAGGATCATAGCCACGACGTACAGAAATAAGACGGATAGCATCACACATATTAGCGTTTGCTACTTTTAAAATAGCGTCTGCCGCTTCCTCAACAGAATAATTGTAAACGTTTGCAATTTTATTTATTGCTTCAAGCGATTTTTTCTTATCCAACTCCATCTGCCCATCTAGCAGTCTAGTATTTAGACGGCCAAGCACGAGATTGGCATCAGTATTTGTCGGTTCCGTTCCTCCTTTTCCATAACAGGCAGGTCCAGGTGCTGCACCAGCGCTTTGCGGTCCATTCCTTAACGAACCACCTTGGTCGACCCAGGCAAGACTGCCGCCTCCAGCCCCAATTGTTAAAATTTCAATCGAAGGAAACCCAATTGGATAGCCATATTCGATATACCAGTCTTTCGTTACCCTCAGCTCCCCATTATACATAAGAGAAATATCGGTACTTGTTCCACCCATATCAAGACCGATAGCATTTTGAAATCCACAAAGATTAGCAATATATTTACTCGCAATCGCCCCAGCTGCGATACCAGAACTTGCTAGACGGGCTGAATAGCGCGGAACCGTTTCGCTTGTCATAACACCTCCTCCTGAATGAATCACAAGAATGTCGCCCTCGTAATTGCGGCTCTCCATCTCATTTTCAAGCTTTTGAATATAGCGGCTCACAATAGGACCGAGAACCGCATTCACGATCGTTGTACTCGTTCGCTCGTGTTCAAATATTTCTGGTAACGTCTCGCTCGATGTACAAATATAGACATTTGGCAATTCCTCTTGGAAAATCTCCTTCACTCTTAATTCATTAGAGCTATTCATGTAAGCATTTATAAAGCTGATCGCTATCGCTTCAACTCCCCGCTTTTGCAACTTTTTTGCTAAAGCACGAACTTCCTGTTCATCAATTTCCTCGACTACAACCCCAGCATAATCCACTCTTTCTGTCACTTCAAAACGGTCGCGGCGACGGATATACGGAGGAGCTACATCTTCATAAGCATCCCAAAGATCAAGCTTTGTTCCTCGGCGGATTTCTGGCACATCCCGAAATCCCTTTGTTGTAACAAAAGCTGCTTTCGGAAGCTTTCTTTCAATTAAAGCATTCGTTCCTACTGTCGTCCCATGGGAAAAGGAAATAATTTCATTTCCCTTCACACCTGATTTTTCAAGTCCTTGAAGCATGCCGATTTCTGGGTTTGCAGGCGTTGAAGATGTTTTCGTAACATACATTTGTTTTGTGTTTTCATTATAAATAAACACATCTGTAAAAGTGCCGCCTACATCGATAGCTACTCGGTAACGTTCCATCAACCATTCATCCTCCTTTTAAGCATCAATTTTTCCTGATTTCAAACTATCTATCATTTCATTCAAATATTCTTTAAGATGTTCCCTGTTTTCCGCTCGGTTCATCCTTACGATAAATATGGCGCCAATAAGCCACCAGCCGAGGAAAATCATCCATTCATACGGCCAAACTAGCTGAGACGGCATACCCGGCATGTACAGTATTACAAAACCTATCGTAAGAATGAAAGAAATCCATCCAACGATCGGAAGCCTTCCAGCTTTAAACGGTCTAATCATATTAGGCTCCTTTTTTCTCAAGACGATAAACGATAAAGCAACCATACAATAGGCTAATGTAATTGTTAATCCACCAGCATCAACGAGCCAAACAAGCATCGGTCGACCTAAAAGCGGGGCAAACGTCGTTAAAATACCAATAAAAATAATTGCATTCGCTGGAGTTTTATACTTTGGATGAATTTTCGCAAACCAAGACGGGAGAATTTTTGATTTTGCCATCGCATACAGAACACGGCTCCCACCAATAATAAAAGCGTTCCAACTTGTTAAAATTCCTGCTAATCCACCGAAGATAAGTACTTTTGCAAAGATCGAACTTCCAAAAGCGGCGCCCATAGCATCTGCTGTCGGCAGCGATGAACTGCTAATTATACTTAATGGCAAAACATAAGAAACCCCGAAAATAATGCCGATATAAAAGAGAACGGAAAGGAATACAGAAAAGACTAGAATTCGTCCGATCGATTTATAAGGAATGTTCATTTCTTCGGCTGTTTGCGGGATGACGTTAAAACCGACAAACATAAACGGCGTCATTAGCATGACTGTTAAAAGTCCGCCAAAGCCATCTTTAAATAGAGGTTGAAGCAGTTCTTTCTCACCGCTTACTGCTGAACCACCAATAAGCATGATCCCAACAATAAATATGACAACTGTAAGAATTGTTTGTATAAGGGCTGCTCCTTTTATCCCCCTGTAGTTTATAGCCGTAATAAAAATGGAACCGATTACACCAATGAGTACCCAAGAAGCATATACATCCCAGCCTGTAATCGTCCACATGTAGCCAAATTTAAAGTTTGGAAAAACATATTCAATTACTGTCGGCAAAGCAACAGCTTCAAAGGCAGCAACAAAAATGTATCCGAGGGCAATGGCCCATGCTGCGATAAACGAAGCGTTATGTCCTAAAGCTCTTAAAACAAAAGAATGCTCCCCTCCTGCTTTTGGCATCGCAGAAGACAGCTCTGCATATGTTAAGCCGACAAACATTACAAGCAATCCGCCAATTAAAAATGCGATAATTGCTCCGACTGATCCCGCACCAATAATCCACTCTCCTGATAAAACAACCCATCCCCAGCCGATCATTGCTCCGAATGCGAGAAACAGCACATCAACTCGTGTCAACACTCGATCAAACTGCACATCAGGCTTCTTTTCCACGGTTTCTCTCCTTTCATCGATCATTTCTATTTAGTCGATTTATATATTTTTTAAAACGGACATTACTAGAGTTATTAATTTTTCCTGCATCCCTTGTCGATAGCAAGAGAGCAGGAAAATTTTATCGTCAATGAGATCGAATCGAAACGGTTTTATAGGCAGTAAAAAATTCTACAGCAGCTTGCCCCTGTTCTCTCGTTCCTGAGCTTGATTGCTTCATGCCGCCGAATGGAGCCTGTGGTTCTGCACCACCAGTTTCTCCATTCACTTGAATCATGCCAGCCTCGATGCGATCAATAAAATACAACGCTTTCGATAGATCATTCGTAAAGATAGAAGCACTCAATCCGTAAATTGAATCGTTAGCTTCTTGAATCGCCTTATCAAGCGAAGCGGATTCAATGATAGCGAGGACTGGTCCAAAAATTTCTTCTTTAGCTATTACGGCGTCACTACGCACCCTATCAAATACCGTCGGCTCTATATACCATCCGTCAAGACCTTCACATGCCTTCCCACCAGTAAGGAGACGACCTTCCCTTTTCCCTGTTTCAATGTATCGAAGTATAGAATTAAATTGTCTTTTAGAGACAACAGGCCCCATCGTTACTTC
The DNA here is from genome assembly GCF_019915265.1 of Bacillus aquiflavi. NCBI lineage: Bacteria > Bacillati > Bacillota > Bacilli > Caryophanales > Bacillaceae > Bacillus > Bacillus aquiflavi. Next base: position 1,987,304 of record NZ_CP082780.1, read on the forward strand.
AGGATTCATGCCGTCTCCAACTTGAATAGATTGAATTTCTGCCAGCACTTTTTCCTGAAAAGCCGATAATATCTCTTTTTCCACAAACACGCGGCTTGTTGCCGTACAACGCTGACCGCTCTGTTTCATCGCTCCTTCAACGACTAAGCGGGCTGCAAGATCAATGTCGGCGTCTTTTAAAACGATAGCAGGATTTTTCCCACCAAGCTCAAGCTGGTATTTCGCACCGCGGGCAGCGGCTTTTTTCGCAATTTCACTGCCTACTTCATTCGATCCGGTAAATGTAATGGCATCAACTTGCTTATGATCAACAATCGCATCACCAATTCGGCTTCCTCGACCGATGACAAGATTTATCGTGCCAGGAGGGAACCCAGCTTCTGAAAAAATCTCTACGATCCGAGCACCTGTTGCACTTGCTTCTAAAGCTGGTTTAAAAACGACCGTGTTTCCGTACACTAATGCCGGAGCCATTTTCCACACCGGAATAGCGAGGGGGAAATTCCATGGTGCAATAACGGCGACAACGCCTACAGGCACTCGCTTTGCGAAAAATAGATTTGTCGGATCGGCTGAAGGAAGCAACTCCCCACTCTTGCGAAATCCTTCACCAGCAAAATAACGGAGAATAGCTGCACTTCGATACACTTCTCCTTTCGTTTCAGCCAAACGTTTTCCCATTTCTTTCGTTGCTAATTCAGCCAATTCATCAGCATATTTTTCGAACAAGCTAGCTGCTTGCTCTAAGCATTTAGCTCGGTCAGGACCAGAGGTAAAACCCCATTTTTCCTTTGCTGCTACTGCTGCCTCGACAGCAAGATTCACTTCCTCAGTCGATGAATTTTGCAAAACGGCAACAAGTTCTTCAGGGTTTGCAGGATTGTAAACAGCAATGGATTCATCTTTAGCGGATATCCACTGGCCACCGATAAAGTTTCTAGTTTCTTTTATTGCTGTCTTTTTCATTCGTTGTTCCCTCCATTTTGCACTTCAGCTAATAGTTTTTCTAAAATGTCGAAACCGCTTTCAAGTTGATCATCAGTCATAACGAGAGGAGGTAAGAAGCGAAGAACATTACTATCAATACCTGCACTTAGAAAAATAGCTCCCCGTTTCCAGCCATTCGCTACAATATAAGCCGTTTCCTCCTTGGCTGGCGTCATCAATTTACGATCCTTTACGAGCTCAATAGCACACATTGATCCAAGGCCGCGGACATCTCCAATTATTTCGTTTTTTTTTTGCATCGCTCTAAGACGTGCCTGCATCTTCTCACCGAGCATTCGGCTTCGTTCAACGAGATTTTCCTCTTGGATAACATCAAGAACAGCTAATGCAGCAGCACAGCCTAGAGGACTTCCAGCAAATGTTCCGCCAAGCTGCCCTCCTAGAGGTGCATCCATGATCTCGGCTCGACCGACAACACCGCTAATTGGAATACCAGCACCCATCGATTTTGAAACAGTAACAAGATCAGCCGCTACATCGAAATGTTCCATCGCAAATAGCTTCCCTGTCCTAGCAAATCCGGTCTGAATTTCATCGGCGATCATCACAATGCCATGCTTATTGCAAATGTCGCGAATTGCCTTTACAAAACGTTTCGATGGTACGACAAAACCGCCTTCTCCCTGTACAGGCTCAAGTATAATTGCGGCAATATTTTCTGGAGCAGCTTCAGCAACAAAAAAATGTTCTATTTGTTTAATGAACATGTCATCAATTTCGTCTTCTGTCAGATGTTGATCGCGATAATAATAAGGATAAGGGAGTTTATACGTTTCCGGGGCAAACGGACCGAAGCCTTTTTTATAAGGCATCACCTTACTTGTTAGCGACATTGTAAGAAGTGTCCGGCCGTGATAGCCCCGGTCAAAAGAAATCACTCCTTGGCGTCCAGTATATTTACGGGCGATTTTAACCGCATTTTCTACAGCTTCTGAACCACTATTTAAAAAAATTGATTTTTTAGAAAATTCACCTGGTATTAATGTATTTAAACGTTCTGCAAGCTCAACATAAGACTCGTATGCAGTCACATGAAAGCATGGATGAAGAAACTCTTCTGCCTGACGTTGTACTACTTCAACAACCTTTGGATGGCAATGACCGATATTTTGAACACCTATTCCGCCAGCAAAATCGATGTATTCACGGCCATCGATATCAATGACAGTTGCTCCTTTAGCATGGTCTATAAACAAGCCAGTAACATGATACGGTCCTCTGGGAACAGCAATATTTCTTCTTTCCATCCACTTTTCTGATTGGGGTGTAGACATTGTTTGAAAAACTGACATTTTAATAAAGCCTCCTTTACTTTTTGAAAAAAACAAAAAAGCCAGCTTAATCATTAATTAGATAATGACCAAACTGGCTAGCATCCATTTTAGTGCTCGCTGGCAAGACGAGTTCAATAGATTCCACAGTTTTTTTGGTGAAGATTTTTATGTTGTTTTTATTGTAAACAAATGACCTGTAATTGTCAAATAATTTTTAATATTGTTTTTTGACAGAAAAGTGTTTACATTTGTCTTACTCTCCATTATAATTACATCTAACAGAAAACCGTCTCTTTAACCGATCTTCAGTCGGTAACAATCGAGCGGCCTAAGCTTTTCTAATTTTATATTTTACGAGAACTGTTCTGATTTGGCAGTAGTTTCTTTACCGAAACCATCTCCCAAATCATCAAGCCGGTTCCTTCCAACCTCTTAACTTATAAGACTAGGAAGTGAAGCGGCTTTTTATTTTCTATTCATGAGGAGGTGAACCAATGGCAGGAGCTCTTGAAGGCATCCGTATTCTCGATATGACCAGGGTTCTCGCGGGACCATATTCGACAATGATTCTTGGCGATTTAGGCGCAGATGTCATTAAAGTGGAAGCTCCCGGCGGATCTGATGACACACGATTCTGGGGACCGCCTTTTCAAAATGGCGCAAGTGCTTATTATGTATGTGCAAACCGTAATAAACGTAGTATTACTGTTAATTTAAAAACGGAAAAAGGGAAAGAAGTCATTCGCCGTCTAGCGAAAACCGCTGATGTTGTCATCCATAACTTTAAAACTGGAACTATGGAGAAATTTGGACTTTGCTATGAGAAGCTGTCTACTATTAATCCGCGCCTTATTTATTGCTCGATTACCGGATTTGGGGAAACAGGTCCAAATAGTCATCTGCCAGGGTACGACTACATTATCCAAGCGATGAGCGGATGGATGAGTATTACGGGAACAGAAGAATCTGGACCATTAAAAGTCGGTGTTGCTGTTACAGATATTTTTACTGGGCTTTATGCCGCAATTGCTATCCAAGCCGCACTGCTTGCACGTGGTAAAACGAACAAGGGACAAAAAATTGATTTATCACTTTTTGATTCAGCTATCAGCACACTCGTTAACGTTGCATCAAACTACTTAATGACTGGTAAAGTCCCAAGACGCCTTGGGAACGATCATCCAAATATCGTTCCATACTCCACTTACGAAGCAAGCGACGGTAAGCTTGTGATCGCTGTTGGAAACGATCGACAATTTCAGTCGCTATGTGAACTATTTTCGGATCCTGAAATTGGCCGCGATCCCCGCTTTCAAACAAACGCCGGGAGGCTACAGTTTCGTGAAGAGCTGAATCAACGTTTAAATAAGGAAATTCGTAAAAAATCAAAAGCTGTATGGCAGCAGCTCCTTTCAAAAAAAGGAGTGCCCTGCGGACCAGTGAATACGATGGAGCAACTGTTTCAAGATCCGCAAACGGCGGCTAGAGAAATGCAAGTTTCAATGGACCATCCAGAAGTCGGAAACATCAAGCTTGTCGGAAGCCCGCTAAAAATGTCGGATACGAAAGTATCTTATCGCCTGCCCCCACCACTTGCCGGGGAGCATAATGAAGAAATTTTTAAAGAAATAGGCTTAAAACAGAAAGCGATCATAACAAAAACGGAGGAATAAAAGATGATGAACTTTGACTTTTCTGAAGAACAGGAAATGCTTCGCAGCACCGTTAGAAAATTCGTTGACAAAGAAATTATCCCTTATATGCAAGAATGGGATGAACGCGGCTATTTCGATACAAACATTATGAAACGTTTAGCCGACTTAAATCTTATGGGTGTTTGTATCCCTGAAAAATATGGCGGTGCCGGGATGGACTATAATTCGCTTGCCATCGTCTGTGAAGAGCTTGAGCGCGGCGATACTGCTTTTCGGACAGCCGTTTCTGTCCATACCGGGCTTAACAGTATGACCCTCCTTCAATGGGGCTCAGAAGAACAAAAGCAAAAATATCTCGTTCCACAAGCAAAAGGGGAAAAGATCGGTGCATTCGGGTTAACAGAACCAGGTGCAGGCTCTGACGTTGCTGCGCTTAAAACAACAGCAGTCCGCGATGGAAATGACTATATTCTGAATGGACAAAAAACATGGATCTCCCTTTGTGACCTCGCTGACCACTTTATTGTGTTTGCCTATACAGACAAAGCGAAAAAACATCATGGCATTTCTGCCTTTATCGTTGAACGCACAATGCCCGGTTTTTCTTCTAAAGCCATTAAAGGGAAGCTTGGGATTCGCTCAGGCAACACCGGAGAAATTTTCTTTGATCATATTCGCGTCCCTAAAGAAAACCTTCTTGGTGAAGAAGGAGAAGGTTTCAAAATTGCAATGTCAGCGCTTGATAATGGCCGCTTTACTGTTGCTGCTGGAGCTGTCGGTCTCATTATGGCTAGCCTTGAAGCAAGCTTAAAGTATTGTCATGAAAGGGAAACTTTCGGTAAAGAGATCGGCCGCCATCAACTCGTTCAACAAATGATTGCAAATATGGAAGCAGGACTTCAAATGAGCCGTCTTCTCGTCTACCGTGCCGGCGTTTTGAAAAATCAAGGAAAACGAAACACCCGAGAAACTTCGCTTGCAAAGTGGCAAGCTTGCGACTTCGCCAACAAAGCCGCAGATGACGCTGTGCAAATCCACGGAGCATATGGCTATTCAAGTGAATACCCAGTGGAGCGCTACTTAAGAAATTCAAAAGCACCGGTTATTTACGAAGGTACTCGAGAAATTCATACGATTATGCAAGCAGAATACGTGCTCGGCTATCGGAAAGATAAGCAGCTGCGAAGTATGCTCCCAGAATGGTCTCCCGAATCAGTTACATTGTAGTTAAACGCTCTGGAATAGGCTCTTAAAGAGCGTTTCATCATTAAATCCCCTCAAGCAAAAACATTGCTTTGGGGGATTTTTTTCTACTCCGATTCTTTTTCCCTTCCCCCCCCTTTTCCATATATTTTATTTTTCCCCAACAAATCCGAAATTGAAAAATTAAAATTAGTTCATTCTTTAAAAGTAAGTGCTGACATTCTTTTCAAATATGAAGAATAGAACAGGTTAATGTTTAAATAGATTAAAATAATGAGCTTTAGATAAGGTGTTTATAAAACAAAAAGCCTGTAAAGCTTTGAAATAAGGATTGATCATTTGGAATAAAGTCCTATAATTCACAAAAAGGTTTAATACAAAAGTTAATGGGCAGGATTGTGACAGTTCCGCATACGAGCCATATTGTTAGGAACGCCCTTACGTATTCATGTTGAATAATAACTGAAATTGTGAAGGACTACACTAAAAACGAAGCAGAATACTTTAAGAAGGAATTTAAGCGATTAGTATTGAATTTTTGAAATATAAACATATATTTTCGGGAGGATTTCACAATGGATTTAGGATATGGAGACCTAAGAAATGATTAGAGCATTTATCTCACGAACAAAAAGGGCTATCGTATCTATGATTGGCTATTATCAGGCGAAATGGTGTCGTTACAGCAGATGAAAGAGTCAAAGCAATTATTGAAGAATTTATTGAACGCAGCAGGTTAGATGTTCTTCACTATAAGTAGCAGTGGTTACAAGATACTGACATACAAATGATTTAATATAAGAAAACATTAGAAAATTTAAAATACAATAATTATAGGGAGGGGCAGCAAATGATTGAGAGAAAGATACAATCATCAAAAGGAACGATCTATTACTGGACGAATGAAATAGTTCCTCCACAAGAATTTGCTATTGTTTTTTGTCATGGATTAACAGCAGACCACACCCTTTTCGATAAACAAGTTGAGCATTTATCTGCTGAATATAAGTTGATAACTTGGGATTTTCCTTTGCATGGAAAATCAAGACCGTATAAAGATTTCTCTTTCGCAAATGTGAATGAAGAGATGTTAACTATACTCGAACAGGAGAATATAGAAAAAATCGTCTTAGTGGGACAGTCAGCGGGAGGTTATATTGCACAATCCTTTATTCATGAATATGGGGACAAGGTAATAGGGTTTATCGGAATAGGCACAACTCCTTATGATAAATGTTATTATAAAAAATCAGAACTGTTTTGGATAAAGCATTATTCTACTATTGCCAGACTGTACCCATTTAGTTATTACTGTAAAGCAGGTGCAAAAGCTATTACAGTAACTGATGAAGCAAGGACAAGTATGTACAAAACCTTAGTTAGTTTGGGTAAAAAAGACATGTTGAAGGCGGTTAGTCGAGTTTATGGTGAGTTTTTGAAGATAGATGATGAAGTTCAATTTAATTGTCCAGTTTTGATTACTTATGGAGAATATGACAATACAGGTTATGTTAAAAAGTACTGTAATAACTGGGCTGAAAAGACGGGGTATCCATTGAAGATTATTTCTAATTCCTCTCATAACGCAAACTATGATAACTATGAGGAGTTTAATGGACTACTTTTCTTTTTGTTCAATCAATTATATAAACAATCATATCATATGTTTTATACTATATGGCACTTCATAAACAGAAAACAAGAAATGATGAAGGAATGTATTTAAAGTCCGCAATAGGGCGACGATTTATGAACAATTTTTTAGATCATCATATCGATAACATTTTTTAATTTTCCTTGATTTAAAATTAAGATAATCCTAAATATTTAGAATTTTATAACCTCTTTTCGAAAAAATTACCTTCATTTCTTGACTGACGACATACATTCGTGTATATTAGAAACATCATTTAACATAAATATACTTCTAATTGCTTTTTGGTCTTATATTGACGTTAAATGATAATATTTAACCCTGACACTAAATGTGTCTTGAATGGCTTAGGAGGAATAAAGTAATATGCAAAATGGTAAAGTAAAATGGTTTAACAACGAAAAAGGCTACGGTTTTATCGAAGTTGAAGGCGGAGACGATGTATTCGTTCACTTCACTGCAATTCAAGGAGAAGGCTTCAAATCATTAGAAGAAGGACAAGAAGTTTCATTTGAAATCGTTGAAGGAAACCGTGGACCTCAAGCAGCTAATGTTGTAAAACTGTAAGGTTTCTTTTCTTTATAAATAAAGACAAATGACCAGCCAGTGATTTGATCGATCACTGGCTTTTTTTATTGCTCTAAGGGAATAACCTGTTAACAAATTCCATCAAATATTATAAATCTAATGCAAGTATCAATTGAAGAGAAAAGAATTTTTAATCGTTTTTATCAAGTCGATACCGCACGCTCACGAACAGTTGAGCGAACAGGATGAAGGCTAACAATTGATATTATCATTGTTAAACTGCACAGTGGACAGATTCATGTGAATAGTCTAACTCCCTTTTTTGTATGAATTCCCTATAAGTTATATTGTCATGCATAACCATGAAAATCAATCCATTGGTTATGCATGACCAGACTTTTTTAAGATGATTCCTAAAAAATTAAACACCATTTTTTAAAGGGAGAAGGTAGCTGCCGGTCAGTTTTATTAGCATTTCATAACTCCACGGCAGTGGTTCATACCTTGCTTTGTTGGGATTTTTTAATAGATTGCTGTTTAGTCAAAGTTTTGATAATAAAACCGATTAGCGCTCCAACTGCCGCCGGGACAAGCCAATTAAAACCAAAAATATATAATGGCAATGATTGAATTAAAGTATTAATTGGACCGAGATTGACCTCTGATTGTATAAATGCATCAGAAATACTGACGATTGATACAAAAAGTGTTGTTGTTGCGTAGACCGTACGACTCCCCCCAAACAAGTCATTCAACAGTGTTAGAATGATCAAGGTGATCGCAATTGGATAAATAGCCGTTAGGGCAGGAACTGAGATCAGTAAAATTTTTGTTAAGCCAAGGTTTGCAAAAACAAGGCTTGACCCTGTAAGTATCGTTACCCAAGTGCGATACTTAACTTTTGGAATGATGGTCGTAAAATATTGACTGCATGATGTAATGAGTCCGACTGATGTTGTTAAACAAGCAAGTGAAAAGACAACTCCCAGTAAAACGGCTCCTGATGAACCGAATAATGTTAAGACGACTTGTGTTAAAGTTTGAGCTCCATTTTCTGTCGTTCCGTGGTTATTTGTACCAAGGTATCCGAGCATGACATAGATAAGCGTTAAAACGAGCCCCGCTAACAGACCTGCACGGATTGAATACGAGACAATCTGTTTAGATTGGCTCACCCCTTTTTGTTTTAGAGTGAGCGAGATGACAATTCCGAAATTCAAGGCTGCGATTGTATCCATTGTCAAGTAGCCATCTAAAAATCCTTTTGCAAATGGCATTTTAGCATAATCTGCTGTTGGTGAAGCAGGAGCACCGAATGAATGAGTTAAAGCTCGAACAAAAATAAACAAAATTAACAAAAGAATGATCGGCGTCAGCAATTTCCCAAACCGGTCAACAAGCTTTGATGGAGATAAGGCGAGCCAGTATGATAAACCAAAATAAACAAATGTATAAATAAATAAAGCGAAAGTTAAATTCATATCTTTTGGCAAAAATGGGCTGACTCCCATTTCAAATGCTAAGCTTCCTGCCCGAGGAATCCCTAAAAACGGGCCGATTGCTAAATAAATGATGAATGTAAAAATGGCTGCGAATAAGGGATGGACACGGCTAGCAAGTGAATGTAAACCATTTGCTTTTGCAACTGCAACGACGCCTAAAATCGGCAATCCAACTGCAGAAAGGATGAAGCCAGCCATAGAAGCCCATAGAGACGTACCAGCTGATTGCCCTAAAAATGGCGGGAAAATTAAATTACCAGCACCGAAGAAAAGCGAAAAGAGCATTAGGCTAATAAACAACATATCCTTTTTGGATAAACGTTCCATTATCATTCCTCCTTGAAAAAATAAACTTGGTTTCCAAACACCTGAAAAAGACAATAAAAAAAATCTCGTCCCTTAAAAGGGACGAGATTAGTTTCCCGTGTTACCACCCTGGTTCCGCGTACAGTAAATAAACCGCGGCACTCTGCAACGTACGAATTCATACGTGTTCCGAAATAACGGTGGAAACCCGAACACACTTACTCAGATTGTTCAGCATGTCTTCTCGGAGAGGATTTTCAGCTATGGACTGAATGCTGATTTTCACCAATTATCAGCTCTCTGTGGAACAGTTTTCACAACTTACTCTATCTCGTCAATGAATTTAAACAAAGTATTTTAATTGTTTTTATTATTATCTGAGTATAGCAGAATATCATCTTTTTGTGTTAAAAAAATTTATAGTTTAAATCTTCTATCAATTTTGATATCTTCTTAAACTGCTTAATATTTCTAATTAGTTTTGACAATTAGGAAGAAAAATAGACTAGCTTCTCAATTTGAATACTAATCTCGATCTCCTATTTAATCAATCACTTATCCTTCGATACCGCTACTTCCGCCATATCGCTTCACTCTTCTCCACGCTTTTGCCAAAACATCTGGGCGATACATCAGCTAAAGCGAATGAAATCAACTTACTACTTTTTCCCGTATGTTTTAATTTACTGCTCACAGTACATTTTATCATACAAAAGCGGTGTGCATAGCTGCGCCCAAATTCTTTTTTATCATGTTTAGATAAAAAGCAATGATTGCAATAATTAGTCAAGGTCTCTTGTAATAAAGTATAAATTTCCTTTCTCTAGAAGTTTGTTCACTCACCTTTAAACATTTTTCAAACGATGAGTATCATAAAATTTTCTATTTTTATATATTATATGGTTTTATATCTTTTCTTTTTCACCGGTCCAATTTTTTCAAGCGAAAAAAAAAAAAAGATGTTAATTTATATTCATTTTGAATATTTAAAGCTATAATGGTCAAGGACAATCAAATATATCCTATTCGCGGTTCGTGATCTCCCGCGTTATCAAAACTACAGGAGGAATAAACATGTTTAATGAATGGTTTGGGTTGATTTTCGTCATCATCAACTTCTGTTTTGTTTTAATGTTTTATCGATTATTTGGAAAAACAGGATTGTTTGTTTGGATTGGGATCTCGACCGTCTTAGCAAACCTTCAAGTTGTAAAAATGATCGAAATTTTTGGTTTAACAGCGACTCTCGGAAATACAATGTACGGTACAGCTTTCCTCGTTACAGATATTTTAAACGAACGCTATGGCAAGCAAGATGCAAAAAAAGCGGTTTGGCTTGTGTTTTTAACATTATTATCGATGACTGTTATTATGCAGCTATTTTTATTATTTAAACCCCATGAAATTGATTTTGCACAAGATGCCTTAAGTACAATCTTTCACCTTTTGCCCAGAATTGCACTTGGCAGTTTATGTGCTTACTTAGTAAGTCAGTTTGCTGATGTGTACCTTTTTAATCTTATTAGGAAAAGGTTTCCAAAAGATCACCAGTTTTGGATTCGTAATAATGGCAGTACGATGGTGAGCCAATTATTAGATACGCTCATTTTTACAAGTATTGCCTTCATCGGTGTTGTCCCGTTTAACGAATGGACACAAATATTTATTACGACATATTTACTAAAATGGATTGTTGCCCTTTTAGACACTCCATTTGGATATATAGCTAAAAAATTCCCGAAATAAACTAGAGAGAATATGTAGGATTAGCTGATTGTTACTGTTTCACCCAAGATCCCCTCGCAAATAGCGGGGGGATCAATACATGTTAGAATATTTTAATGGAGGGAAATGATGTGATCGAGGTATATATCGATGGTGCTAGTGCAGGCAATCCTGGACCTAGTGGTGCAGGTGTTTTTATTAAAGCAAATGGTCATGTAGACAGATATTCAATTCCACTGGGGATGATGTCGAACCATGAAGCAGAATTTTATGCTTTGATAAAAGGATTAGAAATTTGCTTTGAAAAGAAATATAAAATCGTCTCCTTTCGGACTGATTCGGCTGTAGTTAATCGAGCAGTTGAAAAAGAATACATAAAAAATAAACAATTTGCACCCCTTCTTTATCAAGCGCTTGAATTGACAAAAAAGTTCGATTTATTTTTTATAAAATGGGTGCCCAGCCGAGAAAATAAAGTGGCAGATGAACTAGCGAGAATGGCAATTCGAAAAAATGAGGAGGAAGACATTGAATAAGTCATTATTTGCAGATATTAGTTTACTGTTCGTAGCGTTAGTTTGGGGCTCAACTTTCGTATTAGTACAAAATGCACTTTTTTTTTTGGAGCCCTTTTCATTTAACGGCGTTCGCTTTTTTTTGGCAGGATTACTTCTTTTTGGATGGCTTTGTTTATTCCAGCGGCACCAATTTACTTATATAAATAAAAGATTAATATTTTCTGGTATGTTCATTGGGTTTTGGCTCTTTTTAGGGTATGCATTTCAAACTCTCGGTCTGCTTTATACAACTTCCTCTAAAGCTGGTTTTATTACAGGCTTAAGTGTTGTCATTGTACCGTTCCTGTCGTACATATTATTAAAACAGCGTCCGAATATACTTGCAATAGTCGGTGTTTTTATCGCAACAATTGGATTATATTTATTAACAATGACTGACTCTGCATCGTTAAATGTCGGTGATGCATTTGTCTTTATATGTGCAGCTGGTTTTGCGCTTCATATTATTTTTATAGGTAAATTCAGCAAGCAGTTTCCAACATTGCTCTTAACAGCTATTCAAATTTTAACTGTCGCCTTTTTATCGTCGATTTTTGCCTTTCTATTTGAAGATTGGGAAGATGCATTTCGAACTGACGTATTATTAACGGGTGAGGTCATTGTCGCTTTAGTGATTACTTCTATATTTGCAACTGCAGTAGCGTTTTTTATCCAAACAAATTTCCAAAAATATACAAAACCGACGAGAGTAGCGTTAATTTTTGCAACTGAGCCCGTGTTTGCCGCTGCAACTGGATACTTTTGGGCAGGTGATCGTTTATCCGGAAGCGCAATTTTCGGATGTTTACTTATTTTATTTGGGATGATTTTTGCTGAATTACCAAAGAAAAACATGTTGTTTCAACGTAAAAATGCAATGTAAACTCTTTTATATTAAAACCGCAGTCTTTTTACGAATAAAGCAAAGAAATGAAAACGATAAAAAAAGCAGATGGGGAAAACAAAAAATCGTTTTTCTCCGCCTGCTTTTTTAGGGGCTTACTGAAATAGATCATTTCAAAATGTATTTAGTTGTTTCTTACTTTACTTTGAACTTGCAGCAAGCCTTTATTTTGCGCAAATAAAATGGCTGCTTGTCGATTATGGATTTTGTTTTCCGCAAACAATTCCAGCAACGAAACATAAAAGCTCCCGTCAAATCGTTTTTGGGCTTTTAATGTAAGTTCAATAGCGATGTTAACGAGCTTGTCAGATGCATTCGTGTAATGCTTACCAAAGTAAATAAATCCAATGGCATCTTCATGAAAATGAAACCCCTTCCATTTTAAATAAAGCAAATATTCCTCTACTGTCTGAATAAACTTCAACATCCCTCTCTCCCATATCTCGATGATTGATCTTTTCCGATTTTACCCTTTTTTATAGTGCTTTTCTTTCATTGCTTGACCATTATGATTAGAATCCCATTTTAATGAAATACTATAAATCGGAGGTGATCATAACCGTGAGCCAAAAAAACAATCAAGGTAAAAAAGCTCCAAGTGTAACCCCGCAAGGATATGGTCAAGATGCTGATTTTACAGAAGATCCGAAAAGCAAACTTGAAAATGCCGCAAAAAAGAAAAATACAAAGTAATACAATCCTTATATTTTATAAGGGGTAAAAAAAGCTGACTTTTATAACTATTAGTCAGCTTTTTTTAATGCCGCAGTTTCTTTATGGACATTTAGCAGTCGATGTAAACCTTTTATTTCGATTTCCGCTAATGCTGAAAACGTTTTTTTCCAGTTAAATTTAAATTCCGTTTCATCTAATGAGCATTGAATTGGAACGTCACATTTTATTTCAGCAAGCCTTCTACTTAAATACAACATTTCAATTTCTGCTTCAATTTTTGATTTTTGATTCTTTGTTAGTTTATCGATGTTTTGTAAAACACCATCGACATTGTTAAATTCTTTTATTAATTTGAGCGCTGTCTTTTCACCGATTCCTTTCACTCCAGGATAATTATCACTCGGATCACCCATAAAAGCTTTCACATCGATCAATTGCTTGGGAAAAATTCCCTTTTCTGTCATAAAAGTTTCCTTCGTATGAACGAGATAGTTTGCAAAGCCTTTTTTTAATAAAATAACGGATATATCGTCATCAATAAGTTGTAATATGTCTTGATCACCTGTTAAGATCGAGATCATTGCCTTATCACGGTGTTGATGAGCGATTGTTCCGATACAATCGTCAGCTTCATAACCTTTCAAACCGATACTTGGTATGTCAAATGCCTCTACTACTTCTTTAGCAAGTTCAAATTGAGGAATTAATTCGGCAGGAGGCTCTGATCGATTAGCCTTATATTGAGAATACATCTCTGTTCTGAACGTTTTGCTCCCCATGTCCCAACAAACAGCAACATGACTTGGCTGAAATGCAGAAACTGCTGACATGAAATGTTTTATAAAACCATAAACTCCGTTTGTCGGGATTCCCCTTGAATTAAACATAAATTGACCTGTCACAGCTGTCGCAAAATAAGCACGAAACAGTAATGCCATTCCATCAACAAGCATAAGTGACGGCTTTTTCGAATTCACTATAAATGCCCCCAGACTGTTTATTTACTCTTCCATTATGAATTATAACATAATCATAACCCACCTTATGAAAAGGTGAGCTTACATTATGATGACGTTCACATTGCTCGGGTTCGCTTTTGCCTGTACGCCTGCATATTTAACTTATATTTTTTATTTTTGTGTCACGAGACACGGTCTCCCGGAAAGATATTGTTAGTTTTCCCCTGTATTAATTTTGTTTTCATCATAAGAAATCCAATCGCTGAAGCTGCCTGCATATAATTTTACATTTTGAAAACCGGCTAATTTTAGCGCAATAAAATTAGGGGTTGCGGTTACTCCTGAACCACAGTAGACAACAATTGGCTTTTGTTTATCAATATTTTGAAACCTTTTTTCTTGTTCTGATTTACATTTAAAAAAGCCATTTTCAAAACCATCCAGCCAAAATTTATTAATAGCACCAGGAATATGACCAGCTTTTTTATCAATCGGTTCCTCAATGCCTAGAAATCTATTTCTTTCCCTTGAATCTATTAATACCGTTTCACTTTGTTCAGTAGAAACAATATCTTTTACTTCTTGATAAGAAGCTAGCATATTAGGAACGATATTTATTGTAAATGAAGCTTGTTCCGCTTTAGGAATTTCTTCAGTCAAGACATAACCAGCTTCTTTCCAAGCGCAAAAACCTCCGTTTAAAATATACACTTTCGTATGTCCCATATATGTTAACAGCCACCAAAACCGGCTTGCAAATGCCCCGGCGCCATCGTCATATACAATAACAGTTGTTTGATTCGTTATCCCCGCTGCTTCAAGCTTTTTCTTAAGCTGTTCCAACTCTGGCAAAGGATGACGTCCCCCATGCTCTTTTACAGGACCGGATAAATCTTCTTCAAGATGGAAATAGACGGCTCTTGGAATATGTCCATTATCATAAGCTTGTCTTCCTTCATCAGGATTAGCTAAATTAAAACGGCAATCAGCAATTTTTATCTTTGGATCAGCCAGCTGTTCCAATAGCCATTCTTTTTCAACGGTAAAGTGCTTCATCTTACATACCCCTTTTCTCCATTAATTTCTTTACAGATCCCTTCGGAGTCCAACAGTTAAATTGATATTTTGGATTTGTCTCGTAGCGAAGACGAGCACATTCATATTTCATCTTCGCCCCGATCCGTTGTGCTCTAAAATGAACACAAGAAGCACATGCATGAAACTTGTTTTTCATAGAATGAAAGCTCCTTTATTGGCGAGATGTTAAAACTGTTTCCTTAATCTCTAGTAAACGCTCCACTGGGAAACCTTCTCCAAGTACGGTTAAAATACCTTCGTAAAATTCACTAACTTGTTCATTGATATTTTGAAGAAAAGTTTCAAATTCCTTGTTAAGAAGATTTAAATAATGATCTTTCATTCGTTTACTTTCTAACTGTAAATACATTTCTGCCGGCTCTTGTAATTGCCTTTCAAGCTCGTCGCTCATAAGCTGTTTTTCATTTTTCTCAAAAAATCCTTTAGGGGTTTTAAAATAAGATAATGCTTTTTTAAAGATAACTCTATCAGTCTTGATAAACGCTGATTCAAAGTCAATACTTTCTAACGAAGATGCTTCATATTGTGAAAAAGATAAATTATGATTAATTTCCGCTATTTGTTTCGTTAACGTTTGCTGATACTCCCGCATGAGCTGATGAATAAATGCTTCCAAACGTAAAGTGGTCGCTCTCATTTCTTGAGCAAAATCAAAACCGATAAATGATAGAAAATCTTCAAGTGCAGTTTGGACTGCTTTTTTCAAGTTACGGCCATCATCCTTTAATATTGATGGATTAAATGATTCTTTAAAAAAGTCACCAAAGCGGAAAAACACTCGCTGTTTGATATAATAAGCTAGCTCATCTGTTTCTTGTGTGAGTCGATTTTGCAAAAACAGTGAATTCTGTTCGTCAAGCAGCTTATTTATAAACACTTTCTCTTCCTTAATTAGGCGCCTTTTCTCTTCTTTCACTTCCTGGTCTTCATATGAAGAAGCGATCATATTATCTAACAGCTCAACCGTTCTATCTATTTCCGCTTGTGCTGAAGAAATGGCAATATTCATTAAATCATTAGATAAGAATGAATAAAAAGCTTGCTCAAACTGCTTCATCCTTGATAAATCTGTACTTTTTCCTGCTATTTTTTCCTCTAAAGCGAGCAGACTGGAAACCGGAAACAGGCTTGGTTTGCGAATCCCATAAGTCATTAACTGATTATTTACATAATCTATTACTGACTCCATTTCTTCTTCATTATTGGCAAGATCAATTGCGTTAATTATGAAAAACATTTTGTCCAATTCAAATGTATCTTTTACACGGCCTAATTGGATTAAAAATTCTCGATCAGCTTTTGAAAAGGCATGATTATAGTACGTTACAAAAAAGCAGGCATCTGATTTTTTTATATAGTCAAACGCTACCCCTGTATGGCGTGCATTAATCGAGTCAGCTCCGGGAGTATCAACTAAAGTGATTCCTTTCCGTGTTAACTCACAATCATAATAAACTTCAATCCATTCTACTAGGCATGACTTTTCTTCCTTTGCAACGAATTCTTGGAATTGTTGCAAATCCACTTTTAGGACTTCCCCTAATAAATGACGATACGACCGAAATCCGCTGTAAAATGCATGTAAAAACGCATAGTGTGTCTTCACTGACGAATCATAATCATTGGCATTGTTTAATACTTTTTCTATTTTCACAAAACAGCTATCTAAATCATTTGCCGCTAGATCAAAAGCTTTTAATGAGCGGGATACATCCTCATATAAAGCATCATGATCCTTTAGCTTTACAAGGGCTGTTCCGTTTGGATGTTCTTCGTCAACAGGCATAATTTTGTTAATTGTTGCAGTTGTTGGATTTGGAGAAACTGGCAGTAGCTTTTCACCGATTAACGCGTTGGCAAAAGATGACTTTCCTGCACTAAATGCGCCAAAGAGAGCGACAGTAAATCCTTTACTTTTTAGACGATTCGCTTTCTCCTCTAATTGTGCTGCAATCTTTTTAAAGCCGGGGACATCTTGAATTTCCTTTGCTGTTAATTGTAATTGATTTAACACTTGTTTGACTTGGGCCTCATTCGTTTCGATTGTCGCTTTCGGTTCACTTATTTCTGTTTCTTTTTGCTCATTCACTTTATTTTTCATACTTTGTTTCTTTTTGTGTCCTGTTTGAACGTTAACCTCTTCCTGCTTTATTTCATCTAACAGTTCATTAACTGACGCTTGATCATCAGCTTCATTAAATTCGCCTCGTAAAAATTTCTCCATTTTTATTTTGATAGCAACAAGCTCTGCTTCAATTTCGTCAATTTGAGCTAATGCGTCAAATAATTTGTTAAGACGTTGTATTTCTCTATTTAATAACTGTTCTTGCTGTTCGTATTTATGTTTTAAAGCGCTAATTAGCTCTGTCCGTATATGAGACAATTCAGCTTTTGCTAATCGTTTCAGTTCGTTTGCAACATCATTCGTATAATTTAAGACGTAATCTCCTGAAAGCCTTGCCCCTGTTTTCACTATTTTTTCAAGAAATTCTTTATGAAACGTAAGTGAAAAACTTTGTGCCAGTGCTCCTAATTCAGCTCTATGAAGCTCGTATTTTTTTAACGTATTTAAAACATGTTCTTTTAAATGCCATTCAAGTTGCGACTTTACTTTTTCCGCTAAATCATCATAAAAAACATTTAATCTTTTTTCACGCTCAGCGGCATTTTTTTGCTTAGAGAAAAATAATCCTACTTTAAAGTCAGACTGACAAGCTTGTAAATAGTTTTCAGCCAACTCTCTCGTTTGATATGGCATTAAGTATGCATTTTTTAAAATTTCATTCGTTTCTTTATCAAAATGGTCAACTCTGTTTTCTAACATCGACTGCAGCTCTTTAAGTTCTTTTTTTAAAGCTGGCAGTTGTTTTCTCACGTTATCCCGTTCAGTTTTTGATAAGTTCGCTAAAACTTGCTCCTGCTTATGCAAAAGCTTTTCATTTTGTTCTGAAAGATATTGTAAATGTTCTTCAGTAAGCTTTTTTAACGAGTAGTACACACTTTTTGGCAACAACTCTCCCCTTATGTTAATTTTCTCCTGAATAAATTGCTGCAATTCAGAAAATTGGTTAAGCGGGTGATTTTCATCTTTTAATGATGTATAAAAGATTTTTTCCGGCTCTACTCCCCACGAAGCAAATGAATTTTTTACACCTGCTTGAAAGCTTTCAAAACTTAATTCCTCTTCACGATGCTTATCAATTTGATTAATGATTAAATATAAATCTTTTCCAGCGCTCGTCAATTCTTTCGTAAACAAAAAATTCAATTCTGATTGAACATGATTATAATCCATTACATAAAATACAAGATCCGCTAAATGCAAAGCAGACTCGGTTGCAATTCGATGGGCATCATCAGTTGAATCAATCCCAGGTGTATCTAATATCACTGTTCCCTTCGGAAGGTTAGAATGTGAATAGCTAATTTCAATTGATTTGATTTGATCTCCATCTTTACAATAAGACTTCACTTCATCGTAATCGTATGGAGCAGGATAAAGACTGGGTTTATCGTGATGGAAATACACTTTTGCATAGTCGTCTCCCGCTTTTACTTTTACTAGATTGGCACTTGTAGGAATTGGACTTGACGGAAGTAAATTTCCGCCAGTTAACTTATTAATCATACTTGATTTTCCAGCTGAAAAATGACCGCAAAAAGCGATTGAAAATTCTCCTTCATGTAGCTTTAAAGCTAGTTGTGCACTTTTTTCACGAACTTCCTTATCACCAGCTTTCTGAAATAATGTGTGCAACGCAGTTACTTTTGTTAATAAACTTGTATTTTGTTGTTCTATTGTTTGAACCATGAATAAAAATCCCCTTACTATTTATCGATGTCTTTATTTTAAACGATTTTTAAAACTTTTCCTATCATTAGGATGATGAAAACATCGGAAAAAGCAAGATACTTCTGCATAAATATCTAAAATTATACAAAAAGGGAATTATCTAATAAGTCTGTTGATAACTTATCGGACAATTCCTCTTTTTGAGACCTGAATATTGACTTATTGGCTCGTTGCGCACAATTCGAATCTTTAGGCATATTTAAAAAGTAAGATTTTAATGCAGCTTTCCCTAAGGTTATTGAAAGCGTTTGCATTCAGGGTAAATAAGTTGAAACATTATTTACGATTTAAATCAAGCTTATTTTCGTCGTGTTGCTCAATAGGGCACGGCTGTAATACGTGATTTAATATATATTTAGTTACAAAGATATAAGTCATTGCTATAAAAGAAATGAATAACCAAATCATATGTAACACCTTCCTTCGATGAAATGATATTGAGAATTATTTTCACTTATATCATACCATGATCGAGAATGATTTTCAATCCGTTCATTAATTTGTCACAGTCTTTTGGAAAGGCGCGGTATAAATCGGCGTGACTCGTGAAAAGCAGAACGATATTCGGTTAATTCCGTTAACGCCTGTTCTTCTACAGAAATTCGAATTGAAAGTATTATCGCGTTCATGAGTGAAAACACTACCGCAGTTATATATGCTTGAAATAAAAAGGGAATGATGAGCAATTCTAAAGTAACGACAACATAATTAGGGTGCTTCATAAAACGGTACGGACCTTTGATCACAATATTTGCCTTCGGTTGGACAATTATTTTTGTATTCCAATACTTCCCTAGTGATGTAAGTGCCCACAATCTCAATACTTGCGTAAGGGAAAATAAAATTAACAACAGTTGCCAAATAGGCGAAATTGTTGTTTCAAGTACTTGAACTTCAACAATTAGAGAGATAAAAAAGAATACATGCATCATGACCAGAAGTAAGTAATGATCTTCGCCAAATTCTAAAGCGCCTTGCTGTTTCATCCACTTTTCATTTCGCTTAGCAATCAATAGCTCACTAAGCCGTTGCAGTATAATAAACAGCAGGAACAAAAATAGTGCCAATTACCTTCCCCACCTTAACAATAAAGATTCGGAGCTAAACCCTGGACCAAGGGAGAGAGCAAGGCCGTACTCCCCTTCTTTGTGATTGAGCCTCATAAAACGATTTAATACGTAAAGAATTGTCGCAGATGACATATTGCCGTATTGCCGTAAAATATTAAAACTAATATTTACCATCTCTTGTGGAATATTTAAAGCATGAACGTAAGCTTCTAATATTTTTTTCCCGCCAGGATGAACGATAAAATGATTCATTTGCTTCATTTGCAAATTATTTTTTTGTAAAAAAGAATCAACATTTGGCTTTAACCAATTCGTAATAATGGTTGGAATACTTTTAGAAAATACAACATATAATCCTTCATCCTTGACATCCCATCCCATGACATTTAACGAATCTCGTTTTGTAATTGATTCCGTTGCCAAAATTTTCGGATATAAAATTTGTTGGAAATGTTTATCATCAAATGCCTCATCACCGCACAAAAGAGCACATGCTACTCCATCTGCAAATAGGCTTGTCCCGATTAAATTGCTTTTCGTACGATCATTGTGCTGAAACGTTAAGCTACATAATTCAATACATAGAACGAGTACCTTTGCTTTTGGAAAAGCTAGACAGAATTCATATGCCCGTGAAAGGCCTGCTGCTCCACCAGCGCAGCCAAGACCCCAAATTGGAATCCTTTTTACACTTTCTTTAAAAGGAAGAATATTCATAATTCTTGCTTCAATGCTTGGAGTCGCAATGCCTGAGCTTGAAATAGTAAAGATCGCATCAATTTCATCGTAGGGAACTCGGGTTTTAATATAGGCTTTCTCACCTAAACATTTTTGAATTGCTTCTGTTCCTAATTGCACTGCCCCTTCAATATATGCCTTATTTTTTTCAGCTAAGCCATGCTTTTGACGAAACCAGTCAATCCCTTTAATAAAATGACTTTTTTCAATTTGGCCATTTTGAAACACTTGTAGCAGTCTATCGATGTCCCGAAAAGAACCTGAAAATAACTGTTTGGCAAATTGAATCGCTGTTTCTTGATCAATTTCATATGGAGGCACAGCTTCAGCAACAGAAACAATTGTAGGCATATTTTTCTCTCCTTATATTTTTACCTTAATATTTACATTTATCGCTACTTTATACATAAAATCGTTCTAATAAAGTATGTAAAATATACTAAAAAACCACCTCTTTATTTAAAAAGAAGTGGTTTTAGGCTGTTGACAAACGCACGAATTCATTATAACTTGGCACTTTGTTGAAAGCTGATGAACGACTTGTTCTATTACTTAGCGCCTTTACTGACAAGTGTTTTCAACCAATTTGATGAAATGAAATTTTTGTTAAACCTATCCTTACACTTTAGATTATTTATTTAAAATAGGAATTTCCTGCTTATTTTTTTTCGTTATATTAAAAATAATATTTAAAAATATTGCAGTTAAACTGCCTGCTACAATCCCGTTTTCTGTCAAGATTTGAACACTTGCTGGCATACTTGCAAATAAGTCAGGAACAACTGTTACTCCTAGACCCATTCCAACCGAGCATGCGATAATAAGCAAGTTTTCCTGTGATGAAAAATCAACATGACTTAACATTTTAATCCCTGAAGCAATGACCATTCCAAACATCGCGATCATTGCACCGCCAAGAACAGATGCAGGGATAATAGTTGTTATAGCCCCGATTTTTGGCACTAAACCGAGTATGATTAAAAAGACACCTGCAGTATAAATGACATTCTTTGTTTTTACCCCCGACAGCTGTATAAGCCCAACGTTTTGCGAAAATGTTGTGTATGGAAATGCGTTAAAAATCCCGCCAAGAATAATCGCAAGCCCTTCTGCACGGTATCCATTTGCTAAGTCCTTTTCTCCTAATTGTTGCTTACAAATATCTCCTAGTGCAAAATAAACACCCGTCGACTCTACTAAACTGACAATTGCTACAAGAATCATTGTTAAAATCGCTGTCACTTCAAAAGTAGGCATTCCAAAATAAAACGGTTTAATAATATGGAACATTGATGCTTCTGAAACCGCTGAAAAATTAACCATCCCCATAAAGTAAGCGACAACTGTACCACAAAGCAATCCTAATAAAATAGCGACCGCGCGAATAAATCCAGTAAAAAAACGATACAGAATAATAATAAATAATAGCGTGCCGAACGAAAGTCCAATATTTTGTAATGATCCAAAATCAGGGCTGCCTACTCCTCCAGCCATATTATTTACTGCAACAGGAATTAATGTAATTCCGATAATTGTGACTACTGATCCTGTTACAACGGGCGGAAAAAATTTTACAAGCTTCCCGAAATATTTCGCAACTAAAACAACGAATAATCCAGAAACTAAAATGGCGCCATAAATGGCAGAAATGCCGTACTCTCCCCCGATTGAAATCATCGGACCAACAGCGGTGAACGTACAACCTAATACAACGGGTAAGCCAATTCCAAAGAAACGATTTTTCCATACTTGTAAGATTGTCGCGATTCCACACATTAATATATCAATCGAAACTAAGTAAGTTAGCTGCTCACTTGTTAAACCTAGAGCACCGCCAACAATTAACGGAACGATGACCGCTCCAGCATACATAGCTAAAACATGCTGCAACCCTAATGATGCAATTTTCAAAGGATGCTCTTTCATTTAAGGGGTGCCTCCTCATTTGCAAAATTTACTTTTCCATTTGCAAGCGTTTGAATTTTTGCAAGCGACTCCACTCTATACCCTAGCTCCCGCAGCTTTTTTCCTCCATTTTGGAACGATTTTTCAATTACAATTCCAATTCCTGCAACATGAGCATTCGCCTCTTTAACGATTGTTACTAATCCGTTAGCCGCTTCTCCGTTTGCTAGAAAATCATCAATAATTAACACTTGATCCCCAGCTTCAATAAATTTATTTGAAACCGAAATTTCGTTTGTCTCTTTTTTTGTGAATGAATAAATCGGTGCTGTCAATAAATCATCAATAAGAGTTAATGACTTTCTTTTTCTTGCAAAAATGACTGGGACATTTAACGTTAATGCAGTCATTACAGCAGGGGCAATACCAGACGATTCTATCGTTAATATTTTTGTCACCTTTGCTTCTTTAAAGCGATTCGCAAACTCCTTTCCGATTTCCATCATTAAAAACGGATCGATTTGATGATTTAAAAATGAATCTACTTTTAATACGTGATCTGACAGTACAATCCCCTCTGTCAGAATTTTATCTTTTAGTGCTTTCATCCTATTCCTCCTCACAAAAAAAGCCTATAGGTCTATTGCATTACTTAAAATAAATGAGTAAGCAACGACCTTTAGGCTTGAAAAAAAAACATTATAAAAAAGACGTTTTGCTCACTCATAGTCAGATTATTACGGTAATCTGGTAGAAACTCGCGAGCCAATCCCCGCCATTATATGAGAGAGTAAAAATATGAAATTAACATGGATGTATTATAGCTTATTTTTATGAATAAAGCGAGTTTTTCACGTATCTACTTTTGCTCTAACTCATTCGGGTCAAACTGCAGTCCTGCGCGGCTTCAATTAAAAGAACCTTTTTAATGATCTGGAACGAGAAAAAAATCTTGCTTCCTTTTTCGACTTAGATCATTCAGGAGGGAGACAAACCAATAAATCAACAAAGTTATATGTTAATAAGTGTGAGTTTATATTTTTGCTTAATCGAAATTCCTTTAAAAAACTTACTTTACCCTCAAAAGCTTCACATATTTTTCACAATTATCCGTCAGAATATGCGTTAATTTTTACTGATTTATCAATTTTACACTATTACCATAGTTGTAAAATGAGGTATGAAATATTTGTGAAATCCCCAAAACTCGATAGAATTCTTGAAAATGTTTTGTATTATGAAAGTGTATTCATAAGTTTTTTTCAGATAGATGAGGGGAGTGAGGGAGGATGGCGAAAACGGAACTCGATCGTAAATCGAACATTGAGGTTGAAGACGATTCTTCTTTAAAAGGGACTTTAGTTTCCGTTTTCTTTGTAGGATTATTTATTGTTGTTACTACTTGGGTAAGCGTTTATTTCGTATTCTTAGATCGTTTTTTTTAAGAATTAAAAGGGGGAAAAAAAGCCATGCACATGCACAAATTTGAAAAGATTTGGCTTATTTTTGGGGTAGGTGCGCTACTCGTCTTCTTATCTGTTTTAGGTGTAAGTGCATTCTACATGGGCAACCAACCGCCAAGTTGTTTGGCAACTATTGACCCTGAAAAAGTGGACGAAACAGCTCCGTTTACTAAACCAGGGCTTAATAAAGTAGAAGGAAAAGATTGGGATTATGAGTTAGTTTTTGTTGCTTCTGCATTTGCTTATAACCCCGGTGAAGTTCAAGTTCCAAAAGGTTCAAAGGTAAAAGTCATTGCAACGACAAAAGATGTCATCCATGGCTTTGAAGTTGCAGGAACTAATATTAACATGATGCTTGAGCCAGGCTTTATTAGTGAGATTGTCACAACATTTGATAAAGCTGGCGAATACTTAGTGTTATGTAATGAATATTGCGGTGTTGGGCACCACATGATGTCTTCAAAAATTGAGGTGGTTGAATAATGCTTGGCTCTTCTAAAAAAACAAAAGCAAAGGTTGATCGCCGCGATGCTAAGCTCTCAATGGCTCACTTCTATGCGTCATTTATCGCCTTAGCATTAGGTGGGTTAGCAGGATTGCTACAAGTTCTCGTACGTTCTGGCAAATTCGAACTTCCTTTTGGAATTGGTTACTATCAAGTATTAACCGTTCATGGGGTACTATTAGCACTCATTATGACAACGTACTTTATTTTTGGGTTTCAAATATCTGCTGTAAGCCGGACTGCAGGTACATTGTCAAACGGAGCACGTAAAGCTGGTTGGATTGGGTTTTTCGTTTTGACAATTGGTACATTGCTTGCGGCAACTATGATTCTTTTAAATGAAGCTTCTGTATTATTCACGTTCTATGCACCATTGCAAGCACATCCAATTTTCTATATTGGTTTAACATTAGTGATTGTCGGAACGTGGATTGAAGGTAGTGCGTTAATCGCCTCTTACGTAAAATGGCGGAAAGCAAACCCTGGGAAAGTAAGTCCATTATTGACGTTTATGGCCATTATTAATACGGCGATGTGGTTCGTTGCGACAATTGGTGTAGCAACAACCGTCCTTGTTCAAATCCTGCCTTGGTCTTTAGGATTAGTTGATACGATTGATGTATTAATAAGCCGGACGTTATTCTGGTACTTTGGTCACCCGCTTGTATACTTCTGGTTGTTACCTGCCTATATGGCTTGGTATGTCATTGTCCCAAAAGTAATCGGCGGAAAGCTATTCTCAGACTCGTTAGCACGTATGTCATTTATTTTATTCTTATTATTTTCAATACCTGTCGGATTCCACCATCAATTAACAGAGCCAGGAATTGACCCTGCATGGAAGTTTTTACAGGTTATTTTAACATTTTTAGTTGTAATACCATCTTTAATGACAGCATTTTCATTATTTGGAACGTTTGAAACAGTCGGCCGAGCAAAAGGAGCAAAAGGCTTACTTGGCTGGTTTAAAAAACTCCCATGGGGCGATGCTCGTTTTACAGTACCATTTATCGGAATGGTTGCATTCATTCCAGCAGGTGCAGGCGGAATGGTAAACGCTTCTTTCCAAATGAACCAAGTTGTTCATAATACTGTATGGGTTACAGGACACTTTCACTTAACACTTGCAACATCAGTTGTCTTAACGTTCTTCGGAATCTCATACTGGCTCATTCCACACTTAACTGGAAGAAAGCTAACAAAGAAAATGAACAAACTTGCAATCATTCAAGGGATTGTTTGGGCTGTCGGAATGACGTTTATGTCTGGAGGAATGCATTTTGCGGGACTGTTAGGTGCACCGCGCCGTTCTTCTTTCTCAACTTATGGTGATGCACCACAAGCCCTTGAATGGATTCCTTATCAAATTGCTCAAGCAGTAGGTGGAACGATTTTGTTTATCGGGATCATTTTAGTCCTAATCATCTTTATCAACCTAGCCTTCTTTGCTCCGAAAGGTGAGGAAGAATTTCCGGTTGCGGAAGCTCCTGAAAAGGCTGAAGCTACACCTCTTGTTTTCGAAAACTGGAAATTATGGCTTGGAATCACAGCTTTATTAATTCTATTTGCGTACACAATCCCGTTAATCGATATGATCCAAAATGCGCCTCCTGGAGCAAAAGGATTTAAACTCTTCTAAATGACGAGCATGATAAAAGAAATAAAAACGCCCCACAGAGAAAATAAAAGTCGCTGGGGGGCGTTTATTAATTGCTACTACTCTATTATGTTACTGTACGATGTTTTTTCATTTTTATTGGAAAGTTAACGATTAAAACAGACGATAAAATGAAAACAGAGCCAATGATTTGAAAGATCGTTAATGATTCATGATAAAGGAAAACACTTAAAAAAGTCGCAACAAGCGGTTCAACTGTTGCAATAATTCCTGCTTTACTGCTTTCAACTTTTTCCAACCCTTTCGTATATAAAATAAAAGCAATAACTGTTGGAAAAAGCCCTAATCCAATTGCATGACCGATTACTTCAGGCTGCAACAATGCTCCCTTTTCCCAAATCCGTGTAACTGGTAACAGAAAAAGAGCTGCAACGACAAATGTGAATAATGTTACTGTAAATGGTTCATATTTTCTTAATGCGAATTTACCAAAAATACTATATAAAGCATAACCTAATCCCGAACAAAGACCGATTACAATCCCTAGCATTGTTACATTATTTGCTTCTCCGACTGAAACACCCGCTATTAATACACAACCGAAAATCGTTCCAATTACCGCAAACACTTTCTTCATATGCAATGGTTCTTTTAAAAAAATATAAGATAAGATTGTAACAAAAGCTGGAGATGTATACAGCAAAATCACCGCTAAAGAAACGTTCATTTCATTAATAGTTGTAAAGTAACTCCAGTAAAAAAAAACAATACTTAATATTCCCGTCCCAATAAATAAATAAGTATCTCTTACTTTCACTTTCATTTCACTGCGATAGCGAATAAGTCCAATGATTATTAATAATAGTGAAGCTGTAATTACCCGAATCGTAACAATTTCCATCGCAGTGAAACCATACTCGGATAGCCCCCTTACAAAGATGGCAATTAACCCCCATAAAGCAGCACCGGCTGCAATCATCATATAAGGTAGCATTGTAGTCATCCTTTGTTAAATACTAGATTAATTGATACACTTTACGATATTTATCATATAAATAGTCAATTAAATATTTTGCATTTAAACCTTCACCAGTTACATCCGTTAAAATTTCTAACGGTTTCTTCATTTTTCCATATTGGTGAATATGATAAGTAAACCATTTTCTAATTGGCTGCAAATGTCCTTTTGCAAGCAGTTCATCGAAACTCGGTATATCTTTTACTAAAGCTGCTTTAAATTGTGCGGCATACATATAGCCTAAAGCATATGAAGGAAAATAACCAAAACTTCCCCCGGCCCAATGAACGTCTTGTAAAACACCTTCACCGTCATTCTTTGGTCGAATTCCGAGATATTCCTCATATTTATCATTCCAAATTTGCGGCAAATCCTTCACATCTATTTCATCATTGAAAAGGCCTTTTTCAATTTCATAGCGGATAATAATATGAAGTGGATATGTCAGTTCATCAGCTTCAATTCGAATTAGTGATGGTTTTGACTGATTAATTGCTCGATAAAAGTTTTCTAACGTTACATTGTCAAATTGTCCGTTTGAAAACTTTTTAAGTAAATCATAATTTTTTACCCAAAAAGAATAATGTCTGCCGATGAAATATTCATAAAAAAGAGATTGAGATTCATGTATTCCCATAGATGTCCCTGTACATAATGATGTACCGATCAATTCTTTGGAAATATTTTGCTCATATAATGCGTGTCCCCCTTCATGAATTGTTCCAAACACAGCAGAACGAAAATCTTTTTCATTATAGTTCGTCGTCACGCGAACATCACCAGGATTTAAACTGATTGCAAATGGGTGAATCGTCTCATCTAAACGGCCCGCATGAAAATTATATCCGATCTGCCTTAAAATTTCTACGCTGAATTGACGCTGTTTTTCTTTAGAAAAGTGCTCAAACAAAAATGCTGTTTCTGGCTGATACGGAGATTCAGAAACTTCTTTAACAAGAGGAACAATGTTCTCCCTTAATTCTTCAAATACTTTATCTAAAACAGCTACGGTAACACCTGGTTCAAATAGATCTAAAAGTGTATTATATTTATTACCTTCATATCCCCAATATTCAATAAAACGCTTATTCGTGTCAACGAGTTTCTCCAAATATGGTCGGAACAAGTTAAAGTCTGACTTTTCCTTTGCTTCTCCCCAAATACTTTGAGCTTCTGATTGAAGCATTACATAGTCTTTATACTCTTCGATAGGGTTTTTTTTATTTCGATCATATTCTTGTTTACAGTCTTCTAATGTCTTTTGAGTTATTTTTGACACTTCATTTTTGAAACGTGAAAGCTTTGCTATGTATGCTGCCATTTCTTCAGATGTCGACATCTGAAATACTTCAGAGGAAAGTAAACTAATCACTTCAGAACGGTGAGTTACTCCATTCTTTGGAGCGCCTGTCCGCAAGTCCCAATAAATTAAATGGATAGCTTCTTGATAAGCAGTCATCTTTTTTACATAATTTAAAAACTCTGTTTCTATTTTTTTTATCTCTGACATTACTTTTCCTCCTTGAATAATAAGTTTCATTGCTATAAAATGCAATCGTTCAATTATTCATCATCAATGTCTTTTAGAACGAAGCACTATTTTATGAATTGTAGTTCTACAAAACATTAACAAATAAATATCTTCACTATTTTATCATATTTTTGAAAATTAATGATATTTAACAATAAAATTGAATGAATATTTTGTGAGCGCTTTCTTTTTAGAAGCAAATGATAATGAATTTCGTTCCAGCTTGTAGACAAGGTCAAATATTTACAGCAAATCCCCAAAAGATTTCTTAAAAACGCTTGTCAGTCGAGACGCCGAGCAAACGAGGCAGGAGCAAAGAGAACAAGCCGGTCATCAGCTTTCATCGAAGAATACGAGCGTTTGTCAATAGTCTAAAGGTACATGATAACTAATTCCGTTCGTCATGCTTTTGAGTATTAAGAATGACACAAAAGGACTGTCTATAAGTTCGGACAGTCCTTATTATTCATTATTCACCATCAAACATTATTTAACGATCTGAGCTCCATTCCATCTTCTCTACTAGTGTGATGACTTCATCTACCGACATATCTGGATGTTCAATTATAAGCGAGTAGCGCAAGCCTTCCTCATCCCATTGAAACATATTTAGTTCTTTCATCGCTAAACCTTTTAATCCACGTACGGTAATCTCTTCTTCCTCAGAAAAACCTACCTCATCTTCATCGTCCTTTGGTGTTGGAAAAATTGATAACATTAGTAAAGGAATATCATCCTTTTTATAATAGACAGTAACTTCAGATCGATTTATTTCACCCTTTAATTCATCTAACTCGATTTTCTCTATTTCAGCTATTTCCTTATTTAAGGTTAAAAATGATGTATCGAGCGCTTTTTCAGCCTCTTCTAACGTAACAGTCTCATCCTTTACCGGTTGAATTTCTACATCATTTGGTAAAGTTAATGTAAATGTATCATCAGTAAACTGAGGAGAGGCATCCACTTTTGTATATTCATGCTCAATTTTATTCTCACCATTCACCATTTTAGATTTCATAATAAACCATCCTTTTGGATCAATCCAAAGCTCCATATCTCCAAGAATCGATTTCTTTGATTTTTTAGTTACTTTAATATGGTTAGTTTTGACCCCATTCACCTCTTCTTCTCCGGTGAATTCATACGAGTGTGTGTCTTTTTGCTGCTCTAACATTTGTATTAATATTTCCCGCTGTGACGGCATTGAACTTACAAACTCCTCATCGGAAATATCAATTGAATTAGCAACATCGCTACCTTCTTCATAAATGAGCAATTGCTTCCCATCATTCATAACATATGATGACTTCTGTTTTATTTCATCTTTTGTCACAATTTTCTTTTTTCCGTCTGAGCTGTGCCACTCTTGGAAAGTCATTTTTTCTATAAGAGTGTCCCCTTCATAGACATTCATATTGCCTTCAGCATAATAAGATTCGAGCTTATTGTCTGATTCTAATACATTTGAAATCATCTTATCTGTTGACATTGCCATATCTTCTGAACAACCTGATAATAGTCCTAATGTAATGACACTGCTAAGTAGGATGCTTTTTATTTCCATTCCCTTTATCCTTCCTTTCTTTTAACAAACAGGCAAACACCGTGCCGAATTTAGGTGTCGACCATAGTGCAATTTTCCCTTGTTGTTGTTCGACTAACATTTTTGCAATACTTAATCCAAGACCTGAGCCTCCACTTTTTGTTCTCGCTTCTTCAACTTGGACAAACGGTTCAAAAATTCGCTTCTGGTTTTCTTTCGCAATTGCTTTGCCTTCATTTTGAATGATAAGTACAGTTCCATTGCTACGCCATTCGTTAATAGAAGTTTGAAAAGGAAGAAATACCCAATCGGGCAGCTTACTCTGACTGGAAATGATACCAATCCATATATGATTTCCCCGCTCTGTATGACGAATCGCATTCGCCATTAAATTATCGACAATTCTTATCATTTGTTTTGCATCAATGTAATAAGTACCTTTTACACATTGAGAGACTGTTAACGAGATCCCTCTTTGCTCACATTGATCTTTATAGCTTGGAAGCAGCATATCAAAAAACTCTTCTCCGTCAACTTCCACAAAATTTACCTCATGATGTGATGACTGTAAGGCTGTATACATGACTAAGTCATCAAGCATTTGTTTCATATAATCTATTTTTGTAAATAAAATCTTTGTATACTCTTGTTTTTCTGCTTGGGACATATGCATTTTACCTTGGAGAACTTCCGTATAAGCACGAATTGCTGTTAAAGGTGTTTTTAAATCGTGCGATAGCGCTGCAACGATATACTCTTTTTCTTTTTGGTGATTTTTCGCTTCTTCTTTCGTTTTTTCTATTTGTTTCCTCATTTTATTAAAATGAGTAATCAATGTTCCGATTTCATTTTTTTTTTGAATAAGGTATATCAATAATAGGGTCTCCCTTTGCAAATGCTGTCATCTGTTTCTGAAGCTGTACGAGAGGACGATGTAGTTTTCTATTTAACAACATAAGAACAACTAAATATAATAGAAAAAAAAAACAAACTAAATGATCCTAGTAACAAAAGGGAACGTTTTTCTACCCCTTCGATCCACTCCTCTCTCCTAATCGTTAATTCATAAATACCAATTAACAGATCATCTTGAAAAACGGGCTTTTTAATTAGAAAGGTGCGGTGTCTTTTTTGGATTTCATTTAAATCCTTTAATAAATCATTTCGACTCACCTTAATATAGTTACCCCTAGGGTCGTTACTAGATGAAAAAAGTTTAACTCCATCCGCACGATATAGAGTAACTATCATCGTCTCATCAATGGCCTTTTGAACTGTAGAATAGTTCTTAACTGGTTGAATTTTATAGAGAGACGGATTTTGTAACACTATTTCTAGTTGCGAAAGCTGATTTGTGACTTCGATAAATTCTTTTATATCCTGCTTTTCATCATAGGCAGTTAAGAGAACGTACAAAAAATATAAAACACATACAGGCAAAAGCATGACGATAAAAAAGCTGGCTAAAAGCCAAGATTTTATTTTCATTAGACTGGCACTCCAATAAACCGATAACCAATCCCCCATACAGTTTGGATAAATCTTGCTTTACGTGATTGGTCATTTAATTTAGACCGCAAGCTTTTAATGTGAACAGTCACTGTATTGTTGCCATCAACATCGTCCTGCTGCCATACATGTTCATATAACTCTGTTTTTGAAAAAGTACGCTCAGGATTTTTTGCAAGTAAGAAAAGTAACGCTTGTTCTTTTGCTGTCAACAAAAGTGGCTTGTTATCGAGATAAACTGTTTGCTTAGAAAAATCAATTTTTAAATTGTGCTCAAACTCAAGTACGCGATCATTATTTAACTTCCCTTGATAACGGCGAAATCTGCGTAAATGAGAATTGATTCTTGCACTCAGTTCTTCAAGACTAAACGGTTTTGTAATATAATCATCTGCACCTAAACCAAGAACAAGAACTTTACTTTCATCTTCATGTCTTGCACTGACAATTAATAACGGGACATCACTTTCAAGACGGATTGTTTTGCATAATGTAAACCCATCCATTTCTGGAAGCATTAAATCGACAAGAATCATATCGAATGTATCATGATGAAAATCCTCCCAGCCTTCTTTTCCAGTCGAAGCCCATGTCACTACATACCCTTGTTTTCGTAAGTAATCGCAAATAACACGAGCAATTTCTGTATCATCTTCGACAATTAACACTTTTGCTTGCTCTCTCATGCCTAGCATCCTCCCTCATGTTTCATTATAAATACATTGTGCACCCATTCTATATATTTAAGAAATGCTTTATTATTAGCTCTTTTATCTTCTGATTTCATTTTTTCATCATTTTTATTGTTTAGAGATAAGTTAGATGTCATTATCTTTTAATCTTGATATTCTTATTGATTTGACGATTCATCTTGAATAACAAGAAAGAACTTTGGTGATATTTGCTCTACATTCTCTTCAATAGACCATCTTAACATTGATGATCGATAGCTCTGCTAATTTGTATATCTCGATTATAATTGCTTCTTTACTAAATAGTATTTGTTTAAAGCTGACTAAAGCCGACCAAATGGATCATTGTTTAAATATAATGTATAAATATCGCAGCAATTATAGTTTATTTTCGTTACAATCCTATTCTATTTCTTCTACTTGATATATTAAGCTATACGTCCTTCTGTTGAAACTAGTATATAACCAACTACTTTATCTTCCATCTTGAGCCTTTTCCTGTACAACTTTAGCATTCATTGTAACATTTATATTTGTTTGGAATAAATTCTGTTTATAACACACAACCGTTACAACACACTGTACAATGACTTTCAAAAATCACAAAACCTCTTTTTTTCACGCTACCATTTTCATACATTCTACATAGTCATGACAATCTATAAAAACATTTAACACTTAATACACTTATAAAATGATAGTGCTTTTCAAATGATTACGCTCAAAACGAAAAAAAAGCACTTTTTGCCTTTAGTAGACAATGAAGTGCTTTTGTATTTTTAGTTTTAGAACTATGGGGCTGTCTCAATAGTCATTGAAAAATGTATTTGAGAACAGCCCTTTTTTTAAATCGAAACTGGTAATACACTTTTAACTTTTGAAATCACCTCATGATCATCATAATCCTCCAACAAAATATGTATCGTCCCCTCATCTTCGTGCGTTCGTATGAGTCGTCCGATTCCTTGTCGTAGACGAAGAAGCATATAAGGCATATCTACTTGTAAAAATGGTGTGGCAGCTGCTTCCCTTTTTGCAGTAAATACCGGATCTGATGGTGGAAACGGTAATGAAAAAATAATTACATTCCTTAGCGATCTTCCAGGTATATCTAATCCTTCCCATAAATGGACGGAGCAAAGTACAGATTGAACATCATTTTGAAATAGATCAACTAAAGTACTGATTTCTCCATCTCCTTCGTAATATATCGGGTATTTTGTGTAAGAGTAAGAGTTGACAAACTTTTTAAATGCAAATAAGTCTTCTCTATTTGTAAATAATACGAGTGCACCCCCATCCGATTCATTAATAGCTTGTAAAACATAGTGAGCTTTCTTTTTGAAGTGATCTTCTTGATTAAACATCGGCAACTGCAGCTTCATTTTATTATTATAATCAAATGGAGACTGAACAGAAAATGACAAATAATCTGTAATCCCTAAACTATTTGCAATATAAGCGAATGATTTATTTTCTGATAAAGTAGCTGATGAAAAAATAAACGGCTTCTTTTCTGAAAATACTTCCTCCTGCAGTATTTCTTCTACTAAGCGAGGCATAATGACGATAGTTCGATCGTCGTTATGCTCTTCTAACCAAGTAATGGCTTGTCTATTTTTAAGCAGTAATGATAAAGAATATGTCATTTGATCAATATGTTCTTCAACGACTTTTAAATCATATTCGTTCATTATGTATAATTCAGCCTCAAATACGAGTTCTTCTTCAATTAACTGTAAGATGGTCAGTAGACTGTTTCCGACTTGAATTAGTTTTTCTGAAGAATTTAAATCAATTTCCTTTTTATCTGATCCCATTGCAGATGAGGAGACTGTTATTACTTCCATAAAGAAGGCTTTATTTACATCAATTGCTTTTTCAATTAAATGTAATGTTTTTTCACGGACATCATTTGTTAAAAGCCTAGTAAGCAAAGTTTCGATCGTTTGTTCAGTAATTCGATATGTTAATGCTTTCTGAGCAGCATATTCAAGTAAATGCCCTTCATCAAATACGACACAGCTTCCATTAGGAAGAAGCGGTAGCTGTCCTTCTCGCTTTCTAGCTTCTTTAGTCCAAATGTGTTCCATATAAAAATCGTGGGAACAAATAATTAAATCTTGTCCATTTCGGTAATAATCGCGATGTAATGTTTGACCACAGCGATGTCGCTTTTCACAAGTAAAGCAATCTTGCAGTGAATCCCAAGAAATTTGCTTCCAAGTAAAATCATTTATCTCCGGATAATCTTTCCGATCTCCATACGGTTTAAATATTTGCATTGAACCTCCGCCATGAATAAATTCAGGAAGCTCATTGTATATTTTGCTGATGAGAGTAGTATCATGACTTGCAACTGCATGGTCAAGCTTTTTTAAGCATAAATATTGATCACGTGATTTGGCGAGCCTAACATCAATATTTAACTGTAATATTTGTTCAAGCTTTGCCACATCTCCTTGTTTCTTTACAAGCTGTTCGATCAGCGTTTCATCAGCACAGGCAATAATTGCTGGCTTATGTGTATAGCGTGCATAACAAATCGCGTATAACAAATAAACAATCGTCTTCCCCGTTCCAACCCCTGCTTCAGCAAACATGACCTTTTTTTCCTTAAAGGCTTTTTCAAGTTGAAACGCTATATAAATTTGTTCATCACGCAATTCTAAGCCAGCTTCTGGGAGCCATTCATAAAAAACATCACCGATCCATTCACTTAATTTATCAAAAAATGATTCGGTTTTAGATAGTGGAAATGGTAAACGGTTTTGCATTAAACCCCTCCGTCGTCGATCAATTTAAAAATCACTTTACATTTTAGCAAATAGAAGGGGATAGTCAATTAAATAAGTAAACAACACACCTTAAAATTCAAAAAGGACTGTAGCATTTACAGTCCTTTCATCTAGCGAATGCTATTTTGAGCATTTAATGAAAAAGATAATGCTTGGTCATAGCGCTCCTTTGCTTCATATAACTGTCTTATAGCTGATTCGGAATAATCATGATCTTGCCGGATCATTTCCATTGTAGATGACAATGCTTTTGAAATCCTTTTGAAATCAAGTTGTGATCGATACATTTCCACCTCTCCTAATCGAATATCAATGGTAATCATATTTTATTCGATTAAAAGAGTTTTTATGCTTTTACTTTATTCTCGAGGCGGTCTTTCTCCCCAAAATTGATAGTAATCCGTTTTAATAAATCCGTTAAATAGCTTCCGCTTTTTCGTTGCCTGCTTTCCATATAACTCTTCAAACTGCTCATGTGAAGTCAAAATGTAAACTGACCATGTTTCAAGGAGTGAAAATGTTTTTCCCATTTCACGGTACATTTGTTCAACTAAGCTTTTTTCACCGAGACGCTCTCCGTATGGCGGATTTCCGACAATAACACCGTAGTCATCATTTGTTGTAAAGTCAGTCACTTGCATTTGTTTAAAGGAAATTAAATCACCTAATCCTGCTTCTGCGGCATTTTCAGATGCAATTTTAACCATTCGATGATCAATATCTGAACCTATAATCGAGAGAGGTTGATCGTATTTAGCTAATTCCTCCATTTCAGCTCTTGCTTCCCCCCACACCTCGGCCTTCAGCCACTCCCATGACTCTGATACGAATTCCCGGTTAAACCCTGGAGCAATATTTTGTCCGATTAATGCTGCTTCAATTGGAATTGTACCTGAACCGCAAAATGGATCAACAAAGGGACGATCAGGCTGCCAGTTCGTTAACATTACAAGTGCCGCAGCAAGGGTTTCTTTTAATGGTGCGCCCCCTTGACCAACTCGATATCCCCGTTTATGAAGTCCATTCCCACTAGTATCAATGGTAATTGATGCAATATTTTTATGTAAAGCAACTTCAACTCGATAGAACCCTCCATTTTCTTCAAACCAGCTTGTCCGTTTATAATACTTTTTCATTCGTTCAACAATAGCTTTTTTTACAATTGCTTGACAATCAGAAACACTGAAAAGCTTCGATTTAACAGACTTACCGATAACCGGAAACTCAGCGTTTTCTGGTAAAAACTGTTCCCATGGTAATGATTTTTTTTTTTCAAACAGTTCATCAAATGTGAACGCTTTAAATTCACCAACTTTTATTTTAATCCGATCAGCTGTCCTCAGCCATAAATTACTTCGTGCGATCGCAAGTTCATCTCCTGCAAATTGAATTTTTCCATTTTCAACTGTACAGTCATAACCAAGCGCACGTACTTCTTTTGCTACAATTGCTTCAAGCCCCATCGCTGATGTTGCAATTAATTGGTATTTACTCATTACGTCACCCTTATTCGTTCATTCTTTTTTATAGGCAATGTTTAAATGACATACGTATAGACTACAGGATCACATGGCCTTTTTAGTATACTGAAAAGATCGTTCTAACGATCATATAACAGAGTTATATAGTATAGCCATTTTATCAAAAAATCGTCTTAAATTGATTGACAAGATAATAAAAGCTCCCCTTCCTAACAGGAGAGCTCAGACTGTTGACAAACGGTCGCATTCATCGTTGCTCGCACTTCGTTGTAAGCTCTTGAACACCTGTTCTATTCGCTTCCGCCTTATTGCTCGACGCCTTGACTGTCAAGCGTTTTCAATCAGTCTTTCAGGCACTTGCCTCAAATATTGACATTATGTATAAGCCAAAAGCTCTCCTTCCTAACAGGAGAGCTTCTCATTTTTGAAATTTATACATTGATAACGTTCTGTAAGCCATGTTCTGTACCTTTGTACTGCAAGTGACTATTCGTCTCGTACTCAGGCGGTAATCATCTATCTACAGATTGTATTCAACCTGTCTTTCTCCTCGTTGTTGTTCCTTAGAGAAAGTGCCCCTACCGTAATTTGGGTTTCTCGCTCGTGGGGTTTACCTCGTTCCACCCTTTTCATTTCTGAAAAGGCTACGTCACTGTGGCACTGTTAAAGGTATTCATGCCATATCTATCATGACTTAGGCATTTTCCCTGCCGTCAGTTAAGTATACCTTAACTGCCCTAGCTTATTGTTTCACTAAGCACGAACACTACGAGCATCTCAGCTCGTGCGAGCATGGACTTTCCTCTGCAATAAGCATTTGCTTGCTTTATTACAGCGATTACCCGAACGTTATAAATGTCCATACACTATTATAATAAATAACTGTATAATTAACAATGGTTTTAAAAGTTACTCATACAATTTACTTCCAAACACATGCTTTTCAAGATTAGAAAGTCTTTGTAGAATGTCAAAATTTGTTGTACCAGTCGGTTGTACTGGTTGACGTTGTTTTGGAGTCTTTGGAGTCTCTTCCATCTGTCTTCTTAATTTTATGTTTTCTTGTTGTAAGTCTTCAATTATTTGGTGAAATGTTTCATAATCTTTTATTATTAGATCAAGGAATTTATCAACTTCTTCTTGCTTATAACCACGCATTGTGATTTTAAATTCTTTTTCAAGAATATCTTTTGCCGTTAACTTTATTTTATCTGACAGCATTCCATATTCACCTCGGTATCGCCAATCATCATCTTTATTTTTTCAAAATTACTCTGTTTTGTCAATTATTCTTTTCACAAGTCCATACTACTTTTTTACAAAAAAAATTTTAATCAGTCTTGGGGGCTTTTGTTCAAATCTTTTATCTTTTAATCTTTTTTTTACTCCTTCTTCCTCTACGATTAATTGAAGATCGTAAAAACTAATCAATCTTATTTCATAGGAGTGCTTTTCTTGATACTGTTCTGCTGCTGTTTTTAACAAATATTTTGGACTTCCTTCTTTTTCGTGGTCGTATAGAAGAAGCAGTGCATTACTTTTTTCTACTAAAAACTGATTTTTAATGCGGAATTGCGCTGGACTTTCATAAGGACGCTTCGTAATTGAATTAATATAATCTGCTTTTGCAAGAACTGTTTCGTACACTTCTTTATTTTGCTCATTCCACATTTTTTCTTGATCTAGAAATGGCGTTAATACAGCTAGCTTTAAATTTGAAAACTCTTCTTGCAGTTCAAAAACGACTTCGGCAGTCCAAAGCTCAGCACCAAGTTGTCCGCTAATTAAAACCCATTCAAGACCTTCATGTAATAATAATAGTAATTCTTTTTTCAACGCCTTCTTTATGTATGTAACACCTATGTCATTTTGTTTAAAAATTCCTAGTTCAAACGGCTTGTATCCAGAAACTGTGACAACATTAATCAATCAATGTTAACCCCTTTTTCTCTCGTGTTCTCATTATAACCTTAATTGCGATTAGATAGAAGGAAAAACATTTTAAAAAAGCACCAAGGGTAAATAAATATACCCTTGGTTAAATGCAAATCATCCCCAATACGGTGGTCTAGGGCGTGGTCCTGGCCCAGCTCCACAGGAAAGATGTTGATTTGATACTTCATTCGCTGCTGAATAAGAATGTGGAAAATAATGCTGATGCTCATATAGATGATGGTTTACGGTTGTTGTATGAGTCGGATGAATGTGCGGTACAATTGATTTTGAAAACGTATGATTCATACAGCATTTAGTCGGGTGTACAATAGCAGGCATAACATTTGGTCCACAATACATTTGAATAAATCTCCTTTCCTCATATACTGTATACATTAACAGGCTATGAAGGAAGGTGAACTCTTGTACTAATGCAAATACCTATTTTTATCATTTTAAAACAAATTGTGTTTCCTATATGTAAAATGAACTTATAAATAACATGATCGTAATTTGTCTCTCCTTTATTACTATGTTT
This sequence comes from Bacillus aquiflavi, assembly GCF_019915265.1. NCBI lineage: Bacteria > Bacillati > Bacillota > Bacilli > Caryophanales > Bacillaceae > Bacillus > Bacillus aquiflavi. The sequence goes on from NZ_CP082780.1 coordinate 2,026,549, forward strand.
CCGATTACATTTATATGTTATGAAATTTGCACTTTTTCTGTTTATTTACATAAAATAACGTAAAAGATTTTAATAAGGAGAGATCATCATGTCTTCTAAATTGCCAAAAAAACAACAGAGCGAACATCATGAACCTTTCGGACAACTTATGAAATCAATGAATCAATTTTTTCAAGAAAGGCCAGTTAGAGGGCTTTTACAAAATATTGATAACTTCTTTCTAAAACCTTTTCCGTTATCTGCTTTCTCTGTCGATGTTATTGAAAAAGAGAATGAACATCTCGTAACTGCTGAACTTCCTGGCGTCAATAAAGAACAGATCGATATTCATATTTTCGAAAACCATATTACAATTTCCGTAAATAACAAAGAAATTATTACTGAAGAAGATGAAAACAATCATGTTTTTGTAAAGAAACAATCTTTTGGTCATGCATCAAAAACAATTTCATTGCCGCAACCAATTAAGGAACATAAAGTGAAAGCTTCATATAAGGACGGCCTATTACAAGTCCGAATCCCGAAGGAAAAAGGAAAACGAATTTCGATTGATTAATGCAGTGTCACCCTGTGTTTAGACTGATTGTTAACAAACGAACTCATGAACGATTGTTTTCTTTATAATCCTCATAATATGCGACTCGACAAGTCTGAAGAAAATATTTACATTTGCAGGGATACCCTGCTTTTTTATTTCTCTTTTAGCGGTATAAACAAATGAATAAATAAAAAAGAGGCTGTTATAATTTCTAACAGCCTTTAACAAATTAGTCATTTTTATAGAGCTTTACTTTCATCCACTTTACGTGTTATGAATCAACCAGATGCTTTAAAAATCGATGAAAAACCCTTCACCAAAGAAGATACTTGATTAACAGCATTCATCATACTCCCAGCTGTATTCATCATTTTATTAAAATCAATTGTTCCGTCTTGACTTTTAAATGAATTCACAATTGAGTTTAATCCCCCTGGCTGTTTTTGGATCATATTGTGCTGGGGATATGGATTTAAATTTTGATATCCCTCCATCTGCTGGTAATGAAAAGGATCCTTCTCATCATTAGGCTGAAGCGGGTTTTGAAATAAGCTTTGCGCATGATGAGAATGTGAAGACATTCCTTGATAATAAGGATCATAGTTTTGTAAGTGCGGATGAAATCCCTGCTCATGATTATAATAGTAAGGGTTCGCCATTTGTTGAGAATAGTGATATGGATTTCCTTTAGGGTAATGTAAAAATGGAGATGGCTGCATCATGCCATGTTCTTGAAAAGGTATTCTATTTATAGGAAGCGAACTTTCACCATATGGAATATAGGCTTTTCTCTTATTTGGACGGAGCATAGGCAAACATCCTCCTTATTTATTGGCTAATATAATCTATGAGGAAACCGCTTATATGGTGATTAACTTTCATTCCTTTGGATTAGCTTTCATTTTTAAGACGCTATTTAGCACATAGTCAATAGAGCGTATATAGTTTATAAAGCGTGTTCTGCTTGTAGATGGAAAAAAAGCTTGTACAGAAACTAACTGCAAATTTTCAACCGTGCTATCAATTTGTTTTACATGAACGTTTCTCGGTTTATTATCGATGATCCACTGTTTCGTATTTTCAGCCCATATTTCACTTTTTCCCTTAACAAGATTAACAAACGGTTTTACAACAGTTAAAAAATCCACTTCTGCCTTCGTACTTTTTACTTGCTCAAATTGTTCTTCTGCATAACGGCTAAGCTGTAATAATTCGTTTGTTAATTTTTTCAAGTTATCATTTGATACCATTTCTCTCATACCTCTTTTAAATCATATTGAGCAATTGATTATACTATATTGTCCATGAATAGCAAAGCATTTTTACTATGATACTGTCATGACATTTAATTCTTCTTCAACAATTAACAGACGTTTGTGGCATTCCTTTAAACTCTTTTCATGCTTGTAAAATAAATCATTTCTCAGTTCGTTCAACGAAATAGACAAAGTTGATTCTAGCTCTTCTAATTGTTCATGAATTTCGTTTAGTGTAGCTACAATTTGATCTTTGCTAATCATTTTATCCTACCCCCTTTTTATACTATTAGCTTATTCTCGGTTTCATTTCACCTTCCTTCCTTAGTGACAAAACTAGAAGCAATTCGGCAAAGAAAGTGATCATTTTTTAGGATCTTTGCACTATTCGACAAATGAATGAAATGTGAGAAAAGGATTACACTATATAAAGTGAATAACTATCAGTTGTAGTAAGTTCACACAATTTTTTTAATGTTAAACATGGAGGTAAAAGATATTGAAAAGAAAAAGTACCGACAATAAACGAATAAAAAAACAAAGCAAAAAAACAACAGAATCAGCATACGGGGATCCAAAGCTGACTGGTCCAAACAGGCCAGCAACATAAATTTACTCAATAATCTTCCGACCCTACATATTAAGCAAGGACTTTAGAAATTTGCTCCTTGCTTTACTTCAATTAAATAACTGTTTAACCGCCGTATATGCAGCTAGCTGCTTTTGCTTTTTTTCATACCACGAAGTCAGCTTAATCGGATAAATATGTTCAATTGGCATATTAAACCATTTTCCTGACTTATTCTTTTTTGCCTTCCAATCTTGGCGTTTTTTGATATCGTGATTAATAATTGGATATGTCATCCGAAGAAATGGTGTTACCCGCTCTACCTTTTTTAGAAAAAATCGTTCGTAATCATAGCGTGATCCTGTATGAACAGTGCGTTCAGAAAATTCATAAAACAAATGAAATAAATCAAAGTCAAATAAAATAGAAGCAAGTCTTTTCCCCAAATCGATCCGCCTCGTCACATTATTAAATTTATTCACACTTGCGCCATATAATTCCCCTCTACACGTTGGAAAAAGGACTACACTAAAATGGAGAGCATCTTGAACTAAAAACGGTAAAGAACGAAAAACTCTTTTTTTATAAACAGGGTGTTCTAAGACAGCTTCTTGAATTACATTTTGTTCATTAATAATTAAACTAGTGAGTAAACGATTTTCATCTTTAAATAACCAAAACTGGTTCCATTCATTTTCCATAAATTGTGATACGTGAAAATAACGTAATAAATGAAACATTGGCCTATTCAATTTCGTCGAATAATGATAGAGCAACAATTGAGGAAAAGCATCTTGAAAGATGAGCCAGTTAGCACGTTCATATGTTAAAAAAAGGCGTCTTCTCATTTCAGGTTGGATTATTTCCCGATAGATGCTTCCTTCAAGATCACACATATTCCAGCCTGCATTGCGGGAGACCATACTTGCTAAAAACGACCATTTAATATTTTTATGCAGATTAAAAAACTTTCGATAACTGTTGGTTCTTGCAATATTATCAACATTATATTTACTTGTCTTCGAACGGATGACATCTAGAAGTTTTTTTTCACATTCTAAAAGAGGAGTTGTAAAACACATCATTTTATTCAATCTCCTTTAAAAACAATTACATTTATAATGAGTTGATTTGGTATTTTTTATACACCATTTTAATTCAGTTTTAGGTATAATAAATAGTAGTTTGTGAGGTGGCAAAAATGAAAATTCATTACCCAAACGGGCAGCCTTATCAAGTTAAAAGAATTCAACAATCTAAAGGGAAAAAGTTGATATACGGTAATCGCGGCATGACTTTGGAAGAAGATTTAAATGAAAAAAATAAATTTTATTTAGTCAATCGCATTGCTGTCATTCATAAAAAACCGACGCCTGTCCAAATTGTTGATGTTGATTATCCGCGAAGAAGTGCTGCTGTAATTAAGGAGGCATATTTTAAACAACCTTCAACAACAGACTATAACGGTGTTTACAAAGGAAAATATCTTGATTTTGAGGCAAAGGAAACGAAGAGTGCTACTTCATTTCCTTTAAAAAATTTCCATGAGCATCAAATAAGTCATATGAAGGAAGTACTCTTCCATGGGGGGATTTCTTTTGTCATTTTACGCTTCTCCACAACTGAAGAAGTTTTTTTGCTGGAAGCAAAGGATTTATTTGTATTTTGGAATAGAATGGTCAAAGGTGGAAGGAAATCAATTACAAAAGAAGAAATAGCTCAATTTGGATACAATATTCCTCTTGGATTTCAACCTAGAATCGACTATATTAAATTAATCAATCAACTTTACTATTAATTGAAATTATTTTCCTTATGATAAAATTGATGCTCATTCTATGTTGACCAAAAAAATTGATCGCATCTGGCGCCCGTTAACGAATAGAAAGGAAGGAACAGCTTATGACAGAAAAATATCAAAGTAGAGAGGAGCGCCGTAGACTTGCAGCAAATAAGAAAGCTAAAAGCAAAGGAAAACAAAAACCTAAAAAACTATTTAAAAAGATTTTTATGGCTTTCGTTATTCTTGGAATTATCGGATTACTTACTGGTGCTGCAACGTTTGCATTTTTAGTAAAAGACGCTCCAAAAATTGATGAAGCCTTATTAAAAGATCCAATCTCTTCGAAAATTTATGATAAGGATGGAAATTTAATCCGTGAAGTTGGCACTGAAAGAAGAGAATATGTTGATTATGAAGATATACCTGAAGTAATGAAAAATGCTGTACTGGCAACAGAAGATGTTCGCTTCTTTAAACATAGTGGAGTTGATATTATTCGAATCGGCGGTGCTGTTGTTGCAAATATTACTGGCGGATTCGGTTCAGAAGGAGCAAGTACAATTACACAGCAATTAGTCAAAAACTCCTTTTTAAATCCTGAAAAAACAATTAAACGAAAAGCACAGGAAGCATGGCTTGCCTTTCAATTAGAGCGTAAATATACAAAAAAAAAAATATTTGAAATGTATGTAAATAAAAATAACATGTCACAAGGTGTTCATGGGATTGCCACAGCGTCTAAAGTTTATTTTGATAAAGAGTTAAAAGAATTAGAGGTTCAAGAAGCTGCGTTACTAGCTGGTCTTTTTCAAAGTCCAAACAGGTATAATCCATTTAAACATCCTGAACGTGCAGAGAAACGAAGAAATGTTGTATTAACATTAATGAATCAGCATGGCTTTATTTCTAAAGAAGAAATGGAAAAAGCAAAAAGCATCCCTGTCACTGCTTCATTAATTCCTGAAGAAGAACGAAAAACGGATTTACAGCCGTTTGATTTTTTTATTGATCGTGTGATTGATGAAGTCGAAGAACTTGGAGACTATAATATTTTTGCTGACGGTTTAAAAGTTTATACAACTTTAGATTCAAAAGCACAAACTCATGTTGAAAAAATATTAGATACAGATGAAATTATTCAATACCCAGATGAGAAGTTCCAAGCTGGGATTACTCTCCTTGATACAAAAACAGGTGAAATCAGAGCATTAGGCGGAGGAAGAAATCAAGAAGTTCAGCGAGGATTTAATTTTGCTACAGATACAAAAAGGCAACCTGGTTCAACGATAAAACCAATTTTAGACTACGGTCCAGCAATTGAACATTTAAAATGGTCTACTTATCACCAGCTCAATGATAAACAATATGCATATTCTGATGGAACACCGATTAACAACTGGGATAATAAGTTTATGGGCCAAATGTCGATCCGTGAAGCACTTGGCAGATCTAGAAATATTCCAGCCTTGCAAGCATTACAGGCAGCTGGTCTTGATAAAGCTAAAGAATTCGCAGTCAATTTAGGCATACCTCTTGAAGAAATTCATGAATCATACTCAGTTGGAGGGCTTAAAGAGGGAGTGTCTCCGTTACAAATGGCAGGTGCGTACAGTGCGTTTGGTAATAATGGGGTTTATAATGAACCGTATGCAGTGAAAAAAATCGAACTTCGTGATGGCACAGTAATTGATACAACACCAGAGTCTCAAGTTGTAATGAAAGATTACACTGCCTTTATGATTACTGATATGCTAAAAGAAGTATTAAACGCCCCTTATGGAACAGGGAGAGCAGCAAACATTCCTAATTTACATGTTGCTGGTAAAACTGGAACAACAAACTATACGGATAAAGAGCGAGGGCAGTTCGACATCCCTAAAGGAGCGGTGCCTGACGCATGGTTTGCTGGTTATACAACAAATTATTCCTTAGCCGTATGGACTGGTTATGAAAATCGCTCTGAATACATTCCTTCAGGGAATTCACAAAAAATTGCACAACACATTTTCAAAAATTTAATGGAGGAAGTTTCCAAGGATGTTGAAACACCTGACTTCGAAGTACCAAAAAGTGTTGTAAAAATTGGTGTAGAAAAAGGTTCTAATCCGCCAAAGCTTCCAAGTAAAGGAACACCAAAAGATGCGGTTACTTACGAATATTTTGTTAAAGGACATGAACCGAAAGCTGTCTCACAGAAATTTGAGAAAATTGATGCCCCTAAAGGCTTGAATGCAAAGTATGATGAAGCAGCAAATGAAATTGCTTTATCATGGGATTACAAAGACTCTGAAGTTGAATTTGAAGTTACGATGTCCGTAAATGGCGGACAGGGACAACAACTGGCTGTTACATCAGATAAAGGTGTAAAAGTAGCAAATCCACAGCCAGGAGCAAGTTATACATTTAAAGTTACGGCTATTGCTAACGGCCGACGAAGTAGTCCAGCCACTGCTGCAATAACCATTCCTGGTCCAGCTACAGATGAAGAAGATGAAGATAAAGATGAAAACCCTGATGAAGATAATGAGGATAAAGATGATGAAAATCCTCAAGATGGAACGAATGAACCAGCTGAACCAGCAGATGGAACAAATGGGCCACCTCAGCCAGGAGATGGGACAAATAACGGCAATGGAAATAATAGCGGAAACGACGATAAAAGAGATGATCCAGGAAACAATGGCGGAGATAATGGTGGAAACGGAGATGGCGGTACAACTCCTCCTCCACCAACTAATGGAGATTCAAATAACAATAATAATAATCAGGGAGAGTAAACTAAAAAGAGGCTGGGACAAAACTAGCTTCAAATAGTGAGAAAGGTGAATTTGAGTACGCTCAAATTCACCTCTCTCTATTTTTGTGTATATATTCCTCTATTCCCTCAGTTGTTGACAGTGAATTTTCTTAAATTCACTGCCATTAACGCAAGACCCATTTCGTTCTCTACCTTCAATTTTCCTCGTACAGAAAATCGTGTAAAACGTAAATTGGCCTTCAATAATCCAAAAACTGGATCCACGTCGATTTTGCATTTTCGATAGATGGCACTCGCTTTCTCTTTTGAAAGCTTCGCTCTTATATATTCTTTTTACTGTTCCCATTTTTTATTCATCATTAATTTGCGATTGTTGCCTTCTTATGCTTTTGTAAGATGTGCGAAATGGGCATATTTTGAACTTCCGTTGGAAGCCTGTACGGTCATTATGGACAGAATGATTGTATAGCTGGTTTGACTTTTCAATTAAACTTAAGCATCATGCGTGGATGATAGGCAGGACAGCCCTCATTTCGCAGAAATGGTTCGAACGCTTCATGAGGGATACTTTCAACTAAATGATGGACATAGAAGGTATCATTATTTTGTAATTTTACTTCTAAATCTAAAGGCAAAACTAGTTGATTCATAAGTTTTTGTGTAGTAATTTAATTTCATCAGAAGTGTACCTTATTTTTTATTAAAAAATCAAAGCCGGTGAAATTTTACTTGTCGTAAAATTTCACCGGCTTTTTTTCTAAAGAGATGGGTTTTGGCCTGCCTCCTTATTTTTTTAATGCCTCTTTTTTAAAATACTGTTTTTCTAATTCAATCATTAATTCTGAAAGCTGTACAAATGAATGATAGTCATTAGGTCTTGCAAAAATAAAATCGAGCCGTTCTTTAAAGTTGACTGGTTTCCAAACAAAGAGATCTTCTTTAAAATAATAAGATTGTAAATTCACTGGTAAATGATGCACCCAAAATAAAAATTGTACAAATAATGCAATACCCCGTTTCATTGGTTTTAACGCCTGCCGCCGATCACGTCTCTCAAAAATGTCTATAAGAGTTTTTTTTAATTGCTTCCATTCTGTTAACAGCTGAGGAATGACCGCTTCTGGTGTTTCCCACGGTCTATTCCCCTTCACTCCAGAATAATAAGCAACCTCATAGGAAAACAATTCATTGAGAATGATCTGAGAGTGATTTTTAACAGCAGCTATTTTTGTTTCAATCTTATCATCGGGAAAAAAGAACGAATTTTTCAATTGTACTGGGACAGGAATGATTTTATTTTTTTGTTCCAACTGAATCTTTCCTTTTCATGCGTTTTTTCCCTTCCCTACATATATCTAGTAATGGACAAGTCTCGCATTGCGGGTTTTGAGCTTTACAATGATAACGGCCAAAAAAGATCAACCGATGATGCGTAATGGACCATTCATCTTGAGGAATTTTTCTCATCAATGTTTTTTCGACTTCTAGTACAGAATCTTTCCAACGGCAAAATCCTAAACGTTTACTTACTCTCTCTACATGTGTGTCAATCGCAATAGCAGGAACGTGAAAGGCTACAGACATGACAACATTAGCTGTTTTTCTTCCTACTCCTGGAAGCTTCATGAGCTCTTCTCGTTCTTTTGGTACTTCTCCGTTATATTCTTCAATTAACATTTTACATAATTTTTGGATATTCCTTGCTTTATTTCTAAATAAGCCAATTGACCTTATGTCTTCTTGTAATTCCTCTAAAGGAACATTTAAATAGTCTTCTGGAGTTTTATATTTTTGAAACAGTTTTTTTGTTACTTTGTTTACTAATACATCAGTACATTGTGCTGAAAGAGCAACAGCAATAACTAGTTCAAACGGATTAGAATGAATTAATTCGCAATGAGCATTAGGAAACATTTCACCCATTTTGTTTAAGCAATATTTAATTTGTGTGTTATTTAACATTTTATTTTCACCTATTTTTTTATTGTTAAATCTATCTTAAAAATAGTTTTAGTCTGATCTGTCCTCACTAAGCCAATTGTAAAAAGGAATCGATTTAGATGTTGCTGATGTCTCATACTGTTTTTTTCTCTGTTGGGTTTGGTATTGGCGAAACTTTCTCCCATGGATTTTCGCTTGTTCAATTGTACGAATTCCGTTCTTCTTCCATTCGAACAAAATCCGATCAATATAGCGAAAATTAAGCTTACCTGAAATAACAGCTTCACGAAGAGCAGCTGTTATAATAGTCGGATCATGACGATCGTCATCAAGCCACATTCCTAACGTCTCACATTCAAACGGTGATAACGGTCTGCCAAATTCTTGTTCAAAGCACGTATATAAATCAGCTTCTTCATTTTTTTGAATGACTGCTTCCTCTTGTTTTTTATTATAAAGAAATTGTTCGATTACTTTTTCTAAAAGAGGCTGTAACGAATATTTTTCAAAACGGATTCCTTCAGAATTAAAACCATCGATTATGTTTATAAATCCTTTTTGAATTAGACGGCTAAGCATCTCACTGCAATCTGATGAATTGATTGTCATCCTGTTGGAAAGCTCCTCCGGGGTAGGAAAGTCATTTCCTTTTTCAATAAAGGAAAAAATATGTATTAGAAGGATGACTTCTTGTTCATTTAACCCCAACTGCTTATAACCGGTTATTAATGCATAGGGAATCGTTATTTGTCCTTCATCATGCCAAGCTAACAAACTTTTTTTCAACATTTTTAGAACACCTCTTTGTCTAGTATAACATGAACAGTGATCTAAAGAACGAATCGTATTTAAGCCAAATCATATGAAAAAACGGCGAAAGTCTGCTTTTCTTAAGCATCCTTTAACCGTTTAAAAATAAAAATTAATATAAATTAAAATATTAAATATTAAGGGTATAAACGATTTAAAAGACGCGGGAACGGGATCGTTTCTCTAACATGTTCCACCCCGCTAATCCATGCTACTGTTCTTTCAAGTCCAAGCCCAAAACCAGAATGAGGAACGGCTCCATATTGACGCAAATCCAAGTACCATTTGTAAGCATCAACGTCTAAACCATGCTCCTGTATCCGTTTCTTTAATAGATCATAATCATAAATACGTTCAGACCCGCCAATGATTTCTCCATATCCTTCTGGTGCAATTAAATCTGCACATAGTACAACTTCATCGCGTTCGGGATGAGGCTCCATATAAAATGGCTTTAAAGATGTAGGATAGTGAGTAATAAATACCGGCTTATCAAAGCTTTCTGCAATGACAGTTTCATGCGGAGCACCAAAATCCTCTCCCCATTCTATATCATTAAAACCTTTCTCATGTAATCGCTTAATCGCATCATCGTATGTAATCCTTGGGAATGGTGCTTTTATTTTCTCAAGTTTAGAAATATCACGGCCAAGTGTCTGTAATTCAAGGTTACAATTTTTCAATACAGCTTGTACTAAGTAGCTGACATATTCTTCCTGAATGACTAAACTGTCCTCAAATTTGCAAAAAGCCATCTCGGGCTCGATCATCCAAAATTCAATTAAATGACGGCGTGTTTTTGATTTTTCCGCACGAAAGGTTGGTCCAAATGAAAACACCTTTCCTAAAGCCATCGCTGCTGCTTCCATATATAACTGTCCACTTTGTGAAAGGAATGCATCCTCATCAAAATATTTTGTATGAAATAATTCCGTTGTTCCTTCAGGTGCACTGCCAGTTAAGATCGGTGGATCGACCTTTACAAAACCGTGTTCATTAAAAAATTCATATGTTGCCCGAATGATTTCATTACGAATTTTCATCATAGCATGTTGGCGGCGAGCACGGAGCCATAAATGACGATGATCCATTAAAAACTCTGTACCATGTTTTTTTGGCGTTATCGGGTAATCGACCGCTTGTTGGATCACTTCGATTTTATTTACAGATAGTTCATAACCGAATGGTGAACGTTCATCCTTTTGCACTTTACCAGTCACATATATTGAAGATTCTTGAGTAATTGCTTTAGCTAATTGAAAAACTTCTTCCTCTACTTCGCTTTTCACTACAACTCCTTGTATAAACCCAGTACCATCGCGTAATTGTAAAAAAGCGATTTTCCCGCTTGATCGTTTGTTTGCTAACCATGCTCCAATTGTTACTTCTTGATCAACATATTGATAAACTTCTGATATTGTCGTCTTTGTCACTTTATTCCCTCCAAAAACTGAATCGCTTTTTATTATACCTTTCGATATGGATACAAGCAATGTTAAAGCGGAAAAGCTAATGACTCACTTTTCCGCCTCTTTGTTTTTATATGAAAAATCGTCTACTATTTATGTCCTTCAACGAATTGTTTCATTCTATTAACTGCTTCTTCCAATACATCTAGTGATGTCGCATAAGATAAACGAATATTATCCGGTGAACCAAAACCAGAGCCTGGAATAACTGCTACCATTGCTTTTTCGAGTAATGCATTAGAAAACTCGTCAACTGAAGTGTAGCCTGTTAATTGTGCGGCTTTCTTTACGTTAGGGAACAAATAAAATGCTCCTTGAGGTTTAACACAAGAAAAACCCGGAATTTTAGTGAGTTGATCATATATAATATTTAGTCTTTTTTCAAAAGCCTGCCGCATTTCATCAACTGGCGCTTGAGAACCGCTATATGCTGCTATTGCCCCAAATTGAGCTGTTGTCGTTGGATTAGACGTGCTGTGACTCGCCAAATTTGTCATTGCCTTTATCATTTGCTCGTTACCAACAGCATAACCAATTCTCCACCCTGTCATGGAGTGAGATTTTGAAACACCATTAATAATAATTGTTAATTCTTTTAAATTTGGTGATATTTCAGCAATTGAAACATGTTTGTTTTCTTCGTAAACAAGCTTTTCATAAATTTCATCTGAAATAATTAATATATTATTTTTTAAACAAACTTCTCCTAGAGCAGTCAATTCATCCTTTGTATAAAGCATCCCAGTCGGATTACTCGGTGAATTAATAATGAGCGCTTTTGTCTTATTTGAAATAGCTCCTTCTAATTGTTGCGGAGTTATTTTAAACTGATTCTCTTCTTTGCCCGTTACATAAACAGGTATACCGCCAGCAAGCTTAACTTGTTCAGGATAACTTACCCAGTAAGGAGCAGGTATGATCACCTCGTCCCCTTTATTTAGCAACACTTGAAATAATGTATATAGAGCATGCTTTGCTCCAGTTGTAACAATGATTTCACTTGCTGTATATTCAAGACCTTGATCTTTTTTTAACTTTTTGATAATTTCCTTTTTTAAAAGAGGTAAGCCGCTTGAAGGAGTGTATTTTGTTTGACCTTGATTCATTGATGCATACGCTGCATCGATAATATGCTGTGGCGTATTAAAATCTGGCTCACCTGCACCTAAACCGATCACATCATGTCCCTGTTCTTTTAACTCCTTTGCCTTTGCAGTAATAGCAAGAGTAGAAGATGGTGTTAATGCTTTTACTCTTTCTGCTAATTGGAACTCCATTTTATCTTTTCCCCCATCCGCGAAAACTTTATAGATTTTCAATCTTTTTAAGCCATTCACCTGTTTCAAAATGTATATAATAATAATTTAACAATCCATCATCACCTAAATAATATACTTCCCAAAGCGGGACGTTATTTTCCATTCCCATACGAACTGAAATGATTTCTTTAGTGTTTTTTTCTGATTTTACAATATTGACTGCTTCTTTCTTTGAAATTCCTTCGCTTGCTTTTTTTACAATTGCCTTACCTTTTTTTTCAGGTATAAATACAATAATTTCTTCTTTTTTTTCGTTTTTTCCGGTAACAGCGTAACTAGTTTCTTTTCCGTTATAAGTGTACACATCACCGATTGAAACAAGTTTTGTCTCTTTTTTTGCTTTAATTATAGCCGTTTCTTCTGCCTTCTTCATGGGCGAAACAGCATTGTAATACAATTTAAAAAACACGCCAATGACTATAACAACGATCGCCGAAATAATTAATATCCACTTCTTCATTTTATTCACTTCTTTATGTACGATAAATTGAAAAAATTGCTTTTTTTTCATTATTAAGTGCTAAACCAAACATTAAATTCTTTTCTTTTAATGTTCGATTTAAGCAATCAACAATTTTATATAAATCAGGACTATTTTGAATTGTAATTGTCGACAACACTTCTACATTTCTCTCCATTACTCGTAAAATCCTCCTCATAACTAATAAAATTGGAATGATTTTCATTTTATTAGCTACAAATAATTTATATCAATCATTATAACAGGAGAAACCTCTTTACGATCTTTTTTTTTTTTATTTTTTTCGAATAATTATTCGAATTGATTATCATTTGAAATTGTAATGATATCATAATTAGAATTCGTAAATTTCAAGCTGACAGTACCATGTTTTTTTGTAAAATATACATCGATCCATGTATCACTCAGCTTTTTAAAAAGCTCACTGCTCGGTTTTACTTCATTTGAATAAAATAATATCGCTACTTGTGGATCCATATGTTTAATTAATTTTTCCGAAATACCGCTTTCTTCACCAAACCCCGGTAATTTAACAACATTCACATCAGAAAGTTGTTGATCCATTAAACTTTGCTCTGCTCTTTTACTTGTAGAGCTCATATAAAAAATTCGATGATTAAAAAATCTAAACGATATATCTGTTCCTTCGTCTTTTTTATTGCCGTCAAACAAACTTTCAAGCACTAAATGAGGCAAAATCTGTTGTTTAGTACCTGTTTTTAATTCTTTCATTTGTAAATGAGCGTACTGTTGCTTTAAGCCTTGAACTATATAGCTACTTGCTATGAGCTCGTTTACATCGTACTGTTCAATAAGCCATTTTAAGTTGACGTTACAGTAGCTTGATATTTTCGTCAACACAATAGCCGAAATATTTTTAACATCGTAAAGCTCTAGGAGACGCTCAAGTTCTTTTTCCGTTCCTTCTCCCCCGGTATTAATTAGAATATTCTCTCCGTTTCCGTGTTGAATAAGAGTTGCTTCGCCATCGGAAAGGAAAAAGAAAGTAAGCCCTAACTCATTTTCTTTTAAGTTTAAATCAATACTCTCGACTTCAACAGGTATTGTTGGTGTTTGGACTGGGGTATAAAACCAGCTTGTCAAAAAGAGTATTGCAGCAAATAACATATTCATCTTTCATTCCTCCAAATGTTGTCAATGGGGATGTCGATAAATATAGCGTATGTTATTTGCCAAGTTTCATAACCATTTTTGAATAAAGCTTATCGTTTCTTTCATTTTTTTCGTTGTTATTGGAACAGATGGAATCGATTGTAAAAATGTTTTTCCGTATCTTTTCGTAATCAATCTGCGATCAAACACAATGATGATACCTCGATCTGTTTCGTTTCTAATGAGTCTTCCAAAGCCTTGCTTAAAACGTAAAACGGCCTCAGGTATCGATAATTTATAAAAAGGGCTTCCACCCTCTCTTTCAATTTGTTCACTTTTTGCTTCGGTTAATGGTTCATTTTTGGTGAAGAAAATGGCAGTCTTACGATTACTAAACAAGATAAATCTTCTCCAGGAATATCAACTCCCTCCCAAAAACTGCTCGTTCCAAATAAAATCGCTTTCTCAAAACGCCGGAAATTCCTCATTAATCTTATTCGGCTACCACTAGTTATTCCTTGGGCAATCAAAACAAAATCCTCTAAAAAGCCGCTTTCTTTAATTAACTCATGTGTGTTTTTTAACATTTCATGAGATGTGAATAAAATTAACATTCGTCCTTGCGTTGCTTCAGCAATGGAAATGATGTATTCAGTAATTGCTGAAACGTACTCATCCGTATTTACAGTGTTGATTTCTGGTAAATCCTCCGGGATAATTAGCTGAACTTGTTTGTCATAATTAAATGGTGAAGCAATTTGTTTTAATGACGGATTAAAAGAAGTTAATCCTAGTTCATTTAGTATGTTTTTAAAAGAGTTGTTTACTGTTAATGTTGCTGATGTTAAGATAACACTTTTTTTATCAGTAAATAAATGATCTTTTAAAACATTTGAAACATTAAGCGGTTCTCCATATATGATTGTTTTATGATCCTTTGCCCGCATATCAATTTCAATCCAGGTTACAAAATCGCAAGCGGGATGAATGAATAAGCGGTCAACAGCATTGATTATTTTTTCTAAATCATTTAAAGTTGTTTCGAGTTCAGTCAAGACTAATTTTTGGGCTGCTGATAATTGATGTTGCATAACTAAATTTATCCGACTTCTTAAGTTTGAAATTAGTTCTTTAATCATGTTATAAAAACGTTCTGCCTCGATTAAAAGTGCTGACGACTCACGGTTATTTTCACTTTTAAAGCGAAATGCCGCTTTCTTCATATTTGACTTTTGGCTGCTTACTCCCTTTAGAGCATATGCTCTTGCAGTCGAAAAAAATTGTTCGACTTCAAAAACTGCATCAGTGATCATTTCATTTATTTCAAAAGAATGAATGAGATCTTTCTTTTTTAAATCTACTTCGTTAACGATCTGTTCAAGCTGATAAAAAAGTTGTTTTTGTTCATATGTGCCGAGTCTGCCAAAAAGAAGTTTCAACAAAATATAATCGACTTTAAAACCAAAATGTTTGCCAGCTGCTTTTACAAATTGGTGGGCTTCATCAATAATTGCTTCTTCATATTCAGGTAAAAATGATTGCTCGGAAGATAAATCTGTAACAAGAAGTGAATGGTTTGTAATAATGATATTGGCGGACTTTGCTCTTTTTCTTGCTAATAAGTAATAATCTCTTGATAACCACGCTTTATTTCTCAAATATTTTTGTTTCATCATTTTTTATTTTGTTCCAATAGATTTCTCCGCCACTTGATAAATTTAATTCATCTACATCTCCGGTTTTCGTCATCGTAAGCCAGACAAGAATTTGCATTTTTGTTAAAGTTGTATCGTAATTTAAGTCATCATTTTTTAATGTTTGGACAAATTTTTCCAAATTAATATAGTGATTTCGCCCCTTTATCAGTGCAATATTTATCAGGAAAGGAAGCATTTTTTCTAACAGTGGAATTTCCTTATTCAATAGCTGTTCCTGAAGTAAGGTCGTATACGTGCTAATCATTACCGGTTTTTCTGTTTGTTTTGCATAAAATGCTGCAGGGATTAAGTAAGCTAAAGACTTTCCGACACCTGTCCCCGCTTCAATGACTGCATGATGACTATGCTGCAATGCATCATACACTTCGTCCATCATTTCATATTGTCCCAGCCTGCGTTCAAACGATGGTAAGGTGGGCTTTAGCAGTGCATCTTTTTCCTCTTCATTGTCTGGATATAAAAAAGAATTACGATCCTCATCCCCATCCTGTAAATAAGCTTCCTTTTTTAAAGCAAGCCCATTAAAGATCTCGAGATCATTTGGCAGTTGTTCAATCGTTCGATTTTTAATTGTTAAAAGCTCTGCAAAAAGTGAATGGATATCACTTTTCAACCTTGTTGAAAGTGTCGTTAGCATTTGCAATGTTTTTTCAGGCAGTACCATAAGTTTTTCGACCATTTTTAAAAATAATTGTGCCGTAACATATGCGTCACTATCAGCTTGATGTGGACGGTTATGATTAAGCCCTTCTTGGATCGCAAGCTCATTTAATTGGTAGCTGTCGGCAGTTGGAAATACAACTCGTGCCATTTCAACTGTATCAATAATTGGAACAGATAAGTCTTTATAGCCAGCAGCTATTAATTCATCTTGAAGAAACGTTAAATCAAAGAATACATTATGAGCGACAAAATAGGCTCCCTCTAGCATTGATAAAATTGTTGGCGCAATTTCTGAAAACAATGGTGCTTCCTTTACCATGTGATCATCAATCTTTGTTAATCCTTCGATAAAAAGAGGAATTTTCTTTTCAGGATTAACTAAAGAAGAATATGTATCAACAATACGGCCTTGTTCAATGACAACAGCTGCAAATTGAATAATTTTATCACTTTTTTTTACTGAGTTTCCTGTAGTTTCTAAATCTACGATAACAAATTTATTTTTCATATTCCTTACACCTCAAACATTATGTCAAACAAAACGGTATCATAAAAAGAAGAAAAGTAAAAGACATCTTAAACTTTACTGCTCAATTTCACGCCCATTATTTTCGTTAAAAAAGAAAAACTCCCTAATACGGGAGCTAATACTATAAAATAGTTGCTTCTGGTTCTGTATGAATTAATTCTTTAATTTGATTATTTTCGTCCATAATGGCTACCTTAGGTTTATGAGTTAAAACATTATTTTCAGCAACCAATACATATGAAATAATGATTACGATGTCACCTTTTTGAACGAGCCTAGCCGCAGCCCGTTTAAAAACAAAAACACCGCTTCCTCTTTCTCCTGGGATAATATATGTTTCAAACCGAGCACCATTATTGTTATTAACAATTTGTACTTTTTCATTGGCAACCATGCCGACAGCATCTAAAATATCTTCGTCGATTGTAATACTTCCAACGTAATCTAAATTTGCTTCCGTTACACGTGCCCGATGGATTTTTCCGTTCATCATCGTACGAAACATCTATTTTCTTCCTCTCGTAAAATTTTTTATATCGTGATAATGATGTTATCGATTAAGCGGGCATGTGAAAATTTTACAGCCAGAGCAATAATGAATGTTCCTGTGAGCATAGTCATTTCTTTTAACTCCGGGTAAGAATAGATTTCTACATAGTCAATAGAACCGCTCGTATTGTTTAAAAGATAATTAGTAATAAATTGGATCACTGTTTCTCTGTCCCGCTCTCCGTCATCGATCATTTCTTTTGCTGATAGTAAACTTTTGTATAAATGACGGGCTTCCCCCCGTTCTTGCTCCAATAAATTTGTGTTACGAGAACTTTTTGCTAATCCGTCTTCTTCACGAACTGTCTCGCAAGGAATTAACTCGATTGGAAAATGAAAGTCCTTTATCAACCAATCAACAACTGCTACTTGCTGTGCATCTTTTAAACCAAAATATACTCGGTTTGGTTTTACGATATGAAACAGCTTAGTTAATACGGTTGCTACTCCATCAAAATGACCGGGACGCGATTTCCCGCACATCACATCTATCCGCTCTTGAACAACTACTTTAACGGAAGGCTGCCTTGGATACATTTCAACACTAGATGGACAGAATAAATAGTCAACCCTTTCGTTAAGAGCAATTTCCTTATCACGGTCAAGATTGCGTGGATAAGCAGAAAAATCTTCTGTCGGTCCAAATTGAAGCGGATTTACAAAAATACTTAACACAACTAGATCATTTTCTTGTCTTGCTTTCTTAAGTAAAGACATATGGCCATCATGCAAATATCCCATTGTCGGCACAAAGCCAATGGTCTTTCCATATTTTTTTAATTTAATCATCTCTGTTTGCATATCGTGAATGGTTGTAAAGACTTTCATTATTTATTATCCTCCGTATAGTGCGTGAAGTTCTTCTTCTTTCATTGTAAAGCTATGCTCATTTTTTGGAAACGAGCTTTCTTTCACTTCTGCCACATAACTTTTTATGCTGCTTACAATTTGTTCGCTTACGTTCTCATATTGTTTAACAAATTTAGGGACTCGGTTGACCCCATAGGTAATTAAATCATGGTAAACAAGAACTTGTCCGTCAGTATAAGCACCAGCCCCAATCCCAATTGTCGGAATTGAAAGCGTATGCGAAACTTCTTGAGCTAACTGCTTCGGAATACATTCTAATACAAGTGCGAAAGCACCAGCTTCTTCACATTTTTTTGCATCTTCAATTAATTTTTTCGCAGCTGCGGCACTCTTCCCTTGTACTTTATAGCCTCCTAAAACACCAACTGATTGTGGCGTTAAACCTAGGTGAGCCATGACTGGTATTCCTGCTTTTGTTAATGAGGAGATTTTTTCAATAACTACATCTCCTCCTTCAACTTTAACTGCATGTGCACCGCCTGTTTGCACAAGCTGAGCAGCTGATTTCAACGTTTCATTAATTGATAAATGGTATGTCATAAATGGCATATCAGCAACGATAAACGTATTAACTGCTCCTCTTTTAACTGCTTTTGTATGATGGATCATGTCATCTAACGTGACTGAAACAGTCGACTCATAACCTAAAACGACCATGCCTAGTGAATCGCCGACTAGTAGAAGATCAACGCCTGCTTCTTCAGCCAATTTAGCAGATGGGTAATCATAAGCAGTAATCATCGCTAGCTTTTCACCTTTGTTCTTCATTTGGATAAAATCTGTTGTTTGCTTCATTCTATTTCCTCCTTTTTTAGGAAAGAGAAAATGAAACGTTTATCAATTGACGACACGAAAAGGGATCCATTAAAAAAGCAGAAGGATCCCGTTCAATCTTTTTAATGTTCCATCCCTCTGTCCCGGTCCTAAAATGGATCTAGGCAGATATCCGTTTTTATTCTTATTTTCTGTAAAGGTGCAGTTCTTATTCGATACCGCCCAAAAGAATTATATCAAAACTCTATTAATCTTTCTACAAAAAAACTAAAAATTAAAAGAAATCACTGAATTTTCCCACTATATGAACTGAAGCTTTAAGAAATTAAGAAAAGGAAATCAGTTTTTAATCTGCTGATAAATCAATATCTGCAGAATAAATATAGTGTTTTTCCCCAAGTTTATCTTCCATTATCAACACTCCGTCTTCTGTGATCCCTAATGCTGTTCCTTTAATTGAACCGGACAGTGTTCTCGCAATGATTTGTTTGCCTATACTGATTGCATAGCTTTCCCACAATAATTTTATCGGATGAAAACCTTTTTCTAAATAAAGTAAATAAAGTGTTTCCAACTTAGATAAAAAGACTTTGATTAATTCGGCCCTTTTAATCGGCTCTCCTTTTTCAAGAAAAATGGATGTCGCAATTGAACGAAGTTCTTCAGGGAAATCTTCCGCTTTTTGATTAGCATTTATTCCTATCCCAATAATAATTGAAAAAATTCGATCCGCTTCTGCTTGAAGCTCTGTTAAAATACCGGCAAGCTTTTTTCCATTTATTAAAATATCATTCGGCCATTTAATATGTGCTCTTATACCACTTACTTCTTCTATTGCTTGTACAGCAGCAACAGCAGTAATTAATGTTAGCTGCGGTGCTTTCGGAATTGGAATATTTGGCCGTAAAATAATACTCATCCAGATACCCGTCGATTTTGCAGAATGCCAATTTCTAGCAAGTCGTCCTCTTCCTTTAAGCTGCTCTTCCGCTACGATAACCGTTCCCTCAGGTACACCTTTATAAGCAAGTTTTTTGCGCAATTTTTTTGTGTTGAATCAACCGTTTCCTCATAATGAATGAGTGATCCTAATAATTTTGTTTTTAAACCTAGACGGATTTCATCTGCAGTTACTTTTTCTGGTGTTTTTATAATACGATATCCTTTTTTACGAACTGCCTCTAACTCAAAGCCTTCTTTACGCAGCTCTTCAATATGCTTCCAAACAGCAGTACGGGAACAACCAAGTAAATCAGCTAAATATTGACCAGATAAATACTCCCCATCCGCATTTGAAAAAGCATTAAGCAATTGTTTCCTCAGCTCCGATTGCATTTTCTGACCCACTCCTTTATTACTTCTTTACGGTTAGCAAGATTCCCCTCTACTACACTTGTCTCGATTTCCGCCAGCAATTGTTTTAACCACGGTCCGCCTTTTTGATTTAGCCATTCCATTAAATCTTTACCATTTGCATCAAGTTCAGAACGTTCTTTAATTGGTAATCGATCGTATTGACTTAGCCACTTAAAAATGGAGGAAAAGTTACGATTCGTAATTACACAGTATAGTCGTTCAACTTTTTCTATATTTTCTCGCCCTGTTCGATACAATTGCTCCTTCGTCCATTCGTTATGTAAACGGTTGTGTAACGAAGATAATAATAGCTTTACTTGTTTTATTTGCTTAAGTGACAATTTCCATTTTCTTAATATCTTTTCTACATTTATGACAGAAATTTCACACGAAAATAGCAAAAGAGTCCAAAGTTCGTCTAATGAAAGCTTGTCTAATTGATAGTTTGTCATTCGAATGATGCCATCGCCTTTTTCTGCTAATCCCGGCAAATGATGATGCAATCGAGTTTCAACAAGTAAACGCAGAGCTTGAACAGAACCTTCTCCAATGAGAAGTTTTTCAAATTCATTTGCTATTCTTTCTATCGCAATTTTTGTCAATAAATAACCATATTCTATTAATGCTCGCTTCGTGTTTTCTTCTATCGTAAATTGTAATTGACTAACAAAGCGAACTGCTCTCATCATTCGTAAAGCATCTTCTTTGAATCGCGCTTCTGCGCTGCCGACGGTTACAATTTCCCGTTTCAAGATCGCTCTTTTACCCGCAAACGGATCTATGATTTTACCGTTTTTATCCATAGCAATCGCATTCATCGTGAAATCCCGTCTTCGTAAATCTTCTTCAAGCGATCGAATAAAGGTAACTCCCTTTGGACGGCGAAAATCTTTATATTCTGCTTCCGTACGAAAAGTAGTGATTTCATATGTCATATTTTCAAATAGGACAAGCACGGTTCCATGCTCTATTCCTAAATCAACTGTTTGATGAAATATACGTTTCACTTCTTCAGGTGTAGCTGATGTGGCAATATCTATATCCTCTATTTCTCGCTGAAGCAAATAATTGCGAACAGAACCACCAACAAAGTATGCTTCGAAATTAGCCTTTTCTAATTTCTCAATAACTGGAACTGCTTTTAAGAAAGGATGATTCATCTTTTTTGTCACCTTTCATTTAGTACGTTGTGATAAATTTTTTCGTAATGATTGACTATCAACTCAGATGAAAAACGCTCATTAACGGAAAGCTCTGCTTGTTTTGAAAACTGTTTTTGAATCTGCTCATCTTGTAATATATAGAGAGATTTACGCGCAATACAATCAATATCCCCAAGCTCACATATAAAGCCTGTTTCTCCGTCCATAATTACTTCTGGAATACCGCCAACTTTTGTTCCGATGCTTGGCACCCCACAAGACATTGCTTCAAGGATTACAAGTCCAAAGCTTTCCTTTTCGGAAAGGAGCAGCATTAAATCACTAATTGAATATAATTCTTCTAAATTATCTTGCTTCCCTAAAAATAAAACTTTTCCCGCGAGACCGAGCTGCTTCACGAGATTACAAATAACAGTTATTTCAGGACCATCACCGACTAATAACAACTTAGCGGGGAGCTGTTCACTTATTTTCTTAAAAACTTTTACGACATCACATACACGTTTCACCGCTCGAAAATTCGAAACATGGATGACAACTTTTTCTTTCGGATCAATTCCGTATTCTTTCAGTAAATGATTAGAATTTATCCGCCGATAAACACGTTCATCAACAAAATTATAAACTGTTTCTATATGTTTATGAGGATGAATTAGCTCGTAAGTTTGATTGACTAAAGCATTTGAAACGGCTGTTACATAGTCAGATTGCTCAATCCCGAAACGGATGACATTTGTTAATGAAGGATCATATCCCAGTACAGTGATGTCTGTTCCATGTAAGGTCGTCACCACTTTTAAGTTATAACCACTCATCTGTTTTGCAAGAATTGCACAAACTGCATGGGGAATAGCGTAATGTACATGTAGTAAATCCAACTTTTCTCTTTTGGCAACTTCAGTCATTTTATTCGCTAGGGCAATATCATATGGCGGATATTGAAAGACAGAATATTGGTTAACCTCTACTTGATGATAATAAATGTTATGATACATTTTGTTTAGCCGAAAAGGAATACTTGATGAAATAAAATGAATTTCGTGTCCCCGTTCTGCTAATAATTTCCCCAACTCCGTTGCTACAACACCTGAACCGCCGACTGTTGGATAACATGTAATACCTATTTTTAATTTTTCCATAAAGACTCTCCTTTATCAGCGCCTCTTTATTTATAAGCAGTCAGGATTAACAAGCAGAGGTCTTTTCACTTTAAAACCTTCTGCAAATTCAACACCAACTTCTTTCCCAAATAGACGTTCACGTGCTTTTACAGTCTCAATATATCCATTTGTTAATGGAGTTTTGAAACTAGCCTCCTGATTAAATTGACTTGCGTACGCTTGTAAACTAGCAAGCTTTTGGTCAATTTCATCAGAGACATCAATAACAAAATCAGGCTTATGAAAACCATTTATCATATAAAAATAAATGTTAGCAACTTTATGATAAGAAAGGTTACTGCCACAATCATATTTTCTAATTCCAGCCGAAAAAACAGCTTCTTCAACAAGGCGAGCACAATTCCCATGATCTGGATGACGATCCTCAAAAAATGGCGCGAAAACAGTCGCAGGTCGATAACGTCGAATAATCGCGACAATTTTTTTTATGTATTCTTCTTTTAATTGCAAGCCCCTGTCAGGCAAGCCAATCGTTTGTCGAAAAGATACCCCTAATATTGAGGCGGCTTTTTTTGCCTCTTCTTTCCTTAACATAACGGTTCCATTCGATGATAATTCAGCTTCCGTTAAATCGCAGATGGCTACTTTTTTACCCGCCTTTGTTAATTTTACGATTGAAGCCCCCATTCCAATCTCCACATCATCTGCATGAGCACCAAACGCAAGAATATCCACATTTATTGTTTCACTTTTCTCCATGATAGATCCCCTCTCTTTAACCCCATAACGATGATCTCTGCAGTTCCCATATTTGTTGCAAGAGGAACTGAATATACATCACAAAGACGAATAAGAGCTGATACATCTGGTTCGTGAGGCTGAGCTGTTAACGGATCTCGAAAAAAGAAGACGACGTCCATTTTATTTTTAGCGATCAGTGCACCAATTTCCTGATCGCCTCCAAACGGACCAGACTGGAATCGGTGTACAGATAAACCCGTCTCCTCGATTATTCTTGAACCTGTTGTTCCTGTTGCAAATAAAGTATGAGCAGCAAACACCGATTTATATGCAATAATAAATTGAACAAGATCGTCCTTTTTCTTATCATGAGCTATTAAGGCAATATTCATATTTTATCCCCCTACTCCAAAATATTTTCTAAACCATAAATAAAAGTGTCAATATTCATTACTGTTTCAACTGCAACCTTCACTCCAGACATAAATGATTCACGATTATATGAATCGTGGCGAATCGTTAACGTTTGACCATTCGAACCAAACATTACTTGTTGATGGGCAATTAATCCAGGAAGGCGAACTGAATGAATGTGCATTCCATCATAATTTGCATCTCTTGCCCCTTTCATCGTTTCTTTTTCATTTGGGTGGCCTTGTTGCTTCTCCTCTTTGACAGCAGAAATCATCTCAGCCGTTTTAACAGCTGTTCCTGAAGGAGCATCAAGCTTTTGATCGTGATGAAGTTTAATTATTTCTACATCATTAAAGAATTTCGCTGCCATTTGAGAAAACCTCATCATTAACACCGCACCAATTGCAAAGTTAGGTGCGATAATACAGCCTATTTTCTTTTCTTGACAGTCTGCCTCTAATTTAAGTAAATTTTCCTTTGTAAATCCCGTTGTTCCAACAACTGGACGCACACCATAACGAAGCGCTGTTTCTGCATGAGTCATTCCAACTTCAGGAGTTGTTAAATCAATTAGCACATCAGCGTCATTTTCTTGAAAACATTGCTCTATATCTGTATATATCGGTACATTTACGTTTGGAAAATCACCCAAGTCAGCTAGCATTTTACCGTCATTTTTATAATCTAAAACAGCAATCAACTGGAAATGATCTGTTCTTTCAACTAGTCGAACAGCTTCTCTGCCCATTCTCCCGCGGGGGCCAGCAATAATAATTTTAATGTTCTTCATCTTTTATTCCTCACCTTCAATTTTTGTCCACCGATTTTTATCTCGCGTATTAAACTTATGCATAACACGATTATGTGCTGTTTCAAGGTCAATATTTAACGAGTTTGCTAAACAAATTAATACAAACAACATATCGCCTAATTCTTCTTCTATCTTTTTTTCCTGTTCTGTTTTCTTCTTCGGTTTTTCTCCATAATAGTGGTTAATTTCTCGTGCAAGCTCACCAAGTTCCTCGGTCATTCTCGCGAGCATCGCCAATGGAGAAAAATAACCTTCTTTAAATTGACTGATATATGTATCTACCTCTTGCTGTAAATCTTTCACTGTTTTTTTTGTACTCAAACTAACATCTCCTCTTACTTTTCTTATTTTATGTTAGCTAAAACCAATTCCTTTTACAAATGTTTTTATATTTCTCTCCTTTGAAATCTACTAGATCAAAGAAAAAGTCTTGTTGCCCTAATACATTAGATTTTATATAATGATAGCGCTTTGACTTTTTATGTAGGGGAGGATTAAAAATGATTTTTGGTTTAAAATTGAAAAATATATGTTTTATTTTTGTAGGTGCTGCGATTTTTTCTTTTGGAATTGTACATTTTAATATGCAAAATAACTTAGCGGAAGGCGGCTTTACTGGAATTACATTGTTGCTTTATTTTTTATTTGATTTCAACCCCTCCTACGTTAACTTATTACTTAATATTCCTCTCTTTTTATTTGCCTGGAAACTATTGGGCCGTAACGCTTTTCTATATACAATCATTGGTACGATAGGTGTTTCGATCTTTTTAGAAATTTTCCAGCGCTATCAAATTGACATGCCGCTAAAAGAAGACTTAACACTTGCTGCACTATTTGCAGGTGTTTTTATCGGTGTCGGATTAGGAATTATTTTCCGCTTTGGAGGTACTACCGGCGGAGTGGATATTATCGCACGGCTTCTATATAAATATATCGGCTGGAGCATGGGAAAAACAATGTTTCTTTTCGATGCAGTCGTCATTGCGATGTCACTTATTTTTTATCTAACATATCAAGAAGCAATGTACACACTTGTTGCTGTTTTTGTCGGTGCAAGAGTTATTGATTTTATGCAAGAAGGAGCATACTCCGCAAGAGGCGCGATGATTATTTCTGAGAAAAACGAAGAAATTGCTATGAAAATAATGAATGAAATGGAAAGAGGCATTACAATTCTGAAAGGACACGGCTCATTTACGAAACAAGAACGAGAGGTACTTTACTGTGTAGTTGGTAAAAATGAAATTGTTCGATTAAAAAATATTATTACATCTATCGATCCACATGCATTCGTATCAGTAAGCATTGTTCATGACGTACTAGGAGAAGGCTTTACATTAGATGAAAACAAAAAGCCGATTGAACGTTGAAAAGCCGTGCGACAAATGAAAGTCTTGAAGAGGACTTTATTTGTTGCACGGCATTCAATTAATCGTCTTGGTTCATTCCAATGAACATTAAAATAAATCGAAGTAATTCTAATACTGCAATGGCGGCAGCGGCTACATATGTTAATGCAGCGGCATTTAAAACTTTTTTTGTCTCACGTTCTTCATCATTTCGAATGATTCCTAATGAGATGACTTGATCCATTGCTCGATTTGACGCATTAAACTCGACGGGTAGTGTAACCACCTGGAATAGAACTGCAGCTGCCATAAAAATAATACCTAATAGCAATAAATTTTGGGAAGTTAAAATAATTCCCACTAAAATTAAAATCCATGACAAATTTGAGCCTAAGCTTGCGATAGGTACTAAAGCATGCCGAAAACGTAAAAATGCATAGTCTTGTTGGTCTTGTATCGCGTGGCCTACTTCATGAGCAGCTACAGCTGCTGAGGCGATAGAATGCCCATGATAGTTGTTAGAGGATAATCTAACGGTTTTAGAACGTGGATCATAATGATCACTTAAAACGCCGCCCGTTTCCTCAACTGTTACATCATATAAACCGTTTGCATCTAAAATTTTTCTAGCTACTTCAGCTCCAGGCATTTGTGAAGATGACGGAACTTGTGAAAACTTTTTATAAGCCCCTTTTACATTCATCTGCGCCCATAGTGGAATAATAATAATTAGCGCAAAATAAATTAAAAATCCCATTGCTTACCTCCATCATTGATCTGAAGTTATTATCTCAATTTTATTCATATAATAAAATCTTGTCAATTAATTAGACTTTTTATACGAAAGGAATGAGAAGAGATGAATTAAAGGGGTTATAGATGCTTTGATTTACTAGTTTGTTTTTGTTTATCCCCTTTATTTTTTCTCCATCCTACATAGCTTAAGGTGAGGATAATGATGCTGCCTGTCGAGATGATCACCCACCATAACGAAGGGTCTGCCTCATCCTCAGTTACTCCAAAAAAAATTGTTTTTAAATCAGCTTCCAAAGCTTCTAATTCATGTTGACTAGAAATTTCTGATAATACTTGGGGACGATAATGATCGATATAATTTATCCGTGCATCAAGCTTTTGAATTGTTTCAACTGGAATATTAATCTTTAAGCTTGGATAAATCATTTCATATAACATCAAAAATGAATTCAGCTGTAGATGGAATGTCTCATTCTCTCCATTATAAGCAGCCTCTTTTACATCGTTAAAAGCAGTCATTATCTGTCCTTCCATCTCCGTCCATAACGGTTGATGTGTTGAAGTGATCGCATCTATAGCTAACCTAAATTTTGTGACTTTATTTACTCGTTCTTTATGATTAATCGTCGCATTAGTCACCGCTTCTAAAGCCTCTTTATGGGAAACAGTGACAATTCGAAGCTCATCCATTGAGAAAAAACGTTCTTTCATAGTGGTTGATAAAAATTGTTCAGAAAAATATTCGAGCAGCCGTTTAGCATCATCATTACGGTTTAATTTAACCATTTGCAGGGCTTCATCAGAAATTTGGTCAAGTTTTTCAATTGTAGCTGTCATTTCAGCATTTACTTTTGGAGTTATAAGTAGAAAGATTAGTATAAGTATAATGTTTGATTTTATTCTCATTCTTGTCCCCCCTTATTACTATTAGAATGTATGAAAGGTTGGACAAGGATAGACCATTAATTAATGTTTAATTTTAGTGTAAAGCGATTCTTTCTAATACAAAAATAGTAAGTCATAGCAAGAGAAAGTATGCTTAGCCAAAATGTAAAGTAGCCAATTTGCGGTGTATATAAATTCAACATATGATAACGCGGCAGCATATTAAACACATAATCAATCACATCATTGTGTAATGTCCATATCC
The DNA here is from genome assembly GCF_019915265.1 of Bacillus aquiflavi. Classification (NCBI taxonomy): domain Bacteria; kingdom Bacillati; phylum Bacillota; class Bacilli; order Caryophanales; family Bacillaceae; genus Bacillus; species Bacillus aquiflavi. The sequence continues at coordinate 2,054,552 of NZ_CP082780.1, forward strand.
CAGTCACTACAAGATGCCAAGTTTTAATCCGATAAAAAGGGGCATATAATAAACCTTGAACAGCCATTGCAAAATGTGAGCCAATTAACATAAGTGCAATCATATCAAGTTCACCCTTTACTTTAAATACGAGTAGATTCATTACAACTGCCCAAATTCCATACTTAAATAAAGTAACAATTGCTAGCGCCTCAAATAACGGCCAATTTTTCCCTAATAAAAATGCGATGATAACAAAGACAAAAAACAGACTTGCTGTAGGACTATCTGGAACAAAAGGGATAAAAATCGCAGGAGTATCTGCAAGCTGCCATTTATACCAATAGTATCCGTAAGCAGTACCTAAAATGTTAACTATTAGTAACAGCCATAAAAATGCTCGATTCATTAAAATAGGATATATCCACTTCATTGTTCAGCCTCTTTCATTTTAGATTATGTATTACAAACAAATAACTTTTGGTCATGTGAATCGAGTGAGATCCTATGCCTCGTTTAAGGCTTGAAACTGTATATAACAAAGGCTGACGAAAAAATTTCGTCAGCCTAAAAGTAATATTATTCTTCTTCAAGACCTGCAATAAATTCAGCAAGTTTTTGTAATTCTTCATCAGAACCAGTAAACGCGCCAGCAGGCATGTCGCCTCTTCCATTGATGATAATATCTTTCACTTCATCAGCTGACAATCCAGTGCCAACAAGCGTTGGTCCTGAAACCCCTTCAAAATCTCCGCCGTGACATCCAGCACAAGAAGGTTGATATAATTTATATTCTTCTGATTCCTTATCAACTACTGGTCCCTCGACAATCTCTCCTTGTTTTGCTGCTGCTTCCCAGTCATGGGTTGCTACAGATTCCCAAGTTAAGAATACGATGGATGCTAAAGCTAGTAACATAAATCCTGTTGCGAATGGACGCTTAGACGGACGTCGATGAGGTCCTCTATCAATAAATGGAGCTAGCAATAATGCTCCAAACGCCAATCCTGGGATGACAAGAGCACCGATAACCGTATACGGTCCAGATGCAAATGAATATTTTAACAACTGATATAAGAATAAGAAATACCAGTCAGGAAGCGGTATATAACCAGTATCAGTCGGATCAGCAATTCTCTCGAGCGGAGGCTCATGAGCAATTGTTAAACTTAAAAATCCGATGAGAAATACTGCACCTACCATCCATTCTCTTAAAAGGAAGTTAGGCCAAAATGCTTCTGTTTTTCCAGGATATTCTGAATAATCTTTTGGAATATTTGGCATTCGATGTTCACGTGCAGGTACACGGGAATCACCTACAAATTTCATACCTTTACCACGATGCATCTAATATTCTCCCTCCTTTATCCAATAAGTTGAACGAAATCTACTGATTTGTACAACATAATTTTATAGTGGACCAGAAATACCTTGTTTTCTGATCATGATGAAATGCGCTCCCATTAATGCAAGCAATGCAGCCGGCAAGAAGAATACGTGAATCGCAAAGAAACGAGTTAACGTCTGTGCACCAACAATGTCAGAGTGTCCTGAGAGTAATACTTTAATTTGCGTACCGATTAACGGAGTTGCTTCGGCTATTTGCAAACCTACTTTTGTTGCAAAAAGAGCTTTCATATCCCATGGTAATAAATAACCTGTAAAACCTAGGCCAAGCATAACGAAAAAGATAAGAACTCCAACAACCCAGTTTAATTCACGTGGTTTTTTATAAGCCCCTTGGAAGAATACACGGAGCGTATGTAAAAACATCATGACGATAACTAAACTCGCACCCCAGTGGTGCATTCCGCGGACTATCTGTCCGAATGCTACTTCATTTTGCAAATAATAAACTGACTGCCACGCATTTTTTATATCCGGTACGTAATACATCGTTAAAAACATACCAGAAAGAATTTGAATTACCGTGACAAAAAACGTTAAACCACAAAAACAATAAACAAACGCAGAGAAATGGTGCGCCGGGTTTACGTGCTCTGGTACTTCATGATCAGCAATATCACGCCACAAAGGCGTAATGTCTAATCGGTCGTCAACCCAATCATAAATCTTGTTTAACAATTATTACGCCTCCCGTCGTTTTGCTTTTCCTAAATGTAAAAAGCCATCTTTATCCGTGTATGGGTATAAATCAAGCGGTCTTGTCGGCGGTGTATTTGCAACCTGTACACCGTCTTTCGTATAAAGACCGTAATGGCACGGACAGAAGAAATGATCAGGGTGACCCGGTTCTCCATTCCAGTTTACTGTACAGCCTAAATGAGTACAGATTGGAGAAAGGGCAACTATTTCCCCGCTATCATCCTTGTAAACCCAAGCAGTTTCAGTGATTTCAGATTCATACCATGCGTCAACCTGGGTGTAGCTAAAATTCACCCGAACAGGTTCACTTGTAATGTCAGCAATCTTTTGATTAGTTGGTATATAGTCGCCTTTTCCTGTCGCTTTTAACACAGGATCAACAGCAAATCGAAGCATTGGCATAAGTATTCCGGCTGCCATGAAGCCGCCTACACCAGTTAAAGTATAATTTAGAAATTGACGTCTAGAAACTCGATGTTTGCTCATCATTATCCCCCCTTATCGTATAGTGAAGTCCATCGGACAATTTAAACACAATATAAAACTAGGACATAACTATGATATATCAATCTGTAAACAAGGTCAATATTATCCTGCGCTAAATACTTGGCTTCTATGTGACTAAAATCAAATTATTCAGCCTGTTGCCACTTTTGGAAAAGCAAATTCATCAGCTGTTTTACTTGATCCTCTAATAGAGAATTTTTATACTTGTCCTCCATATCCTCAAATGGAAGCGAAGGGAGCCAGATCAATTTGCTGGATACTTGGTTCTCAACAGCTTTCCAATCGCTATCGGAAGTAACAAGAAACAGATGTTTAAAGCCTTTTGCTTGCAATTCCTGTTCCCAATTATGTATTTCATGGATATATTTTTCCCAATTTTTATTTTTTATATAAATAAAACCTGGTAAGAGTAATAATCTTCCTTTTAATTGCCGTTCAAGCTGAATTGTTAATAAATTAATAAATTCGCTCATCCCAGCTGTTTCTTTCATTTTTGTATCAAATGATACTGGAAATAACGGTAAAACAGCGGTATCAACATACTCTTTTGCTTGTTCATATAAATCTATATCTTGAGGAATCCATTTCATTTTGTTCACTCCTATATTTTCAAAACTATACATCATATCATAACATTTTTTATAGGTGAGCGCATAAAAAAGTCCTTGCTAAAAGCAAAGACTTCAGACTGTTGACAAACGCTCGCATTCTTCGTTACTTGCACTTCGTTGTAAGCTCATGAACACCTGTTCTATTCGCTTCCGCCTCGTGCCGCGTGCCTCGACTGACAAAGCGTTTTCAATCAGTCTGAGGGCGTTTGCTTCAATTATTGACTTTGTGGAAAAATTGAAGCACTTTATTTAAGGACTTTTCAGACTGTTGACAAACGCTCGGACTCTTTCGTTACTTGCACTTCGTTGTAAGCTCATAAACACCTGTTCTATTCGCTTCCGCCTCGTGCCGCGTGCCTCGACTGACAAAGCGTTTTCAATCAGTTCTGAGTAAATCGATTAAAGTATTGTCTTTATCTTTATCCAATCTCAAAAATCCTTTCTCGATAGCCAAAGACTTTTTATTAAATTAAGCGTCCTCTAACTTTTTTAATTGCTTCGCAAGCTGTTGAAAAAGCACTTTATCATGCCTATCAAGGGCTTCGTCTATTTGTTTTAAAAGTTTCTCTCTGTTAAATTTCTTTATACTTCTAGTTAAAAATTGTTCCGCGATTAATTGATCCATCTCATTTGTTTGTAAATCGCTTGGAATGTATGGATTCTCCTCAAGAACTGCTACAAATTGATGAGCTTGGTTGGCTGAACGAAAATTCAGTTGGATATAAATTTCTTCATCACGATTCAAGCGGATATCGTGAAATGACTTTTCCGCGTCAGTTGTCATGACATTTTGTTTATAAAAACGAAATGGAACATCGTCAACACAATGAGTTGACATTACTAATCCACGCGGACAAAACTGAGCCTGCTCTACAAAATGGACCTTCTCCATTAATTGATCATGACTCATTAAATAGTTTAAAATCCAAACACACTCTCGTCTCTTTAATTGATAATGATTTAAAAACCAACGAATAAAGTCTTTCTTCTCGTTGACAGATACAGGGGTCGTCATCATTCGTTCCCTCCTCTGCAAATCATGGTAAAATCCTTTAATCTTCAAGCAAGCGTTCAAGTATTTGTACATACTCATCATTACTAGGGTTTAATTTTAATAACTTATTAAAGATTTCGCCAGCGTCTTTCGTTTTTCCTTCTTCAATTAAAAAATATCCGTAATCATGAAGAAAATCATGATTGTTCTTAAAAAAAGTATATGCAAGTCGGTATTGATTTAATGCATAGGAATATTGTTCCAAATGCTGGTAAGCAATTGCCCGGTCCCAATAAAATTGCGGCTCTTCTTCCCCGTATTTTTCTAATTCATTCACTAAATCAATTATCTCTTCATACCGCTCTTCGGTTAAAAAAAGTTTGTTTAATGTTAAAACTGCTTCGGTAAAACTCGGGTCTAAAGCAATAGCTTGCCTTAGCAGCTCTTCTGCTTCTTGTTGCTTTCCTAATTTTAAGGCGATCTTTCCCCCATAAAAGAAAAGATCTTTATTGAATTCATCTAAAGATATACCTTTTTTTACTGTCTCAAAAGATTTTACAAGCTCTTCTTCACGTTCGTATGCGTATGCTTTTGCTAAATATAAATAAAGTGAATGGTATTCATGGTCTAGTTCTTTTAGTTCTAAGAATGTTTCGATTGCTTTGTTATGATAGCCTGCTTGCAGGGCAGTAAATCCATATCCGAATAAAGTGTTAATTTCTAAGTTTTCTTTTAAAGCTTTATCATAGTATGGGAGTGCTTCTTCAAATCTTCCTGCTGCGCTTAATACTTCTGCCAATCGCTGGTTTATATTTACACCCGTAATGTTTAAGTTGTCTGTTAATATCCTTTCGTAGGCATTAATAGCTTCAACAAACTTTCCTTCGGCAGCATATAGTTCTCCTAAAGCAAAATCGATCACCGGTTCGTCTGGAAGAAGCTTTTTTGCATCTAATAGCTTTTGTTCACTCACTTCATAAAGACCTTCCATTTGATAAAGATCGGCTAATAAGAGTAATGCTTGTGGATAGAAGTCGTCGTTATGATCAATCTTTTCAAGGGCAAGAATCGCTTCGTCTTCTTCTCCTTTTTCCATTAGTATTTCAGCATATAACACTAACAGTTCTCCTTCATTTGGATAACGTGATAACAAATCCTTAAATAACTTCTTTGCTTCTTCAAGAAAACCGTAGTGAAATAGTGTTTCACCTAGTAAAAATTTTTCATTATCTAAGCCGTTTTTCATTATTTTATTTATGTGCAGAAATGCTTCATCATGCTTTCCAGATTGCAAAAGCTGTGCTATATGCTCTATTATTTCCATAGCTCTTAATCCTTTCTCATGCAAAATCGTTTTAAAACTATATTTTTATCCTATAACCGTTATGTTCTACTAACAATCAATATCTTTTAAAACAATATAAAAAGATGGGGTCGTCGTTATTTTTACATACTCTCCATGTCCGGGACGGAATAAAACGTTTTTCCCTGCACGAATAACTGTCCCTTTGTGAACTGTCACAAGCAGTTTATCATTATAATACTTAAACAGCTCAAATTCATCAACACCGCTCGTTCGATCATTTTTTAAGTAAAAATTATAGCTTAATTCGCCCCCATTAAAAAGCGTTCCTTTAAGCGGATAAATGCCAATTTTCCGTAAAGCATCGTTTGGAATTGGCGAACCATTTTCTAACGGAGCGTTCATTGAGGGAATCCCTTCTTCCTTCATAATTTTTATCCATAATTGTTTTGTTGCTTCAGCTTTGTCATTGTTCAGCTGAAAAATAGGGATTAGCGGTGCATTATATGGGAACATCGCTTCACGGATCCAGCCCCATGGCAGCTGCAATAACTTTTCACTACTGCTAATGTCGACAAAGATAACCGGGATCTTTTCTTTTTTACACCTTCGTATGAGTGAAGGCGACAAAGCACGAGCAGGAATCCGAATTGCAATGACATAATCAATCGGACAATTAAATAGATTAGCCTGCAGTTGTTTAAGTTTGTCACTCAATTCTCTTTCATACCGAACTGTGAAATAGGTTAGTAACGTTGTACAACCTTTCAAAATAAACGAGCGGATATAATATTCCTTAATATTATTAAAAGGAGAATCAAAGGGGATATTTCCATCAAGAATAACATAAGAAGGAGTCATAATAAAAGAATTTGCATCCATTTTCATGTGGCGATATTTTTTAAAAGAAGGTTTTACAAGAGCAATCTGATTTTGTTTTACAAAAATTGATGTAGTCGTTAGCCTCCGACCTCGTAAAATGTTTACATTTTCAATAATATATGGCATAAAACCACCCTTTTTTTCATTGTTAAGACAAGCTATGCTTAAATTTTTAAAATATGCCTTCATATAAAAAAAGGATGTTGCCAGTTAATAAACAGGTCTATTAGCCTAAAATGGATTTAGGTCAATCCTCTGATTGACTTCATTAACGAAAAAGGCTACAGAAAACCTGTAGCCTCAGACCTTTGAGAAAAGCTGGCGTTCTTCGTTTCTAATACTTCGTTGTAAGCTTAATTTGTCATAGATTCACCCTATAAAAGCTGATGCAAATCAGTAAAAAATGCAGGATATGACACGGCAATGGCATCTGCCTGTTCCATATAAACGTCATCAGTACATATAAGAGCGGCAATTGCAAGCATCATCCCAATACGATGATCGCCAAAGCTCGACACTGTTGTTCTATCGCCACCTAAAGTTGTTTTTCCTGTTATCGTCATTCCATCATCTGTTGCTTTAATATTTGCCCCGAGCTTCGAAAGCTCACGGACAACCGTATCAATTCGATTCGTTTCTTTTACTTTTAACTCATGGGCATCTTTAATTACAGTAGTACCTTCTGCTTGAGTAGCCAATAATGCAATAATTGGAATTTCATCATTTAAGCGGGGAATCATTTTACCTTCAATTACTGTACCTTTAAGATGAGACGACCTAACAATAATATCTCCAAATGGCTCATGCGCGTTGTTCACATTACGATCAATAATTGTTATGTCTGCCCCCATCTCTTTCATAACATCAAGAATTCCTGTCCTAGTTGGATTTAATCCGACGTTTTTAAGTGTAACTTCAGCATTTTGTATAATCGCAGCAGCGACTAGGAAAAAAGCTGCTGAGGAAATATCACCTGGGACATAGACATCCGTTCCTTTAAAACGCTGGCCGCCTTCAACTGTAACGGTAAGACCATTCGTTTCTACTTTACCGCCAAATTGACGAATCATTCGTTCCGTATGATCTCTCGTCTTAGCTTGCTCGATAATCGTGGTCGTACCGTCTGCTTGTATACCTGCAAAAAGAAGCGCCGATTTCACTTGAGCACTTGCGACTGGTAAGTGATATTCAATTCCTCTTAAGTTTCCACCTCTAATAGAAAGTGGTGTGAACTCACCCCCGTTTCTTCCATCGATGACGGCACCCATTTCTTTTAATGGCGTTGTCACCCTTGTCATCGGTCGTCTTCCAATTGAGTTATCACCGATTAGACAAGAATGGAACGGTCTTCCGGCTAAGATTCCAAGTATTAATCGAATCGTCGTTCCTGAATTACCGACATTTAAAATATCCTTCGATTCAGTTAGCCCAGCTAATCCTTGTCCGTAAATAACAATCTCATTTTTTCCAACCTCAATTTCTACACCGAGGGAGCGAAAGCAGTTGAGCGTATTTATACAATCTTCCCCAAGTAAAAAATTTGTTACTTTTGTCACACCTTCTGCAATAGCACCGAACATAATCGAGCGGTGGGAAATGGACTTATCTCCTGGTACATGAATCGTTCCAGTTAATCCAGAGACATTTGTACGCAATTTTTTGATTGAATCCACTTAATCACCCTTTCATAGCTTTCTCTCTATGTCCTAAAGACCGTATGAAGTTACATAGTCTGTATAATGATGAATACACTTTTCTGCCCGAAGGCGATCCTCATCCGTTTGAAAGCTGATCACGAGTACACCGTAAATATCTTCTCGCGTTTCTAAGATTCGAATATTTGTGATACTAATTCTTTCTTTTGCTAAGTAGCCGGTAATTTCTGAAATAATCCCGGGATAATCGGGAACATCAACGAACAAATCATAAAAAGCAGGAATCGCTCCTCGGTCTTTTGATGGGAGACTATCACGAAGCTGTTTTGCCTTTTGGAAATATTGAAAAATATTTTCTCCGTCTTCCTCTAAAAGCATCTTTTCAACCTGAACCATCTCTAGTTGCCATTGCTTTATTAATTGCAGGAGTACTTCTTTATTATGAAGTAATATATCACGCCACATTTCTGGATTACTTGATGCAATGCGAGTAATATCACGGAATCCTCCTGCAGCAAGACGTTCCACAAGCTTATCGCCATTATCTGCCTGTCTTGCTTGATGAACAAGCGATGCAGCAACAATATGCGGAAAGTGACTAATAATTCCCGTAATGTGATCATGCTCGCCAGGCTTAAGAGTTAAAAACTTTGCTCGGGTTCCTTGAAGCCAACGTTTTAAAGTTTCTACTTTTTCTGTTTGGACATCGTCTGTAGGGGTCAACAAATAAAATGCATTTTCAAATAATCTTTCTTTTGCCGCAAGGATACCACTCTTATGTGAACCGGCCATAGGGTGCCCTCCAATAAACGTGACTCCCTGCCTAGTGAGACATGCTGATTTTTCAACGATTTTCCCTTTTGTACTGCCTGCATCTGAAATAATTACATCATTCTTTAGCACACAACATGAAAGCTGTTCTAAAATTAATTCTGCTTCTTTCACAGGTGTTGCAATTAAAATCAAGTCAGCTTCTCTTGCCCCTTCTTCAATAGAGTAGCACTGTTCATTTATAATCCCTAACTTATATGCAAGTTCCCGTTGTTTTTCATTTACATCAAAACCAATAACAGTTGCATACTCATGTTCTTTCTTAATACACAGTGCCAAAGAACCGCCAATCAAACCTAAACCAATTACAAAAACTCGTCCTTGCAAAATCCCACCTGCCTTTCTATCTCTTAAGTATTAAGCTGTTAAACTTGACAGTATTATGTTCATTATTTTAAACAGGGGATAAGACCCCCACTTACATTAGTGAGGGTATGATCGAAAACATTTACAATTTAATGAGCTAAAAATTGTTTCATCATATTAATAATTTCTTCGTTCTGTTCTTTTGTTCCAACCGTAACTCGTATAGACGTTGGAAAGCCGAGAGCTTTTCCAGAACGGACGATGAATCCTCTTTCTAGTAGAAATTGAAATACTTCATCTGCATCTACATTAAAATCAATTAAAATAAAGTTTCCTTGAGATGGATAATAGCTAAGCTTATATTCATTACAAAATTGATAAAATGTTTCAAGACCTTGGCGATTTTGTTCCTTACATTCCCTTACAAACTGTTGATCTTCTAATGCTGCAGCTGCAGCTATTTGGCCCATTGTGTTTGTGTTAAAAGGCTCTCTTACAGGCTCTAATGTTCGAATTACTTTTTCATGACCGATTCCATAGCCTACTCTCATACTTGCAAGTCCATATATTTTTGAAAATGTTCGTAAAATGATCACGTTGTTAAACTCACTTAACAAATCAACTGAGTTGTAATAATCAGCTGCGGTAACATATTCGTAATATGCTTCATCTAAAACAACAACGACATCAGCCGGTACTTCTTTTAAAAATTCAATCAAATGATCGCGCTTTATATACGTGCCAGTAGGGTTATTAGGACTGCAAAGCCAAACAACCGCGGTATGATCATCTATTGCTTTAAGCATTCCTTGCAGGTCATGATCTCCATCTTTTAATGGAATTTCCCTTATTTCCGCTCCCTCAATAATTGCATTATGTTTATATTGCGGAAATGTTGGGGTTGCCATTACTGTATTTGTATTTGGAGTTAATAACGCTCGAGCAATCATCAAAATCACTTCATCTGAGCCATTTCCAAAAATAATTTGGTTAACAGCTACATTTAAATGGCTTGCAAGCTTTTCCCGCAATGGACCTGCATATCCACTTGGATAGCGTTCAAAAAAATCTTGAATTTTTGTAAACTGTTCCTTCACATTCCCAGAACAGCCAAATGGATTTTCATTTGAAGCTAGCTTAATAATCTTTTCTAGTTGATATTGCTTTTTAACATCATCAATTGATTTTCCAGGTTGATACGGAGTTAACGCTAACAGCTGTTCTTTCCATTTCATCCTTCTACACCTCTTTATATAAAATGACTAATTTTCCAAGTCTGGCCTTAAGCCAACTGCATTCTCTAAATAAACGTGACAAATTTCTTTTTGTGTTTTTACTGTATTCACATGCATCATAATCCGAATACAATTTGGTAAAGAACCATGAACGGGAATCTCTCTCACACACATAACAGGGACAAACTTCCATCCCTCTATTTTACGCATTGCTTTTGCAGGAAATGTTGCCGTTATTTCTTCCGTTACTGATATCAATACGGAGGCAACTTCTTCTGACTTAAGTTGGTTTCTGTCTATCATTTCTCTAAGGAGCTTCTCTGTTTCATGTATAATCTCTTTTTCTGAATTAGCGTTCACAGTAGTTGCTCCTCTTATCCCGCGAATCATTCATGTTCCCCCCCTTTTTTTAAAATTGCTCTATTTTTTTTAGTAAATATTCTTCATCAAGCTCATAAATAATTGGGTATCCAAGTTCTTTCAATAAAATGAACCTAATTCTTTGACCAACTGATTTTTTATCCTGTTTCATTCTTTCTATTAATCGGGAAGCATTCATATTTTTAGGAATTGATGTTTGATAGTTTAAACTTTCAAGCCATATTTTAAAAGATTGATAATCAAAAGTGAGTCCCGCTATTTCTTTACTCACTTGTAGTGCAAATAGCATACCGATTACAACTGCTTCCCCATGAGTAATGACACCATACCCTGCTTCCGCCTCAATGGCATGACCAAGCGTATGACCAAAGTTGAGGAAAGCACGAACACCAATCTCTTTTTCATCTTCAGCTACAATAGATCCTTTTATTTCAATTCCTCTTGTTAACGCATATTCCAGCATCTCATTTGAAATCTTGTCAAGCGACGCCACACTATTGAACAATGTTTCATATAACATTTTATCTTTAATAAGTGCATGTTTTACTACTTCCGCAAACCCCGAGCGCACTTCGCGAATTGGTAAAGATTGAATAAATGACAAATCAAAAAAGACTGCTTCAGGCTGATGAAAAGCACCGATCATGTTTTTCCCTAACGGGTGGTTAAGGGCAACTTTTCCACCTACAGCACTATCATGAGCTAAAATAGTTGTCGGAATTTGAATAAATGGAATCCCCCTCATAAATGTAGCGGCAACAAAGCCAGCTAAATCACCAACAGCTCCCCCGCCAAAAGCTAACAGATGTGATTTTCGATCAAGCTTCTGCTCAAGTGCGTATGTTAAACAGTCATAATAAACGTTAAACGTTTTTGCTTTTTCCCCGCTCGGTACAGTATATATACTGCTATCTTTCCCTTGTAAATGGGACATAAGATGCGTTAGATGAAGTTTACCGACAGTTTCATCCGTAATAATAAAAATTTTAGTAACATGAGGAAATTTTTCGTTTATAAACGGAAGAAGTTCATTTAAAACATGTATTCCTATTTTTACGAAATACTGCTTAGAGCCCGTTTCAATCTTTATTGTTTTCATTTTTAAAACTCCTTTGAATACTCCCGCTGAGCTTCGACAGAGGCTTTTAACACGTCCATTCGATCCCCATAAAATTGTTCAACTAAAGCATTCGCTAATTCCCACGCAACCACACTTTCTGCTACTACAGCCGCCGCTGGGACTGCACAACTGTCAGATCTTTCAATACTGGCTAAAAAAGGCTCCTTTGAATCAATATCAATACTTTGTAAAGGTTTATATAATGTTGGGATTGGTTTCATAACTCCACGGACAATAATAGGCATACCAGTCGTCATTCCGCCTTCCAATCCACCTAATCGATTCGTTTTTCGAAAGTAACCTTTCTCTTTTGACCAATCAATTTCATCATGAACTTCACTGCCTGGTTTTCTTGCAGCTTCAAATCCAATTCCAAATTCTACTCCTTTAAATGCATTAATACTAACAATTGCTGCGGCAAGTTTAGCGTCAAGCTTGCGATCGTAATGGACATAACTGCCGACTCCTACTGGCATGCCTTCCACAATTACCTCAACAATTCCCCCAATTGAATCTCCTTTTTTTTTAGCTTCATCAATAGCATTCATCATTTCTTTTTCGACGTTTTTATCAAACACTCGAACTGAAGAAGCTTCTGTTCTTTCTTTTAGTTCCGTAAGAGTTTCATATTGAGGAGTTTCAGCCCTTACACCACCTATTTCTAATACGTGCGAAGCAATATGGATCCCTAGCTGAGATAACAACTTTTTTGCAACAGCACCTGCAGCAACACGAACAGTCGTTTCTCGAGCTGAAGAACGTTCAAGTACGTTGCGCATATCTCTATGACCATATTTTAATGCACCGTTTAAATCTGCATGACCTGGTCTTGGATTCGTAATTTTTCGCTTTATTTCCTCTGCTTCCGCCTCATTTAACGGACCTTGCCCCATAATATTAGTCCAATGCTTCCAGTCGTTATTTTCTACCGTAAGCGCAACAGGTGATCCTAACGTATAACCGTGGCGAACTCCTCCAACTATATTCACTGTATCTTTCTCAATTTGCATTCGGCGTCCCCGCCCGTACCCCTTTTGTCTCCTCGCTAAATCATTATTAATATCTTCTGCTAGTAATGGCAATCCTGCCGGTAAACCTTCAATTATTGCTGTTAATTGAGGTCCGTGTGATTCACCAGCTGTTAAATATCTCATGATCCTTTCCCCCTTCAACTCATTAAAGGAATTATGTATCAATATAACATAGGTTATAAAATAAAAATAGAGAAACTAGAAAAATTATTTGAATATTATCATAAAATGAAGATTTAGACTCCATGAAAGAAGGTTACATTTTACCCTAATATTAAGAGGTCTATATACCCTTACCTTAAAATACTAAAAAGGCTGGGGAGATTTGCTAGTTCAATGATCTAAACTTTGATGGAATATTCAAAAAATGGAAGCAATTTATATAAAAAGTGGCTGACTCTTTACATCTGAGTCAGCCGCTTAAAAATATTAGTAAATCCACTCATTCATTAATTTATTGTATTGAACAAGTTCCTCTTTATGAAAGAACAATGAAATTTCACGTTCAGCACTTTCAGGTGAATCAGAACCGTGGATCACATTTTTGCCGACGGTTAAGCCAAAATCACCGCGGATAGTCCCCTGAACTGCATCTTTAGGGTTTGTAGCCCCCATCATTTGACGTGCAGTTGCAATCACATTTTCTCCTTCCCAAACCATTGCAAACACAGGACCTGAAGTGATGAAGTCAACTAATTCTCCAAAGAAAGGACGCTCTTTATGCTCACCGTAGTGCTTTTCAGCAAGTTCTTTAGAAATACTCATTAATTTTGCACCAACAAGTTGAAAGCCTTTGTTTTCAAAACGAGCTACAATATCTCCGATTAAGTTACGTTGTACCCCGTCAGGTTTAACCATTAAAAAAGTCTTCTCCATTCATGTTCACTCCTAAGAATTAAGATATATGTATCTTGGTTATATGATTAGGCTACGTTAAACAATTTTGCTGTTGTAGAATTATTCATACGAGATAGCACACTTACACACACTTTTTGCAATGTTTAAACAGGGAATGTGCCAATAAAACAACAGAGTTATATGACATAGCCTATTATTCATAATCCATGAAAATATTATCATTGTTCCAGTTATTTAGCAACACGCTAATACTTCCGTCTACCGATAAACTTTGCAATATCTCTTAAAGTTTTTTTCGCTTTATTAGGAGGAAGTTCTTCCAAAACTGCAAGCGCTTTTGTTAAATAGCGATCACTTATTTTAAGTGATTTTTCTATAGCATCTGAAGTTTTAATTAACGAAATAACTTGATTAATTTCTTTTTTAGTCATTTTTTCATGGACTTTTTCAATCTCTGCTCGAATAGATGGATTCTCTCTTGCAAATAATACTGGCAATGTAATATTCCCTTGAAGTAAGTCCCCGCCAGCTGGTTTCCCAAGCTCTTTTTCTGTTCCAGTAAAATCAAGAACATCATCAGTAATTTGAAAAGCCATCCCGACAAAGTAGCCAAATTTGTAAATCTTTTTATGTATCTCTTCCTCAACACCTGCAGCAATTGCTCCTAATTGACAGCTTACAGCAATAAGCAACGCTGTTTTCCTTTTTATTCGCCGCAAGTATGTTCGAAGATTTTGATCAAACTTATATTTATCTTTAATTTGTTCGATTTCACCAATACAAACTTCTACGATCGTATTTGATAAAATTTTATGCGCTTGAACATTGTCGATAACTGTCATTAGTTCTAGAGAGCGGGCAAAGATATAGTCTCCAGTGTACATCGCTATGCGATTATCCCACTTTGCTTTAACTGTAAGCTCTCCTCGCCGTAATTCAGCATCATCAATAACATCATCATGAACTAGTGAGGCTGTATGGATTAATTCTAACGCAACTGCAACTTTTTTTAACACATGTATATCATATTGTCCAAATCTCCCTGCAAGTAAAACAAAAACTGGGCGAATTCTTTTTCCCCCCGCTTGCAATAAGTGCAAGGATGCTTGGCGCAGTAACGGCGATTTTGATTGAATCGCCTTTTTTAATTCTTTTTCAATAATATTTAAATCCGAATTCAAAAATGAATACATCATTTTCAATTTCATTTGTATTCACCCAGCTTCATAAAGTCAAACTTTTAAACAATTGAGGATTTACAGCGGGAACTGAGTACATCCTCTTATTTTTGTTCCGATTTTTTATAACCAAAATGAGCAGCAGCAACCCCACCAGTATACGGTTTGTAATATACGTTTGTAAATCCGGCGCTTTCAAACATTTGAGAAAGTTTTTTTGCACCTGGAAAGTCCCGGGCTGACTCTTGTAACCATGAATATTCATGATAACTTTTGGCAAAAACTTTCCCAAATAACGGCATAATGAATCGAAAGTAGAAATAGTAAAGCTGCTTAAAACCAAACATAGTCGGCTGTGATGTTTCAAGACAAACCGCAACACCCCCGGGCTTTAGAACTCTGTGCATTTCTCGTAAAACTTGCATATAATCAGGGACATTCCTTAGACCAAAACCGATCGTAACGTAGTCAAATGAATTATCTTCAAATGGAAGCTCCATTGCGTTGCCATGGATAAGTTCTGCTTGATTTAATTGGAGCGCTTTAATTTTCTCCTCGCCAATTTTAAGCATATTTTTACTAAAATCCAATCCGATCACTTTTCCTTTAGGACCAACAGCGTCAGCGAGAGCAATTGTCCAATCTGCTGTACCACAGCAAACATCAAGAGCAGAACAGTTCTGTTGAACATTCATACGACGCATCGTATCTTTACGCCATTTCTTATGCTGTTGAAAGCTTATAACTGAATTCATTTTATCGTAATTATCATAAATACTTTCAAAGACACCGTGAACACGCTGTTCTTTTGATTGCTCCATTTGCCTACCCTTCTTCCACAAATGTTTTCCCTAAACTATGATGTTGATTAAGGATCCAAAATATTCGTTTTTCAAGCAACTCATTCAAAGCTGGCACTTTATTCATGTCTTTTTCAATTGCTTGCTTCGTATGATCAATATAGCGATCACAAATATTTAATAAATACTTGTTTTGTTCAGCTGTTAATTCGCTTAAATGATTCTTATTGTTCGGAAAAACATGTTTTTTAAGAACTTCAAAAAGAATAGAGCGTCCTTGTTGAATAAACTTATTTTTTTCAACAAACAACCTTTTCACAAATAATATATGATTTGATAGTTCTTTCCAAGCTGGAGCTTTAAAATAATCACTTAGCTTTTCAATTAAAGAAGCCTCGTTTTTTACAAAGCTGTTCATTATTTTATCGAGCTCGTTCTGTTCTTGTTGATATATAAAAATTTTATGCTCATTAATGTCTTTAACTCCTTCAGCTAAAGTGCGAATAAGAGCTAAATTGTTTGTCTCGGCCAGAAGCTTATAATATAGCCCGCTGTAATAATCTCCAGCTAAAACTGTTAATTGATGTTTTTTTTGGTCATCGTTTTCGTGATCTTTTAAGTCCAAATTACTAACATAATCATGGGTATCAAGGGCAATTTGAATCAACATTGTCGTTAATGAGTAATTTTTGATTTCCATTTCTGTTAACTCGAGCTGATCCATAATTGAAATTAATAAAAGCAACTTGTCCTCATCTATGATGGGTGTTTGAATAAAACGGAGCAAATAAGGATGATGAACCCTTTGTTCAATCTGCTCTTTAATTATAGCTAATTTTGACTCAATGTTATGCAATGTACTCACCCTTACTTCCCCCAAATTATATACTTTATTAATGGGCTACTTCAATTTTGAAAATACACATGAATTCCCCTGCAAAGGAACAAGAACAGGCCGTATTCTTTCATATTCCGGTCAAATTAACGCAGAGACAATTATAACATAAAAGGTGACATGGTGGCAGAGTTAAATAAATTTAAATTTTAAAAACGATCATCCCTTGTCACCCTTATAGTTCTTTAGTTGGCTAAAAACGAAGTCTTTACAAGACGAAAAAGGATACCGTACTAATGGAGCATTTTCAAGTATTCTTTCGGGTATTTGCTTCAGATATTGACGATGTCTACAAGCACGAATATTATTTTATTTCTTCCCACTCTCAACTTCGCCAAATTCTGTTAAAATTTTTGCGGTTCCTCTTATTTTAATCGCTGATGTATGGTCAGTAAATTGTGCGATCATCACTTCACCATCATCTAATTTTTCTGAGTGATGGAATCGTGTATCAGAGCCTCTTGTTAATCCGATCACATTTACCCCATCTTCCAACGCTTTTATCACTATAAAATCACTTGATTGAGCTCGTTTTTCCATTGTATCACCTTTTTTTTTTAATTAATGAAAGGACTTCTGCCCGCGACTCAGCATTTTCTTTAAAAGATCCTCTAACAGCTGTCGTGACTGTAGTTGAACCTGGCTTTTTTACACCTCTCATCGTCATACACATGTGCTCTGCTTCAACAACTACCATTACACCATGAGGATCAAGCTTTTCAATCATTGCATCTGCAATCGTTGATGTAATTCGTTCTTGAAGCTGTGGTCTTCGAGCAACGGCCTCCACCGCTCTTGCTAACTTGCTTAATCCTGTAACCTTCCCGTTTCTAGGTATATATGCAACATGTGCTTTACCATAGAATGGCACTAGGTGATGTTCACACATAGAGTAAAACGAAATATCCTTTACTAATACTAACTCTTCATGTTCTTCCCCAAAAACTGTATCAAAATACTCTTTCGGATCTTGGGACAATCCTGCAAATACTTCTTCGTACATTTTTGCCACTCTTTTTGGTGTATCTAATAAACCTTCTCGTTCTGGATCTTCCCCAATAGCTGTTAGTATTAAACGTACCGCTTCTTCAATTTGGGCACGGTTTACCTTTGTCATACGATTTCCTCCTATAAAAAAACGTACGTATATAACATTTACATATTAGCAAATCATTTAAAAACAGGCAAAATAGACGCTCGCTGCAAAAGTGACAAAACACTTATATTTTAGACTGTAGCTCGGAATCGATTTATCTACAACAGAAAACTTCAAAGTGCCTCTCTACCATTTCCTAAAATTCCTGCTGGCAAGATAGAAGTTAATTGCAGGATCTTTCTTACAACCAAGTATACTAATTTAGCTTAAATATTTCATCAGCTATATTCCTATGAAATAAAAAGACCGCGAGATCCGCGGTCTTCTAAATTAAGCATACGCTCAAAGAACATGATCTATATGTAATTATTTTACTGCATCTTTAAGCGCTTTACCAGGTTTAAAAGCAGGTACTTTGCTTGCTGCGATTTCGATTTCTTCACCAGTTTGAGGATTACGTCCTTTTCGAGCTGCACGCTCACGAACTTCAAAATTCCCAAAACCGATTAATTGAACTTTATCACCATTTTTTAATGCATTTAAGATTGTATCAAAAACAGCATCTACTGCTTTAGTCGCATCCTTTTTAGAAAGCTCACTTGCTTCGGCAACTGAATTTATTAATTCTGTTTTATTCATGCCATTCACCTCCTCCCAAAAAATTAAAGTAATCGAAGTGAAGCAAATAGTTATTATTACTTACATTGTTAAACAAAAATGCTAAAAACTATACATTGTGGAGCAAATTTTATTAACATGCTTTATCTTAAATGATGAATTAAAAGATTTCAATTCATTTTTTTAAAAAAAGCTTGTTATACAACGTATGAAAACGTCCACAACATTAATTCTGTTAAAAGGTTATCATAATCATTTAAGTGAAGCAAGAAAATTACAAGAATTAGTGGGAATCTTTTCATTTTGAAATAAAGTTGTAATATGTCACATATTTTTCATAGACATTTTCAAAAAAAATAGACTCCAGTTTGGAGTCTAACGCCTTCTTTTTTTAAAAAATATTGGCTTTTTCTATAAAATAATAGCAATTAACCCACCAGAGCCTTCATTAATAATTCTTTCTAACGTTTCTTTTAGTTTGTATCTAGCATTTTCAGGCATTAATGATAATTTTGCTTGAATCCCCTCTCTTACAATTGAACTTAAGCTTCGTCCAAAAATATCTGAATTCCAAATGGATAAAGGGTCATCTTCAAAATCTTGCATTAAATAACGAACAAGCTCTTCACTTTGCTTTTCCGTTCCAATTATTGGAGCAAACTCTGATTCAACATCTACTTTTATCATATGAATAGATGGCGCTACTGCCCTTAATCGAACACCAAAGCGGGCTCCTTGGCGAATAATTTCAGGTTCATCCAAACTCATATCTGCAAGACTAGGTGCAGCAATGCCATAGCCAGTTTGTTTCACCATTTTCAACGCATCAGCAATATGATCATATTCCGCTTTCGCATGTGCGAAATCTTGCATAAGCTCTAATAAATGATCCTTTCCCCTAATTTCTACCCCAACAATTTCTTTTAAAATTTGATCATATAAATCATCGGGTGCGTACAAATCGATTTCAGCTACACCTTGCCCCATTTCCATTCCAGCCAGCCCAGCACGATCAATAAATTCATACTCACTAAATAAATGGACAACCCGATCTACATCTCTAAGTCTTTTAATATCTTTTACAGTCTCTCTTACCGCTTCCTGATAGCTTTCACGTAGCCAATGATCTTCTTTGAGTACCATGACCCAGCTAGGAAGATTTACATTCACCTCGACTACTGGGAACTCATATAATGCTTCGCGTAAAACATTTAATACGTCTGTTTCACGCATTCCTTCAACACTAATCGATAGAGCCGGAATATCATACTTTTCAGAAAGTTCCACTCGTAATGCTTCTGTATCAGGATGATGTGGATGGGCACTGTTAATGACCATAATAAAAGGCTTGCCAACTTCTTTTAATTCAGCAATGACTCTCTCTTCAGCTTCTAGATAGTTTGAGCGTGGAATTTCACCTATTGAGCCATCAGTAGTAATAACAACACCGATTGTTGAATGTTTTTGAATTACTTTCCTTGTGCCAATTTCAGCAGCTTCATGAAATGGTATCGGTTCCTCATACCAAGGCGTATTAATCATTCTCGGGCCATTCTCGTCCTCGTATCCTTTCGCGCCTGGTACAGTGTAACCGACACAATCTACGAGCCGAATATTGACCTCCAATCCTTCATCGACATGAACAGTCGCAGCTTGATTAGGAACAAACTTTGGTTCAGTCGTCATGATTGTTTTTCCTGCCGCACTTTGAGGTAGTTCATCTTGTGCACGAGCTCTGTCACCTTCATTATTAATATTTGGTAATACTACTAATTCCATAAACTTTTTAATAAAAGTGGATTTACCAGTCCGAACTGCGCCAACGACCCCTAAATAAATATCGCCGCCCGTTCTTTCCGCAATATCTTTAAAAATATCTACCTTTTCCAAGAGATCCCCTCCCGATCATAGAGTTAGTGGGATAAATAATATCTTATTTTTTTTACGTATTTTTAGACAGTATATGTTTATGATGTTGTCCTATTCTCTTATGACAGTTTTTATAATATTTTTACCTCCTTATATTCAATATTCATTTTCCGTCTTTATAGCAAAAGTCGAAACTTTCAGTATAGCGAAATCATTTCATCACTATATCTGATTGTGAATTGTAAATGATTGTAACAAAATAGAAGGACACACCTTAGTTAATGAATAAAAAGGGTTAACATGACATAGTCTTCACCGAAAGCCGGTTGAAAGATATCAATCCAACGTTTAGGTGCCAGTCGCCCTCTTCATCTACAGCCATTTTAAGGTTGAAGGAAATTTCTTTGTCCTTTAATGAGTAATAAAAATGGAAATAAAAAACCCTTCTCCTACAATATATTTTGTAGAAGAAAGGTTATGACTAATTCATCAAAAAGATTGGTTCTTTAGAACTTTCATCAATCGTATATGGCAATGAATATGCAGGCACAAACATCGAGTCTTCGACTAAAATGCTTCTAATATCATCACCAGGTTTAAACGAATGATCCTTTTCTTGCAACGCCTGTAAAAGATCGTTTCGATAATCAACATAGATCTCTCCACTCTCTGTCACAACAAATGATAAAGATTGATTAGTATATGGGCTAGTTACAGTTGGCTCCTCTTTGTACCCAAGTTTATCAAAATTTAAAGAATATACATTTTGGGCAATTTTTTCTTTAAAAGGCGGATTGCCATAGGCCTTTATAAGCAGTTTGATTTCGCGAATTTTCTCAGCAATTCTTAAATCAAATATTTTTACTTGAACATCCGTTTCTGGATTAATGATTACATATTGGAACACTCCGCCATTTTCATAAGAGTTTCCAGGTGGTTCTGATAAATATTGAGGAACTAATCGCTTGAAATCAATTAAATACTTTTGATAGAGCGGTGTATCTCCTTCAGTTGTTTTAATTGGTAAAACACCCTCATTTGCCTCTTGGAACTGATTTATGGCTGCTTGAACCGCTTGAACTTGTTCTTTGTATGGTGTTTGATTTTCTGCTAATTCCTCTTCAGGATAAAGACAGCCTGTTAACAACATCATTACTAAAAACAAACTACTCGATAATTTCCATATTCGCATCATCTTCATTCCTTTTAGTCTATGTATTTATTACTTATTAGTCTGGAGTCGGGCCGCTGAAAACGACTAAAAAGATGATAATACCCGCTACGATCATTAAAATATAAGCAATAATTGCAGTTACAACTTTAAACATGCCTTTAAGTTTAAAACGACTTAAGTAAATCAAGACAATAGATATAAACATAAATCCCATTGAAGCTAAAGAAATCCACATTTTCATTAATGATGGTGACACTATTGATCACTCCTTTTTCCGACAGATATTATACCATATGTTCCACAGGAAGAAAAAAAAGCAGTTTAACAATCAACTTTGCAAGCTTATGAGCGACAATTTTTGAAAATAATTTTTTTAAATAGCAATCTAGTTCAACATCATGGTCATTACTAACAAAAAAAAGAAGTAAAGAAGGGGCGCATTCTTCACTTCAGTCAAAAATAATTTAAAATATCCCATACTCCCGGTTCAAATTACCAGTTTGGTTCGTTGCATTGTATGCAAGAAACGTGTGAATCGCATCCTCTAAAGCCTATATTCAGTACATTTATTATTTTTCAAGCAACGTCCTTCCATCCACAATATTTGTTAGATCCTCCATCTCATGTGTTTTTACCCGAGCCATAATGCCATAAGTGAATCAACTGCATCTTTTCCTTTCACATTGTTAAAGAGAACATCATAAAGCGCATTTGTAATTGGCATCGTTACATTATATTTTTTTGCAAGCTGATGTGCTGCTTTTGTTGTTCGGACTCCTTCAACAACCATTCCCATACTATTAAGCACATCATCTAAACTATGGCCTTTTCCAAGTAAATTTCCTGCTCGCCAATTGCGAGAATGAACACTTGTACATGTAACGATTAAATCGCCTATCCCTGCTAGACCAGCAAAAGTAAGCGGATTGGCCCCCATTTTTGTCCCTAAACGAGATATTTCTGCAAGTCCTCTTGTTATTAAAGCAGCCTTTGCATTATCTCCGTAGCCAATTCCATCTGAAACTCCTGCGGCTAAAGCAATAATATTTTTTAATGCCCCTCCGATTTCTACACCTATGAGATCTGGATTCGTATAAACACGAAAATGCTGATTAATAAATAAATCTTGGATTTTTTCAGCGGCCACCATATTTTTTGATGACACTGTCACTGTAGTCGGATGACGAAGACTTACTTCTTCTGCATGGCTTGGACCTGATAAAACAATAAGATCCTTTAAAAGCTCTTTTGGCATTTCCTCCTCGATCATCTCGGAGATTCGCAGCAGTGTATCTGGTTCAATCCCTTTACTTACATGGACAATTGTTAAAGGTGTTTTTTGGAATTCGCGAATCTTGCCGATTACTTCCCTTATCGCTTTTGTTGGAACAGCGATTACGATAATATTTATTTCATTAAGTGCTTCTTCAAAAGAGAAAAAACCTTTAATGTTTTTGGGTAAAATAATATTCGGTAAATACTTTTCATTTGTATGTTTTTCATTTATTTCATCAATCTGA